>NZ_JBNDMP010000002.1:0-877867 GCF_050436645.1 Paraburkholderia sp. GAS33
TCGCCGGGTCGAGGTTCTTCTCGCGGGCCAGCCTTTCAACCAGCGCATCGGAGGGTTTCTGCGGCGCCACGGCTGCGGCCTGTTCCTTCTCCCACTGGAACGTGCCGTCCCACGGCGGTAGTTTCGCCGGCGGCAGTGGCACGATCTGGTCGACGTCGGGGACCTTCGGGTTCAGACCTTCGTTGCCGTCGAGGAATTTGCCGATCGCTTTGTAGCGGCGCGAGCGTTCGGGATCGTTCGGAACAGCGAGGTAATACAGCACCCGGTTTTCTGGAGTTACCGCAAAGCCATTTTCAAGAGCCCACGCAGCCAGGCTGTTTCCCGCCATGACGCCCCGTTGGTTCGCTTCGAGTGCTTCGACGTAGGACTTATGTATCGCACGGTCAATGCCCAGTTCAAGCGCTGCTTTGCCGTGTCCCTGGTCGGCGGCACAACGCCACATCTGCTCTGCAATATCCGGCGCCTTGTCGACCGGAAACAGCTGTTGAGCAACGTAATACTGCGCATCCGCACTACCCAGATCCGCCGCCTTGCGGAAATAGCGCAAGGCCGTCACGCTATCCTGCTTCAGGCCATAGCCGAGTTCGAGGTAGTGCGCGATGTCGTAGTAGCCGGCCGGCACGCCCTGTTTGACCAGTTGCGCTGCCAGGTCGATCGTCTCTTTCGGTGCATCCGGAGAATCGGCCAGCCCCGTCGACACCAGCGCCTGAAGGTTGGTGTTGGCCTTGTAATGATCGTGGGCCGCCGCGATCCGGTAATACCGCGCGATATCGCCGAAGTCCTTTGGACCATCCTGCTTCTGCAGCCAGCGGCCGTATCTGAACAACTGGTCCGCATCGGGATCGAGCGGCGGCAGATGGTCGTCCTCGTGTACGCAGATAAAGGCGAGATTCGCGCGCACGGCGCTCAGGTCAGGTAGTGAAGCCAATGGGTTCTCCTTTGTACAGGCGCAGGCAAGACTCGCCACCAGGGCGATGAGCATGCCTCGTCTCATGGTTCAATCCTCGTAAGTGCGTGTGGGCGAGGTCCGCAGGAAGCCCACAAGGGACGCCATCGGAGCCAGTTTATTGCCCTGGTTTTGAGTGTTCCGGGAAATGATGTAACTCCACGCCTTGTACGCCTCCGACACATCATCCTGAGCACCCCTATTGTTCGTATGCAGCGCCCACATCTGTTTGCGCAGCGCGGACGTCAGGCCTCCATGCTCATGGCAGATATTCAGTTCGCTATCCACCTCCATGCTGCGCCGGTTGACATTGGCCGAGCCGTGCGTCGTAAACACGTCGTCAACGATCATCAGCTTCTGGTGGACATAGACGTAGTCCCACGCCTTGCCTGCAGGCGTGTCCGGTGCGACCAGGGTGCAGACCAGCACTTTCATCCCCGGCATATCCTGCGGCGGCACCAGCTCTCCCTCCTTCGTCATGCCGTCCGGGCTCACGCTCGCCACCCGCCGTTTCTCCTGCCTCGTCTGCTCCAGCTGCTGCCCGATTTCTGCCTGCCGGGTCTGTGCGCCCTGAAGGTAGTTCGCCAGCCCCTGCATCTGCGAGAAACCCGCGCCCTGCATCATCGCGCGCTGGCTGGCCGCCTGTTCGTCAGCCAGCTGCTTCTCCAGCGTCTGCTCCTGCTGCGTAAGCTGGTCGTTCTTCTCCAGTGTCTCGACCCCCGGCATCCGGTCGCCATATCCGAGCGCCGCGAGCATCTGGTAGCTGCTCACTGTCCCGCGGCCGATGCCGTCGTCGTTCGAGTTCGTGACCACGAACAGATAGACCTCACCATGCTTCGCCGGGTTGCGCCCCCCCTTGATCTGCGCGTTGACGTTCTCCCGCAGCCTGTCGGCCACCGGCATATACCGGAAATACTGGTTTTCGATGTACACGAATCTCGTCGTGTTGTTCACCGCCTGCAGGTACAGCGACGCGATGTCCTTCGTGCCGTCCTTGCCGTGCTGCGACTGCGTGCGAAGGATCTGCGCCATCACCGGCGTACCGTGATCAGCGCGCAGCTTCAGCCGGCAAGCCAGCGCCGCCCGCGCCTGGGTCAGGTTCTGCCCGGTCGCGTCGTCCCACGCCTGGCAGAAATTCTCGTTCAGGTACTCGAGGACCGGACCCGTCACCTTCGCGGACATGTCCTGCCGCGGATGCAGGCCGTTGCGTCCCATTCGCGGCGCCTGCCGCAGCCAGGTGTGATCGTCCCGGTCCCAGTATTCATCCAGCGTGTTGTGCCCCATCACGAACCCGATGGCCCGCTCGGGAAGCTCGTAGTCGACAAGCACCATCTTCTGGTGGTGCGAGGGCTCCGCCGTCATCGCCGCGGTGTTCCGCTCTCTCAGCGTGGGGTCGCCCGCCGGGCCGCTCATCCACGTGCGCCAGGCGATTTCGGCACGCTCCCTCAGATCGAAATCGCGCGTGGCGAATTCAATGTTTGCCAGCGGTTTTGGCGCGCCCGGCAATGCGTTCAATGCCGTGGTCACCACCGATTTCGCTGCGGGAAACGGATTGGCCCTCGTCCCGGCCGACATCCGCGTGACATTGTTCCGGTTGGCCCGCCAGTACCAGAGCTGGTCGAATTCGCGCTGGGCGCGCGTGCGCCCGTCCTGTGCAGCCCCCGCCAGCCCGACTGGCCCGTGGTTGCCTGGCATCATGTCTTCCGAGAAGGACGCCACGTGCAGTGAGTCGCTCCAGACCAGCAGCCGGATCCTCATGTGAGGTTTTTCGAGGCCCTTGTATTCGAGCAGTTCACCGATCGACGGCGAACCCGCCGCGTCGCTGCCCCGTCTGAAATACATGGACGGCTGGAAACCCCAGCACAGGATATCGATGCTGTGCTCCGCGTTTCGTATGGCGTCGAACACCGCCGCGAAGGCCGTCTCGCCATTCACGAGCGGCAGGTAGGTGGCCTGCGCGGGGTTGTATTCGGTGCGCTGCACGAACCATGGGGACGTGAGCGTTGCGCTTCGCGTGCAGGAAAGCGCGAGCGGCGTGGTAGCGCTCTGCTGTTTCATGGTCAGGCGTCCGTATCAGGGTTGAGCAGCGGGTTGCGCCTGATCCAGCAGGACTGCAAAGATCAGGAGGCCGCGATGCGGAGCTTGTTTAGCTCCTGAAGGTTTTTACCCCGCATGCCATCCCGATTCGTGCGGAAAAATCTGCAAATCGGTCGTTGAAAGTCGAGGCGCCATTCGGCAGGCTTCGCTCTTATCCAGCGACACCCGGAAAAGCCGTGCCCATTTCCATCTCGCGTACAAACTCTCCTGATGCAATGGGGCTTAAGTTGAGAGCATCGCTGCGGGGGCACCTGCTTTCTTCTTCCCCCGTCCCCGCTAACACGCCCCCTACACCCTCGTTGGTTTGCCCTCCTCCTGAAAGGAAGAATCGGTAAACCGCAAGTAACCTCGCCGCGCGGCTTCTCACATAGACTCGGCCTCCAATATTGTTTGGGAGTGCATCCATGTCACCGCCGGTAGCCCTAGCAATTCATTCCCTGCATTCCTTCGAACTGACCGGCGATGGTCAATACCTCATGCTCAAAGGCAATCAGCCCGACAGCATCGCCCTGCACTACTCCGTCATGCATGAACTGCTGGCCGCTATTTCCAATGCTATTGGCTGGTCAGCGCGCGTGCGCGAAAAGAAAGACGACGTCAAGTTCGCCATGCCCTGCGAAGCCTGGGCCGTCGGCAAAGATAAAGGCGAGTCCTCTCATCTGCTTCTCTCGTTTCGTCTCCCCGGCGGCGCCGAGCTCTCGTTTCGCATGCATCGCGCCGACGCGCGGCACATGACCGAAGTGCTTTCGCTCGTAACGGGTCTCGCCAAAGTGGACGGCGTCCGCAGTGCCCGGCTCCAGTAGCGCGGCCATATTCCTCCTTTTGTAGCAAGTTCGCGCTCGCACTTCGGCATCGGCTAATGATGTACCTGCGATCCTCCTATTGTCTGTCTCTCCTGTCAGCACGTATGAACCTTGAAACACTATCGGCCCGCCATGTAAGGGCGCTGACACTGATCGGCCTGAGCGTCACCTCCGTCTCGGCCTTCGCCGTCACGCCTTTCGTGGTGCGCGATATCCGGCTCGAAGGCCTCAAGCGGGTCGAACCGAACACCGTTTTCTCCTACCTGAGCATCAAGCAGGGCGACACGTTCACCGACGACAAGGCGTCCGCCGCGATCCGCGCGCTGTACGCAACGGGCTTCTTCAATGACGTCAGGATTTCTGCCGAGGACGATGTCGTCGTCGTGCAGGTCGAGGAACGCCCCGCCATCGGCACGATCGATTTCTCGGGCCTCCACGAATTCGACAAGGACAACCTGAACAAGGCACTAAGCTCGGTCGGCTTGTCGCTCGGCCGCTATTACGACAAGTCGCTGGTCGACCGCGCCGAGCAGGAGCTCAAGCGCCAGTACCTGACCCGCGGCTTCTATGCCGCCGAAGTCACGACCACGGTCACGCCGATCGACCGCGATCGCGTCGGCCTGCTGTTCTCGGTGATCGAAGGTCCGAGCGCGAAGATCCGCCAGGTCAACTTCATCGGCAACAAGGTGTTCAGCGACGGCACGCTGCACGACGAAATGCAGGAGTCCACGCCAAACTGGTTCTCGTGGTACTCCAAGAACGATGTGTACGCAAAAGACAAGCTGACCACCGACCTCGAAAACCTGCGCTCGTATTACCTCGACCGCGGCTACCTCGAGTTCAATATCGATTCGACCCAGGTCTCGCTGTCGCCGGACAAGAAGGACATGTACCTCACGCTCACGCTGCATGAGGGCGAGCCGTACACGATTTCGGGCATCCGTCTGTCCGGCAACCTGCTCGATCGCCAGGCAGAGCTGACGAAACTCGTCAAGATCAAACCGGGCGACCGATTTTCCGCTGCCAAGCTGAAGGCTGCCACCAAGGCCGTGGTCGACAAGCTCGGTGAATACGGTTACGCGTTCGCAACCGTGAACGCGGAGCCGCAGATCGACCAGCAACACCATACAGTCGACCTGACGCTGCAGGTGGACCCGAGCCGCCGCGTGTACGTGCGGAACATCAACATCGTGGGCAACACCCGCACGCGCGACGAAGTGATCCGCCGCGAAATGCGTCAACTCGAAAGCTCGTGGTTCGATTCGAGCCGCCTTGCACTGTCGAAAGACCGGATCAACCGTCTCGGCTACTTCACGGATGTCGACGTCACCACCGTGCCAGTCGAAGGCACCGCCGACGAAGTCGACATCGCCGTGAAGGTGACGGAAAAGCCGACCGGCTCCGTTACTCTCGGTCTTGGCTACGGTTCCGGCGAAGGCCCGATCATTTCGGCAGGCGTGTCGCAGGACAACGTGTTCGGTTCGGGTACGAGCCTCGCGGTGAACGTGAATACCGCGACGACGTTCCGTACGCTGACGGTCACACAGGTCGACCCATACTTCACGGTGGACGGCATCAAGCGCATTACCGACGTCTACTACCGCACTAGCGAACCGCTCTACTACTCGAACGTCACCGATACGAGTTTCCGGATCATTACGCTCGGCGCCGACCTGAAGTTCGGCGTGCCGTTCTCCGAGTCGGACATGGTCTACTTCGGCACCGGTATCGAGCAGAACCGTCTGGACGTCGATTCCACCACGCCGCAAAGCTATATCGACTACGTGAACGACTTCGGCCGCGTGTCGAACAACGTGCCGCTGACGCTTGGCTGGTCGCGCGACAATCGCGACAGCGCACTGGTGCCGAGCCGCGGCTACTTCACGCAGTTCAACGCCGAGTACGGCACGCCGATCGCCCGCACCACGTACTACAAGACCGATTTCCAGGCACAGTATTACTACTCGTTTGCGAAAGGCTTCGTGCTGGGCCTGAACTTCCAGGGCGGTTACGGTAACGGCCTCGGCGGCGAGCCGTACCCGATCTTCAAGAACTACTACGCCGGCGGTATCGGTTCGGTGCGCGGCTATGAGCCGAGTTCGCTGGGTCCGCGCGATGCGACCACGGGCGATCCGATCGGCGGCTCGAAGCTGCTGGTCGGCAACATCGAACTGACCTTCCCGCTGCCGGGCACCGGTTACGACCGCACGCTGCGCATCTTCACGTTCTTCGACGGCGGCAACGTCTGGGGCACCGAAGGCAACAGCACCGGCGCAAACGGTCTGCGCTACAGCTACGGTACCGGCCTCGAATGGATTTCCCCAATCGGCCCGCTCAAGCTCGACTTCGGCTTGCCGCTCATCAAGCACGCCGGCGACCAGTACCAGAAGTTCCAGTTCCAGATCGGCACGTCGTTCTGACGTCCACGCTGTTGCACGATGGATCGCGTGTCTTCGATGCGCGATCCATGGCAATCCTGCCATCCCCATATTCCCGACAAATTGCCTTCATCACATTACATTTGTGCAATGTGAGGACTGCTGCCCTTACGAACAGCCTTTACTATTACGGCCTTTTACACAGCGCCTTCTTCGTAACTCCTCGCAATGTCTTTGTAGGCCGCAGGGCGCGGCAAGCGGGCCTCGGCACATTAAACTCCTGCGCATGGCTATTCAAATTCTGGTTGTCGACGATGACGCCGATCTGCGCGACCTGTTGCGCATCTATCTGGGCGAAGTAGGCTTCGAGGTCTCTGTGCTGCACGACGCGAGTTCGCTCGAGCGTCGGCTCGAACGCGAACGTCCCGATCTGATCGTCCTCGACCTGATGATGTCGGACATTGATGGCCTGACCGCGCTGCGCAAGCTGCGCGCCACCGGAGACGACATTCCGGTCATCATCCTGACGGCGAAGGCCGACCCTGCGGATAGAATCAAAGGCCTCGAACTGGGCGCGGACGATTTTCTCGCCAAGCCGTTCAATCCGCGCGAGTTGCTGGCCCGCGTGCAGGCTGTGCTGCGGCGCCGCACGCAGCCCTCGGCAGCGGCGCCCGAACTGCGCGAGCCGTTTGCCTTCGGCACCTTTACGCTCGACTTTCAGTCGCGCACGCTGATGCAACGTGGCCGCCCGCTGATGCTGGCGGATAGTGTGTTCGCGTTATTGCGCGTGTTCGTCGACAATCCGATGCACGCGCTGACCCGCGAACGCCTGATCGAGTTGCTGCACGGCCCGGAATACGACGGCACCGATCGCGGCATCGACGTGCAGGTGTGGCGCCTGCGCCGCATCCTCGAAGCCGATCCTTCCGCGCCGCGCTTCATTCAGACGGTGCGCGGCCGCGGTTATCTGTTCGTGCCCGAAGGCACGCCGCAGCCAGGGTCTTCATGAGCTGGGACTTTTCGCCGGCTTTTGCTGCCGCCTTCATCAAACAGAAAGAAAGGGATCGTTGGATGGTGACAACGCGCAGTAAACGTGGCACTTTTCCGCAGTTGTGGGAAATCTCTCTTTTTCACCTTGGCCTGCGGCCGCTAACCGGACAATTGGACCGGTTGCGCAAACGGGCACGAGTAGTTCTTTCCGGCCTCGCCCGCGTTGGCCGGGCCAGCCCCATCATCAAACGCAACACCCGTTTCCGGAGATTGATATGAGCGAAGCCGTGTCCACGCAGCCCAAGCGCTCGCGCGTCAGGTTAATCCTGTTCGTGGTCGTAGTGCTGGCGCTGGTCGCGCTCGTGGTTGTGCACATCCTCAGGCAGAAGAAACCCGCCCGAGGCGCCGCCCCGCAAGTGGTGACCGTTGCAACCGCCACCCTCGGCTCGATGCCCGTGACCTTGAGCGAACTGGGCACCGTAACGCCTACTGCAACCGTGACCGTGCTGCCGCAACTGAGCGGCTATCTGACGGAGGTGGGCTATCAGGAAGGCCAGGACGTCAAGAAAGGCCAGTTCCTCGCCCAGATCGATCCGCGTCAGTATGAGATCGACCTGCAGCAGGCTCAGGCGGCGCTCGCGAAGGACAAGGCTTCGCTCGCCCAGGCCCGCTCCGACCTCGCGCGCTTTGAACAGTTGAACGAGCACAAGTCGATCGCCGAGCAGACCTTCGTCGACCAGCAGTTCCTCGTCCAGCAGGATGAGGCCACGGTCAAATCGGATCTGGCGAACATCGCGCAATTCCAGCTCGACCTCGCGTACTGCCGTATCACCGCGCCGGTTTCCGGACGCGTCGGCCTGCGCCTCGTCGATCCGGGCAACTACGTTACGGCTTCGTCCTCGCCGGGCATCGTGGTCATCACGACGATGAAGCCCACCACAGTGCAGTTCACCGTGCCGCAGGACTCGCTCGCCGCGGTGCTGCAACGCATGGGGTCGGGCGCCAGCCTGCCGGTCACCGCCTTCAGCAGCGACAACTCGAAGCAGATCGCCGTGGGCACGCTGTACGCGGCGAGCAACCAGATGGCGACGGCTACCGGAACGGTCACGTTGCGGGCTACCTTCGCCAACGACGACGAAGCGCTGTTCCCGAACGAGTTCGTGAACGTCAAGCTGCTGGTGGATACGATGCAGAACGCCGTGCTGGTGCCGACGCCGGCCGTGCAGACCGGCGCGCCTGGCGACTACGTGTATCTCGTGAATGCCAACAACACCGTCTCCGTGCATAAGGTCACGCTCGGACCGAGCGACGGCAAGAACACGGTCATCACGGCGGGGCTGTCGGCCGGCAACATCGTCGTGACGGACGGTACCGACCGGCTGAGCGACGGCGCGCCGATCAAGGCTGCGCCTGCGAGGGCCGCCTCGGGTAGCGCGGCTTCGGGTGCCGCAGCATCGGGCGCCGCGGCTTCGGATTCGGCAACGGCATCAGACACGGACGCAGACTCGGCCGCGCCAGCGGCTGCCGCGAGCGGCGCGCACGGCCATCACAAGCACGGCCAGGGCGGTGCCTCGGGGGCGAGCGCCGCCTCCGCCGACGCAGCTTCGTAGACGCGGATCCACTCGCCGATGAATATCTCCCGTCTGTTTATTCTTAGACCCGTAGCCACGCTGCTGCTGATGATCGCCATGGTGCTGGTCGGCCTCGTCGCGGTACGCGTGCTGCCGGTCTCTTCGCTGCCTAACGTCGACTATCCGACCATCCAGGTGCAGACCTTCTATCCGGGCGCGAGTCCGGACGTGATGGCCACCACGGTGACCGCGCCACTCGAGGTGCAACTGGGCGAGATTCCCGGCCTGCAGCAGATGACCTCGTACAGTTCGGACGGCGCCTCGGTCATCACGCTGCAGTTCGACCTGTCGCTGAACCTGGACGTCGCCGAGCAGAACGTCCAGCAGGCCATCAACGCGGCCAACAGCTTCCTGCCAAGCGGCCTGCCCGCGCCGCCGACCTACGCCAAGGTCAATCCGGCCGACCAGCCGATCCTGACGCTCGCGGTCACCTCCAGTTCGATGTCGCTGACGCAACTCGAGGACGCCGCCAACAACCGCCTCGGCACCAAAATTTCGGAAGTCTCGGGCGTGGGTGTCGTGACGACCAGCGGCGGCAACGTGCCGGCCATCCGGGTCGAAGCCGACCCGCAGAAGCTGGCCGCTTACGGCCTGAATATCGACGATCTGCGTACCCTCCTCAGCTACGTCAACGTCAGCCAGCCGAAGGGTAATTTCGACGGTCCGGACCTCGACTACACGATCAACGGCAACGACCAGATCTCCGATCCGAAGGACTACCTGAACACGGTAATCGCGTACCAGAACGGCGCGCCGGTGTTCATGCGCGATGTCGCCCGTGTAACGTCGGCTGCCCAGGACGTCGAGCGCGGCGCCTGGTACAACGGCACGCCCGCGATCGTGCTGAACGTGCAGCGCCAGCCGGGCGCCAACGTGATCGCCACCGTCAACCAGATCATGAAGGAGTTGCCGCAGCTCGAATCGACGCTGCCGGCGGGCATGAAGGTCACAGTCGTTTCGGACAGCACGGGCGTGATCCGCTCGTCGGTCTCCGACGCCGCAATCGAACTGATACTCGCCATCGTGCTGGTGGTGGCGGTGATTTTCGTGTTCCTGCGCAACGTGCCGGCCACGCTCATCCCGAGCGTGTCGGTGCCGGTTTCGCTAATCGGCACGCTGGCCGTGATGTACCAGCTGAACTACTCGATCGACAACCTCTCGCTGATGGCGCTGATTATTGCCACCGGCTTCGTGGTCGACGATTCGATCGTGATGATCGAGAACATCGTGCGCTATCTCGAGGAGGGCAAAACCCCGCTCGAGGCCGCGCTCGAAGGCGCCGGGCAGATCGGTTTCACGATTCTCTCGCTGACCATCTCGCTGATCGCCGTGCTGATTCCGCTGCTCTTCATGGGCGGCGTGATCGGGCGCCTCTTCAGCGAATTCGCGGTCACGCTCGCGGTCACCATCGTGCTGTCGGCCGTGGTCTCGCTGACAGTCGTGCCGATGCTGTGCGCGCGGCTCTTGCGCGCCCAGGCCGAACGCCATCCGAGCCGCTTCGAGCGGATCAGCGAAGGCCTCTTCGACAAGACGCTCTCTGCCTACGACAAGGGCCTGCGCTGGGTGCTCGATCACCAGTTGCTCACGCTGGTGGTGTTCGTCCTCACCCTCGTGCTGACCGCCGTGCTGTACATCGTGATTCCGAAGGGCCTGTTCCCGGTGCAGGACGTTGGCGTCATCGAGGGCATCAGCGTGGCCGACAACTCGGTGTCCTACAAGGCGATGGTGACGCGCCAGCGCGCGCTCGCCGATCAGCTCCTGAAGGATCCCGACGTGGTCTCTCTCACCTCGTATGTGGGAATCGACGGCACCAACTCCACACTCAACAACGGTCGCTTCCTGATCAATCTGCGCGACCACGACAAGCGCTCGGACACCGCGCAGGAGATCGCGCGGCGCCTGCAGACGGAAGTCGCCAATGTGCCCGGCATCAAGCTATTTATGCAGCCGGAACAGGATCTGACGCTCGACACGACGGTCTCGCCGAACCAGTACAGCTTCGTGCTGCGTGGACCGAGCCAGCAGGCATTCCAGAAGTACGTGCCTGAACTGATTGCGCGCCTGCAGAAGATTCCGTCGCTCGCCGATGTGCAAAGCGATATGAACACCGACGGCATGAGCGTGAACGTCGAAGTCAACCGGCAACTGGCCGCGCGTTTCGGCATCACGCCGGCGACCATCGACAACGCGCTCTACGACGCGCTGGGTCAACGGATCGTCTCGACCATCTTCCAGCAGTCGGACCAGTACCGCGTGATCCTCGTCGCCAAACCGGAATCGCTGCCTAACGTGGGGTCGCTGGGTAACCTGTACCTGCCGAGCCAGACGAGCAGCAGCGGCCAGGTGCCGTTGTCGGCCATCGCGAAGATCCAGATCGTCAAGTCGCCGCTCGTGATCAGCCATCTGGCGCAGTTCCCGTCCGTCACCATCTCGTTCAACCTCGCGAAGGACGCGTCGTTGAGCACGGCGGTGAAACAGATCCACGAGGCCGAACAGGCGGTCAATCTGCCGCCGTCGATCACCTCGTCGCTGCAGGGCGCGGCGCAGGCGTTCCAGGATTCGCTATCGAGCGAGGTGTACCTGCTGATCGCCGCGCTGGTGGCCGTGTATATCGTGCTGGGCGTGCTGTACGAGAGCTTCATCCATCCGGTGACGATTCTCTCCACGCTGCCCTCGGCCGGGATCGGTGCGCTGCTCGCCCTGATGATCGCCGGCAGCGATCTCGACGTGATCGGCATCATCGGGATCGTGCTGCTGATCGGTATCGTCAAGAAGAACGCCATCATGATGGTGGACTTCGCACTCGATGCCGAGCGCAACCACGGCAAGCCGCCGCGCGAGGCGATCTTCCAGGCGTCGCTGCTGCGCTTCCGGCCGATCCTGATGACAACGCTCGCCGCCATGCTCGGTGCGCTGCCGATGCTGCTCGGCACCGGCACGGGTTCGGAGCTGCGCCGGCCGCTGGGTCTGGCAATTATCGGCGGCCTCGCCTTGAGCCAGATTCTCACGCTCTTCACCACGCCGGTCATCTATCTGTTCTTCGACCGCATGGCCGAACGCACGCGGCGCTGGCGCAACCGCAACAAGCCGCAAGGTCCGGCCGGCGATTCGTCTGACGGTACGCCCGCAGGTACGGCGGAGGACACGCCTTGAACATCTCGGCGTTATTCATCCAGCGGCCGGTCGCGACCACGCTTCTGGCCATCGCGATCCTGATCGCGGGGGCGCTCGCCTATTTCCGACTACCGGTCGCGCCGCTGCCGAACATCGCCTTCCCGGTGATCGTGGTGCAGGCGCAGATGGCAGGCGCGAGCCCGGAAAACATGGCCTCGACGGTGGCCGAACCGCTCGAGCGGCGGCTGGGCACGATTGCCGACGTCGAAGAGCTGACCTCGATCAGCTATGTCGGCTCGTCGATGATCGTGGTCGAGTTCGGACTCAACCGCGACATCAACGGTGCGGCGCGCGACGTCGAAGCGGCCATCCAGGCGGCGCGTGCCGACCTGCCTACTACGCTGCGCAGCAATCCGACCTATCGCCAGTACAACCCGGCGGATTCGCCGATCATGGTGCTCGCGCTGACCTCGAACACGCTCACCAAGGCGCAGCTTTACGACTCTGCGGATTCGGTGATCCAGCAGCAACTCTCGCAGGTCAGCGGCGTGGGTCAGATCACGCTCGGCGGCGGTGCGTTGCCATCGGTGCGGGTCGAGTTGCAGCCGGGCAAGCTGAATAGCTACGGCATCGGCCTCGAAGACGTGCGCGCGGCGATTTCCGCGGCGAACGCCGATAGCGCCAAGGGCCACCTCGACGAGGGCGACCAGCGTTACGTCGTGTTGTCCAACGACCAGATTACGAAGGCGGCGCCCTACCGGGACCTTGTCGTCGCCTACCGCAACGGCTCGCCAGTGCTGCTGCGCGACGTCGCCCAGGTGAGGGACTCCAACGAAAATATCCGCAACGCCGGGCTCTACAACGGCAAGTCGGCGGTGCTGGTGATCGTTTATCCGATGCCGGGCAGCAACATCGTCAGTACCGTCGCGCAGATCCGCAACGTCCTGCCCTCGATCGAGGCGACGCTGCCGCACAGCGTCCATGTACAGGTCGCCGTCGACCGTTCGGAGTCCGTCCGGTCCTCGGTGGCCGATACGGAGCGCACGCTGTTTATCGCCGTGCTGCTGGTGGTCGGCGTGGTGTTCATCTTCCTGCAGTCGCCGCGCGCCACGCTGGTGCCGGCGGTGGCGCTGCCGCTGTCGATCGTCGGCACCTTCGGGCCCATGTACCTGCTCGGTTACAGCATCGATAACCTGTCGCTGATGGCGCTCACCATCGGCACCGGCTTCGTGGTCGACGATGCGGTGGTGGTGCTGGAAAACATCACGCGCCACCTCGAAATGGGCCTGAGTCCGAAAGAAGCCGCGCTGAAAGGCAGCGGCGAAGTAGGCTTCACCGTGATCTCGATGAGCCTCTCGCTGATCGCGGTGTTCCTGCCGATCCTGCTGATGCCGGGCATCGTCGGCCTGTTGTTCCACGAGTTCGCGGTGACGCTGTCCATCGCGATTCTGATCTCGCTCGTGATCTCGCTGACGGTCACGCCGGCCATGTGCGCGTACGTGCTGAGCCGCAACAACGCCGGTCACTCGCGCGCGCGCTGGGCCGTCTGGATCGAGCGGCAATTCGACCGCTTCAAAAATGCCTACTCGCGTTCGCTCACGGCTGCACTGGACCACGCACTGCTGGTCATCCTGCTGCTGATCGGCCTGCTCGTGGCTAACGTGTTCCTGCTCAAGCTGCTGCCGGGCACCTTCTTCCCCGAACAGGACACCGGCATTCTGATCGGGCAGATCATCGCCGACCAGAGCATCTCGTTCTCGGCAATGGAGAAAAAGCTCGCCCAGTTGCAGGAGATCGTACAGAAGGACCCGGCGGTGCAATCGGTGGCGGGCTTTACCGGCGGCCGTGCGCTGAACACCGCTAACGTGTTCGTCGAGCTCAAGCCGTTAGCGCAGCGCCATGCGACCGCCACCGAGGTGGTCAACCGCCTGCGGCCCAAGCTGAACGCGGTCTCGGGCGCGCGTCTGTTCATGCAGGCCCAGCAGGATCTGCGAATCGGCGGACGGCAGTCGGCCGCGGAATACCAGTACACGCTGACGAGCGAAGACTCCACCGCGCTGTTCGCCTGGACCCCCAAGCTCGTGACCGCACTCAGCAAGATGCGCGGCGAAGTGCTCGACGTGAACTCGGACCTGCAGCAAAACGGCCTGCAGACCTACATCAATTTCAACCGCCCCACGGCGTCGCGTTACGGTTTTGCGCCGAACCAGATCGACAATGTGCTGTATGACGCGTTTGGCCAACGAACCGTCTCGACCATCTACAACGCGCTCAATCAGTACTTCGTGGTGATGGAGGTGGCGCCGGAGTACTGGCAATATCCGCAGACGCTCAACCAGATTTACCTGAGCACGGCCGCGGGTAACGCGACCGGCACCGCGCAAACGCAAATGCCGGGCGGCACCGTCACGGGGGTGACGCAAGCGAGCGCGATCAGCTCCGCGTCGAGCACGTCGAGCACCAACTCGCTGAACTCGAACGCTGAGGCCAACGCGACCACCAACAGCATCTCGAACAGCAAGGGCGGCAGTTCGAGCGGCAGCGCGGACAGCACCGCGGCCGAAACGATGGTGCCGCTGCCCACCATGGTGACCTCCGTCAACAACCATACGTCGACCCAGGTGAACCATCAGAGCGGGCTGGTAGCCGCGACGATCTCGTTCAACCTGCCGCCCGACGGGTCGTTGAGCACGGCGCAAAAGGCGATCGACGAGGCGTCGCGCGAGATCGGCATGCCGGCCAGCATCCACGGTGCATTCGCGGGCGCCGCGCAGGCGTACGCGCAATCGACGGGCACCATCCCGTTGCTGATCGTGGCGGCGCTCGGCGTGGTCTACATCGTGCTCGGTGTGCTCTACGAGAGTTCGATTCACCCGCTCACGATTCTCTCGACATTGCCCTCGGCCGGCATCGGCGCCACGCTCGCGTTGCTGATCTTCGGCACGCCGTTCTCGGTGATCGCGCTGATCGGCATCATCCTGCTGATCGGTATCGTCAAGAAAAACGGCATCATGATGGTGGACGTGGCGATCCAGTTGCAGCGCAAGGAAGGCATGACGGCCAAGGACGCGATTCACGATGCCGCGGTCGTGCGGCTGCGGCCGATCATGATGACCACCTTCGCCGCGGTGCTCGGCGCGGTGCCGCTCGCGATCGGCATCGGCCAGGGCGCGTCGCTGCGCCAACCGCTCGGTATCACGGTGATGGGCGGCCTGATCCTGAGCCAGGTATTTACGCTTTACACGACGCCGGTGATTTACCTGTACCTGGACCGCTTGCGCTCCAGACTGGTCAGGTGGTCTTCCGGACTGCCGTGGAACCGCCAGGCTGAACAGATGGGACCGCCGCGGCAATCGGGGCAAACGGATACGAAGGCATGAAGATGAAGATTTCCTGTAAACCGATCGCCGCTGCGGCGGCCCTGCTGCTTGGCGGCTGCATGGTAGGCCCGGACTATCACCGGCCGCAGGTCAACGTGCCCGCCACCTACAGCGAGCTGCCGGGCTGGACGGAAGCCCAGCCGGCCGACGCCGACGCCCCGAAGGGCGCGTGGTGGACGGGCTTTAACGACCCGCTGCTCAACGAGCTCGAACCGCAGGTCGCGGTCTCCAACCAGACCGTGGCCCAGGACTATGCGAATTATCAGGAGGCGCTGGCCGAAGTGAAGGTGGCGCGCTCGGCGCTTTTCCCGACCATCGGCGTGACCGGGTCGGGCACCCGGCAGCGTGCCTCCGCCGGTTCGACGAGTTCGAGCTTCACCCGCAGTGTGGGCAGCGGCGCGCAGATCGTGAATTCGGGTTCGCTCGAAGGCAACGTGAGCTGGGACCTTGACCTGTGGGGCTCGGTGCGCCGCACGATCGAAGAGAACTCCGCGACCGCCCAGGCGAGCGAGGCGACGCTCGCCAACGCCACGTTGTCCGAGCAGATTGCGCTCGCCACCGCGGTGATCGACCTGCGCACCAGCGATGCCAATATCGATCTGCTGCAAGCCACCGTCAAAGCCTATGAGCACTTTCTGGAAGTGGTCTCCAATCAGGACAAATACGGCACGGTCGCCCCTTCCGATGTCGTGACCGCGCGCACGCAGCTCGAAAACGCCCGGGCGAGCCTGATCGCGCTCGGCGTCGCGCGGGCCCAGTATGCCCATGCGATTGCCGTGCTGGTCGGCAAAAATCCGGAAGAGCTGAACATTCCGCATAGCGCCGCGATGCCCACCTTGCCGACGGTTCCGGTCGGCGTCCCTTCGACGATCCTGCAGCGCCGGCCCGATATTGCGACCGCCGAACGCCAGATGGCCGCCGAAAATGCCACGATCGGGATAGCGGTCGCCGCGTACTACCCGACGGTGTCGCTGTCGGCGCTGGACGGCTTTACGCAGTCGCCGCTCGGCGGCTTGTTGCACGTCGCCAATTACGTCTGGTCGCTCGGCGGCAGCGCCACCGAAACGATTTTCGACGGCGGCGAGCGTAGCGGTGAAGTGGCGGCGGCGAAGGCTAACTACCAGGCGGCCGTGGCCAACTACCGCGGCACGGTGCTGACTGCATTCGAAGACGTGGAGAACGATCTGTCCGGCTTGCGGATCCTCGCGGAACAGGCCGACGCGCTGGATACTGCCGTGCGCGACGCGACCCACGGTACGGAAATCGCCTTCAACGAATACCAGGCGGGCACGGTGGATTACACGACGGTGGCCACCGCACAGGCGACCCAGTTGGCTGACCAGCAAACCGCACTGAGCGTGCAACAGTCGCGTCTGCTCGATGCGGCTTCGCTGATTGGCGATCTCGGTGGCGGTTGGTCGGATAGCCAGCTGCACGATCCGCGCAATCCGGACAAGCCGCCGGCTCAGCCGGCTGCCGCATCGGCGGCGTCGGCGTCGGCCGCGCAGACCAGTAGTGCCATCGGCCAGGGGGCTCAACCTGCGGTGCAATGAAGGCCCTGCAATGAAGCGTTTTCAATGAAAGATGGCGCCGCGGTCATATTCAAAAATATGCCGCGGCTGCCACGCCTGGCATCGTGATTGCGGAAGCGAAATGACTGCGCTAATGTGTGATGAGCCATCACGCACATCGAGCCGCCATCATGCAGAAATTGTCCTGTGTCTTAGCCCTGAATCTGACATTCGGCACGCTGGCGATGCTGCCGTTGTCCACGTTCGCAGCGCAGCCGCCATCGGCGCCGCTACCGCTCGATCAGCTCAGACTCTTTGCCGAAGTATTCGGGCAGATCAAGCAGGAATACGTCGAACCCGTCGACGACGACAAGCTCCTCACCGCTGCGATCAAAGGCATGGTGTCGAGCCTCGATCCGCACTCGGCGTATCTCGACAAGACCGACTTCCGCGACCTGCAGGAACAGATCACGGGACGCTTTGCCGGCATCGGCATTGAAAGCGGTGCGGAAGACGGGCTCATCAAGGTCATCTCGCCGATCGAGGACACGCCCGCGTTTCGGGCCGGCATTCGCCCGGGAGACCTGATCACCAACATAGACGACAAGCCGGTCAGCGGCATGACGCCCGATCAGGCCGCGGCGCTGATGCGCGGCACGCCAGGCACCAAGGTCACGCTCACGCTCTACCGCAAGAGCGAAGACCGTACATTCCCGCTCACGATTACGCGCGCGATCATCAATCTGCAAAGCGTGAAATCGGGAACGCCGGCGCCCGGCTACGCTTACGTGCGCATTACGAGCTTCCAGGAGCGCACTACCCCCGACCTCGCGGTGAAGCTCGCCGAGATCGCCCGGCAACAACCGAATCTGAAAGGCCTCGTACTCGACCTGCGCAACAACGGTGGTGGGCTCGTGCAAAGCGCGGTCGGTGTAGCGGGTGCCTTTCTGCCACGCGATTCCGTGGTGGTGACGACCAACGGCCAGGTCGAGTATTCGAAGCAGGCTTATCGCGACAGCTACACGTATTACCGCCTGCCGTCCTTCGTGAGCGACCCGCTGCAAAACGAGCCGGCGATCTTCAAGACCGTGCCGATGATCGTGCTGACCAACGCGTACACGGCGTCGGCATCGGAGATCGTGGCGGGCGCGTTGCAGGATGCGCATCGCGCGCTGATTATCGGCAAGACCACTTTCGGCAAGGGCTCTGTGCAAACCTCCGTGCCCCTGACCCAGGACACGGCCTTGCGTCTCACAACCGCTTATTACTACACGCCGAGCGGCCGCTCGATCCAGGACATCGGCATCCGTCCTGACGTGGCCGTCGACCAGTTCGCGGATGGCGATCCCGACGATGCACTCGTGACACGCGAAGCCGATTATCCGAATCATCTGGCCAATATTCAGGACCCGAACGAGAAGAAGGAACTCGAAGCGCGCGCACAGGACCGTCAGGAAGAAGTGCAGATGCTCGAAGAAAAGAGTGACAAGGAAACGCCGGAGCAACGCCAGCACGACCGCGATCGCGCGCCGGTGGAGTTCGGCTCGAGCGGCGACTTCATGCTGCAGCAGGCGCTCAATAAACTGCAGGGCAAACCGGTGCAGGAATCGAAGGCGCTGCTCGAGCGCCGCCTCGCGCAAACCGATACGCCGGCTTCGGCGGCACAACCGGCCGAGCATTGATGCTTCGCGCGCGGCGGGCCCCCGCACGGGCCTGCCGGGCGGATTTCCTTGCAGGTTCCCCGGCAAGTTGCCGGGGAAACTCCCGCCACACCGCCCCATTGTTCGCCCCATCCGTCAAATGAATTCGCCGCGAGCCCGATGATCCCGGGCCGGCGATCCACTACATTGCCTCCAGTCCCATCCTGTTCGCACCCGCGGGAATCGTCCCGCCCGGGCGCGGTTACATGGACCTCTCAAAGGAAGCAATCGTGGCCAAACTCACAGGCAAAGTAGCCGTCGTAACCGGTGCATCGAAAGGTATCGGCGCCGCCATCGCCCAGGCGCTCGCAGCAGAAGGCGCCTCGGTCGTCGTCAACTATGCATCGAGCCAGGCGGGTGCCGACAAGGTCGTCGCCGCGATCACGCAAGCCGGCGGCAAGGCAGTCGCCGTGCGTGGCGACGTTTCGAAGGCAGCGGATGCTCAAGGCATCGTCGATGCAGCCATCGAAACGTATGGCCGCCTCGACGTCCTCGTCAACAACTCGGGCGTTTATGATTTCGCGCCGGTCGAACAAATCACCGAAGAGCACTTCGACAAGCACTTCAATGTCAACGTGCGCGGGCTGCTGCTGATCACGCAGGCGGCCTCGAAGCATCTCGGTGAAGGCGCCAGCATCGTCAACGTCGGCTCGGTCGTCAGCCGCATCACGCCGCCGGGCAGCGTCGCGTACACGGCCACCAAGGGCGCCGTCGATGCGATCACGGGCGTGCTGGCTCGCGAACTGGGGCCGCGCAAGATTCGCGTCAATTCGGTGAATCCGGGCATGGTGGAAACCGAGGGCACGAAAGACGGCGGCATCATCGCATCCGAAATGGCAACCGCGGTCGTGGCGCAAACGCCGCTTGGCCGGCTCGGTCAGCCGGAGGATATCGCGCGGGTGGCCGTGTTCCTGGCGTCGGATGACGCTGGATGGATCACGGGCGAGACGCTGGTAGCCAGCGGCGGACTGCGCTAAGGCCGTACGGCTCCATCCGAGGCGCCGGTAGTGGCGTGGCAAGCCCATTTGCCGGTCTGAATGCCGCCGCCACTCACTTCTCGGTAAACTACGTCCTTTTGTTTTGCGGTTCCCCGCTCGCCGATACCCTCGGCCGCGCTGCGGGCCGCCACGTATCGGACAACAAAACGTAGTGATGAAGCGAGCAGTGTTATCGGCGGCGCTGGCAATGTGCCTCGCGCAACCAGCCGCGCAGGCGGTTGCGCAAACAGTGAACGACCAATGTTTTGCGATCGGCGATATCGCCGGGCAAGTCGCCTCGTGGCGCATGCACAAGAAAACGAAAACGCAGGCGCTCGACCAGGCGGCCAAGTATTACCAGGGCAAGGCCGACCAGCAGGCGCTCAACGCCATCATCGAGCGCATCTACGGCCCGGAGGGCCAGTCCATGACGCCCGACCAGGCCAGCATGGTTTTTACGGCCGAATGCGCCAACCATCAGAAAGCCCCCTCCGCCAGAGAATAAGCGCCATACCCCTGTCCGATACCGGCCGGCGCTTACCCGCGCCGCCTGTGAGGCTACCCACAATCGGCTAAGATAAGCTTATCTGCAGTCCATCCTCGGCCGCCAGCCTGTTGTCGCGGCCGCTTGCCCCACCCATCAGAGGAACCCAGCATGGCTACATCGAGCTATACCGACACCCGACTCCTGATCAACAACGAGTGGTGCGACGCCGCGAGCGGCAAGACTATCGAAGTCATCAATCCCGCCACCGGCAAGCCGATCGGCAAGGTTGCGCACGCTGGCATCGCCGATCTGGACCGGGCGCTGGAGGCCGCGCAAAAAGGCTTCGCGGCCTGGCGCAAGATTCCCGCCAACGAGCGCGCCAACACCATGCGCAAGGCCGCGGCACTGGTGCGCGAACGCGCTTCGGACATCGCACGCCTGATGACGCAGGAGCAAGGCAAGCCGTTCGCCGAAGCCCGCATCGAAATGCTGTCCGCAGCCGACATCATCGAATGGTTCGCCGATGAAGGCCGCCGCATCTACGGCCGCGTCGTGCCGCCGCGCAATCTGGCGGCCCAGCAACTGGTCCTGAAGGAGCCGATCGGTCCGGTAGCGGCTTTCACGCCGTGGAATTTCCCGGTCAATCAGGTCGTGCGCAAGCTGAGCGCCGCTCTGACGAGCGGTTGCTCGTTCCTCGTCAAGGCGCCGGAAGAAACCCCGGCATCGCCGGCCGCGCTGCTGCAGGCGTTCGTCGAAGCCGGCGTGCCGCCCGGCACCGTGGGCCTCGTGTTCGGCGACCCGGCCGAGATTTCCAGCTACCTGATCCCACATCCGGTGATCCGCAAGGTCACGTTCACCGGTTCGACGCCTGTCGGCAAGCAACTGGCCGCCCTCGCCGGGCAGCACATGAAGCGCGCCACCATGGAACTGGGCGGTCATGCACCGGTCATCATCGCGGCAGACGCGGACGTCGAACTGGCGGTCAAGGCAGCCGGCGCGGCGAAGTTCCGCAACGCGGGTCAGGTCTGCATCTCGCCGACGCGTTTCCTCGTGCACAACAGCATCCGCGAACAGTTCGAACAGGCGCTCATCAAGCACGCCGAAAGCCTGAAGCTCGGTGACGGTCTGGTCGAAGGCACGACGCTCGGCCCGCTTGCCAACTCGCGCCGCCTCACGGCCATGGCCAAGGTGCTCGACAACGCCCGCGCTACCGGCGCAACGGTCGCTACTGGCGGCGAGCGCGTCGGCTCGGAAGGCAACTTCTTTGCGCCGACGGTGCTGACCAATGTTTCGCTAGAAGCCGATGTGTTCAATAACGAGCCGTTCGGCCCGGTCGCGGCGATTCGCGGCTTCGATTCGCTCGAAGACGCCATTGCCGAAGCCAACCGCCTGCCGTACGGTCTGGCTGGCTACGCGTTCACCAAGTCGTTCGCCAACGTGCATCTGCTGTCGCAACAGCTTGAAGTCGGCATGTTGTGGATCAACCAGCCCGCCACGCCGACGCCGGAAATGCCGTTCGGCGGCGTGAAGGATTCGGGCTACGGCTCCGAAGGCGGTCCGGAAGCCCTCGAAGCGTATCTGGTGACGAAGTCGGTCACTGTGATGTCGTCCTAAGCGACTCACGCGGCTTCAGCTTCAGCTCGGAAGAGCAAACCGAAGCACGAAGCATAAAATGAAAGTACCAGGCGGCCCCTTCGGGGCCGCTTTTTTTTGTACGACATCTATGCCTGATATTTTTGGAAAGATTAGCTGGAGAAGACACAACTAAAGATATCCTCTGCCAGGTCGTTATGCAGCAGAGAGGCGCGTTCGGGTGTTTTTGGCGAGAGGTAATCGGGCCGAAGGCCAGCGGCGAAAACACTGAAGGTGCGCATAACCTTCGCAAAACACGAACATCAGATCAAGCTTCGTCAGCCCGGCGGCCTGCCTGTCGCCGTCGGACATGACGACGCAGCGGCCGGCGTCGCAGGCATGCGTTGCTCGAATTCGAGCGCGTGATGCCAGGCGGTATCGATTCCGTGTACGCGTTTGAAAAGGACCGATGACATGCGCTGGGCCCCCCTATCCCGCTTGCGGCAGCCGCCACAAGCCGTTAGGACACCGTCGAATTCACAGTGCATGATCTGGCGCGCATGTCGCGTCTTCACCGTGCTTGTGCTGTTCCTGACCGGCTGCCTGCTGGCGGCCGCCCCTGCTACGGCCGCTGCAAGCGTGTTGCGCGTGCTGGCATGGCCCGGCTACGCGGATAGCGATGTCGTGAAAGCCTTCGAGGCCCGCTTCCATACGACGGTTGAAGTGACGCTGGTCGATTCCGACGAAGCCCTGTGGGACAAGATGCATGCGGGCGGCATGCCGCACTACGACGTGCTCGCCGCCAATACCGCGGAAATCCAGCGCTACACCCACGAGCACATGCTCGCGCCGCTCGACCTCGCGCAGCTTCCCAACACGCAGCGGCAACTGCCGCGCTTCCAGCCGCGCGGCGGTATCGAAGGCCTGAGCGTGGCCGGCAAGGTCTACGCCATTCCGTTCACGTACTCGTCGATGGGGCTGATTTACGATCGCAAGCAGATCCCGGTCGCACCGCATTCCATGGCGGAACTGTGGAATCCGCAATACCGCGGCAAGGTGCTCGATTTCAATAGCGCCCAGCATAATTTCTCGTTCACGGCGCTGGCGCTCGGCTATCCCGATCCGTTCCGGCTCACGCCCGCACAAACCCACGACATCGCCCTGAAACTGATCGGTCTGCGGCGCAATCTTCTGACGTATTACAACCTGCCCGAAGAGGCGACCGCATTCTTCATCCAGCACAAGGTTGCGCTGATGTTCGGCAACTACGGCACCCAGCAGCTCGCGCAGTTGCGCCGGGCCGGCGCCGATGTGGGCTATGTGATTCCCGACGAAGGCGCCCTCGCCTGGCTCGACTGCTGGGCCATGACGAGCACCGCAGCCGATCGTCCGCTCGCCCTTGCATGGATCAACTACATGCTCGAACCGGATGTCAGCGGGATGCTGACGCAGCGCCAGGGCCTCGCCAATACGCTCACACCTTCGCCGGAGAGCAACGCCGATGCGCACCTGATCTGGCTGCGCCCGGTGGACGATATTCAGCAGCGCGAAGCGTTGTGGAGCAAGATCGTTTCGGGCGACCTGCCGGAGGGCTTCAGATGATGCGCCCCGGCCTGACCTTCAAGCTGTCGATCCTGCTCGCCTGTATCGGCGTGGTGGCGTCCGGCGCGACCGGCTACTATGCGTACCGAGCCAACCGCACGATGCTGGTAAACGAAGCCGAGCAGAATCTCCTGACTTCGACCGAGTTGCTGAGCCAGCGCTTTTCCGTGGCGCTGGGCGACGTGTCGCAGGATGCGCTCGTGCTCGCGACCTTGCCGTCGGCAGCGTCGGTCGCGCAATCCGACGACGGCTCGGGCACCAACGATGCTCGCGAACGCCTTGCCACGGTATTCGCCAGCATCATGGCGAATCACCCCGAGTACCTGCAGGTCCGGCTGATCGCGCGTCAGCGCTATGGCCTCGAACTGATCCGCTTCGACCGCGACGCGCAAAGCGCCGTGCGGGTCGCGGCAAAGGGCTTGCAGGAGAAAGGCCAGTTTGCCTATGTGTTCGACACGCTCGCGCTGCCGGCGCGCGGCATCTATGTTTCGCCGATCACGGTCAACCACGAGCACGGCGCGCATTCCGCCGAAGGCAAGGCGACGTTGCGCCTCGCCACGCCGGTTGTCGCCGCGGACGGCAAGGCGACCGGCGTCCTCGTGATCGACGTGGATCTCGCGAGCCTGCTCAAGCTGTTGCAGGTCGACTTGCCGCGCGGCTACGAGGTGTATCTCGCCAATGAGTGGGGCGATTTTCTGATGCACCCGGATGCTTCGCAGACCTTCGGTTTCGATCGCGGGCGGCGCATCCTCATGCAGGACAACTTCCCGGCCACGAAACCGCTGTTCGAGCAGTCGAAAAACAGAGTGTCCATGAACGGTCTGCTGCAACCGCATGAGGCAGCGGGCTACGTGTATGCCTTTATCCGCAGACCATTCGGCGTGGCGGACGGCAACCGCTTTATCGTGCTGGGCATCGCCAAGCCGCTCACCGACGTGCTGGCAGGCGCCACGCTGCTTGGCAACAGCATCGTGCGCATGGTGCTGGTGTCGAGCGTGCTCGCCTTTTTGCTGGCCATCCTGTTCGCGCGGGCGCTCACCCAACCACTGCAGATGCTTGCGCATGCCGCTACACATTTCTTCGCAGACCATACGATGGGCGCCTTGCCGCTTAGACGCACCGACGAAATCGGCGTGCTCGCGCGCTGCTTCGACCGGATGCGCCGGGAAATCCGTTCGCAACTCGATGTGCTCCATAACAAGCAGCATGAGCTGGTTCATCTCGCCAGTCACGATGCCTTGACCGGCCTGCCCAACCGCCTGCTGTTCACCCAGAAGCTGGAGACCGCGATCAGCGAAGCCGCCGCTAGCGGCGAGCAACTCGCGGTGCTGTTCGTCGACCTCGATCGGTTCAAGCAGATCAACGACCAGTACGGCCATGCCGTCGGCGACCGCGTGCTCGCCAGCGTCGCGCGGCGCATCAAGCTGGTGTTGTCCGATGGCGATATGGTGGCGCGTCTGGGCGGCGATGAGTTCATCGTGCTGCTTAGGGGTACGCCCTCCACGGACGCCGCGCCCACCATCGCCGGCGACATCATCCGCGCCCTGAACGACCGGCTGCTGATCGATGGACAGTCGATGCTGGTCGGAGCAAGTATCGGCATCAGCCACTATCCGGCCGACGGCACCTCCGCCGCCGCCCTTCTGCTCAACGCCGACGCGGCGATGTACGCCGCCAAATCGGGCGAGACCGCGTCGTGGCTGCACTATCAGGACCTGCTGGAGGCGCGCAGACGCGGGACCGTCGCCGAGGCCGACGACGGCGCACGCACGGACGGCGCGGACAACGCCAACGATGACCGGCTCGCGCCGGGAGTCAGGTAACGCGCACTCCATCATGTAAGTCTGGCTGGGCCGGCGGCAACGAGACCGCCAGCCGCGCTGGCCGACGCTTTCAACTTGACTTGCGACCACATATGAAGGTAGCCTTAGCAGGTACCCTTCGCAGTTATCCGCCCGGCTGAGTTCGCGGCCGACCCGGATAAAACGCATCCACGCATCGGCACACCATCCCGCACATGAGCGAATCCTCCCCTGACCCCGAAGCCGCCCGCGCGCTCGCGCTGGCCAGCGAGTTACGCGTGGTCGTCGGCCGGTTGAAGCGCCGGCTGCGCGAACAGTCGCATTTCGGCGACCTGAGCTGGACCCAGGTGCGCGTGCTGTCCCGTCTGGAGAAGGAAGGCCCTGCCACCGTTACCGCTCTGGCGCGGGCCGAGGGCATCCGCCCGCAATCGATGGGCGAAGCGGTTGCCGCGCTGAAGGCGGCAGGCTTCGTCACCGGCGCCCCCGATCCCGACGACGGACGGCAAACCGTTCTGTCGCTCACCCCGGCCTGCCAGGAAGCAATCCGGACCGGCCGGGCCGCGCGCGAAGACTGGCTGTTTCGCGAGATTCGCGCCCGGCTCGCGCCGGCCGAGCAGGCGCAACTGGCAAGCGCAGTCGAACTGCTCAAACGCCTCGTCGACACCTGATCTGATCCCGTCGCTCGCCGCACGCTCTCACGGCGCGGCATCGTCCCTCCCCTCAAACAGGACTCCATCATGGCTATCACTACGCTCGACCCGAAAACCGCACTCATCGTCATCGATCTGCAAAACGGCATCGTCGGACTTCCCACCGCTCATCCGGCCGGCGAAGTCGTGAAGCAAAGCCGGGTATTGCTCGACGCGTTCCGCGCGCACCGGCTGCCGATCGTGCTCGTCAACGTGGCCGGCGGCGCACCAGGACGCACCGAGCAGGCTCGCCACACGGGCGAGTTTCCCGCCGGCTGGACGGATCTCGTCGCCGAGCTGAACCCGCAACCGGAAGATCATCTCGTCACCAAGCGCACATGGGGCGCGTTCGTGGGCACCGACCTCGAGCAGTATCTCAAGGACAAGGGCGTCACCCAGGTCGTGATGGCCGGCGTGGCGACCTCAATCGGCGTTGAATCGACCGCGCGTCAGGCCTACGAGCTGGGCTTTAACGTCACGCTCGCCGTCGACGCCATGACCGACCTCAGCGCCGAGACCCACCACAATGCGATCACGCGGATTTTCCCGCGCCTCGGCGAGACCGGCACGACGGCGGAAATCGTCGCGCTGCTCGACAAGACCCGCGCATGAACGCGCTTGCCACGCAGGTAACGCACGCGGGTGCACGCTCACGCGGGCCAGGCGCACGCGCGCTTCGGGGATAGTCCGGTGAAAGGTACTTTCCGCTCGCTGAGCGGCTTCAATTACCGGGTCTGGGCCAGCGGAGGACTGATCTCCAACGTGGGTAGCTGGATGCAGCGCACCGCACAAGACTGGCTCGTTCTCACCGAGCTCACGCACAGGAATGCGACTGCGGTGGGCATCGTGATGGCGTTGCAGTTCGGCCCCATGCTGCTTCTGCTGCCGCTGACCGGTTATGCCGCAGACCATCTGGATCGCCGCAAGTTGCTGCTGGTCACCCAGGCAACGATGGCCGCGCTGGCGCTCGGGCTCGGCGTGCTGACGCTGACCGGCCTCGTGCAGTTGTGGCAGGTGTACGTGTTCGCGTTCCTGCTTGGCTGCGTCACTGCGTTCGACTCTCCCGCGCGTCAGACCTTCGTCGCGGAGCTGGTGGGAGAAGAGGATCTGTCGAACGCGGTGGCGCTCAATTCCACCTCCTTCAACGCCGGCCGGATGATCGGGCCGGCGGTCGCCGGCGTGCTGATCGCCTCGGTGGGGACGGGCTGGGTGTTCCTCATCAAC
Organism: Paraburkholderia sp. GAS33; assembly: GCF_050436645.1. NCBI lineage: Bacteria > Pseudomonadati > Pseudomonadota > Betaproteobacteria > Burkholderiales > Burkholderiaceae > Paraburkholderia > Paraburkholderia sp. GAS33. The sequence goes on from NZ_JBNDMP010000002.1 coordinate 26,904, forward strand.
GCGGCGTCGTTTGCGGCGGTGCTGTGCTCGCTGAAGATCCTGCGCGTTCACGAACTGCACCATAAGCTGAAGGCACGCCGCGCGCGTGGGGCTTTCGTCGATGGCTTCCGTTATGTCTGGAGCCGCCCCGACCTCAGAGCGCTGCTGACGATGCTGTTTATGATCGGCACCTTCGGGCTTAACTTTCCCATCTTTATTTCGACCATGTCGGTCACGGCGTTTCATGCCAATGCCAGCCAGTACGGACTCCTGACATCCACCATGGCAATCGGCTCGGTGGCCGGTGCGCTGCTGGCGGCACGCCGCGCGCGCCCGCGCCTCGCGCTGTTACTGGTCAGCGCTGGCCTGTTCGGCTTTGGCTGTACGCTCGCGGCATGCATGCCCACCTACGGGCTGTTCGGCGCCACGCTGGTCGTGATCGGCATGTGTACGCAAACCTTCACCACCTCGACGAATAGCCTCGTGCAACTGTCGACCGAACCCGCCATGCGTGGCCGGGTGGTGGCGATCCTGCTGGCTATCGCACTGGGCGGCACGCCGCTTGGCGCGCCGATCGTCGGCTGGGTGGCAGATCACTTCGGCCCGCGCTGGGCGCTCGGGGTGGGCGCGGCTTCCGGTTTCGGCGCTGCGCTGGTGGGACTGCATTACCTCAGGAAGTACCGCAACCTGCGCGTGCGCTTCGCCGGTGGTCGCATCCATGCGAGCGTGGATGGGATCGAAGCCGCGGGCGGGGGCGCTGCCGCGCCGTCCGCTCATTGACCTCTCGTTGACGCCTCGTTGACCTCTGCAGGCAAGGACGGTGCGTAGCCGGATTCACGACGCGCCTCCCCTGCTCTGCCTCGCATCGCACCCGTGGATCAACGGATCAACGGATTAACGGCCCAGATCCGGATGCCGGTTAGTGAGCTCGGTGAACCACTCGGTAAACGCACGCACTCGCGAGCTCATGCGCCGATGCGGATAGACCAGCGAAAGCGGCGTCGAAGGAATCTTGTACTCGGTCAGTATTTCCTGCAGCTCGCCGCGCTCGATCATCTCCGCCACCATGAAACGCGACGGCTGGATAATGCCGTAGCCGAGCACGCCGGCGGTAATGTAGACGGTGCCGTCGTTCACCGCCAGTCCGCCTTCGAGCGTTACCTTGACCACCTCGCCATTCACTTCGTATTCGAACGGAAAGACCTTGCCGCTGCGCGCAGAGACGTAGTTGACGGCGCGATGCCCCTGGAGTTCTTCCAGCGTGGTCGGTATGCCATGCTCGGCGAGATAGGCAGGCGACGCGCAGGTGGTGATACGCGAGTTGCCGATGCGCCGTGCGACGAGGCTCGACTCTTCCAGCGCACCCATACGGATCACGCAATCGACGCCGTCCTGAATCAGATCGATATTGCGGTCCGCGAGGCCCAGTCGAACGTCGATCTCGGGATACTGCCGGTAGAAATCGCCGAGCGCCGGCAACAGCAACGCCTTCGCCAGCGTCCCGGAGGTGTCGACGCGAATGGTGCCCGCCGGGCTTTGCCGCTTGTTCGACAGCGACGACTCCGCATCCGATATCTCCGAGAGAATGCCGACGCAACGTTCGTAGTACAACGCACCATCTTCGGTGACACTGACCTGCCGGGTTGTGCGGTTCAACAGCCGCACACCGACGTGTTCCTCGAGCGCCTGGATCAGGTTGCTGACCGATCCGCGCGGCAGATCGAGCAGCTCAGCTGCCTTTGAAAAGCTGTTGGTCTCGACCACGCGGGTGAAGACTTCCATTGCCTGCAGGCGGTCCATACGGGGGCATCCTCGTCAATCACAGTTAAACAGCAGTTCTTCAGATATAGCACAGACGTTGCGTCAGTCCGCGCAACGGCGCAACAGATCGACCAGCGCGATCGGATCATACGGCTTGCGCAAGGGAATGGCGTTGGGCAACCGCTCCCGTTGTTCGGGCGTCAGCACCAGATCGTAGCCGGTCAGAAAGATCACCTGCAAGTGCGGATGATCGCGGCATGCATCGATCGCCAGATCGACTCCCGACTTGCCAGCCAGGCCGACATCGGTCAGCAGCACGTCGAACGGCCGCTCGCGCAGCACACGCATGGCTTCCACATCGCTTGCGGCCTCGACGATCTGCAGTCCGAATGTCCTGAGCAATTCGGTGGTACTCAGGCGCACCAGTTCGTCGTCTTCGACGTACAGAATGTTCAAACTACTGACGGCCTCGGTGACGTCGTCGGCGGCGTCGCCGCCAGCAGCCGCTCCCGCCTCCTGCACGGCGGCAATGGCTTCGTCGTGCGGCTGCCAGAACTGGTTCCGCAGCACGTGACGCACTTTGCGAGCGAGCGCCTCGTAAGTGTACGGCTTGCTCAGCAACTCGATGCCTTCGTCCAGTCTGCCGGCGTGTACGATTGCGTTGTCCGTGTAGCCCGAGGTAAACAGCACCACGATATCGGGCAAGCGCTCGCGCGCCTTGCGAGCCAGTTCGGTACTGCGCAGCGGCCCCGGCATCACCACGTCCGTAAACAGCAGATTGATCGGCACGCCGCTCTCGACGATCGCCAACGCGCTCTGTGCATCCTTGGCCTTGAGCACCGTATAGCCGAGGTCGCTCAGCATCTCCACTACCGTGCTCCGCACGTCTTCGTCGTCCTCGACTACCAGCACCGTTTCCGCGCCGCCCTTCGCCGGCCCTGCATCGATCTGCGTTTCGAGGTCTTCTTCCTGACGCACACGCGGCAGATAGATGCGCACCGTCGTACCGTGACCCGGCTCACTGTAGATCTTGACGTGGCCGCCCGACTGCTTGACGAAGCCGTACACCATGCTGAGCCCGAGACCCGTACCCTGCCCTTCAGGCTTGGTCGTGAAGAACGGCTCGAAGGCACGCTCGCGCACTTCCGGCGGCATGCCCGAACCGGTATCGGTGAGCGCGACCATCACATACTGTCCCGGCGTCACCTCGGCATTGCGCTGCGCGTAGGCGTCGTCGAGCGAGGCGTTGCCGGCTTCCATGGTGAGCTTGCCGTGTCCGCGCATCGCATCGCGCGCGTTGATCGCCAGATTGAGCAGCGCGTTTTCGACCTGGAACGGATCGACCAGCGTATTCCACAGACCGCCCGACACCACCGTTTCGATTTCGATGCCGTCGCCGAGCGCGCGGCGGAACATATCGTCGAGACCGCGAATAAAACGGCCGAGATTGACGACCTTCGGCGCGAGCGGCTGGCGCCGCCCGAAGGCTAGCAGCTGCGAGGCCAGATTGGCGCCGCGCGCCACACCCGCCAGCGCATTGCGCACCCGCTGCTCGGCCTTGTCGACACCGGCCACGTCCTTTGCCAGCAGTTGCAGATTGCCGCCGATCACCTGCAGCAGGTTGTTGAAATCGTGCGCTACGCCGCCGGTCAGCTTGCCGATCGACTCCATCTTCTGCGCCATGCGCAGCGCCTCTTCGGCGTGCTGCAGCGCTTCGGCGTTGTCCCTGTCGGCGGTGACATCGCGCCCCACGCCGTGGATACGTTCCGAAGCCGGATCGAGGGACAAGGTCCACGCCACCCAGCGCCACGCGCCGTCGGCACGTTTCAGGCGAGATTCGTAACGCACCGGCACGCCTGCGCGGCGCAAACGCTCCAGTTGCCCCGTCACCATTTCGACTTCGTCGGGGTGAAGCAGATTCAGGTACGAGTGCGACATTAACCAGTGCAGCGGATAGCCGAGCGTACTCTGCCACGACGGACTGATGCGTTGCAGCGTGCCGTCGAAACTCGCCACCACCAGCAGATCTTCGCTCAGTTCCCACAGACGGTCGCGATCGGCGACCGCTTCGCTCACGCGGCGCTCCAACGTTTCGTTTAACTCACGTAAGGCACCCTCGGCTTTGGTGCGCTCGGCGATTTCCGATTGCGCCGCCTGATAGAGCCGCGCATTGTCGATCGCAATGGCCGCCTGCGCCGCAATACCCACGACGATGCGTTCGGAGCGCGTCGTGAACACACCGGGTTCCGGATGGCCGAACAGCAAACCGCCGATCACTTCACCCGTGCGCGAAATCACCGGCGCGGCGAGGTAGCTGCGCACTGGCAGGTGGCCGGCGGGCATGCCGCGAAACGGCACATTCCTGCCATAGCGCGGGTCCTGCGTCACATCGTCGACACGCACGATGCCCTCGCCCTTGAAGGTGGTCTCGAACAGGGCGGTAATGCGCGGCATCGGCAAACTGGCGAATGCTTCTTTCGGCGCGCCGGAGAGCGCGTACAGCATGTAGCGGTCACCGTCATCGTCCCGATTAGCCTGGCTGAACTGATCAACCTGCGCTTCGGGTGGCGACTGCACGTTATAGAAAAACGAGCCAAACGCGGCGCCCGTGAGCTCCGTTGCCGCATCGGTGACGACCTGAACGGCGCGGCCCAGGTCGAGTTCCGCCGCCACGGCTGTGCCGACGCGGTTGAGGATTTCCAGCGTGCGCGACTCTTCGCGCAGATTGCGCTCGGTCTCGCGCCGCAGCCGGGCCAGCTGCAGATTGCCTGCCACGCGCGCGACGAGTTCACGCGCCGAGAAAGGCTTGGTCAGATAGTCGTCGGCGCCGGACTCGAGGCCGCCTAAGCGCGCTTCCTCCCCTGCACGGGCCGAGAGCAGCAGTACCGGCGTTTCGCGCAAGACCGGGTCGCTGCGAAGTTCGCGCAGCAGGCCGAAGCCGTCGAGCCGCGGCATCATCACGTCCGAGACGATCAGATCCGGCAGCGCCGCGCGTGCCACTTCCAGCGCTTCCTCGCCGTCGACGGCGACCTGAACCTCATGCCCTGCCTGGCCGAGAATGCGGCGCATGTAGTCTCGCAAATCGGCGTTGTCGTCGACCACCAGCACCCGCGCGACAACCTGTCCGTCCTGCAAGGGCGCTGACGTTTCGGCGGTCTCCAGCAATGATTGCGGCTCGTCGGTGCCGATCTCGTCCAACTGGTTCGACTCAGGGATCCAGCGCCGCGCGGCATCGACATAAGCGAACGCGTGCCGGCTTAGCGCGGCCGGCGAGGTTGGTGTGGCTTCAGCCGCAGACACGGCAAGCGGGCCACCGACGGGCGGCAAGACCACCGTAAAGCAGCTGCCCACACCCGGCGTGCTGTCGACCCTGATCGTGCCGCCGTGCAGTTTGACCAGCTCCTGCACCATCGCAAGACCGATGCCGCTGCCTTCGACCGAGCGGCCCGGCGACCCCGCCACCCGGTGAAACCGCTCGAACAGGCGTGGGATCTCTTCTGGTGGAATGCCGATGCCGGTATCCGCGACGCACATCTCGACGCTGCCGTCCCGCCCCTGCCGTAGCGAGACCTTGATCGAACCGGAAAATGTGAATTTGAACGCGTTCGACAGCAGGTTCATCACGACCTTTTCCCACATGTCGCGATCGATCTGCGCAATGATCGGCTCGCCACCCACATCCACGCCACGGTCCACTTCGAGTTGCAGCCCGACCGTTTCGATCGCGGAGCGAAACAGCGAGGCGAGTTCAGTCGTGAACGCGGCGATATCGGTCGGCTGGGGGTTGATCTGAAAACGCCCCGCTTCGATACGGGAAAAATCGAGCAGTGCGTTGACGAGCTTCAGAAGCCGCAGACCATTGCGATGCGTGATCTCGAGGAGATTGCGATCGGCCTCGCTGGTTGCATCCTGTTTGGCGAGCAGCTCTTCGAGCGGTCCCAGCATCAAGGTGAGCGGCGTGCGGAATTCGTGGCTGATGTTGGAGAAAAACGTTGTTTTAGCCCGGTCGATTTCGGACAACGCTTCGGCACGCCGGCGTTCTTCCTCGTACGCGTGAGCGTACCCGATGGCAGCGCCGATTTGCCCCGCGAGCAGGTTCAGAAACGCGTGATAGCCCTCGTCCAGCAGGCGGCAGGGGTTCACCGCAACAATCAGGACTGCCGCACGTCCCGTTTCGCCACCGGGCATGATGGGCAACGCGACCGCCTGGGTAGGCTCGAGACTCCATGGGCCGCTGGGTAATCCAGGCCCGAAGCGCCGCGCCAGGTCGCGCACCACCACCGCACCTTGCGTTCGCAGCGCTTCAGCAACGGGCCACGGCGCGTCTTCGGCCCCGCTCATCGATTCCGGCGCAGCGCGATGACCGGGCGCGATACCGCTTGCGCCCGCCAGTGTCACGTCCGCTGAGCCAGGTTCCGCGATGTACAGCAAGGCGAACGGGAGATCGCGCGGATTGCTCCGCAGCGCGCGGGCGCTCAATTCGCACGCGTCGCGCCACTGCCGTGCATCCGCAGTCGATGCGGCCAGTTCGCGCAGCAGCATCAACTGGCGTTCGCCGATGACGCGCGAGGTATCGTCGCTGTTCGCGCAGATGATGCCGCCGGCCGTGCCGTCGTCGTTCGGAATCGGGCTATACGAGAAGGTGTAGTAGGTCTCCTCCGGGAAGCCGTTGCGCTCCATGATCAGCAGCTTCTGTTCGACGAAGGTACCTTCGGCGCCCGTCAACGCGGTCTCGAGCAGTGGCGCGATGTCGCTCCAGATCTCGTGCCACACGACCGCGGTCGGCTGGCCGAGCGCCACTGGATGCTTGCCGCCGATAATCGACTTGTACGGGTCGTTGTAGAAGTACAGCAGATCGGGGCCCCAACCGATCCAGATCGGCTGGCGCGAGGTGAGCATGATGCGGATCGCGGTCTTCAGGCCTTGCGGCCAGTTTTCAGGCGCGCCGATCGAAGTCGAGGCCCAGTCGTAGGCGCGGATCAGTGCCCCCATCTCCCCGCCGCCGACCAGAAAGGTCGTGGTCAAACCAGCGCGCAATGCGTCGGTCATTGAACTGTCCGGCTTCATTAACGCAATCTCCTCGAGACGGTTGCCCGGTTGGATTGTTGTAGCTGTAATCGGTGGTCCCCAGCGATTCACGGCGGTGCGAAATTGCAATGGCTGCGACCCCTCCGCACGCAGAAATGCTTTCGCAGGATTCTCGCATGCAGAGCGCGTATTTGAGCATCAGAATACGTTTTGAACCACGCATAAACGATGCGCTCGCGGACGGCATGTTCGCACAATGCCGCGCGTGAAGTTTTCCGATACATTGAAGCCGTCCCGCAACGCAGAACGATTCACTCCGCGAGGTAAATCGTGCTGCCTGCCTCATCTGTTCCGGAGCAAAAATGACCACTCAAACCGCCTATTCCGTCACCTCACCGACACGTGCCGAGGTCGATACGTTAACGGGGGCAACGGTTCTCGAATTCGGCACCGACTGGTGCGGCTACTGTCAGGGCGCACAACCGGTGATCGGCGCAGCCCTCGCGGAACATCCCGCGGTACGTCATCTGAAGATCGAGGACGGACCCGGCCGCCCACTTGGGCGATCGTTCAGGGTGAAGCTGTGGCCCACCCTGATTTTTCTTCGCGATGGCGCCGAAGTCGCACGTGTGGTGCGGCCCACCGGGGTCGAGGCGATTGAGGAAGGATTGAATAGCCTCGTCTGACGCTGGGGCGATTGACATAGTGACGTCATGATGTCACTATGTCCAACATGAAAATCGATCCCGATAGCCCCACGCCGCTGTACGCCCAGGTCGAAGCGGTGCTGGCGGCCAGCATCGCAGACGGCACCTATCCGGCCGGCAGCCGCCTGCCAAACGAGGACGGCCTGATCGAGCGCTTCGGCGTGAGCCGCACCACCATCCATAAGACGGTTCAGAACCTGATCAAACGCGGCCTGATCGAAATCCGCCGCGGCAAAGGCACCTTTGTCACCCAGCCCAAAATCACCCAGGAACTGACGGAGCTGAGCGGCTTCGTCGAAGATATGCAGGCGCTTGGCCGTCACCCGAGCGCTCGTGTGCTCGACAAGCAGGTGCTGCCCGCCAGCGACACGGTCGCGCGTCACCTCGCCCTTGCGGCCGGCACGCTGGTGATGCGCATCCAGCGCGTGCGGCTCGCGGACGGCGTGCCCCTCTCGTTCGACGAAACCTGGCTGCCTAAAGACCTTGGCGAGAAAGTGATCGGCAACGATCTGGAGACCGAACCGATCTTCGCCCTGCTCGAGCAGAAATACGACACGCCACTCGTGGAAGCCGAGTACCGGCTCGAGGCTACCTGTGCAAACGAGACCGTGGCGCAGGCACTAGGTGTCGAACCTGGCAGTCCGATCTTTCTGATCGAACGCACTTCGTACGGTGCCGGACATCAACCGGTCGATTACGAACAGCTGCATTACCGCGGCGATCAGATCCAGTTCGTGACGCGGCTTGCCCGCTGCGGCAAACGCGGCTGACGCGCGGGAGACTCCGATGGATATGAGCTTCACGCTGTGGCTCTTTGCGGTATCGCTCGGTGCGAGTGCGCTCGGTGGGATGCTCGGCATGGCGAGCGGCATTTTTATCGTGCCGGTTCTGACCATGTTCGGCCATCTCGACATTCACGTGGCGATCGGCGCGAGCATCGTCTCGGTGATCGCCTGCTCGTGTGGCGGCGCAGCGCCGTTCTTGCGCGAGCGTCTGACCAACGTACGGCTCGCGGTAGTGCTGGAGACCGCCACGACCTTGGGTGCACTGTGCGGCGTGCTGCTGGTCGGGATCGTTCCGGTGTTCGCGCTGTTTATATTGTTTGCGCTGGTTCTGCTCGTATCGGCACGCCAGATGCTGGTACGGCGCAGCGATCCGGTCGCCGGCGCTTCGGTTACCTCTTCAATTGACGCTGCAACCGGCACTGCGGCGACAGCAGGCTGGACGGCTTCCCTTGCGCTCGATTCGAGCTATCCGGATCGTGCACTCGGCCGCGAGGTCGCCTATCGGGTGCAACGTGTGCCACTGGGCATGCTGCTGATGTACGGTGCGGGTTTGATTTCGGCGCTGCTCGGGATCGGTAGCGGCGTGCTGAAAATCCCCGCCATGGATACGGCGTTGCGCCTGCCGATCAAGGTCTCGTCGGCCACTTCCAACTTCATGATCGGCGTGACGGCGGCTGCCAGCGCCGGCGCCTGGTTTCTGCGCGGCGATATCGTCAGCGCGATTGCCGGACCGGTTGCACTCGGCTCAGTAGCGGGTGCGGTACTCGGCGCACGGGTGCTGATGCGTCTGTCGAACGACAAGCTGCGGCTGATGTTCGTCGCGATCCTGCTTGTGCTTGCGGTACAGATGCTGTTCGAAGCATTCCACGTCAAAGCCGTGAGCGGGCCGGTATGAGCGACCGTTTTCCGGCTTCGGCCACGGCCTCCCCTACGACCTTCGCCTCGGTGATGACACCGCTCGAGCGCTGGCTCGCCGCGTTGCTAAAAGGCGGCACGTGGATAGCGTCTCTCACGATCGCCGCGGGTTTGCTTCTGCTGTTGCCGGATGTCCACACCGCATTGCATCGGTCGGCGCTGCCGCCAGGCATGCCGCTCGTCACTGCCGGCATTGCGCTGTTTATTCTCCTGCCAGTGCTGCGCCTGATCCTGATGCTCGGCGTGTTTCTGCAGCAACGCGACTATCGCTACAGCGCAATTACCGTGCTGGTTCTGCTGATCGTGGCGGCGGGCTGCGCGGTCGGCGCGCATTGGGCGTAGCCGCCGCTTCGGATCAGTTCGTCAGTGGGTCTGCGCGCTGCCTGCCGAAACCGGCAAGCGGGTCTTCGACGGATGGCCAATACCGCCTTCCTGCAGCCAGTAGCCGAGCCCCATGAAAATCGCGCCGCCCGCCAGGTTGCCGAGCGTGACAAAAATTTCGTTGTGCACAGCACCGGCCAGCGTGATGTTGTCCGGATGCTCACCGATCAGGGCGAGTGCGAACACAAACATATTGGCGACGCTGTGCTCGAAGCCGCTTGCCACGAACGCGAACACGGGCCAGAAAATCAGACCAAGTTTTGCGCCATCGTTATTGGTGCGCGCTGCCATCCAGATAGCGAGGCACACGAGCCAGTTGCACAGCAGGCCCTTGGCGAACAGCGCGAGACCCGGCGCGCTCATCTTCGCGGACACCGCCTTGAAGAAGACTTCCGAGCCATCGGTCAGCAGCACGCCGCCGCCCGCCGCATGCAGAATCGCCGCGAGCACCACCGCACCGATCAGATTGCCGATCCAGCACACCACCCATACCAGCACCATCCCGCCGACACCCGTCTCGCCGCGCAACACCGCAAACGGCATGTACATGGCCGTGCCGGTGAACAGATCCGAGCCGGCGAACACGACGATCGTCAACGCGCAGGCGAACACCGCGCCCATGATCAGATGCACATAAGCCGGATCGACATGCGAGCCGACTGAAAACATCAGGATGTCGCCGAAGCCGATATAGGCCCCGGCCATGGCCGCACCGATCAGAAAAGCGAGCGGCGAGCGCGCGATCGACGACGCCTTGTGCGCGCCGACCTTTGCGAATTTATCGATACTCTCTGCGTACATCACATGTCTCCGCGAATGGGGGATACCCTCCTCAACCGCAGAGGGTGCGTCAAACTGGCGCACATGATAGGACGAGCGAATTCGAGCTCCGTTACGGATGTAACCAGAACGGGCAGGTCTGGCGGGTGGGCCTACTGTGCTCCCGCGGCGACCCGGGTTCTGTATCCCTTTTTAGCGCGGCTGCACTAGGACGGGGCAATAGCGGTGGCCGACAAACCTTGTGTGCCCATCGCCAGCAGCAAGCGCTCTGCGCCGATCCCGAAGCCCGCACCCTCCCGATACGCGCCGCCACCGGCCACCTGCTGCTGCGCGCCGAGTTCGGGGCAGCGGATCTCGAAGCCCTCGCCATTCAGGTAGTAGCTCAGGCCCCGCTTCGCAGCGATGTCGAATGCGTAATCGAGTCCCAGCGAATCGAGAAAGCCCGCGCCTATTTCACGGCTGCGCACGAGCGCGCGCTGCGGGTTCGAACACAGGTACTCGAAGCCCAGTTGCACGAATTCGCGGTACCGTCCGGCCTGGGGCCGCTCATAGCGGTAACAGCGAGCCACGTAGAACAGCATGCGTTCCTTGCGGCGATCGAGCAGTTCCTGACATCGCTCCTGAAAGAGCGCGGTCACCTCGGGAATCAGGCAACAGGGCCGGCCTTTCTTGTCCGGGAAGGCCCACATCTGGCCAATGATTTCGCTGCCGCCCGCTTTCTGCACGAACGTATCCTGCGACCACAACGCAGGAACGATGGCCTCTTCCGCGCCTGCGTCAATGAAGGTAGCTCCGGAAGCGATTCTCCAGCGCACGGGCTTGCGCCGCTTCTTCACCGACGATAAAACGCGTTCCACGGATCATGGTCATGACTGAACTCCTGAGGATGATGAAATAAAAAAAAGGCGCCATAGGCGCCTTGGTCGTTTTCGCATGAGCGAGGAACTCAGTGGGTTCCAGGCTTCGCTGCTATGAGACGTAACGAACCACGGCGCAACGGACTGCTGCCGTGATGATGGTGCGACCGGAATGGGACGTTACGTGGGCTCATGTACGAGATAGTGACACACGTGTCGCGGTTTGGGAAAGCCCGAGTTGCGCCGACGCTGTCGTCCGGCACGTCGGACGGTCTGGCTTAGCGTTCCAGATACTCGCGCAGGATTGCGCTCATGCGCCAGCGATGGTCCCGGTCGTGATCGGCGAGTTGCTCGGCCAGACGGTAGACGCCAACCTCATGACCGTCAGTGCGAACTCCGACCCGCTCGAACGACGCGAGCTCGGTGGCTCGCAACTGCTCGATGAGTTTGTGACGCAACGCACTGAACTCCTGGATCGCCTGGTCGCCGTCGCGCGAATGGTAGCCGCGCTCGACCGGCCAGCCGCTGACGTCCATGGGCAGGAGAGTCGGCCGGTCTTCGTTCAGCACGCGCTCGATACGCGGTCCATACAGATCGCTTTCGCAATCTTTCAGATGCCACAGATGCTCGATCAGCGGCGAATTATCCTCGGCAGGCATGCGTACCAGCAGCTCACGCGACATGCCGGCAAACGCCTTTTCCAGAAATACCGGCATCTCGGCAAGCTGATTGAGCAGATGGAGGTGTTGCGTACTGGACATGAGGGCCCCGGAAATCGTTATGTTGTGTGTAGCGCGCCGGCACAGGCGCATCACTTCGTCATGCGTGCCCTTACTGTGTATTCGCTGTCGAGCACCGGATCGAACTCGCCATTCTCGTCGCGCGGCGCATGAAAATCCGCCGACAGCGGCTCGACCGGATAACCGCGGCGCTCCCAGGCATCGAGACCGCCCTTGAGCGCCTGGACATGGTGAATGTTCTTTCGACGCAGCTGCGCGACGATCCGCTTCGCCGTGGCTTCATTCGGGCAGACACAATACACCACGATCGGACGCCCGCGCAGTTTCTCATCGAGTTGCTCTGGCGAATCGAGATCGAGGGCACGCGCGCCCGGTATCCGATACGCTTCCTTCGCCCGCACTTCCGGAGGCCGCGCATCGAAGATAAGCGGCGGCGCGCTTGACTTCATCAGCTCGTCAAGCTGCTCGGGGCTGATGCGAATCTCCGCCAGCCAACGACGAAACTGAAACCGTCGCACCCAGCGATAGCCGACAAACAGCACGGCCACCACGGCGAAAACGTCGAACACCGTGGCGCCGTTCTGGCGCACGAGTTGCACGCCTTGCGCGATCCAGTCGTGCAGCGCCGCGCCGCCGACCAGCCAGACACCCGCCCATAGCGCGGCGCCCACGATGTCCCAGAACAGGAAAACACGTGCATCGATGCTGGTGGTGCCGAGCAACGGTGCGGCGATCAGGCCGATACCGGGGATGAATTTAGCCAACGCGAGAATCGGCGCGCCGTGGCGCTCCAGGATGTTGCGCGCAAGTCGCACTGCGGCGTCGAACGACAGTGAAAAGCGCACCAGCGAATTCAGCATCCGTCTGCCGCGCAAGCGGCCAGTGGTGAACCACAGGACGTCCGCCAGCACGGTGGCGCACACGGCGGCGAAAAACACGCTGGAGTAGGACACTTCGCCGACGGCAGCCATGGTGCCCGCGAGAATCAGCATAGGCGCGGCCGGCACCGGCGCGCCGAGTTGCGTGATCAGCACACTCATGAAAACCACCCACGCGCACAGCGCAGGGGGAATAGCGGTCGGAAGATGCCACACGGTACGGCTCCTGCGGAAAGCGAACGCCCTGAAGAGTGCCGGGAGTACCTGGCACAGGCGTTTGATATCCGATTCTAATCAAAATCGGCTAACCGCATCGTGCAAGTGCACAAGCCTTTAAGGCGCTAGTGGCGCCTCAAAGGCTTAGCGGACCGGCCGCGCCAGCAGATCGTCAAGCAACGCGCCGTACGTCGCCACCAGTTGCCGGTCGTCCGGCAGATAGCGCGCAATCAGGGCGCGCTGCTGTTCGCGGTACCAGGATGCGTGCGCGTCGTGTGTCTTGATCGCCTCCACCACCCGGCGCGCGCCTTCGTCGGCATCGTTGCCTTCGTAGTAGTACCCAAGGTCGCGGCATAGCGAGGCGTTGTGGATCAGCGGGTAACCCTGCCAGCACACTTCAAGGTAAAAGTAGTTCAGCGGATTTTCGAGCTGATGGGAAATGACGATATCGGTGTTTTCGGCCAGAAACACCGGGGTGTCGTGCCGGCCGAGGAATACCGCCTTGTGATCGCGGACGATATCGAGCTGATTCATGAGGGCGATGAAATCGAGGCTTTCCCGCGCGATCTGCTCGGCATTCGTCACCTGCAGCAAGGCGATCCGCTCAGGACACCTGCGATAGGCGAGCTCGGCAATCAACGCCGGGTACAGGCAGAACTTCACTACGTTGATGTTCGGCTCCATCACACTCAGGCGCCGCGCACCGTCGTGGGGCTGGTACTGACCTGCGTGCAGCAGACCTTCGACGCGCTCATCCAGAAACATCGGACTCCAGACAAACGGCACGACCCGGCCGGACTGCCGGCGCAATACCTCGAAATATGACCGGCTGATATTCGCGACCTGCGGAATGATCCAGATGTCGTCGTAGCGCTGATTGACGAACAGCGTGTCGCCCCACGCCGGCTTGCGGAACAACACCGACTCCATCGCGTGAACATATTCAAAGCCGCAGCAGTACGATACGAGCCGCACGTTGCGTTGTTTCAGGTACTCGGTTTGCGCGGCGTCGATCTGGCCGCCGAGTTCGATGAGTACATCGAGATCGTCTTTCGCCGTCTCGAACGATAGCGTGGGATAGCGGACCTGATCCCATGGCAGCGCAGCGGTAATGGCAACCGCCGTAGTATTCACGAGCACCACCCGCGCGACCTGCGGACAATGCCGTAGCGCCTCGGCAAGAAACGCTGCATTCTGCTTGATGCCGTTATTCCACAGCGTCTCCGCCTCGTGGTGCAAGCCAATCGTGATGCCAATGCGCAGAGTGCTCATGATGGGATACCCAGATCCTGAGCGGGCGCATAGAGCGCGGCAAGCGCATTGCTGTACGTGCGCACATTGTCGTCGTTCTCGGGATCCAACCCGCGCAGGAACGCGTTTGCTGTCTGGCGGTAAGCACTGAGATGGGTATCGTGCTCGGCGAACGCCCGCTGCAAGGCGTGCCCGCCTTCCAAGCAGTCGAAGTCGTGATAGCGGTATCCACACTCGCCGATCAGATGCGCATTGTGAATCAGTGGATAGCCGCCATACAGTGCCTCGTAGTAGACATAGTTCTGTGCATTTTCCCAGTGATGACTGACCACTACGTCGACATCGCCCGCGACTACCCGGCAAAACGGAAAGCGCCCCTCGAACGAAGTCAAACCGTGCTTCACGATGTCGAGGCTGCGCGCGAAGCCATTGAAGCTCACGTGCTCTTTCAGATGGAACGTGTTGTAAGCCCACACATGTTCGAGCATGTCAGGATTGGAGCGATGCGCCGCCTCGCAGGACAGCAGCGGCACGAAGCTTGTTTTCACCATGCAGATGTTGGGCTCGAAGATGCCCGCGCGCCAGCGCCGCCGTCCTGGCCGATAACCGAAGCTGAGACCCTCAGGCAGGCGCGCCGCTTCGCGCTCGAGCACTAGTGGGCTCCACAGATGAGGCATCACACGCACCGGACAGCGAAACGTACTAGCGTAATAAGGCACACAGGTGTTCTCGTACTCGGGCAGCGTCCAGACCTCGTGATACGGCGCAGCTGAAATCAGGAGACCATGTGGCTGATCGAAGATCATGCGCTCGATGTCGATCACATAGTCGTTGCCCACCCGCATCGAGACGATCTTGCCGCCGCGTTCGCGGAACGCCACCACCCATTCGCGCGCCAGTTGCGCACTCATCTCGATCATCACGTCGAGCGTCGTGGCGGCCTCGTTCATGTCGATGAGCGGCACGGGCGAATCGGCGAGAAAATTCTTCGCATCCTCGGGCCGGCCGTCGCCGCCACCCGCCACGAGGTAGGTCGCCTCCACCAGCGGCGAGCGCATCAGCAGCATCACGAGAAAAATGCAGTTCTGGTAAATGCCGTTTTCCCAGACCGACTGCTCGCCCTTGCGTACGAAGATCGACACGCCGACCCGCAGCTTGCGCGGCAACCCAATTTGAACGGGATCGAGATTCATGAGCGGCTCGCGTGAGGGGCAAACGCCGTGTCGCGGCACAGATGCAGCAGTCGGGCGGCGTACGCGTCGAGGTTGTGCTGGCTGAACGGATCGACGCTTGCGAATACACGCCGCGAGCGGGCCCGGTAATCGTCGAGACTCTCCGCGTGGTCAACCGCGGCGCGCTGCAACTGCGCTGCGCCCTCGCGCGCATCGAAGCCGCGATAGTAATACCCCGCGTCCTTGAGCCACGGCGAGTTGTGCACCAGCGGATAATCGCCGTAGAGCGCGTCGAGGTAGCTGTAATTCTGTTCGTTCTGCCATTGATGCGACACGATGGCATCGGCATGCTGCACCATGAAGCCGACAATATCGTGCCGGCCGTGAAAGGTGGCCTTATGCTGGCGCACGAGATCCAGCGAGTTGGCGAAATACAGCATGGTGGGATGATCTTTCAGGTGCAAGGTGTTGAGCACATGCATCGCCTCAACCGTTTTGGCATCCGCGCGATAAGCCTCGTCGCAAACCAGCATTGGAATGCTCGACGTCTTCACCACCGAAATGTTCGGTTCGAAAATTGCCACGCGCAGGCCGCGGCGTTTGGCGCCATCCGCTTCGACGGTTGCCGGTTCATTGGGCATCGTCTCGCGGGCTGCAAAGCCATAGTGCATGCCGAGCGCCTCGACTTCACGCATTCGCTGCCGAACAAACTGAGGATGCCAGATGAACGGCGCCTCGTGCACATCGCAACGATGCAGGAGACGCATCATCGGAGCAAATGCGCTGTCTTTCGGCAGGTGCCAGACCTCGTCGCAACGATCGGGACGCGGTGCATGAGTGGGTTTCGTAAAGATGGCGGGCTCGGCAAGGCCGACGTAAGGCTGCCCGCAGCAGTAGAAGACCACCTTCTTGCCGCGCGCACGCATCAGGTCGAGCCATTCGATATCGAGCGCCCCGCCCATTTCGACGATCACATCCACCTCGTCGCTGGCCTCGTGCGCCCTCATCAGGCGCAGATTGCGTGCTGCCAGATCCACCTGCGATGGCATCACCCCCTGGTCGCCGACATCGATCAGCACTACCGATTGCACAAACGGCAAGCGCTGAAACAGCTCCGCCAGAAAGATGACGTTCTGCCCCAGGCCGTTCTGCCAGATGTTCTGACCGGTATGGGTAATGACGGAGATGCCGATGCGCATAGTCACATTTAACACATGTTGAAACGGACCCTCACCGTGGGCGAGGATCCGTTGATTCGCTCACCGTGCCGGCGGCGCCCTGGAGAGGCCGGCGCGTCAACGCCGGCGCACGCATTACCAGGAATATCCGACACCGGCGTTGACCAGCACGTGAGCGCCATCCGTTGCGCTGGCTCCCACCTTGACGATGGTGTTTTGCGTAAGCCGCGCACTGGCGCCGATGGCGATGGCACTGTATCCCGCATAGTTGCCCACCCCTGCGGCGACCTGGAAGGTCTTGCCCTGTTCCACCTGAGGCAAACCGGCCAGCGCGCCCGCCATGGCGACGCCCGAATACGCTGCACGCGCCGTGTCGTTGATATTCTGCTGAACGCCTTGCAGTTGTGCAACGTTTACCGCATCGGTCGGATTGACGCCCGGCGCCACGTTGGTGATGGTCCGCTCATTGCCTGGCGAGCCCACCGATACCGAGTTCGCCTCGCTCGCCACCGAGCCCGCGCCGATCGCCACCGAATTCGGCGCTGACGCTACTGCGTTGGCGCCCACTGCGGAAGAACCGGAGCCAGTTGCCTGGGACCCCGAACCCACCGCAACGCTGTTGTTCGAGCTCGCCGTCGAATTGCCGCCGATGGCAACCGACTCCGTACCTGTGGCGCTTGCTGCGCTGCCTGTCGAATTCACGGCGACGTACTTGGAATTCGACGACGACCCTCCTGTTGTCGTGCCTTGCGAGATCTGCGTAACCTGGCCGCCCAGCGTGCCGATTTGCGTTTCGAGTGCGAACAACTGGCTGCCGTTGACCGCGTCGGTGCTGGTCGCGGTAATCGCGCCTGCTGCGATATTGGTCAACGCAACCGCAGAGATGGCACCGACACCGCCGAGCGTCACGCTCGTATGCGCAGCGTTGTCGTACAGCACGGCATCGCTTGCTACTGAGGCCACTGCCTGCAACTGGCTTACGTTCACCGCATCGGTCGGCGCGGTGCCGGCCGCGACGCCGGAAAGCTGGCGTGCGCCCGCGGTGCCCGTGAAGTCGACGCTGGTACCGCCCGTGTTGGCGCCCACCGTGATGGCGCCGTTGCCCGGCGCGCCGCCTACCTGCTGCACGAGGCCCACGGTGCCGTTCTGGATGCCGGTCGACAGCGCGGTGACGCTGCTGGTGGCGGTGGTGAGGCCGGTAGACAACGAAGCGACGTTACTGTTGGTGGTGTTCAGGCCCGTCGACAGTGAAGCAACATTGCTGTTGGTCGTGTTGAGGCCTGTAGACAGCGACGCTACGTTGCTATTCGTCGTGTTCAACCCCGTCGACAGCGAGGCAACGTTGCTGTTTGTGGTAGTGAGTCCGGTAGACAACGACGCGACATTGCTGTTCGTCGTGGTCAGGCCAGTGGACAAAGACACAACGCCGCTCTGTGCCGTGCTCACGCCCGTCGACAGCGAAGTGATGCTCGTCGCGGTCGAGGTGGAGAGCGAACTCAACTGACCGTAGTTCACCGCGTCGGTCGGGTTCACGCCGGCGGCAACGTTGGTCAGCGTCACCGGCGTGGTCGAACCGACACCGCCCAACGTGACCTTGGTGTGGCTTGCATCGTCGTACTGGACCGAGTTTGCTACGCCTGTCGACAGCGAGGCTACGTTGCTGTTGGTGGTGGACAGACCCGTCGACAGGGAGTTGATGCCGGTCGAGGTTGAGGTCGAGAGGCTCGCTACGGCACTGTTAGTTGTACTGAGGCCGGTGGACAGCGAGGTGATGCCGGTTGAAGTCGAGCTCGACAGGCTGGCCACGTTGCTGTTCGTCGTGCTGATGCCGGTGGACAACGAGCTCAGACCGGTCGAAGTCGAAGTGGAAAGAACCGCGACCGTGCTGTTGGTGGTGCTCAGCCCCGTGGACAGCGAACCGACACCCGTCGACAACGATGCAACATTGCTGTTAGTGGTGGACAGGCCCGTCGACAGCGAGGTCACACCACTTTGTGCCGTGCTGATGCCCGTCGAAGTCGAAGTCGACAGCGAAGCCACGCTGCTGTTGGTCGTGCTCAGGCCGGTGGACAGCGAGGTCACACCACTTTGCGCCGTGCTGATGCCTGTCGAGGTCGAAGTCGACAGCGACGCCACGCTGCTGTTGGTCGTGCTCAGGCCGGTGGACAGCGAGGTCACACCACTTTGCGCCGTGCTGATGCCCGTCGAGGTCGAAGTCGACAGCGACGCCACGTTACTGTTGGTCGTGCTCAAACCTGTCGACAGGGAACCCACGCTACTGGTCGTCGAACTCAGCCCGGTCGACAACGAAGCCACGTTGCTGTTGGTCGTGCTCAAACCCGTCGACAGCGAACCCACGCCACTTTGCGCTGTGCTGATGCCGGTCGAAGTCGAGGTCGACAGCGAAGCCACATTGCTGTTCGTCGTGCTCAAACCCGTGGACAGAGAAGTCACACCACTTTGCGCGGTGCTGATGCCCGTCGAAGTCGAGGTCGACAGCGAAGCCACATTGCTGTTCGTCGTGCTCAAACCCGTGGACAACGAACTCACCGTGCTCCCCACCGAATTCACCTGGCTCGCTACCGAGTAAAGTTCGCTCCCGTTCACCGCGTCGGTACTGGTTGCCGTAATCCGCCCCGCCGCGACGTTCGTGATCTGCCGCTCCGCACCGGATGCGCCGACGCTCACGACGCTGGTGGGCGTCGCGCCAGCAAAACCGCCGAAGGTCGTCGATCCGACCGTCGCGCTGCTGGTAGGGTTCGCGGTGGACGTCACCGAACCGTATCCCAGTGCGACATCGCCGGGATTATGAGCCACGGCAGCCGGTCCTATTGCAACGCTATTCGTCCCAAGTGCCTGCGAGTCCGCCAGCGTCGAATTGGCGTGGAAATACTTGATGCCCTGGCTGTCGAGATTGCTCAGCGCTGCACCGACGTTGTTGACCGTGCTGGTCGTACCGTTCGCGTTGTACGTCGTGTACGCGGGCGGGCTGACCGCACCGGTCGACGGGTTATAGGTGGCTCCGCCGCCCAACGCCGACGCCGTGCTGGTACCCAGGGCGTTGACGTTGGTCTGGACGGTGCTCACCCCAGTCGACAAGCTGGCGATGCCGCTGTTCGCGGTCGCGAGCCCGGTCGAGGTCGAAGTCGACAATGCCGTCACGTTGCTGTTCGTCGTGATCAAACCGGTCGAGAGCGAGCCCACGCTGCTGGTCGTCGAACTCAGTCCCGTCGACAACGAAGCCACGTTGCTGTTGGTCGTGCTCAAACCTGTCGACAGCGAACCTACGCCGCTTTGCGCGGTGCTGATGCCCGTCGACGTCGAAGTCGACAGTGCCGTCACACTGCTGTTGGTCGTGCTCAACCCGGTCGACAAAGAGGCCACACCGCTTTGCGCCGTGCTGATCCCTGTGGAAGCCGAGGTCGACAAGGTGGTCACATTGCTGTTCGTCGTGCTCAATCCCGTCGACAGACTGGCGTCGCGGCTCACCGCCGTGCTCAGCCCCGTTGAGGTCGAAGTCGACAGCGCCGTCACATTGCTGTTGGTAGTGCTCAACCCGGTCGACAAAGAGGCCACACCGCTTTGCGCCGTGCTGATCCCCGTGGAAGCCGAGGTCGACAAGGTAGTTACATTGCTGTTCGTAGTGCTTAACCCGGTCGACAGCGAATTCACCCCACTTTGCGCCGTGCTGATCCCCGTCGACGTCGAAGTGGATAACGAAGCGAGACTGCTCGCCGCCGTGCTCAAACCGGTCGATGTCGAGGTCGACAAACGGGTGATACTGCTCGCCGTGGTACTCATGCCAGTGCTCAACTGCGACACCGTGACCGCATCTTGCGGCGCGGAGCCGTCGGCTACATTCGTGATCCGGCGCAATGCGCTGGCGCTGCCCACCGATACCTCGGAAAGAGGCGCTGCAGTACCCGTCAGATAACCCGTGCCAGTCGGCGCGGCCGTCCCGGTCACGCTGCCTGCGCCGATCGCCACGCTGTTCGCGTAGCTGGCGCTGCTGCCCGTGCCGAGCGCAAGCGACCCGTTGCCAGCGGCGATCGAGTTGTAGCCGATCGCCGACGACGACGTCCCGCTTGAGGTCGCGCCGTCGCCGATCGCAGTTGAATTGTTGCTGCCTGCAGTGGCATACGTCCCGATCGCCGTAGCGCCCGTACCGGTTGCAGTCGATGTCGTGCCGATTGCGGTCGCACTCGCGGCGCTCGCCGTAGCGAATGTGCCGAGCGCCGTGGCCGCCACGCCCGATGCCGTCGCCGCATCGCCGAATGCTGAGGCCTGCGAAGCATTGGCAACCGTACCATTGCCGCCGATGGCGGCAGAGAACGTCGCCGTCGCGCTCGCGCCATTACCGATCGCCACCGCCTGCTGCGCTGCACGGGCACTGTAGCCAACCGCGGTCGCCTGGGTTGCCGAGCCCACCGCGCTCTGCCCCAACGCCACCGAAGATGCACCCGCCGCGGTCGCCGACTGTCCCAGGGCAACCCCGCTTGCAGCCGAGCTCGTCGCGGCATAGCCGATCGCCACACCGCCCGCCGCAGTCGTCCCCGTGACCGACTGGCCGCCGATAGCAATGGAGTTCTGCCCCTGTGACACGGCCGGCGCTGTAGCGTTGGCGCCGATCGCGACCGATCCCACGCCCGAAGCCGTAGTAAAGCTGCCCGCCGCGGTGGCGTAGCTAGCCGATGATGTGGCGCCTACCCCGAATGCCGTTGCGTTCGCCGCGGTGGCGGACGTGCCGTTATTGCCAATCGCGAGCGTATTGATCCCGCTGGCGGTGGTCTGGCCGCCGACCGCGGTCGAGTCCTGGCCAGAAGCCGTTGCCTGGGTACCGAGCGCCAACGCATCTCCGAGGTTGGCGGTGGGGTTCGAGGCGTAGGCATTTGAGCCAATCGCAATCGTCGATGCGCCGTTACCGGTCGCCGTGGCGCCCTTGCCCAACGCAATACTTCCGTAAGTTCCCGAACTGGTCGAGGCAGCCGACGCACCCGGCCCTATCGCCACCTGACCCGCGCCCGAGGCGTTGCCCCCGCCAGCCTGGTACTGCGCCTGCACGGCGCTGACTCCCAGGCCGGTAGTCAGCAAGACGGCAGTGACAGCTTTCGCAATACCCGATTTATTCGGCTTGCCGCGCGCGGATGAGATTTCCGATGCCGCCACCCACGCACCGAGTGCCTCATTCCAGATACTTCTGTATGACCTGTTCATTTTCGAAAATCTCTCTCAGGTAACGCGCGACACCAACCGGATGTTCTGGTATTCAGCAGACAAAATTATCCGGACTCAAAGACCAAATCCCGACGCGCATAAAATTGGGATGAGCGGATTCTATGAGCTTCGGTATTGGATGATTGACAAGCAATGCAAATTCAAGCGGCGACATTTGTTAAAAATCGTCAACTCGATGCGAGGAAGCTAATCTTCCTATCTTTTAAATTCAAAGGGCCGGTAAAAGTCAGCAAGCATCGCGCTAGTTTGAGACATGCGAACACAATGGAACAGATCGTCCCAAAGCCCCACCACATGGGTATCTCAGCCAGCCAAATCCTAGAAATATAAATTAGCCAGACTATTAAAGATGCGCACCGAAAGGCACTAAAGTTCAGGCAGAAGGAACGATATTTTCAGTCAATTCATTCGGCCAGATTCGATAATCATCATATCAATACGCCTCAGATTTCATCAAAAATCATCACCACGATCAGATTAAAAATGAGACAGCACCAACTCAAAAACCAATTTCCTATCTCGCAAATCAGACCAGACACCGTTATGTCTTTTCTGCATTTCTCCATGTTTTCGCCATTTAATCCCCATGATTTAACATCATTTAAAACTTAAGCGTCTCCAGCTGTCGATTCTTGACAGTTTTCCGAAACAACCCGCTTTATGCTTGAGTCCATCAAAGCGCCGCCGCGCCTAGGCGATGTGCCGGACATGCAGTTCGCAGCGCGCGAATCTGGTTATTGCACTCTGTGTCGAACCGCTCCTTGCCGGTCAATTAACCGACACACGGGCGAGGCATTCGCCTAAGCTCTGCAGGAAGTAGCCCATACAACCCTTGAGGGCCGATTCGAGCTTGCCGCTCACACTTTAGAAAGGAATGCCCTGTGGACCGCATCGGAAGTGCCGCGATATCCCTGTCGGGCCACGGCGCCGCGAACGAAGCGGCGCCCTCCGGCTCCGACGAAAAACTTGCGCAACGGATTCGCCGAGGCCTGCGGGCGGGCGAGTTCAGCGTTGCGTTCCAGCCGGTTGTGCACGCGCAGAGCCTCAAGCTGCTCAATGTCGAATGCCTGCTGCGCTGGCAGCATCCCGAGTATGGCCTGCTCCTGCCCGAATGCTTCGTGTCGGCCTTCGAAGACAGGGACACCGCGCGCGAGGTCAGCGAATTCATGCTGGAATCGGTGTGCCTGCAACTGGCCGAGATGCGACGGACCGGCCAGGCGTTGCCGGCGGCCGCCATCAATATCCAGCCGTCGCAATTGCTCGATGCGACGCTGGGCAGCACAGTGCGCGCGACAACCCAGCGTCACGGCATCGATCCCACGCTCCTCGAGTTCGAACTGGTTGCTACCGAAGACGCGTCGACACTCTTGTCCACGCAGGAATTCACACGCTCGTTGCGGCAACTCGGCGTACGCCTCGCGCTCAACGACTTTGGTTCGGGTTATTCGCCGCTCGCCATGCTGGGCACGGTGCAGATCGACACGGTCAAACTGGCACGCGGATTTCTGACCCGCGTGCCGGCATCGCCGCGTGACTGTGTGGTGATGACCGGTTTGCTCGACATGCTCGACAAGCTCGAGATGCGGGTAGTCGTAGAAGGCGTGGAAAGCGAGGCTCAGCTACGCTGGCTCAGACAACGTCCGAAGGTCTACGTGCAGGGCTATCACGTGGCGCGCCCACAAGCCAGGCTTGCGGATGCGCTCGCGATGAATTGAGCGGCGCGCGCGAAGCAACGCCGCACGCCAGCCAGTTCGGTCAGCTCGATGTGAAGGCGACGTACGGACCCGTGCCGCCACCGGCCGACGCCGTGCCCGTGATCCCATAGTAGACGTGACGTCCGTAGAAGAACGGCATGCCCATGTCGAACACGCTGGTCATGGAAGCGGCCATGTCGTTGAATGCATAGTTCCCCGTAGCAAATAGCGTGTTCGCATTCGCCACGTTGAAATCGACGGTCGCGGTCACGAGATTGGTCCCGGCTATAGAGACGGAACGCGACAGTGTCGTGCTCGGGATGTAGTACTTGAGCGCGCTGGTGCCAATGCTGGTGTCCTGGAAAAACAGGACGCTCGATCCCGAGTCGAAGAAGGCGTTGCTGGTATAGGTGACGCCGTTGTACGTCGCGGTAAAGTCTCCGGACAGATCGGTGCCCAGCACGGTCGCGCCGGCTCCCGCCAGCGTGTTGTTGGCCTGCGTGTCGATCCCGAAGACCAGCGTGCCAGTGGACGACACCGCCCCCGTCGAACCGACTGCAGGCATCTCCAGCACCACGCCGTTGTTATCGGCCGCGAAGAACTGCACCGGATTGCCCACCTGTTGCGCGAGCGGCTCGTTGGCCACGCCGCAGCTCGTGCCGCTGCAGGCGTAGTAGGTGCCCGCAGGGCTATTGCTCACGCATTGGCCACCACAGTCCTGCGGGGCCACACCTACGCCGAGAATGCCGTTCGCCCCCAGATCCGTGGGTTGGGCGAGAACCGGCTGCTGCTGGCAAGCGCTCGGCGCGCTAGCCGCCAGCGTCGAATCGGACACCACCTGAATGGGCACGTTCTGGGCCACTTCGCCGGACATCTTGAGGTCGACGTTGCGCACGGTGCCCCATGTATAGCCGCTGCCGAACAACGCGCACTCGGCGATGGTGGCACCCGTCGACGTTTGGGTCTGCGCGTTCAGCGTGTTGAGCGTGCTCGACGGAATCGCCGACGCAAACAGACGCAAGCCGAACGATTCGGTGTCCACCAGCACGTTATCGATCGTCGAGCAGTTAGCGGTCGCGCCGGTGCCCGCCGTGCAGATCGTGACGCTGGCGAGCGGAGAATTCGCCCGATTGAACTGCGTGAACGAAACCACCACGGGAACCGTATTGGCAGCCGTGCTCGCAGTCGGCGTCGCGGTCGGCGTTGCCGAGCTGACGGTGTTCGTCGTGGCCGTCGTACTCGTCGCGGGGGTGGTCGTCGTTGAATTGCTGGTCGTATTGCCGGTCGCCGAAGTCGACGACGAGCCGCCGCCACCGCCGCCGCAGGCGGCAAGGCCAGCCAGAAGCGCCGCGACGAACGCGCGGGCCATGATTTGTTTCATGTTTGTCGTGTTCATTGCAGGTCGTCTGGACTGGTGCCTTGTGGGAGTGCTGCAGGCAGATAGGCCCGGCCCGTGAAATTGCCCATATGTCCGCCGGATTGCACCATCAGGCCGGGCGCCTGCACGGTAGCGGGTCCATGGCCTCCGCCTTGAGCCGCGCGTGCGGCGCTCGCGCCCTGCAGATACGTTGGAAAGTAGCTGCCGAGCAGGCTGTTGAGCGGTGCCATCTGCGGTCCATGCCAGACGACAGCGAATACGGTGCCGGTTTGTCCGATGTATTCGCGCACGACCGTCCCGCTGGTCAGCGTGGTTTCGTTGACGGTGTACGGCACCGCTGCCGAGCTGACGTGCTGGACCAGGCGAGTCGCCTGGCCCGAACTGCTGGCCGGCCAGGTGGGCGCGCTGCCGAGTTCGGCGTGTGCGGGTATGCCGGCGGCGAGCGCCGTCATGGCGGCTGCCGCGCAAAGCACGCTGGTTTTCATTGGTTCCCCCGTATTTATTCGTCGCGCGAAGGAGCGTGAATTGACATTCACGACATCACACAGGGGCAATTATTGTGGGGAGAGCGGGATTTTGATTCGCGGAAAAGAGCCGGAGATAGGGCCCTTTTGCGAGTTTGTCCGGTGAGCCGCGATGCCTTGTCCGTGGCGGCTCAGCGGGGCAATTGTCAAATCCGCGCCGGTGGCGCGCAACAGTATGGCGTCGATGGGCGAATGCCTGCTTCAGCCGCTACGGGTGCGCCTTGGATGCGCCCGCAACGAATCGATTTCGTCGAGCAGATCGAGCACGAGCGCGATGCCCGGCGGATTGATCTCGAGATCGTGCGCGAGGCGGTGGGCGGTGCGCACGCGGCGCAATGCCGTGCCGCTAAAGCGCCACTCTTCGGGGCGCGCGCCTTGCGGCTCGAACGCACCTTCTGCGACCCACAGCGTCACCTCGTCTTGCGAGGCACCGCTCACGCGGCACAACTCGACGAGCGTGAACTCCATCTCTTCATTCACAATCTGACCTTCCAGATAGGTCGTCACGGACTCTTTCATGATGAGCGATCATCCATAAAAATGCGCGCGAGGGTCGAAATTGAAAGCCTGCCGCATCACGTCATAGGCGGCTGCGGCACGTTCGGTATCGGCCGGCGGCAAGACGATGTTCAGGACCACGTACAGATCGCCGGGCTGGCTCCCAGGAATGCCTTTGCCCTTGAGCCGCAAGCGCCGTCCTCCTTGCGAGCCCTTGGGCACCGTCATTTCGACGGAGCCGTCGGGCGTCGGCACGGTGATCTGCGCGCCAAGCGCCGCTTCCCAGGGCGCGACCGGCAAATCGAGCGAGACGTCGCGGCCATCGACGCGAAACCGCGGATGTTCACGAAACGCGATCTCAAGGTACAGGTCGCCCGGCGGACCGCCGCCTATCCCGGGACTGCCCTGCCCGGCAAGCCGCAAATGCTGTCCGGCACGAATGCCCTTGGGAATGGTGACATTCAGCGTGCGCGACTCCAGCGTGACATGCCCCTGCGGATCGACCCCCGGCATCTGCAGCGTGATGCCGCGCTGCGCCCCGTGGTAAGCCTCTTCGAGATCGATCAGTATCTTCGCATGGTGATCCTGGCCGCCCATCGCGGCCGCCGCCCCCTGCCGCTGATGCGCACCGCGCGCGCGGCCAAACATGGCTTCGAAGAAGTCGTCGAGATTGGCTTCGCCGCCCGCCTGATATCCGGCTTCGTCGCCCGCATAACCGCCCGCCTGACTGCCCGCCCCGCGGAACTCGAATCCCTCGTCCCAGTTCGGCGGCGGCTGGAATTCCTGGCCGTTCTGCCACTCGCTGCCCATCCGGTCATAGGCCGCCCGTTTCTCTGGATCCTTGAGCACCTCATACGCCTCGCCGACTTCCTTGAAGCGCTCCTCGCCGTCTGCCTGTTTGCTGACGTCCGGATGATATTTGCGGGCGAGCTTGCGGTAGGCACGCTTGATCTCGTCCTGGGTCGCGCTGCGCTCCACCTCCAGGGTGGCGTAATAGTCCTTGTATTTCATCTGGATAACAGCCCCTTGAAAGTGAGGACGGCTCTGCGTTCAACTGCGGCTGATTTATTACTCTATACGACTCAGGGGAAACGTGTCTGTACCACCCCTGTTTCGGTTCGATCCGCAGCGAATCCTGGAGGCAGGACCGGGCTTTGCTACTCCTTGAGTATCTACACTCGAGGAGCCGATGATGAGCGAAACCAAAGAGCGCAAGCAGCCGAAAGAGACTAAAGAGCCGGATCTCAAGCATCCGCAACCCGCCAGTCACAGCGACAACGAGAAGAGCAAATTGCCAGAGCGCGATGATGAGTCGCGGAAACAGTCACCGGCCGACCACCCTGGCAAGAAGCCAGGCGAAGGCGAGCCTTCGGTGAGTTGAACGGTCGGTTGGGCTTTGTCGTTTCACGTTGACGTTGGTGTTCTGTCTGCAAGGACCGGCAAAGCGCACGTTAAGGAAAGGGAACGCGTGAGCGCGGGCGCGGTGGCCTGCGCTGCGCGGGTTCCGCAGTCTGGACTCTCGCAGTGCTTCGTACTGCTGATTCAACCCGCCTCACTGATGCTCGTGACATAAGCGACATAAGCGGTTTTTCTTCGAAGCTGCGCCGTGATTTGCAAACGCGTATTTGTCGTTTGTCGACGCCCGCGACGCTGACTAGCATCGAGGCTCCACAGTCAGATCAGAGGAGTGTTGCCATGTCCGAGCGTGCCTCGTTCAAGCCGCGGGTCATCGAGCCCGTGGCTATCAATCAGCCCGATGGACTTGGTCTGGCAGTCGAATTGTGGCTGGCGCATCCGGTTGACGGGATCGCTGGTCGTGCCGTTCAGATTCATCTGCGGGGCGATGCGCGCATGGCGCAGGCCGAAGCGTTGCGCGATCTGCTTCATCAATTGGGAACGAACATCGTCGTAGCGTAACGAACAGGGCGCTGAGCGCTGAGCGCTCAGCGCCGCGCCCCTCGCCCCTCGCCCCTCGCCTCACCTTCATCCTGCCTCGCCGTCCCTCGCTCCGCCTTGTCTGGCGGGCCGCACGGCATTATCGGCCGATTCAAAACAGTCATTTCGAGCTATCGATACAAAGATTCGATAGTCGGGGTATACACTGCCTCCATCGACGTTGCAGACACAGCTCACCGCCCCGGTCGCGACGCCATCCTGAACTGAAATTAAACGTTAATGGAGTCCCATCATGAAGACCAAGATCATTGCTGCTCTGCTGGTTGCTGCTTCCGCTACCCTCGCTGCCCCCGCATTTGCGAGCGGCTACGGCCCGGCACCGTTCTACCGTCCGACTGTTGGCGCACCTGCTTCGCAACAAGGCCAAAGCGCGCAAACCGTTGCAGCTGAACGTGCCAACGCGAATGACAACAGCTCGTACGGCGGCGTCGCTGAACAAACTTCGCAATCGGGTTCGCGTGAACCGTCGACCGGCGCACGTTCGGTGTTCTTCAGCCATCACTAAGACGACCGTACCGGTTTAAAGAACGTGCTACAGGCAGTCCATAAATAAATTTCGGAGGTAACACATCATGAAGTCCCTTATTCAAGCTGTTGCTATTGCTGCTGTTCTCGCTACCCCGGTGGCATCGTTCGCCCAATCGAACAGCCAGCCCGTGACGCGAGCACAAGTGCGTGCGGAACTGGTGCAGATCGAGCAGGCCGGCTATTCGCCGGCCCGTGGCCGCGATCCGTACTATCCGGAAGACATTCAGGCTGCTGAAGCAAAGGTCGCCGCTCAAAATGGTACGGCGCAGGCTGAAACGACGAGTTATGGTCCGAGCGCAAGCGGCACGTCGCAGTCGGGTCAACGTGCTGAACTAACGATTAGCCCGTACTCGCCGCCGGTCTACGTTGCGCATTAATCGGGCAGTTGCATGAGATAGAGCCGGGTTGCACCGGCTCACGAATATGAAACAGGCCAGCGTCTGGCGTCCATGTGGGCCTGTTTGCAAAATCATTTCCCCGGACTCCTCCGCTGCCAAATGTCTGGTAGCTTGGCCCAGTGCTTGCGCTGGGCTTTTTTCATGTTCCAGCGCGATCCCGCAAGAATGAGCACGGATGACGCAGAGCTCGCACTATTCGAACCCCGGTTGCGGGACGCGAACTGCCAGAGTTGAAAAGATGTTGGCCAGATCCAGGTAATTCAGCCGGCCCTCGGCGACGTCAACCATGATCTCTTCGAGAGCGGGCGTCCGTTCAACTGAGAACCCTTCTAGAAACAGGTAAACCAGCGCAGACACGAGCGCTGTCCGCTTATTGGCATCGGAGAATGTATGCCCCCTCGCGATCGCTTCGGCGTACAGACCCGCAATCTCGAAAATGTCGTGAAGGCCCTCGTAATGTCGCCGAGATTCTATCCGGCCGAGCGCGCCTTCCAACGCGCCACGATTAGATCCGTGGATACCTGGTTCGTTGCCCAGGATGTAGTCGTGAATCAGCCCAACCAACTCCGGGTCGAGCGTCATCGATTGGCGAGCGCCTGAATCACCTCACGGTGCTGCTCGTATACCTTTTCAACGGCGAGCAATACCGCTTTGCGGCCTTCCACAGTATCCGTCGTTACCGTCACTGTCGGTTCTTGCGTCCGTGCTCGTGCTTTCACTTCGACACCATGGATATTCCCAGTCTTGCCTTTCGGGGTCATGTGGGTTCTCCATTCGATTTGGTTTTGTAAAAAATCTTCGTTCAGGTTTAGCGCTAATTTTACACGCAAGTTTGGGGATTTCCGCAGATCTACAAGCCCCCTTGTTTCGAGACCGCCGAAGTCGGCCAATACACCTCATGCCAGGCGAATCTCTTCCCCAGAGGGTGCGCTAACGCGTTAGGTGCTGCCGGCAGCATGCGCCAATAAAAAGCCAGCCCGAAGGCTGGCTTTTGAACAACGCTCGCATCGGCGAAGCGTCCGCGACAATCAGAGCCTGACTGCCGGCGGCACATACCGGCACTCATAGCGTTTCCTCACCGTACCGTTTTCGTCGACGCTTTCCAGATACACGTCGAACTGCCACAGCCGCGCCATATGCTTGAGCACCTCATCACTGTCGCCAGACAGATGCCGGTTGTCGCTCATGAAATGCCGCAACGTGAGACTGCGGTCGCCGCGTGTATTGACCGACCAGACCTGAATATTCGGCTCGCGGTGATGCATATCGTACTGTCGCGACAGCGCCTGGCGCACATACTGATAGCCGCTGTCATCGTGGATCGCCGAAACTTCCAGCGCATCGCGCATATCGTCGTCCAGCACAGAGAAGAGCCGCATTTCGCGGATCAGATGCGGTGACAGATACTGCGCCACAAAGCTCTCGTCCTTGAAGTTACGCATCGCGTAGTGCAGCGCCGGCAGCCAGGGGCTTCCGGCCAGTTCCGGGAACCAGCGCCGATCCTCTTCGGTCGGGTTTTCGCAGATGCGGCGAATATCGCTCATCATCGAAAAGCCCAGCGCATACGGATTAATGCCGCTGTAATACGGCTTCGTGACCGGCGGCTGATAGACGACGTTGCTGTGCGAATGGAGGAACTCCATCATGAAGCCGTCTTCCAGCTTGCCCTGGTTGTACAGCGTGTTGAGCAGCGTGTAATGCCAGAACGTCGCCCAGCCTTCGTTCATTACCTGAGTCTGGCGCTGCGGGTAGAAATACTGGCCGATCTTGCGCACGATGCGAATGACCTCGCGCTCCCACGGCTCGAGTAACGGTGCATTTTTCTCCGCGAAATACAGCAGATTTTCCTGCGGCTCGGGCGGATAGCGGTCGTCGGTTTCCTCCGGCTCCGGCGTCTGCCTGTTCGGCAGCGTGCGCCACAGCTCGTTTACCTGCGACTGCAGATACGCTTCGCGTTCGCGCCGCGCCGCCGATTCCTTCTGCAACGACAGCTTTTGCGGCCGCTTATACCGGTCCACGCCGTAATTTTGCAGCGCATGGCAGGAGTCGAGCAGTTCCTCCACCCGGTCCATGCCGAACCGCTCCTCGCATTCCGCAATGTAATTCTTCGCGTAAACGAGGTAATCGATGATCGCGTGCGCATCTGTCCACAGCTTGAACAGATAGTTGCCCTTGAAGAACGAGTTATGTCCGTAGGCCGCGTGCGCGATGACGAGAGCCTGCATCGTCATCGTGTTCTCTTCCATCAGATACGCGATGCAGGGGTTTGAATTGATGACGATTTCGTAAGCCAGCCCCATCTGTCCGCGACGGTAGCTTTTTTCGGTGGACAAGAAGTGTTTGCCGAACGACCAGTGCCGGTAGTTCACCGGCATGCCGACGGATGCGTACGCATCCATCATCTGTTCAGCGCTGATGAGTTCGAGCTGGATCGGGTACACGTCCAGCTCATATTGCTCTGCAACACGGGCAATATGGGTGTCGTATTCCTCGATCAGTTCGAAGGTCCAGTCGGACGGGCACGGCAGAGGCCGTCTATCGGCTACGTTCATACGGACTTCCCTTTGCCCCTCTGAGGGCGTTCCGGTGTGTCCCCGTGCAGTTACAGCGTTGTCCAGACCCGCTCCCGCATCAGCAGCCTGCGTTTCGGCCACTGTGGCATCGGCATGCCCGGACTTCTGCTTCGGCACGCCTTTTTTGCGCGCCGGCGGATCGCCGGGCGCCTCATTCCGCAGATGTTTGGTGCTCATGAAGACGCCACCTGCTTTTCAAACAACTCCCGGAAAACAGGGTAGATGTCGGCGGCCGTTTCGACCTTCTTCATCGCCATATGCGGCTGCGACAGCGCGAGTTGCGCATATTCGAGCCACAGGTTCTGCTCTTCGGGCGTTACCTGAATATACGCAAAATAGCGCACCTTCTCGAGAATGTCATCTGAAAGGATCTTACGACACTTGGGCGAATCGTCGGTCCAGTTGTCGCCGTCGGACGCCTGCGCGCCGTAAATGTTCCATTCAGTAGGCGAATAACGCTCCTCCTGGACCTTCTTCATCAGCTCGAGCGCGCTCGATACCACCGTGCCACCGCTTTCCGTCGAGTGGAAGAACGTATCTTCATCGACCTCTTCGGCACGCGTGTGGTGGCGAATGAACACCACTTCGATGCGTTCGTAATTGCGCTTGAGAAACAGGTACAGCAGGATGAAGAAGCGCTTCGCAAGATCCTTGCGCTGCTCGTCCATTGAACCGGACACATCCATCAGGCAGAACATCACCGCCTGACTCGACGGTTGCGGCTGCTTCACGCGGTTCACGTAACGCAGATCGAACGGGTCGATAAAGGGGATGCGCCAGATGCGTCCACGCAGATGATGGATTTCCTCTTCGAGCGCCTTGATGTCGTCGCGGCGATCTTCGGGGTCGGCCTTCATCTCTTCGAGTTGCCGCTCCATCTCGTGCAATTCGTTGACGAGCGGTGCGCCCAGCGCGATGCGCCGGCCGAGCGCGCTGCGCAGCGAACGGACCACGTCGATGTTGTTAGGCGTGCCTTCCGCCGCCCAGCCTGCGCGAATGCTCTTCCAGGTAGGGACCGCCAGCAGATGGGTCTTGACGAGACGCGGCAGTTCGAGATCGTCGAAGAAGTACTGCATGAATTCTTCGCGGCTCAGTTCGAACACGAAGTCGTCCTGACCATCGCCTTCGTTGCTGGCCTGATTGCCGCCGCCACCGCCGCCACCACCCTGGGGACGTGGAATCTTGTCGCCACGGATATAGTCGGCGTTACCTGGATGCACCATTTCACGCTTGCCGCCGGGGCCATGCCGGAACGACGGTTCGGCAATGTCCTTGCGTGGAATCGTGATGCTCTGGGTGTTCTGGATATCCTTGATACTGCGGTCGCGCACCGCTTCCGAGACGGCACGACGGATATAGCCTTTGACGCGGCGCAAGAAGCGCTCGCGGTTTGCAATACTCTTGTTCTTGCCAGCTAACCTGCGGTCGATGATTTGATGAAGCACATCCGGTCTCCCGCTATTTCATTTCGGGTGCGCGAGACGCACGTTGCGTAGCAACGTTATGTCCATGCAACCTGCGCCTCGCAAGGTGCCCGCGCAGTCTCCCTGCGCGGGCGGCACGTGCCAAGTTTCATGAGCAGATCACGATGACTTGCGCACGCGCAGATACCAGTCACACAACAGCCGCACCTGCTTGGGCGTATAGCCCTTTGCGACCATCCGGTTGACGAAGTCTTCGTGCTTGCGCTGTTCCTCTGCCGATCCTTTTGCATTGAACGAAATCACCGGCAACAGTTCCTCCGTATTCGAGAACATCTTCTTCTCGATCACGACGCGCAGCTTCTCATAGCTGATCCACGCCGGATTCTTGCCTGCGTTCGCAGCACGCGCGCGCAGCACGAAGTTGACGATCTCGTTGCGGAAGTCCTTCGGATTGCTAATCCCTGCAGGCTTCTCGATCTTCTCCAGTTCCGCATTCAGCGAGGCACGGTCGAAACTCTCGCCGGTGTCGTGATCGCGGAACTCCTGGTCCTGGATCCAGAAGTCCGCATACGTCACATAGCGATCGAAAATGTTCTGCCCGTACTCCGAATACGATTCCAGATAAGCGGTCTGAATCTCCTTGCCGATGAACTCTGCGTAGCGCGAGGCCAATACGTCCTTGATGAAGGACAGGTACTTCTGCTCGGTTTCCGGTGGGAACTGCTCGCGCTCGATCTGCTGTTCGAGCACATACATCAGATGCACCGGATTCGCTGCGACTTCAGTGGTGTCGAAGTTGAACACGCGCGAAAGAATCTTGAACGCGAAGCGCGTCGACACACCCGTCATGCCTTCGTCCACGCCGGCGAAGTCGCGATACTCCTGATACGACTTGGCCTTCGGATCGGTGTCCTTGAGATTCTCGCCGTCGTAGACCTGCATCTTCGAGAAGAGGCTGGAATTCTCCGGCTCGTGCAGGCGCGTCAATACCGACATCTGCGCCATCATCTTCAGGGTGCCGGGCGCGCACACCGCGCTCGAGAGCGACGAGTTGCGGATCAGCTTCTCGTAGATCTTGATCTCTTCGCCATAGCGCAAGCAATACGGTACCTTTACGACGAAAATCCGGTCGAGCAAGGCCTCATTGTTGCGGTTATTGCGGAACGCCTTCCATTCCGACTCGTTCGAGTGAGCAAGGATCACACCGTCGAACGGGATGGCGCCGAAACCTTCCGTGCCCTTGAAGTTGCCTTCCTGGGTGGCAGTCAGCAACGGGTGCAAGACCTTGATTGGCGCCTTGAACATTTCCACGAATTCGAGCAGGCCCTGATTCGCGAGGCACAGGCCACCGGAGTAGCTGTACGCATCGGCGTCGTCCTGGGCGTATTGCTCGAGCTTGCGGATGTCGACCTTACCCACCAGCGACGAAATATCCTGATTGTTTTCGTCACCCGGCTCGGTCTTGGCGATACCGATCTGCCGCAGGATCGAGGGGTAACGGCGCACGACGCGGAACTTGCGGATGTCGCCGTTATATTCATGCAGCCGTTTGACAGCCCATGGGCTGAGAATGCTCTTCAGATAGCGGCGTGGAATACCGTATTGCTCTTCAAGGATCGGACCGTCTTCATCGTAGTCGAACAGACCTAGCGGCGACTCGTTGACAGGCGAGCCCTTGATTGCATAGAACGGCACGCGCTCCATGAGTTGTTTCAGACGTTCCGCGATCGACGACTTGCCGCCGCCAACCGGGCCAAGCAAATAAAGAATCTGCTTCTTTTCTTCGAGCCCCTGGGCCGAGTGCCGGAAGTACGCAACCACCTGCTCGATCACGTCTTCCATTCCGTAGAACTCACGGAATGCGGGGTATACCTTGATGACCTTGTTCGCGAAGATACGCGACGTGCGCGGATCGTTGCGAGTGTCGATCTGTTCGGGTTCTCCGATTGCCGTCAACATGCGTTCGCCAGCTGTAGCGTACGCGGCGGGATTGTCTTTGCAGAGCGCGAGATACTCCTCGAGCGAGAGCTCATCTTCTCGCGTTTTCTCGAAGCGGGTCGCGAAACTGCTGTAGATATCCATGCTACCTCCTCGCCAAAGTCTAGACCGATGTCGTGCGCGGCGCGCTAATCGGAAACGACATCGCTCGAATTCATCCTAAACCCTTTTAAATTTTTTTTCACGGACTACGTGATGAAAATCGTGCCGTGTTGCCCTCCCTACAATCCTCACTTGGAAACGCAGATTCGGTCACCTACAATCTTCGACCACGCTTCGGTCACGGCATCGACCACTGCTTCCGCCACACCCACCAGGATTGCAGACATCTCCACTGCCATGTTGCGCATTGCGTCCTGCACTTCGTCACTACATCTGCGTTACACCGCCAACACACCAGCGCAACACTAAAGCATCGAACCTGCTGCAGTCTACGCGTACAAATTTCATCGTGATGCATGTGTGAAACTTTGCATCTGTCTGCGTTCCTGCTGCCGTTGCGCTACCCGCTATCTGGTCACTTTTCCCCACAACGCGCCGTGCAGCGTTTCCGTGCACATGATTCACGCTGTGTTACATAGTTTGCCTCGCCAATGTGCCGCACGGATTGCTGTTACATGCAGCACGTCAACCATTCGTCACCGCGGTACGGTTTTCGTTCACAACGAATTGCACCTGTGTGTGCAGCCCTCGACGACCACATGCAATATCCACATCGGCTACATGGTCGGCCGCTGACATAACTGGATGTCGGCGGCGCGTGTTGCCACTTGCATAGGTGTATACGGGGATGGGGAGTGCCTGGATGCGCCCTGGGGTGGCGCCGGCACGGCACGGAATGTGACAGGATCGGCCACGAGGTGGCCAATGAACGATGCGATACGCGTCAGGTCAGTTCGATCTCGACCTCGCCGAGCCCGTCCAGGTGGCCATGCACGAGGCCGGCACGCTCGACGCGATGGGCGCCGACATAGGAGCCGGTCGTAATGGTCCATTCCGGTTCGATCGTGACGCCCGTAGCGGCGCAATGGTTGACGAACCACACCAGCAATTCGCGCGGATCGCCGACCGGATTGCCGGACGCTTCCGGCACCAGCGACTTGCCGTCGAAGGTCAGTTCCAGCTCGGGCGAGACGAAATCGAAGGTGCGCGCGAAGCCCGGATACGCCACGGGATGTCCTGTCACGAGCGCGCCATTGTTTTGCCCATCGGCCAGTTGCGCGAGCGGGGCAATATCCGGCCACTCGCTAAAGCGGCTATCGACGATTTCGATGGCCGGCAGCACTGCGCCGACCCGCGCAAGCACCTCGTCGCGCGCGTAGGCCTCGCGGCGCGGCGCGATGGACTCGCTGAAGCGAAAAGCGATCTCCAGTTCCAGTAACACGCGGAAAAAACCACTGTGGGCGATGCGGGCGGGCGACTCGAGCACGAGCGAGGCGGGAATCGGAGCACCCGACGCCGCTCCGCCCGGTGCCTTCGCCCCGATTTTCCAGGCGCCGGTGGATTGCCCCAGGCCGGCGATCACAGCCTGCTGGATCGCATAGGCTGTGGCCGCGTCAGGCGGCAGGCTGTCCGGCGGCGGGGCATCGATCAGGCGGTGCTGCCTGCGCGCCTGAACGAGGCGTTGCGCGAGGTCGTGTGGCGTCATGTCGGTCCTTTCTGGCTGGCGCATTGAATGGAATAGGCAGTCGCGCCCGTCAATGTACCGGAACACAAGTCGAACCGGGTCGCTTAGTACGCTGACAATGAAAAAAGAGCACGGTTGCGCACACAACCGTGCTCTTACTGTCCATTTGCTGGGCCTTTGCCCCTTAGAACGTTTCCCAGTCCTTGTCGCTACCGGCTGCTGCAGCCAGCGCAGGCGCTCTGGCTGCAGCCGGTGCTCGCGCTGCCGCCGGGGTTGAGGTAACCGCAGGCGCGGGTGCCGCCAGAGCCACGGCCGCCTTTGGGGAGCTCGAGGCCATCGCCGGGGCCGGCGCAGCCACGGACGCATGTGCCCGGCCGCCTGCAACCGCCTTCCGGACTACCACCGGCTTCGGCACGGCCCGGCGCGGCGCCGGCTGGACTGCTGGCGCCTTGAAACCGCTCTCTTCAACCTGGAACACAGCGACGGCCGTACGCAGCTTGCCGGCCTGATCTTCGAGCGATTGAGCCGCCGCAGCCGCCTCCTCCACCAGCGCCGCGTTCTGCTGCGTCACTTCGTCCATTTGCGTGACGGCGCGCGCAACCTGCTCGATACCGCTGCTCTGTTCTTCGGAAGCAGCCGCAATTTCGCCCATAATGTCCGTGACGCGCTGCACTGCGCCAATGATCTCGGTCATCGTGCGGCCGGCCTGATCGACCAGCGCCGAGCCCGAACGCACGCGCTCCACGGAGTTGTCGATCAGTTCCTTGATTTCCTTCGCGGCCGCCGACGAGCGCTGCGCCAGATTGCGCACCTCGCCCGCCACCACCGCAAAGCCACGCCCCTGCTCGCCGGCACGGGCGGCTTCGACCGCGGCGTTGAGCGCCAGAATGTTGGTCTGGAAGGCAATACCCTCGATGATGGAAATAATGTCGGCGATCTTGTTCGAGCTCTGGTTGATGTCGCCCATCGTCCCGACCACCTGCCCGACCACCGCACTGCCCTTGTTGGCGATCTCCGAGGCGTTCGCCGCCAGCGAACTCGCCTGGCGGGCGTTATCGGCGTTCTGCTTCACCGTGCTGGTGAGCTGATCCATGCTCGATGCGGTTTCCTGCAGCGCCGAGGCCTGTTCCTCCGTGCGCGAGGACAGATCGAGGTTGCCCGCGGCGATCTGGCGCGTGGCCGTCGCGATCGACTCGCTGCCGCCGCGCACCGAGCGGACCGTCTCGGTAAGGCTGCGCTGCATCCGCGCGACGCCTTCGAGCAGTTGGCCCATTTCATCGCGCGACGCCACGACCACCGGACGGCGCAGGTCGCCTGCAGCGATCGCGTCAAAATGACCGAGTGCCTCGGCAAGCGGCCGGCCGATCGCCCGGCTCAACGTCAGATACGAAAATAGCGCCGCCAGCAGACCGGCGATCACCGCGCCGATGCTGACGATGCGAAACATGACAAAGGTGCTCTGGGCGGCGTCGAAGCCTTGCTGGGCCTGGGTGAACTGCAGCTTGCGCAAAGCATCGTCGGCGACGGCAAGCTGGTTGTATTTGACTTGCAGGTCCTTCGCGCCAGCCACGACCTTCGACTGGTCGGTCCCCGCCACGATCGCGGCAAACGAGTCCATTGACTGATGCAGCGTTTCGCGCTTCGCCGAGACTTCCTGCGCCTCACGGTCTTCTTCCGCACCGCGCGGCAGATCGGAATATTTTTTCCACCAGGCGTCGGACGTGGTGCGCATCTCCCGCGCCCGCGCTATCGTGGCCGCCACTTCTGGCGTTCCGAACAGGAAGGCGGCACGGTCGAGCGCCAGCCGTTCGCGCGCCGCATAAAGTTCGGCGTTGCCGATATCGACTGCGCTCGGCATCTGGTTAGCGAAAGTTTCGTGATCGGCGTCGTTGGCGCGGCTCATGCCTGTCAGACCAAGGACGCCGATGATCACCAGCAATGCGGCCAGAAATGCCATCGTCAGGCCGATACGCGCCTTGATGGTGATGCCCTTGTTCAACATGCCTGTTCCCTGTGACGTAACGAAGATGAGGGGGCGTCGGCGGCTCCATGTATTCCGCCTTCGCCTGTCCGGCGCCTTCTGGAAACGGCGCTCTACTCTCCGTTTACGGCACCTGGGCCGCAGACTTAAAATATTTATATGGTCTGAAGAATTTGGCGGGATGGATTTGTATGAATTACAAAATGTCAGAGACGGCCGACGGCGCGGCCTGAACCATCAGGCCGTCACACCGTCACGTCCCGCACCGGCGCCAGCGCCTTCCCAGGCCGCGGTCGATTCGCGCAAGATCAACCGCGGCGCCAACACCCTCCGACGCGCCGGAGAATCCTCGGCACCGGCCGCAGTGCCAGTAATCCGCTCGATCAGCGTTTGCGCCGCCATTTCGCCGAGCGCGCGCACGGACTGTCCCACCGTCGAGAGCGCGGGATAGGTGAAGCGGCCCAGCTCGATATCGTCGAAACCGATGATCGAGCAATCGTGCGGCACGTTGATGCCGCGCTCCGCGGCGGCGCGCAAGGCGCCGATGCCCATCATGTCGTTGCCGGCGAAAATCGCGGTTGGCTGCACCGTGTCGAACAACTGGCTCGACGCGCGATAGCCGCCGGTGCCCGAAAAATCGCTTTCGACAATCGCGCCCGGCGCGATATCGATGCCGCGCTCGGCCATCGCGCGGATGAAACCGTGCACGCGCATTGCGCTGACAGCCGTGGCAACCGGGCCGGTGATGCAACCGATCTTCACATGACCGAGTTCGAGCAGATGGCGCGTCGCCAGATAGGCGCCCTTTTCGTGGTCGATCTGCACCAGGTCCGCGGTAAGGCCCTCGATATTGCGGTCCACCACCACCAGCGGCTCGCGCGCATCGGCGAGCGCCTGCGCGAGCACGGCGTCGTCGCCGGCCGAGGCCACGATCAGTCCATCGATACGTTTTTCCTGCAGCACCCGCAAATAGTTACGCTGCTTGGCGGGATCGTCGTCCGAGTTGCAGAAGAACACGCAGTAGCCGTTGCGCGAACAACCGTCTTCGATGCCGCGCGCCAGTTCCGCGAAGTAGGGATTCGTGCTGTTGGGCACCACCAGACCGATCGTCGCAGTGGCGCGCGCCTTCAGTGACCGGGCGACTGCCGAGGGCACATAGTGGAGTTGCCGGATCGCATGTTCGACTTTTGCGCGCACATCGGCCGACACGGGACGCGAGTTGTTCACGACGTGTGAAACCGTCGTGAACGACACGCCTGCCACGGCCGCTACATCCTTGATGGTCGCCATAACCTGTTGCTCTCCTGCCTGTTTTTCCCGCCGGCCGTGCGACCTGCACCGCGCCGGGCGTTTGCCTCAATAACCGATCAACCTGCTGCGCTCACCACCCTAGGCACGCTTGCGCCGGCTCCGATACGTATCCAGCACAACCGCCACGACGATCACCGCGCCGGTGATGATGCGTTTGGTCGGCTCGTTCGCGCCGATCTGCGCAAGCCCCGCCGCCAGCACCGAGATGATCAACACACCGAAGAATGTGCTGATCACCGAACCCCGGCCACCCATCAGGCTCGTACCGCCAATCACAACCGCCGCGATCACCTGCAGCTCGATGCCGTCGCCCGCGTTCGGATCGGCGGCTTCGAGCCGGGAAATCTGGAACAGCGCCGTGAGTCCCGACAACGCGCCCATCAGCGCAAACACGATGACCTTGTAAGGGCGCGGATTGACGCCCGCCAGCCTGACTGCTTCCTCATTCGTACCGATGCCCACCAGATAGCGGCCGAACACCGTGCGCGTAAGCACCAGATGCGCGATCACCATCACCGCCACCGCAATCAGGAAGGCCGGCGAAATGCCGAACGCGATCGGGTTGGACAGCACGTCGAAGGCGTCGCCGATATAGGCGGTGCGCGAGTTCGTCATCTGGTAAGCGACACCGCGTGCCGCTTCGAGCACACCCAGCGAAACGATGAACGACGGAATCCGCCAGCCCACGGTTATTGCACCCGTCAACGTACCGGTCAGCGCCGCGGCCGCCACGCCGAGCAAGGCTGCCGGCAACGGTGGCCAGTGCCATTTCAGCGCCACCACGCTCACTACCGAGGCGCCCAGCGCCAGCACCGAGCCGACCGACAGGTCGATGCCGGCGATGATCAGCACGAACGTCATGCCGACCGCCATCACCACAAGGTCCGGAATCTGGTTGGCGATCGTGCTGAACGTGTCGTACGTCAGAAAGTGCGAACTGAGCACCGAAAACAGCACGATCATCGCCAGCAAGGCGCCCGCCAGCCCCAGGTAATTCGAAAAGCCGAGACGCGTGCCCGCCGGCTTGCCGCTCGCGAGCGGGGCGGACCCGTCGGCCACGGGAGGCTTTGCCGACGTGCCTGACGCGCCGCCCTGGTTGCCGCCCGGAGGCGCCGGTCGATTCGTCATGACACACTCCCTGCTGCCTTGCCGCGCCTGAGCCCGTCCACTTTGAGCAACAGCGCGCCGATCTTGCGCACGCCTAGAGCTTCGGCTTCAGTGCGCTTCGCGGACGCATACGGCGTGCCGGCGAGGCGCATCGAGCCCGTGGCCGGCAGCACGAGGCCGCCGATGATCGTCGACGACGTGCTCTTGTCTGCGCCGTTTTCGCCCGTAAGCGCCAATGCCTCGCCGGCGTGCAGTGTGAGTGCAACATCGGCGAGTACGGGCTCGGCGTAGGTCCTGCCGGTTCCGGTCACAGACAGTACGGCGGGCAGTGCATCGTGGGCAGTCAATTCCATCGCGATCCTGGTTCCGGGGTTGCCTGACGGGACTTCAGACGACAACAGCCGGCTGGAGCCCGCGTTGGGCAACCACGTGTCATGCCGGCTCAAGGCAGGTACTGCGCTGGACTCGCCAACGCTCCCCGACCCGCCGCGACCGCCGACATGACGCTTATCTCTGGAATAACGGCGGCGGCGCGGCTTTCTTGAGCGTTTATTGAATTGATGTAAACCAGCGTCCGAACTGTCCGGCGGACTCGCGCCGAACCACGGCGCACTGCCTGCTGAGCCGCTCCTGCTGACGGCTTACTTCGTCACCAGATCGACCGGCGTCTCAACCACCCCGGACAATTCGGATTGCTTCTTGTGCTCGCTCAAGGCCTTGAGCGCGGTGTCGATGCCGAACACGGCCTGCTTGGCCGCGTACTGATCGGCGGTGGCAAGCACACGGCCGTCCTTCAACATTGGCCTGATGGCATCGATATCGTCGTAGCCGACCACGTACACCTTGCCCTGCTTGCCGGCCGCGCGCACGGCCGAGACCGCGCCGATCGCCATGTTGTCGTTACCGCACAGCAGCGCCTTGATGTTCGGATACTCATTGAGCATGGCCGACGCCACTGCGTTGCCCTTGTCGATTTCCCACTCGCCGGACTGCACCGAGTCGATCTTCGCGCCCACCTTCTGCATCGCCGCCTTGAAGCCCGCGGTGCGCTGCTGCGCGTTGGTAGTGGTCGAAACGCCTTCGACGATGCCGACTTCATCTCCAGACTTCAGCTTCTGCGCCAGATAGTCGCCGACCTTCTGCGCGCCCTTGGCGTTGTCGGGACCGACGAACGGCACATTCAGATCCTTCGACTTGAGCACGTCCGGGTCGAGCCGGTTGTCGATATTCACCACGATGATGCCCGCGTCTACCGCCTTCTTGACCACCGGCACCAGCGCCTTCGAATCGGCCGGCGCCAGCACGATCGCATCGACCTTCGACACGATCATCTGCTCGACGATCTGGATCTGTGCTGCCGTATCCGTTTCGTTCTTGATCCCGTTGGTGATCAGATCGAATTCGTTAGGATTGTGCTTCTGATAGTCCTTCGCGCCGTTTTCCATGGTGAGGAAGAACTCATTGGCGAGCGATTTCATGACGAGCGCCACTTTGGGCTTCCTGGCGGCCTGCGCATGAGCAGACGAAAAAGGCAACGCAACAGAAGCGGTCAGAACGACAGCGGCCGCCAGGACGCGGCGGCGAATGCGTTGATTCATGCAAATCTCCAGGATTTATGGGCTCGCGACGAGCCGCGTTTTTAGCTACACGCAAACGTTTGCGAGGCTCATTTTCAGCGGAGTTGCCGTATGGTGTCAACGAATTGTGATATTGCGCCGCAAAGTTGCGGTGTCGCTGTCGCAATGACAAAACATCCGCCGCGCATCGCATCCGGGGGAGTCTTCAGAGTCTGGTTTCGCATGAGTTTCCCGCTCAGTCCACGCGTGCTGCTGAC
The DNA here is from genome assembly GCF_050436645.1 of Paraburkholderia sp. GAS33. Lineage (NCBI taxonomy): Bacteria > Pseudomonadati > Pseudomonadota > Betaproteobacteria > Burkholderiales > Burkholderiaceae > Paraburkholderia > Paraburkholderia sp. GAS33. The sequence continues at coordinate 69,598 of NZ_JBNDMP010000002.1, forward strand.
CCACCGTCCACATTCTGCGGGCGGTGGGTCGTCTATGCTGGACTGATATTGCATGCGATGCAAGCGTTAGCGGCACGCTCCGGCACACCGTTCGACGTTAAAGCCAGCCAGCCTTGCGGAAGCGCCACCACAGGAACATGTCGACGGTGAACATCACGGCGATGCAGATTGGATAACCGTACTTGTAATGCAACTCCGGGATGCTCTGGAAGTTCATGCCGTAAATGCCGGCAATCATCGTGGGCACCGCGAACAGGGCGGCAAAGGAGCCGAGACGCTTGGTGATCTCGCTCTCTGCGAGCGAGATCATGCCGAGATTCACCTGGATCGCGGTCACGACCATCTCGCGGCGCCCGTCGACGATCCGCACGGTCCGCTCGAGATGATCGTAGATGTCGCGAAAGTACGCCTCCATTCCCGAGCATATCTGCGGAACGCGGCCGCCGGCCAGTTTGCTGATCGCTTCCTGCAACGGCGCCACATGATGCTGCAGACTCACGAGACGGCGCTTGAGCGAATACAGATCCGCGATGATCGCGCGCGACGCGGCGACGTCGTTCTTTTCGAAGATCCGGTCTTCGACCTCTTCGATTTCAGCGCCGAGTTCCTCGAGAATCGGGAAATAGCGGTCGACAATATCGTCGGCCAGCGCGTACAGCACGAAACCGGAGCCTTCCCGGAGCAGTTCCGGTTCGCGCTCGCAACGCGCGCGGACGTCGCTAAAACCGAAGCGGGTCCGGTTGCGCACCGACAGCACGTAATTCGATCCCACGAATACATCGACCTCGCCGATCAACAGTTCGTGGTCGTCATCCATCTCCACCGTATGCATGACGGCGAAGAGCGACTCGCCGTACTCCTCGATTTTCGGCCGCTGATGACCCAGCAAGGCATCCTCGATTGCGAGATCGTGCAGGCCGAACTCCTCTTTCATCACGGCAAGTTCGTCGGGGGAGGCGTCTTTGAGGGCAACCCAGACGAAGCATTCGGGCCGCGCGACATAGTCGCTGATGTCTTCAATCGGAATATCGGCGAGCTTGCGGCCATCCTGGTAGGCCGCGCAATTGATCAGCATGATGTCGATTACCTTGGGAACAGCGGCAGGCTGCGGCGCCGACGCGGCGCTTCACAAGGAAAGTGGCAAACCTGCGCGACTGAATGGGTGATTGGCAGCCGCCATGTTAGCCGTTTTGGCGCTCACGCATGTAAGCGAGTTGTCACCGCGGCGTGGAGCTATCGTAGGGTCATTGGTAGGGTCATTGTGCGACCCGGCGCAGCTCGATGCGGTGGTCGGCGTCGAAAGTGACCGAGGCGCGGTTGGTGTAGCGGGTATCCGCGGTCACGATGAAGCGCAGTTCGACGACCGGATCGAACTGGGTCGACACGGCAATCTTGTGGACGCCGGGGCTCAGATAGAAGACGACATGCTCGCCGTTCAGCAGGTCGGTGACCTGCTCGCCGTCCACGTAGACGAGAGCATCGCGAAAGCGCACGACGAGGTCGCGCGAGCGCTCGCGCCGTACGTCGACTGCGACAAGACCCTGGGTGGCCTCGGTGTAGCCAGATTTGACGATGCGGGATGCGGGGACCGGTTTGAAGGCCACGGGCTCGGCAGGTTCGGAGGCGCATGCGGCGAGCAAGGTCACAAGCATCAAGGCAAGACCTGTGGCTCGCCAGGTGACCAGCGGGTGCTTTGACATGATGCGTCTCCCCTTTTTTTGTCGCTGTGGCGTGTGGTGGATGCCGTTGTTTCCTCATCATAACAACGTGCCGCCATTCCGCCAGCCTGGCCGAACGGCCGATCTCGCGCCCTCTTGCGCGCCATCCGCTTCTTGTTCATGATCGTGCCATACGGGTGATTTATCGCCACACGCCACACGAACCCCATGCGTCCGGGATCTCGAACAAGGAGACTGCAATGTGGTATTTCAGCTGGATTCTCGGTATCGGCGTGGCGCTGGGCTTTGGGATCATCAACGTAATGTGGCTCGAAGCCAACGGCACGTTCAGCCGCGACGCAGTGCCAGGCGACCCGCTTGCCGCGCCTACTGACACCTCGACCACGGACAAGCGTTAGTGGCGTATCTGGTTTTCATCTGCGGACATGCGGGCACCGGCAAGACGACACTTGCCAGACGCCTGATCGCACCGTTGATGCGCGCGGCTGGCAGCGCCTTCTGCCTGCTGGACAAAGACACGCTATACGGCGTCTATAGTTCTGCCGCAATGAGCCTGCTCACCCAGGACCCCAACGACCGCGACAGCCCCCTCTTCCTGCAACATTTGCGCGACCCGGAATACCGCGGATTGATCGACACCGCGCGGGACAATCTCGAACTCGGCATCAGCGCACTCGTGATCGCTCCGCTGTCACGCGAAATTCGCGAGCGCAAACTGTTCGATCGGGCCTGGCTCCGAGTTGGGGAGGATGTCGAGATTCGCGTGGTCTGGGTGCACACGGAGGAAGAGACCGCGCGTCAGCGAATCCTCGAGCGCGGCGATCCGAACGATGCCTACAAACTCGCGCATTGGGACGAATACCGGCAACGCCGTTTCATCCCGAGTGGCGAGAGTTGCGTAGGCCTGCTCATGTTTGATGCTACTGCGCCGGGCGTAGCGGATTACGACGCGCTGATCGAACGGATTCTGCGCGGATAGCACCGCACGTCACCTCATTCAGGCGCAGATGGAACTAATGAAAAAGGAAAGCGCCCCCAGGTGAACTGGGGGCGCCCTCACCGGCCTTCTGTGCGGCCTTTGCATCCTGAGCTTGCTATCTACTGCCTCTACTGCTCACGGCCCTCGGATGGCCTATGACCTTTCGCCTCAAACCGTCGCCGTTGCGTCGAGCGACTGCCCTTCGTACAGTTGACCGAAGCGGTTAGACAGGAAGTCGCGCAGCGACACCTGCTCCTGACGCACAAACCCGCTTTGCGGCAGCTTCTTTTCGCGGAACAGATCAAGCACTGCGCACATCGCGCCCGCCGTGGTGATCTGGATCGCGCTCATCGGCACGCCGCAGACCGTCTTCGCGAAGATCTTACGCGTGAACACTTCTTCGACCAGTTGACCATTGCGCATGCCTGTCACCGTGATGAAGACCAGCACGACGTCTTGTGCCGTAGACGGCACCGAACGGCGCATGATCGACTTCAGCGTGTCGCGGTCGCTTGCGAGGCGCAGGTCTTCGAGCAGGAACTTCATCAGTTCGCGGTGACCCGGATAGCGGACCGACTTGTAGTCGAGCATTTCCACGCGGCCGGCCAGCGTTTCGCACAACGTACCGAGACCGCCGGACGTATTGAAGGCTTCGTATTCGGTGCCGTCGAGCGAGAAGTGCTCGAGGCCTTCGAGCGGCTGCACCCATTGCGTGCGGCTGTCGCGGATCGCTTCGCACGGCTGGCAGTACTCGTTGATCAGACCGTCCACGCTCCACGTCAGGTTGTACTTCAACGCATTGGTCGGGAATTCCGGCAGCGCACCGACGCGCATCTTGACGTCGCGAATTTCCGTGAAGCGGTTCGCCAGTTCATGCGCGGCGATGCCGATAAAACCAGGGGCGAGGCCGCATTGCGGCATGAAAGCGTGGTCGGACTCGTCGGCGATCGCGCGGATCGCGGTGGTGGCGCGCACGTCTTCGGTCAGATCGAAGTAATGGACGCCGGCACCCTTGGCGGCCGTGGCAACGTTTACGGCGAGGTAGTACGGCAGTGCGTTGATCAGCGCGTCGAAGCCTTGCACGGCGGCGCGCAGTGCGGCGGCGTCGGCCGAATCGACACGACGGGTCGGGATACCCTGCTCGGCGAGCTTGTCGAGCGCCTGCTGATCGCGGTCGAACGCGACGACTTCGTAGTCGCCGGTTTCACGCAGCATATGGGCAATGGTGTGGCCGATCAAACCCGCGCCAACGATGGCAACTTTCATGCGCTTCTCCTTGTTCTGTGTATGCTGTTACCAGCTTTGAAAGTGCGCCGCGCCTGGCGTTGCGCCCGGCGGGCTGAACCCTTGCGACACAGTTTAGGGAGAAGCAAAAACAGTTTATAGACCTAAAGTGCTGCGCTATGACCAGCTATTTCGACGAATTGACGATTGAATACGTCAAATTGACCAGAATACGTAAAAACGGTGTAAACGCGCCGCTCTGACTCACCCGCCAATCATCCCGCGATCGATCTTGCGCGCCAGAATGATCGACGTCGTCGTGCGCTCAACACCTTCGAGCGCGCCGATCTGATCGAGCAGATCGTTGAGCCTGTCCGGCGAATCCGCGCGCAGCCACGCCACATAATCGAACTCGCCGCTCACCGCGCACAGCAGCTGCACCTCCGGCATCTTGCCGAGCCGCTTCTGCACATCCGGCCCATGCCTGGGCGCGATGATGATGCCCACATACGCGTAAATGCTCGCGTCGAGTACATCCTGGCCAAGCCGCACGCTATAGCCCGCAATCACGTTGGTGCGTTCGAGCCGCGCAATCCGCGCGATCACGGTGGTGCGCGCCACGCCGAGCTGGCGCGCGAGGTCCGCGACGCTTTCGCGTGCGTTGGCCTGCAGCAGCGCAACGAGGTTACGGTCGAGGTCGTCGAGTTGGTCGAGGCGCGGAGGTCTCATCGATGGCAGTCTTGTTTAAAAGCGTTGAATGGCATGCAGCGGATTATCGCCGCTTACAAGCCCAACCGTTCCATCACAAAGTCAATAAAGCTCGTCAGCTTCGGTGTCGCGCGCCGGTCACGCGGATAAAGCAGATGCACAGGCATGGCCGGCGGCAAATAATCTTCGAGCACCGAAACCAGTTCGCCGCTGGCAATCTCCTTCGCCAGCAGCACTTCCGGCTGCAATACCAGACCGAAGCCGCGCAACGCCGCCACCTTGAGCGCCTGGCCGTTGTTGGCGCGAAACCTTCCCGCTCGCAACGGATTCTCGCCCTCCGCCTCCCCATTCCAGCGCCATGCGCCGTCGCGTCCCCAGTCCAGAAAACCAAGACATTCGTGCTGGGCGAGATCGGCCGGCGTGCGCGGCGTGCCCGCCCGCGCGAGATACTCCGGCGAGGCGCACGCCCGCATCCGGTAAGGCTTCAATGGCCTCGCCACAAAGCTCGAATCTGCTAGAGGCCCAATCCGCACCGCGGCATCGAAACTCTCTTCAACGAGGTCAGTCAGCCGGTTCGACAGGTCGAGTTCGAGACTGACGTCGGGCCATGACGTGAGATAGTCGGTCATCGCCGGCGCGAACACTTCCACGCCGTAAGTGAGCGGCACCGTGACCTTCAGGACGCCGCGCGGCGTCGCCGTCATGGCCTCGGCGAGCGACTCGGCATCCTTCACATCCGCGAGAATGCGCCGACACTGCTCGTAATATTGACGACCAATCTCCGTCAGACTTTGACGACGTGTGGTCCGCGTGAGAAGCCGGGCGGCCAGCCGTGTCTCGAGCGAGCGGATATGCTTGCCGACCATCGCCGACGAAATCTCATAACGCTCGGCTGCCGCCGTCAGGCTGCCCGCCTCGACCACGGCCACGAAGATCTCCATGCTGACAAATTTGTCCACCCGCTATTTCCTGTTGGTTTCGGTTGTAAGCGTTTGTCGCAACGTAGTCGCATTGTAGGGATATCGTGATACTAATAGCGAGCTTGGCAAAGCGGGCATTCCGACCGGCTCATCATCAAGACGCCCTATGCTTGACCCGCGCCTCGTCCGCGCACTGTCCGCGCTGTAACCGAATACGAACGAACATCAGGAGTTTCGATGAAAAAAGCACTGGTAATCCTGGCTTCCGCGCTCGCCATGAGCGGCGCCTTCGCACAGACCGCAGCACCAGCCTCGGCACCTGCCGCGGCGGCCGCATCAGCGGGCAAGCACGAGCGCAACGTCGAAGATCGCATCGCGTACCTGCACTCGCAGCTCAAGATCACGCCAGCGCAGGACCCGCAGTGGAGCGCGTTTGCCGATGTAATGCGCAGCAACGCGCAAACCATGGGTGATCTGTTCAAGCAGCGTCAGCAGGCGGGCGCCCAGTCGGCTATCGACGACATGAAGCAATACGCGGCAATCGCTCAGGCACACGCCGACGGCATGAAGAAGCTGGTCGACGCGTTCGAACCGCTGTACAACAGCCTCTCGCCGGATCAGAAGAAACTGGCGGATCAGACTTTCCATCAATCGCCGGGCGGCGGCAAGAAGCATAAGTAAAGCTTCGCTATAGCGGTCCAGAGAAAGCCTGCCCTGAACGGCAGGCTTTCTGTTTTATGCTTCTGGCATCATTCGGCTTTGCGCTCGACACAAGCGGGCTTTCGAGCCGTACGTGTGCGCGGTGTGCGACCTGCGGCAAGCCAGGCCCAGCGGTCCGCACACGGCGTTACCCGCTGTCATCCAGCGTCTTACCTTTTTGGCAACCTGCTTCATGATCGAACTCAAGAACCTCGACCTGCGCTCCGATGCGGCCGCTCAACGTGTCGTCAAGGACGAAACCGTCTCCGTCGAATTTGCCGCGGGCGACGGCGAACTGATGAGCCTCGAAGGCCCGAACCGCTATGTGCGCGGCGATGCGCTGATCACCGGTTCGACCGGCGACCGCTGGGTGGTATCACGCGATCGTTTCGATGCGAAATATCTGCCCGCCGAGGCTTCGCTCGCTCACGGCGAACCGGGTGCGTACCGCAATCGCCCCGCCGTCGTGCTGGCCCGGCAGATGACCGGGCCGTTTACGCTGGCGCGTTCCGCGGCTGGCGGCGATGTGCTGCGCGGCACGGCCGGCGACTGGGTTATGCAATACGCGCCGGGCGACTACGGTGTCGTGCAGGCGGCACGCTTTGCCAAGGTGTATCGGTTGGCCGAGTAGGCCGCGCGAGCTGGCCGCCCGCTCACCCCATCACGCGAACTGTTCATCCAGTTCGATCGTTACCTCGCGCGGCACGGCCTCGCCGTTCGCATACTGTTCTTCAAGCGAGCCGATGGTCGCTTCGACATATGCGCGCAACACCGCAAAACTGCGTCCGCGCTGGCGCACCGACATGGCCCGATAGCGCGTCAGCACTGCGGGCGACATCACCACGCTCACCGTAATGCGGCGCGCCGCTGCGCCGAAGCGCATCGCGACCCAGTGGACCGCCAGGGTCGGCGTGCCATCCTCGGCCGGACGTTCGATGAACTGCGTCTGCTCGGGAAACAGGTCGCTGATGACGCGCGCCAGTTCTTCCATGTCGGGGCTCGTGCAGACGTATTGGTAGGCTTCCATGTTTGCAGACCGAAGGTTAGGAATTCGCCAGAAAGTTGCCGTAAGAGTTCAGGCAGTACGTGCCGTACGCTGGAACATTTTGACAAGCACAACCGCCACGATGATCGCCAGCAGCGCATACAGGCCATCCACGGCGTAAAGCGGAATGACTCCCACCTGGAACAACGCAGCAGGCAAGCCGACCAACGCGTGTGCGACGATGGCCAGCGGCAGGATCGCGTACCAGCCCGCTCGCACACCGCGCCACATCAACACCGACAGGCCGATCTGAAGCACCAGCGCTGCCACCCGTTCGAGCAGAAAAATCCCCGCGGTCAGCGGCGACAGACTGGCGAGAACCATCTGGATGCGCATCAGCGATTCGTCCGGCAGACTGCCCAGATAGCTGTCGAGCTCGCCGCGGTTCGCCACCACCGCGAAAACGATCCACTGTATCTGCACCAGCACGCCGACTATCCACGCTTCGGCGCCGCCATGTCCGATGCCGTAACCGAGCGCTGTGCTATCGCCGGTCGAGGGCGGCACGACGGTCTTCTTGCGCATCGACACGCGGGCCGACACGGAAGGCCGGGAGGTGGTCGAACTGCCAACCGCCGCATTGGCAACGGACGCTTCGCTCGCCGAATTCGCGCGTGAATTCGGCGCAGCGGCAGCCTTGGCAGCCACGGCCCGCTGCCACATCATCTTCATGGCGATGAACCGCCCCACTTCCTCGCAGACGCCTGCGGCCAGCGCGCCATAGATCACGAACGTGAGCGGATGGGATAGCCAGGCGGCGACGGCTGCATTCTGATGCAGCACATAGCCATTCAGCGCACGCTCGATCACGCTGGCGAACAGCGCGAACACGGCAATGCCGGCGATCGCGTCGCGGGCGTTCAGCCCAAGCGGGACGCGCAGGCGGCGGTACAGGACAATCGGTAAAGCGGCGGCGAACAGCGTCGAAAGTACGAGACAGGTAAGCGTGAGCGGTGCAACAACCATGGGTTTCCTTACGATGACCGGCGCGCACCCGCTGCGCGCCGCAGCCCGAATGATCGCAGATCAGCGCGAAGTTGACTCGCGCACGATCAATTCGCCTGGCAGCAGGCAGTCGCGCACGGCCGTCTGCACGCCGTCGATGCGTTCATGGAGAAACTCCACCGCACGATAGCCGATCTGATAGGTCGGCTGACGGATCGCCGTAATGCCAGCGAATTCGGCCCATTCGGGGTCGTCGATGGATAGCAGCGCAATGCGCTCCTGCCAGCGCATGCCGTAGCGTGCATTCAGATGACGGGCGAGACAGAGCGCGACCGGCCCGTTGGCAGCGAACAGGGCAATGCGAGGCGCCGGTGCTGCGGCGGCTTGAGTGACGTGAGTCGCCCGGGTGGCGCGATCTGGCGCATCAGCCAGCGCACGGTCCAGTTCTTTGTCCAGTTCGGCCAGCGCGCCCTCCACCGCTGCCGCATCGCCGAGCTCCAGCACAACGGTCTGGCCTCGGGCTCGCGACTGAGTGTCTATCGCCGCGCGAAACGCCTCCTCGCGCAAGCGCCGCGAACTGATGCGCTCGAACGGTTGCACGACAAACCAGATATCGTCGAAACCGCGCTCGAGCAGATGACGCGTGCCCAGTTGCACCGCCGCCGTGTTGTCGAGCCCGACCAGATCGGCAACGAGACCGTCTACCATGCGGTCGACCAGCACCGCGGGAATCCCGCCGTCGCCGACCGGCCGAAGAGTTTCGTCACGCACCCCAAGCGCATTGACGATCACGCCCTCCACACGATACGTGGTGAGCAGTTGCAGATAGCGCCGCTCCATTTCTACTTCGTTGGCAGCATGGCAGATCAACGGCATGTAGCCGAGCGCATGGCACGCGGCCTCGACGCCCTGCAACACCTCCACCGAATACGGATTGGTGAGGTCCGCGATCAGCATGCCGATCAGCCGGTTGCGGCCGCGCTTCAAACCGCGCGCCATCTGGTTGGGCTGATAGTCGAGCCGCTCGATCGCGGCTTCGATCCGCGCGCGCAATTCCGGCGACAGCACGCTCAGTTCGCCGTTCAGATAGCGCGAGATGCTGGTCTTGCCGGTGCCGGCCTCGCGGGCCACGTCGCTGATGGTGGCGCGGCGCGACGCAATGGTGTGCGGGCTGCTCAAGATGCGCTCACTTGCGCAGAACGTCGCGGTTCACGACGTTGCGCGTCAACGTGCCGTCGAGCGCGGCGACGAGGTTCTCGGCGGCGTTCAACGCCATCGCGTGACGCGTCTCGTGGGTCGCCGAACCGATGTGCGGCAACGCCACCACGTTGGGCATCGACAGCAGCGGCGAATCGGCGGGAAGCGGCTCGGTTTCGAACACGTCGAGTCCCGCGCCGTGGATAGTGCCGGCCTGCAGCGCCTCGATCAGCGCGGCTTCGTCGACGGTCGCGCCGCGTGAAGCGTTGATGAGGATCGCGCTCTTCTTCATCGCACGCAGTTCGGCCGCGCCGATCAGATGTTGCGTCTCCGGAGTGAGCGGCACCTGGAGGCACACGAAATCGGAAGTCGCCAGCAGCTCGGACAGTTCGACACGGCGTGCACCGTAAGCCTCTTCGGCTTGCGGGTTCGGGTTGCGGTTGGTGTACAGCACCGGCATGTTGAAGCCGAGCGCCGCGCGGCGCGCCACAGCGCCGCCTATCCGTCCGAGGCCGACGATGCCGAGCGTCTTGCCTTGAACCTCGACGCCGTATTGCGCGGGTCCGACACCCGTCTTCCATTGGCCGGCCTTCACCCAGTCGGCAAGCTCGACGACCCGGCGAGCGGTCGCCAGAATCAACGAGAACACCGTGTCTGCAGTCGATTCGGTCAATACATCCGGCGTGTGTGCGAGCACGATACCGCGTTGCGTGAGATCGGCGACATCGAAAGCATCGAATCCAACCGAGATGGTCGAGAGCGCCTTGAGCTTCGTCGCGCCTTCGATCATGGCCGGCGTGATCTTCACGCTGGCACCAATCGCGCCGTCCGCGTCCTTGAGCGCTGCGACGAACGCATCATGCTGCGCGCCATCGACCTGCACGACCTCGACATGTTTGCGCAGATACGCGAGTACGTCGTCGGGCAACGGCTTGTAGGCAATGATCTTCTTCATCAGCTTATTTTCCTTGCAATGGATTAGCGACGAGTTTGGGAGAGGCAGACGGTTGTGGCTTCACCGTCAATGTCAAAATGGTTGCGGCGACGAGCGCCGCACTCATGAATGCATACGATGCCGCGGGCGTACCGGTCATACCGTTCAGATAACCGACCACGTACGAGCCGACGAACGACCCTAGCGCCCCCATGCCGTTGATCAACGCCATCGCGCCGCCGGCGACATTCTTCGGCAGCAGTTCCGGCACGATCGCGAAGAACGGTCCATACGGCGCATACATGGCTGCGCCGGCGACGACCAGCAAAGCATACGAGATCCAGAAATGCGTCGAGCCGATCGCGTACGAGGTCGCGAACGCCACCGCGCCGATTAACAGAAACGGCCAGACGAACTGCTTGCGACGGCCCAGTTTATCCGATGCCCACGATGCAGCGAGCATGGCGATGGTCGCCGCGAGATAGGGAAGCGCCGTCAGCCAGCCGGTTTCCACCATGCCGAGCGTCGAACCGTTTTTCAGAATGGACGGCAGCCAAAGCACGAAGCCGTACACGCCGATGCTCCAGCAGAAATACTGTGTGGATAACTTGATCACCGCGGACGAGCGGAACGCTTCGCCGTAATTGCGCACCGGTTTGATCGCGGCCTGTTCGGCGCGCAGGGTCTCGGCGAGCTCGTCCTTTTGCTGCTGCGTGAGCCACGATACCTGAGCCGGCTTGTCCTCGACGATAAACCACCAGCACACGGCCCAGACGATGGCCGGCGCGCCTTCCGCGATGAACATCGGGCGCCAGCCGAACGAATGCACCAGATAGCCGGACACGACCGACATCCACAACACCGTCACCGGATTGCCGAGAATCAGGAAGGTGTTTGCCCGTGAGCGCTCGCGCTTGGTGAACCAGTTGCTGATAAAAATCAGCATGGCCGGCATCACCGCCGCTTCGACTACGCCCAGCAGGAAGCGGATCGCCATCAGCGAGGGGATATTACTGACGATCCCGGTCAAGGCTGCGCAAGTGCCCCAAAGGATCAGGCTCCAGAACACCAGCTTTTTGACGCTGCGGCGCTCCGCGTAGATCGCGCCGGGAACCTGGAAGAAGAAGTAGCCGAGGAAGAATAGCGCGCCGATCAGCGATGCTAGGCCCTTGCTGATGCCGAGATCCTGGTTGATCCCGGCGGCGGACGCGAAGCCGAAATTCGCGCGGTCGAGATAGGCAAGGCTGTAGGTGATGAACACGATCGGCATGATCGTCCACCAGCGGCGAAGCGCAAGCGATGAGGTCATGGATGTCTCCCGTCCCATGCAACATGGTTGCAACCTTAACCCGTTTGGATGGATGTGCCGTGCGCGTGAAACAGCGTCTCCGGGCATCTTTGTTGTTGTGCGCTACATGTCTTAAAGCTTGTACAGGTTCCAGATCAAAGCCAGTCAAGCAGACGGCGCTATTAGACGTTGTCCAGCAAGGCGGCGCCGGGTGTCGTGGCATCGGCCTGCTCGAGCAGGTCGAGCTCGGCGCGGGTCGGCAAGCCTTCGGAATCGCCAATCACCTGAATCGCCAGCGCCCCGATCCGGTTGCCGCGTACCACGGCTTCCGGCAACGGCCGCCCTTCAAGCAAGGCGCTGATCACGCCGACCGCAAAACCATCGCCCGCGCCGACCGTGTCGATCACCTTGGCGACCGGTTGCGCCTCGACCACGCCAGACTCGTCCGCCGTGCGGAAATACGCGCCACGCGCCCCGAGCTTGATGATGACGCCGCGCGCACCCCGCTCCAGATAGAAGCGCGCGATGTCTTCCGGCTTCGAATAGCCGGTAAGGATCTCACCTTCGCCGATACCGGGCAGCACCCAGTCCGCAAGTTCAGCCAACGCGTTCAAGCCCTCGACCATCGCCGCGCGCGACGCCCAGAGCGTCGGCCGCAGGTTCGGATCGAAGGAGATCGTCTTGCCTGCGGCACGCATTTCTCGCGCCAGCAACAACGCCAGTTCGCGCGACGATTCGGAAATCGCCGGTGCGACGCCCGTCAGATGCAGATGACGCGCCGGCAGCACGTAGAACGGAGCATAGTCGTCCGGAGACAGATGACTGGCCGCCGAGCCCTTGCGAAAGTATTCGATAGCCGGGTCGCTGCCGTCGTCGCTTTTCGACTTGAGCTGAAAGCCGGTGGGATAGCGATCGTCCGTGACGACGCGTTGCTGGTCGATGCCTTCGCGGTGCAAGGTGTCGCGCACGTACTGACCGAACGAATCGTTGCCGACCCGGCTCATCCAGCCCACCTTGAAGCCGAGTCGAGCGAGATCGATCGCCACGTTCAGATCAGCCCCGGCGATCCGTTTGGTGAACTGGCCGACTCCGGCGAGCGGACCCGTTTCAGCAGCGACGAAGAGCGCCATGGCTTCGCCGTAGGTGATGACATCAAGCGTCGGATTCATGCGGTTTCCTAAGAAAGCCGGGACGCCGCGATGACTATTGCAACTATCGCAAAATCATCGGAGTTGCCCTGCTTTGTCCCGATTTCCCGGAAATGGAACCGGTTCCATCCAATTATACCGAAAAAGCATCCGTTGGCACGTATTCAATCCGCATCGTCCGAGGTGAGTGCCAGAAAGCGCTCGACCACGCGCGACGGCGCGCTCGCATGGGGAATCAGAATGGAAAAATGCCGCGTCAGCGGTTCCGGGCTGAGCGAGAACAGGCACAGCGCGCCACCCTCGTGACGCATCGACATCGCCGAGACGAAGCCGATCCCCATGCCCGCGCGCACCGCCTCCTTCACGCCCTCGACACCGGCGATCTCCAGCGCGACGCGCATCGGCACCCCCGCGCGGGCAAACGCCCGCTCGACAATCTGGCGCACGCCGGAGCCGGCCTCGCGCAGCACAAGAGAATGCGCTCCCAGTGCCGCTAACTCTATCTGACCGGCCGCGGCGCCCGCGCCTTCAGCTACGCCCGCGGCTGCCATTGCGGTTCCCACGCCCGCAGCCAGCGCGAGCGGATGGGTCCGCGGCATGATCGCCACAATCTCATCCTGCCGCCACGCCTGCACGGCGGTGTCCGGCGGCAAATCGGCACCCACCGGCCCTTCGACCATTGCGATATCGAGCGAGGCCAGCGCACCGACGATCTCAGCGGTATTGCCGTCCGTGGTATGCAGCGTCACGTCCGGATAGCGCCGGTGAAACGCCGCGATCAGATACGGCAGCAGATAGCTGGCCGGCGTCGTGCTCGCGCCGACCCGCAATGTGCCGCTCTCCATGCCGCGCAATGCGTCGCGATAGGCATGCGCCTGCCGCCAGGTGTCGCGCAGGCGTGTCGCATAACTGGCGAGCTGCTCGCCGGCCGGCGTCAGACGCACGCCGCGGCCGTCGCGCTGATACAGCGGTTCGCCGAACTCATCCTGCAATTGACGCAGTTGCCCCGACACCGCGGGCTGCGACAGATGCAAAGCCACCGCGGCTCGACTGATGTTGCGATGCTCGGCGACGGCGGCGAAAGTTATAAGCTGATCGGGGGTCATGGCGCTGAAATATCAGTTCAACAGATAGTTTACGTCATAAATGACGATTTTTCATATCGATATATTCAAACTAGGATTAGCTCGTCCAAGCCAAACGCCCCGAAGGCGAAAATCATGTCTACCGCTCATATTCAGGCCGCTCCCGGCCAGGCGATCTCCACCACCCGCGGACAGCTCAACGGCGTCCTGTTCGTCGCCCTCTTCGCCGCTGCCGTGACCCGGCTTGCCGCGCTGCCCGCCATCGCCGGACTTGGTCTGAGTCCGTTGATCGTCGGTATCGTCGCCGGTGCGCTGTACGGCAACACCATGCGCGACGGCATGCCGGCGAGCTGGGCGGCCGGCGTCAACTTCTCGGCGCGCAAACTGTTGCGCATCGCTGTCGCCTTTTTCGGCCTGCGCGTGAGCCTGCAAGAAATTGCCCAGGTCGGTTTGCCGGGACTGGCGGAATCGGTGCTGATCGTGGTGAGCACGCTGGTCATCGGCACATGGGCCGGCATGAAGCTGATGAAGCTCGACCGCGACACGGCCTTGCTCACCGCCGCCGGCAGTGCCATCTGCGGTGCGGCCGCCGTGCTTGCCTTCGAATCGACGCTGCAGTCGAAGCCGCACAAGAGCGCCATGGCAGTGGGCAGTGTGGTGTTGTTCGGCACCCTGTCGATGTTCCTCTACCCGATCCTGTTCAAGGCCGGCTGGCTGCATCTGGACACCGTCGGTGCGGGGCTGTTCTTCGGCGGCACGATTCATGAGGTGGCACAGGTGGTGGGCGCGGCCAGTAACGTCAGCCCCGAGGCCGCGCATATTGCGACCATCGTCAAGATGACGCGCGTGATGCTGCTGGTGCCGGTGCTGCTCGCGATCGGCATGTGGATCAACCGTCCGGGCCGTGCCGGTGCCAGTGCTGCTAGTGCCGCTGGCGGTGCGCAGTCCGGCGCCCAGCACGCCCCGCGCAAGCTGGCAATTCCCTGGTTCGCGCTTGGTTTCCTCGGCTTCGTGGTGCTGAACTCGCTGCATGTGTTGCCCGAAGCCGCCACCCAGACGCTCAACACGCTCGATACGTTCGCGCTGACCATGGCGATGACGGCACTCGGCATCGAAACCCGCATCTCGCAGATCCGCGAGGCCGGTCCGCGAGCGCTGACGACGGGACTGATCCTGTATGTATGGCTGATCGTCGGAGGCCTCGGCATTACCTGGGCCGTCCAGCGTCTGTTCGGTTGATGCGGCTGGCAACGCCACTCGCACCTTGCAGCCAGCCCCGCCGCGTGCGGGGCTTTGCGCATTTCTGCGCACAACGCGGCGCGCTCACACGGCATACTGACTGCCTGAACAGCCGAATGAGGATCGATCGATGAGCTATGAACTCTACTATTGGGATGGCTTGCAGGGTCGCGGGGAATTCGTGCGGCTCGCGCTGGAGGAGGCAGGCGCGGATTACATCGAAGTGGCTCGCGGCGAGGAAGCCGAAGGGCTCGGCACGGCCAGGATGCTGGAGGTGATGAGCAGCAAGCGCGAGGGGCATCCGCCGTTTGCGCCGCCATTCCTGAAAGACGGCACTCTGCTGATCTCGCAGACCGCCAATATTCTGTTCTACCTCGGCCCGAAGCTCGGTCTGGCGCCTGCCGACGAAGGCCTGCGCTACGTCGCAAACGGCTTGCAACTGACGATCGCCGACGTGGTGACTGAAGTTCACGACACTCATCATCCGCTCGCGAGCGAGCTCTACTACGAAGACCAGAAAGACGCCGCCAAAATCCGCGCCCATGATTTCATCGACAACCGGATTCCGAAGTTCATGCACTACTTCGAGCGCGTGATCCTGCAAAACACGCAGAGCGATGCGCACCTGGTGGGCAACAAGCTGACCTACGTCGATCTGTCGATGTTCCAGTTGATCGACGGGCTGCACTACGCGTTCCCGCGTGCCATGAAGCGTTTCGGCGTGCACTATCCGTTGCTCGCCGGGCTGCACGATGCGGTGGCCGCGCGTCCAAACATTGCCGCCTATCTCGCTTCGGAACGGCGTCTGGCCTACAACGAATCAGGCATCTTCCGACACTATCCGGAACTCGACAAGGCCGCCCGGTGAAAATGCTGACGGCGCGGAGGATGCATCTCGTACAGCGGCGCAAGCGCGCCTTGCGCCCAGCCAAAACCGTCCTCTCGAACGTCTCCCACGACCGTCGCGCAGTGCTATTCTTGCGCGCGGTTTCCCCCCTTTCTCCCTCTATCCTGCTGCCGTCGTGCTTTCATTCCTGCTGAGGCTGCGCACCCGCGCGCAAGACATGTTCCGGCTGTCGGACGCCCATACGATGCTGGTCTGGTCGGTGGTGGTAGGTGTCGCGGGCGCGTTTGCGACGATCGCCTTCCGCGAGGCGATTTCGCTGCTGCAACTGGGCTTCGTCGGCCACTCGGGCAGCTTCGTCCAGATGGCGCGCAGCCTGCCGCTGACCGTGCGCATCTTGCTGCCCGCCGCGGGCGGCCTCATCGCCGGCTTCCTGCTGTTGATCGCACGACGTCACGCCGACAAGAACGTCCACACTGACTATATGGAAGCCGTGGCGATCGGCGACGGCATCGTGCCGGTGCGACTGAGCTTCTGGCGCAGCGTGTCGTCGCTGTTCACCATCTCCAGCGGCGGCTCGATCGGCCGCGAGGGTCCGATGGTGCAACTGGCGGCGCTCAGTGCATCGCTGATCGGCCGCTGGGTGCATTTCGACCCGCCGCGCCTGCGCCTGCTGGTAGCCTGCGGCGCGGCGGCGGGCATCACCTCCGCGTACAGCGCGCCGATTGCGGGGGCCTTCTTCGTGACCGAAATCGTGCTCGGCTCGATGGCGATGGAAAGCTTCGGGCCCGTCGTGGTCGCGGCCGTGGTCGCCAACATCACGATGCGCGAGTTCACCAGCTACCGGCCCCCCTACGAGATGCCGGCGTTTCCGCCGGTGGCGGGCCTCGAAGTGCTGCTGTTCGTCGCGCTCGGTGTGCTGTGCGGCGCCGCGGCGCCGCAGTTTTTGCGCATGCTCGACATCTCCAAGGCAGGCTTTCGCAAATTGCCCTTGCCGCTACCGGTGAGGCTGGCGCTGGGTGGCCTGATCGTCGGTGTTCTGTCAGTGTGGTCACCCGAGGTCTGGGGCAATGGCTATAGCGTCGTCAACTCGATCCTTCATTCGCCGTGGACCTGGACGGCGCTCGTCTTCGTGCTGGTATTCAAGCTGATCGCCACCGCCGCCACCGCCGGCTCGGGTGCGGTGGGCGGCGTGTTCACGCCGACGCTCTTCGTGGGCGCGGTGGTCGGTTCGCTGTTCGGCCTCGGCATGCATGCGCTGTGGCCGAACGGCACCTCAGCGCCCTACGCCTACACGATGGTCGGCATGGGCGCGTTCCTCGCGGGCGCCACGCAGGCGCCGTTGATGGCAATCCTGATGATCTTCGAAATGACGCTCAGCTATCAGGTCGTGCTGCCGCTGATGCTGTCGTGCGTGGTCGCCTATTTCGTGGCGCGCGCGATCGGCAAAACCTCGATGTATGAGATCACGCTCGTGCGCAACCGTGAAGAGCAGGAACGGGTGCGCTTGCGCGCCACGCAGATGCGCGAGCTGATCCGCCCCGCGGAGACGGTGGTAACGCCCGCGGCGACCGTCCAGGAAATGACGCGGGTGTTCCTGGAATATCCCGTGAAGTATCTTTATGTCGCCGATGACGCCGGCGCGTTCCTCGGCGTCGTCGCATTGAAGGACATTACGTCTGACCTGCTGGAGAAGCGCGATACCTCGTCCAAAAGCGCTTCGGACTATCTGCAGACGCACTTCGACGTGCTCACGCCCGATATGCCGCTCGGCGTCGCGTTGCAGCACTTCATGGCCTTTCAGGGCGAGCGTCTGCCGGTGATCGAGAGCCTTGCCCATCCCAAGCTGGCCGGGGTGGTTTACAAGACCTCGCTGCTCGATGCCTATTTCCGCATGAATCCCACACGCTGAGCGGTTGCGATGCCGGTTCTCTAGACCGCTGCCGCCCGAGCATCCCGCCCTGCCCACCAGCGAACGGTTGAACGTCATACCCCGCCCTGCCTCGACGCCGCATGGCAAAGCGCGGCATACGCTCTACAATAAAAACCAGTAGCACGCCGCCTCGCGCGGCGCGGTTGAAACGCCGCGACGGACGCCCCCGGGTTCCGCGCGGCTTCGACCCGGAGTCAGCATGAGCGATCCCTCCATCGATGCGGTGCGCCGCGATCAGGCCGGCTGGATCTTCTTGCATATCGAAGGCGAGCCGTACGACCGCGGCGAGCAGCACGGCCAGTTGCTCGCCACCGAAATCCGCAACGCAATCGGCACCGCGCGCTACCTCGCGAAATGGGATACCGGCGAAGAGTTCGATACTTTCGTCAACGCGGCCGTGGCCCAGTTCAGCCCGAAACTCGACAGCGAATTCACCGACGAGATCCAGGGCATCGCCGACGGCGCCAGGCTGCCGTTCTCCGAGGTTCTCGCATGGAACGGCTACATGGACCTGCTGCAAAGCTGGTGGCCGAGCCACGTGGCAGCCCAGCAGCCGCGACTCGGCGTCAAGCCGTGGCGCGGCAGGCGCGGCCACCATTGCAGCGCCTTCATCGCCACCGGAAATGCCACGCGCGATGGACGCATCGTCATGGCGCACAACTCATGGGACCGCTACGCCGCGGGCGACGCCTTCAACGTGATCTTCGACATCGTGCCGGAATCCGGTCATCGCATCCTGATGCAAGGACTGCCCGGTTGCATCTCGAGTCTCACCGACTTCTGGATCAGCGCCGCCGGGCTGATGGTGACCGAAACCACCATCTCCGACTTCGTTGGCTATAACCCGGCCGGCGCGCCGGAGTTCTACCGCTCACGGCGTGCTACGCAGTATGCGAACAGTATCGGCGAGTGGTGCGAGATGTTCGCCGTGGCCAACAACGGCGGCTACGCGAATAGCTGGCTGCTCGGGGATGTCAAAACGGGCGAGATCGCCCGCTATGAACTGGGGCTGCACTACTCCGGCTTCGAAAGCACGCGGAACGGTTTCTATAGCGGCTACAACACTGCGACCGATCTGAAGATCCGCAATCAGGAGTGCGTCGGCGAAGGCGAGGATTACACGGACGTGCGCAAGAACGGCGCGCGGCGGTTGCGCTTCATGCAGCTGGAGGAACTGCATCGCGGCAAGATCGATGTCGAACTGGCCCGGCAAATGATTGCCGACCATCACGACGTGTATCTGAACCGGCCTGACAACCCGTGCTCGCGCACCATCTGCGGGCACCTGGAACTGGACGACGCGCGCTTCGGCGGCTCCGAGCTGGGGCCGTTCAACCCTTGGGGCGCCAATGACGGCAAAGTGGCGGACAGCGAGATGGCCCGCGACATGGCCTTCGAGGCCCGCTGGGGCCATCCCTGCGGTCAGCCGTTCGATGCGCAGGCGTTCATGAAACGCCATCCGCAGTGGAACTGGCTCAATGGCTACATGCAGGACCGGCCCTCATGGCCCTGGACGCGCTTTGACGTGCTGCGTTAGCCGTCCTGCTGCACAGCCCGCTCCACGGCGCAAGATTGCGTTTTCTGCCATGATCTGACCCAGACGGCTCCTTTTCGCGGTGTTGCGCGGTCTCACGCGGTTTTTGCGGCGGTTGCACGATTTGCCGTCTAAGATGGAAGGAGTGCGGCGCGTCGTAGGCGCGGTCCGCACGCGGCGTGCGCCATTCCTGCCGCCGCGGGAATGGCACAGCGCTTGCTGCAGTCTCTGCGCTGCATGTGGAAAGGAGGTCGGGCGATGAAAACCTCGACACTGATGGTCATGGTGACGCTGTCGGCTTCGTGCTTTGCAGCGCCGGTTCATACGGCGCTGGACAGCACTGCCGGTTCAGCCGTCGCACGCGCTAATGTCGCACCGGCTGCGCCGAACGTCGGCGTCACGGACGCGAACCGTCCGCAGCAGTGGGAACACATCGCGCTGCCGAAATCGCGGCGCCTGGACCGCGGCCTCACGGGCCAGGATCAGCATCTGCAAACATAATCTGCGACAAGGAGCATGCGCATGTCCGGCTCGGGTATCCCCGGCGAATCGATCGATCTGCAGATTGCAGACGTTCTGCGTGAAGCGAAGTTTCCGGTCAACAAGGACGGACTCGTCGACCTTGCACGCGAAGCCGGCGCCAGCAACGAATTGCTGTCGATGCTCGACGGCTTGCCGGAGCAGGACTACCCGGACATCGCCTCCATCACCCCGCTGCTGGGCGGTAATTTCGGGCCCGGACTCAGCTCTTGAGCGTATGGGCATGACACCGAAGACGCGCCGCACGGACGGCGCCGACTGGATCGAACGCGCGCCTTCGTCCGGCGGCATCGAGCGCATCGAAGCGTTCTTTCATGACGCCGCCTACGGCCTGCACCGCCACGACACCTACGCGATCGGCCGCACGCTAGCCGGCGTGCAAAGCTTCCATTACCGCCGCGGCATGTGCAACAGCGTGCCGGGCATGACGATGGTGCTGCATCCCGACGAAGCGCACGACGGCCAGGCCGGCACCGACGAAGGCTTTCGCTACCGCATGGTCTATGTCGAGCCGGCGCTGTTTCAACAGGTGCTTGGGGGGAAGCCGCTGCCGTTCATCGAAGGCGGACTGTCGGACGATCCGTGCCTGTTCGCGGCCACCGAGGGGCTGCTGCAAGCCATCGACCGCGCCCTTGATCCGCTCGAGCAGGAAGATGCCATTTACGACCTCGCCATGGCGCTCGACGCGGCCTCCGGCGCTACGCAGACAATACGCATTGCCGACTACCGGGCTGCGGAACAGGCTCGCCAGTACCTGCACGAATCGCTCGCGCAAGCCGTCACGCTGGACGAACTCGCTACGGCGAGCGGCAAGGACAAATGGAGCCTGTCGCGCGACTTCCGCGCCCTGTTCGGCACCAGCCTGCACCGCTATCTGACCATGCGTCGTCTCGACCTGGTACGCCGGCTTGCTAGCGAGGGCCGGCCGCTGGCAGATGCCTCCGCTGCCGCCGGCTTCGCCGATCAAAGCCATATGACACGGCACTTCACCAAAACGTGGGGCGTGCCGCCGTCGCGCTGGTTGAAGATGGTGAGTCAGGCAAACACCGCGGGCCACGCGTCTGGCACGGTCTTGCGACGCTAGCGCCGCGCGGGCACCTGTTCGCATACGCTCGCGCGCGACTCACACGCCACTCATACGCACCCAAGCCACGCACATTCGTACAAGACGCTGCAAGCCGCAGGCCGTACGCTTACCCGTGCCTCTTTAGACCCACAGGAACAAACGATGTCGAACACACCGGCCCCGGCCAGCACGGCCCTCCATGCCCCCTACCGCGCGATCAATTTCGCCGAAAAACTCGCTCTCAT
This sequence comes from Paraburkholderia sp. GAS33, assembly GCF_050436645.1. NCBI lineage: Bacteria > Pseudomonadati > Pseudomonadota > Betaproteobacteria > Burkholderiales > Burkholderiaceae > Paraburkholderia > Paraburkholderia sp. GAS33. The sequence goes on from NZ_JBNDMP010000002.1 coordinate 90,850, forward strand.
TCACGACCAATGGCAACAGCGCGTCGTGGCGGAGATGAACGACTACCAGTTCAAGGTGGTGAAAATCGAAGGCGATTTCGTCTGGCACGAGCACGCGGAGACCGACGAGACCTTTATCGTGCTCGACGGACACTTGCGAATCGATTTCCGCGACGGTGCAGTGCATCTTTCAGCCGGCGAGATGTTTGTCGTGCCGCGCGGCAAGGAGCACAAGCCGTATGCCGAGAAGGAAGTGCAGATGCTGGTGATCGAACCGCGCGGCGTCAGGAATACCGGCGGCGAAGAGAGTGAGCCGACCGCGAAGAATGACTTATGGATTTGAGGCCGCGCGCGGCTCGCGGACATAGTAAATGTCCCACTCGTCTTCACCGGTTTTGACAAAACCGTGGCGCTGATAGAAGCGGTTCGAGTCGCTGTCGCGCAGCGCTCCCAATCTGACCGGCACGCCCTGGGTATCGGCATCGGCGAGCACAGCTTCGAGCGCGACAGCGCCGACGCCCTTGCCCTGGTGAGCAGGAACGATATACAAATGAGCAAGTTGTAGATGACCGGGCTCCGGCCTGACGAGCACAAAGCCTGCCTCGACGCCATCCACGAGAATGAACCGGCACTGCGCGGGTTCGAACGACGCCAGAAACCGTTCACGGGCACGAACCGGATCAAACCGCCCGATGCGCTCGAGACTTTCGCGCATCGCTTCGATGCGGATTTGCACCAGCGTTTCGACGTCGTCGCTGGTTGTGTTGGCAAAGGCGACGTTCAACTCGTCATGCTCCCCGGATAGCGTGCGCGGACTCACCGCGGATTGGTCGCGGGCGGCTGTCCGCGCCCTGCTAACCCGCAGTATCGCCTGATTATTGCCACACGCTCAAGGGCGCCGAGTCGCGCCTTTGTCCCTCCGCTGATACCGCCCCGCGTCCGCAATCCGGACGCAGCGAGCAACGCGTCCCTCTGCGTCACTACGTCTGTCGGGCGCCTGTGTTTTCTGCGCAGTTCACAAACCCGCTGCAGTCGCCTGGTCGGTCATGCGAGCCGACCGCGCTGCCTTGCGCGGCGCGGGGGCCGCAGCCGCCTTACCGCGCTGCAAGGACGCAGCTTCATCGATGTCATCGAACTCCGGCGCGTTCGCTTCCATCTCCGCCACCGTACGCTGCATCATCTGAGCCGGACGCAGTGCTGGCTCCTGCAAGGCCGCGGGGTCGCCCGGCAGACCCGTCGACATCTGGCTGAAGTGTTCAACCAGATGATCGATAAAGGTCCGCACCTTGGCCGGCAGATGGTGACGGCTCGGATACGCAATCGTCACCTCCACCTGCGGCAGACGATAACCGGCCAGCAGCCGCACCAGACGGCCGCGTTCGAGATCGCGGCCAATCAGGTAACTCGGCAGGATGGCGATGCCCATGCCGAGCAATGCGAACTGACGCAGCATTTCCGTGTTGTTCGCGACGATCGCATTGGTCGGACGCATCCGCACTTCGCCCTTGCCGTCGATGCTCGTGAAGACGCGCTCGTCGCCGCCGTATTCGGATGGCAACGACAGGCTCGGATGATCCTGCAGTTGCTCGGGACGGGTCGGCGTGCCGTGTTTGCGCAGATAGTCCGGAGTCGCGCACACCGTCATATGACCCGTGGTGAGACGCCGCGTGACAATACTCGCGCTACGCATCTGGCGGGCAATCAGCACGCCCACGTCGAAACCTTCTTCGACCAGATCAACATGGCGATCCACCAGCGTGACATCGGGAATGACGTTCGGATAACGCTCGGCGTACGACTGCAATACCGGCGCGAAGTTATGCAGGCCGAACACCACCGGCGCCACGATGCGCAAGGTGCCGACCGGTTCGTGATTGCGCGCCACCACCATCTGCTCGACGCCTTCGAGGTCGTCGAGGATCGGACGAACGCGCTCGAGATAGACCCGGCCCGACTCGGTCAGCGACTGGCTGCGCGTCGTGCGGTTGAGGAGGCGCGTGCCGAGACGTTCTTCGAGGTCGGCTACGTGACGGGTCACGACGGCAGTGGAAATGCCCATCGTGCTGGCAGTACGGGCGAAGCTGCCGAGTTCGGCCACTTTGACGAAAACTCGCATCGACTGCAAATGATTCATGGGGCCACTCCTGCCGCGGTTAAAGCCAAGCCAACGAACACCGACGCGGCGTAAAAACGGAGCGTCGGCGACTGCGCAAGCCAATGACTACCAGCGGGTGACATCGCACCTCGACGGCGGACCTCGTGCGTGGTTTCCCACGCCGCCAGTCGCTCGCACCAAGGCTTGCCCTACGGGTTTGATTGTATCGACCACTCATGGCCCAACCCTGTCGTGAACATGACAAAACGGTCAGGTAAATGATGCGCAGGAAATTAAACGGAGTTGCGCGCTGTTCGAAGCGCAAAGGCGGCAGCGGGGGCAAATAACGTGGCACGGGAAAATACGTGCCAGGGGAAGGCGTTTTGGCGTACGCCGGACTAGGTGAAAACCCTAGGTTGAGGTATCATTGCGGGCGAAAAGGAAGATATCGCCATGCCATACCGTTTCCAGATTTTTGAAAAGATCGCGTTTTCGTTGGTCGTTTTGTCCGCAGTCGCCTGCTCTGCCTTCATCGCCTACGAAACGGATCCCGACGTCCGCCAGGTCCTGCATGCGGGTAAAACCGCGCTGCAATGGAGCGGCGAGTATTCGTTCGTCTGCGCGTCGCCCGTGACCGACGCCTGTGCGAACTTCCCGGTGGACTGACCCGCTCAGCCTGCCGCATCGCGCCCGAATACGACGCGCGCAAAGAATCCCGCCAGTACCGCCTCGGCTGCATCCGCAGAAATGTTCTGCGGATCGATCGTGCTCAGGAACTGCACGCCTTCGCACAGCCCCATCAGGCCTATCGCCAACGTTTCCGCCGGCAACAGCAACGGCGTGCCTGCACGCGCCGAAAATGCGCGAATGTATTCGCTCATATGCTCGCGCTTCTCATGCATGAATGCGTTGAATTTCGCCCGGAAGCGGCTATCGCGCGCGGCCACGAGCTTGGCCTCCATCCATAGCAGGAAGCATTTGTTGTCGTGCGGCAGGTTGCTGTAGTACGCCAGCACCTGCGCCTCCATGGTCTCGCGCGTCGCCCCTTCCTCGAAGATGCTCTCCAGTTGCGCCTGCATCTCCTCATGGTCGCGCCTGAGCAATTCGAGGAACAGTTCGGGCTTGCTGCTGAAGTTCGAATAGAACGCTCCGCGCGTATAGCCGGCCGCCTCCGCGATGTCTTCTACACTCGTCGCGACGAACCCTTTCTTCATAAAAATAGCTTGCGCGGCATCGAGCAGCCGCTGGCGCGTCTGGTCTTTGCTCTGCTCGCGTGTGAGGCGTTGGCGTTTCATGCTGAATAGTTTATCACCGGAAAGAATTCACATACGGCTTCACATTCGGATACAGGTATGTATTAGAATGCAGTTCATCATCTGAAGCAACAGTCTATTGCACGCTCTGTTTCAAACGTGCCTTCGTTGACCAGCCGTCTGGCTTGTTCTGTTCGTTCGCTGTCTTCTGATTGGGGTAATTGTGAATCGTCCCAGTGGTCGCGCATCACATTCGATGCGCAAGCGCAGTCATCCGCGTCGCCGTTTGTCTCTCTTGTCCCCTTTGTCCACGCCGCGCCGCGCGGCATCCGCGCTCGCACTCGCCGGCCTTCTGCTGCTCGGCGCCTGCGGCCAGAAGCAGGCGGCCGCGCCCGCACCGCGTCCCGTAGTCGCGCTCGCCGTTCATGCCGATGGCAGTTCGCTGTCAGCCTCGCTGCCCGGCGAAGTACAGGCTCGTTACTCGACGCCACTGTCGTTCCGGATTGCCGGCAAGATCATCGAGCGGCATGTGCGCCTTGGCGATACCGTGAAGGTCGGCGAAGTTGTGGCCCGGCTCGACCCGGCCGACGCGCAAAAGAGCGCAGCCAGCGCGCAGGCGCAACTCGATGCGGCACAACACAGCCTCGTCTACGCAAAGCAGCAACTGGACCGCGACCAGGCGCAGGCGCGCGAGAACCTGATCTCGGCCGCGCAACTGGAGCAGACCACCAACGCGTATGCCTCGGCGTTGTCCCAACGCGACCAGGCGGCGCAGCAGACCGCGCTGCAGAAGAACCAGTTGCAATACACCGACCTGCTCGCCGATCACGCCGGCGTGATTACCGCCGAACAGGCGCAGACCGGACAGAATGTGTCGGCCGGACAAGCCGTCTACAACCTCGCGTGGAGCGGCGATATCGACGTGGTCGTCGATGTGCCGGAAAGCACGCTCGCGGCGCTCGCGGTTGGCCAGACCGCCAAGGTCACCATGTCCGCACTGCCGGGGCGCAGCTTCAGCGCCCGCGTGCGCGAGCTATCGCCTGCCGCCGATCCGCAAAGCCGCACGTATCGTGCGAATCTCACGCTGCTCGATCCGGGCCCGGATGTGCGACTTGGTATGACCGCCGACGTCGCACTCACTTCGGGCAATACCGCGACCCAGCCCGCAACTTCGTTCACACTGCCCGCCACTGCGCTGTTCCACGACGGCACGGCGCCTGCCGTGTGGGTCGTGCATGAAGGCACCAACGTGCTGGAACTGCGCCGCGTGCAGGTAACGCGCTATGACGAGCGCACCGTCGCCATTTCCGGCGGCCTGAAAGACGGCGAACGTGTCGTGCTGCAAGGTGTCCACACGGTCACAGCTGGCGAGACGGTTCATCCGATCGCCCCGCTGCACCCCGAGGACTTCGCTTCATGAGTACTCCACATGAACATGAAGAGGGACGCTTCAACCTGTCCGCGTGGGCGCTGCGTCATCAGGCACTCGTCGTATTCCTGATCGCGCTCGCGACCGCGTTCGGGATCCTCGCCTATACGAAGCTCGCGCAATCGGAAGACCCGCCGTTCACGTTCCGCGTGATGGTGATCCAGACCTTCTGGCCGGGCGCAACCGCGCGCCAGGTGCAGGAAGAGGTTACCGACCGCATCGGCCGCAAGCTGCAGGACACGCCGTATATCGACTTCGTGCGCAGCTATTCGCGCCCGGGCGAATCGTTGATGTTCTTCTCGATGAAGGACTCGGCGCCTGTCAAGGATGTGCCGGAAACGTGGTACCAGGTGCGCAAGAAAGTCGGTGACATCGCCGCCACGCTGCCGCAAGGCATTCAAGGGCCGTTTTTTAACGACGAATTCGGCGACGTCTACACCAACATCTACACGCTCGAAGGCGACGGTTTCTCCGCTGCACAACTGCACGACTATGCGGACGAATTGCGCACGGTGCTGCTACGCGTACCGGGCGTCGCCAAGGTCGATTATTTTGGCGATCCTAACCAGCACGTCTACATCGAGATCGCCAACACGCAGTTGACGCGTCTGAACGTGTCGCCCCAGCAGATCGCGCAGGCCATCAACTCGCAGAACAGCGTCTCGCCGGGCGGCACGCTGACCACGCTGGATGATCGCGTCTTCGTGCGCCCCACCGGCCAGTTCAAGGACGTCAACGCCCTCGCCGATACGCTGATCCGCATCAACAACCGCTCGTTCCGCCTCGGCGACATCGCGACGATCAAACGCGGCTACGACGATCCCGTATCCACGCAGATGCGGTACGGCGGCAAGGCCGTGCTCGGCATCGGCGTGACGATGCAACCGGGCGGCGACGTCATCCAGCTAGGCAAGGCGCTCGACAAACAGTCCGCCACCCTGCGCTCCTATCTGCCGGCCGGGCTCAAGCTCGTCGAAGTGTCGAGCATGCCGAATGCGGTGGCGAAATCGGTGGACGACTTCCTGGAGGCGGTTGCCGAGGCGATTGCGATCGTGCTGGTGGTGAGTCTCGTCTCGCTGGGCGTGCGCACCGGCATGGTGGTCGTGATCTCGATTCCGATCGTGCTCGCGGTCACGGCGCTGTGCATGTATCTGTTCGATATCGGCTTGCACAAGGTCTCGCTCGGCACGCTTGTGCTGGCGCTCGGCTTGCTGGTCGACGACGCGATCATCTCCGTGGAGATGATGTCGGTGAAGCTCGAACAGGGCTGGAGCCGCGCCCGTTCCGCCGCGTTTGCCTACACCAGTACCGCGTTTCCGATGCTGACCGGCACACTCGTCACGGTGTCCGGCTTCCTGCCGATCGCGCTGGCCAAATCGAGCACCGGCGAATACACGCGGTCGATCTTCGAAGTGTCGGCGATTGCGTTGATCGCGTCGTGGCTCGCCGCCGTGGTGCTGATCCCCATGCTCGGCTATCACATGCTGCCGGAGCGCAAACGTCAGGCACACGAAGCGCACGACTACGAACACGATATCTACGACACCCGCTTCTACAAGCGCCTGCGCGGCTGGATTGGCTGGTGCATCGAGCGGCGCTTCGTCGTGCTGACGATCACCGTCGCGCTGTTCGTGGTCTCGCTGTTTGGTTTTACCCTCGTCCCGCAACAGTTCTTCCCGAGTTCGGATCGCCCCGAGTTGCTGGTCGACGTCCGCCTGCCTGAAGGCGCTTCCTTCGAGGCCACCCTGCGCCAGGCACAGCGGCTCGAGAAAGCGATCGAGGGCCGTCCCGAGATCGACCATTCGGTGGATTTCGTCGGCAGCGGCGCGCCGCGCTTCTATCTGCCGCTCGACCAGCAATTGCAGCAGCCGAATTTCGCACAGTTCGTGATCACCGCGAAGTCGGTCAAGGACCGTGAGAAGCTCGCGCAATGGCTCGAGCCGGAATTGCGCAACCAGTTCCCGGCCATCCGTACGCGCCTGTCGCGCCTCGAAAACGGGCCGCCGGTCGGCTATCCGGTACAGTTTCGCGTGAGCGGCGACGACATCGCCACGGTGCGCTCGATCGCCGAACGCGTCGCCACGACGATGCGCGACGACCATCGCACGACCAACGTCCAGTTCGACTGGGACGAGCCGGCCGAGCGCTCGGTGCGCTTCGAGATCGACCAGAAGAAGGCGCGTGAGTTGGGCGTCACTTCGGACGACGTATCGAGCTTCCTCGCCATGACGCTGTCCGGCTATACGGTCACGCAGTACCGTGAACGCGACAAGCTGATCAGCGTCGATCTGCGTGCGCCGAAGACGGAGCGCGTGGATCCGGCGCAGCTCGTCACGCTGGCGATGCCCACGCCCAATGGTCCGGTGCCGCTCGGTACGCTCGGCCATATGCGCTACGACCTCGAGTACGGGGTAATCTGGGAACGCGACCGCCAGCCGACCATCACGGTGCAATCGGACGTCATCGGCAACGCGCAAGGCATCGACGTGACCAATAGCGTCGACAAGGCGCTGAGCCAGATCCGCTCGACGCTGCCGGTCGGCTACCGTATCGAACTGGGCGGCTCGGTGGAGGAAAGCGAGAAAGGCCAGACTTCCATCAACGCACAAATGCCGATCATGATCATCGCCGTGCTGACGCTTCTGATGATCCAGTTGCAAAGTTTCGCTCGCGTGCTGATGGTGGTGCTGACCGCCCCGCTCGGCCTGATCGGCGTGGTCGCCACGCTGCTGCTGTTCGGTCAGCCGTTCGGCTTCGTGGCGATGCTCGGGGTGATCGCGATGTTCGGCATCATCATGCGCAACTCGGTGATTCTGGTCGATCAGATCGAGCAGGACATCGCCGCAGGTCACAAACGCTTCGATGCGATCGTCGGTGCGACCGTGCGGCGTTTCCGGCCCATTACGCTAACTGCGGCAGCGGCCGTGCTGGCGCTGATTCCGTTGCTGAGTTCGAACTTCTTCGGGCCGATGGCCACCGCGCTGATGGGCGGCATCACGAGCGCCACGGTGCTGACGCTGTTCTATCTGCCCGCGCTCTACGCAACCTCGTTCAGAGTGCGCGGCGATGAACGCGAACCGCCGGCCGCCTCGACGCAAGCGTCGCATTCGGGAAATTGACCATGACTCATTCTGTCTTCAAACGTGTCAGGCAGGCCCGCACGCTAGGGGTAGGCGGTAGCGCGCTCGTGCTCGCGGCCTGCTCTTTCGGCCCGAACGGCAACCCGCCAGCGGTGCCGCAACCGGCTCACTACGGCGCCGAGCCGCAGGTCACCCAAACAGTGCCCGCGCAGGGCATCACCCAGCAGTTTGTAGTAGGCGCCAAGCCGGTGCCGACGTGGTGGCGGCTGTATCAATCGGATGACTTGAACGCGCTGGTCGATGAAGGCCTGCGCAACAGCCCCACCCTCGCCGCAACCGACAAGAGCCTGACAGCGGCGCGCGAGCAGTTGCGCGCGCAGGTCGGCAGTTCGATGCTGCCCACCGTCGATGCCGTAGCCCAGCCGGCCCGGCAGCGCGCGCTCGGGATTCCGGAAATCGGGCCGAACACGTTCCTGTACAACACGTTCGTCGGCGAGTTGCAGGCGCACTACACGATCGACCTGTTTGGCGCTTCGCGGCTCGCCAACGCCGCGCTCGCTTCACGGGTGAACGTGCAGGTTTTTCAACTGGAATCGGCGCGGCGCGCGCTGGCGGCCAACATCGTGACGGCGGCCATCACCTCGGCCGCACTGCATGCGCAGATCGACACGACCCAGCGGCTCATTGCGCTCGCGAATGACGACGCCCGCGACACAGCACGACGCTATGCGCTCGGCGCGGTATCGCATGCAGATATGCTCAATGCGCAACAGAGCGCGGCATCGTTGGCAGCCAGTTTGCCGGGGCTGCAGCAACAGTGGGTGAGCACGCGGCATGCGCTCGCAGTGCTGATCGGACGCACGCCCGATGCCGCGCCGCCCGATCTCGATCTGGCGCAACTGCATGTGCCCGAGCAGGTGCCGGTGGTCGTGCCGTCGGAGCTATTGCGCACGCGCCCGGACATCCAGGCCGCCGATGCTGCGGTCAAGGCCGCCGCAGCGGATGTGGGAGTGGCTACCGCACAGATGTATCCGAGCCTGTCGCTCACAGCCTCGATGGGACAAGGCGGCTTTAGCTGGCCGCTGGCGCTTTCCGGCGCGGGCGCCATCTGGGCCGTAGCGGGTTCCCTCTCGCAGCCGATCTTCCACGGCGGCGCACTGTTCGCGCAACGCCGCGCGGCAATGGCGACTTACGACGCAGCCACGGAGCAGTACAAGCAGACGGTGCTGACGGCGTTCCAGAACGTCGCCGATACGCTGGCTGCGCTCGAGCACGACGCGCAGGCACTCGACGCCTCAAACGTGGCAGCACGGGCGGCGCAGGGCATTTCGGATGAGACCGCGGCACGTTACCGTCTGGGCGCCGTGCCGGTGTCGGCTGCACGCTCGAGTGAGCAGCAGTTTCGCAACGCGCGGCTCGATGAGATCCGCTATACCGGTGCGCGATTGACCGATACCGCGGCGCTGTTTCAGGCAATGGGGACGCCGCCAGTAGATGAAGTGGGTGCGGTGGGGTCTACGGCAACAACGGGGGCGTCTGGCACGACTGGAGGAACCACAGGCGCTGCTGCGGCTCCGGCAGCGCCAATGCACTCGCCAGTCTCTGGCTCGCAGCCGTCTACCGGCCCCGTGCCAGGCTAAGCGTCAATACACCGCCGGCTCTCCCACGGGCCGGTGCTTGAAACGCTTGTGTACCCAGTAATATTGGGCCGGAATCCGCCGCACCTGGGTTTCGAGGAACTCGGTGATACGACGTGCATCGACGGTCGCATCGGCTGACGGAAAATCGCTTAGTTCTTCGAAGATTGTCAGCTTGTAGCCACGGTAATCCGGCAATACCTCGGTGACGAACGGCACGACCCGCGCATTGCCCGCCTTGGCGAGGCGCGACACCGACGTCAACGTACACGCCGGCACCCCGAAGAACGGCACGAACACCGAGTCGCGCAGACCGAAATCCATGTCGGCTGCCAGCATCACCGGCTTGCCTTCGCGCAGCACGCGCAGCGCGCGGCGCACGCTGTCGCTGCGCGGAATCATCTCGGTGCCGAAACGGCCGCGCTGGCGCTTGGCCATCGCATCGAACAGCACGTTCGACATCGGCGTGTACAGCGAAGCAACCGGATGACGTGTCGAGTACATCATGCAGCCGGCCTCGATCCCCACGAAGTGAAAACCGAGGAAAATCGTCGGCCGCGAGTGCGCTTCCGCCAGGTCGATCGCGCTTTCCACTTCGACCAGCCGCGAAATCGCCGCCGCGTTGCCGAACCACTGCGGCCCCCGCTCGACGTAACTGCGAATCACATGGCAAAAGTGCGCGCGAGCAAGGCGCTCACGCTCCTCGTCGCTCATGTCCGGAAAACAGAGTTTCAGATTGGTATGCACGACGCGGCGGCGCGTGCTCGGAATGCGATAGAGCAGCGCGCCAAGTCCGTTGCCCACGCGGGCAACCACGCCATATGGCAGGAGTGCGAACACGCGCAGCAGTCCTGTCATCAGAAAGATGAGTATTCGGCTTTTCACGAGAGGGATCCCGGTTGAGAGCGGTGAAGCAAACACTTCGTCCTGGCACGCCTGAGCGGAGGGGGCGAAGTGGCATGCGCGCGCGTCAAAACCGGGTACCGCGCTGCGCTTTGGTAAAAAAACGGGAGATCACGCGTTTCCGCGAGTCGAGAGTTTACAAATTGGGTACGCGAATACTAAACCGGATTTGACCGGACCAGGGCATCGCACGGTAGAAATTACATTACGACGTATTAGCGCGGCCCGGTGGGGGAAGATGAAGGGGAAATTGGCGCGTGCGTGAGACTCGCGAATCCGGGCGGCTCGCGCCCGGATTCGCCCGCCCCATCAGGGTTTGTTCGATTCGAACAGGTTCATGATCTGCTGCTTTTCGCTCGACGACACATCTGGCGGCGTCATCCCCGCCGGACCGACGCCCCCGACGGCGTCGCTTGCGCCCGCCAGCGGATTGGCCGAGTCGAGGCCGATGCTGGCGACAAAACCGTTGCCCGGCGTCATGTCCGTATAGAACAGTTCGCCGTCGACGCTGGTGACGGTGTCGGGCATGGCCGGCTCGGCCTGCGGCACACCGCGCAGCGCGTGCCCCATGTAGTCGACCCAGATCGGCAACGCGAGTTGCGCGCCGAATTCGCGGCTGCCGAGGCTCTTCGGCTGGTCGTAGCCCATCCAGGCCACCGCAACGAGCGATTGCTGGTAACCGGCGAACCAGCCGTCCTTGGCGTCGTTCGTCGTACCGGTCTTGCCCTGCAGGTCCGAACGCTTCAGCACGTTGGTGCCCGCGCCGGTACCGGCGGTCGCCACCGAGTGCAGCAGACTGTTCATGATGTACGCGTTGCGCGGGTCGATCGTGCGCGGTGCGTCGCGGCCCGCCGTGAGCGGCTGTGCCTTGGAAATCGTTACGCCACGCGGGTCCGTCACCTCGTTGATCAGATACGGATTGATCCGGTAGCCACCGTTCGCGAACACCGAATACGCACCGGCCGATTGCAGCGGCGTGACGAGGCCCGCACCGAGCGCCATCGGCAGATACGGCGGCGTCTTGTCGGCATCGAAGCCGAAACGCTGTGTCACGAAATCCTGCGCGTACTTCGTGCCGATGAACGAGAGGATGCGGATCGACACCAGGTTCTTCGATTTCTCCAGCGCGATGCGCATCGGCATCGGACCGTCCGGCTGGTCGTCGTCCTTCGGCTCCCACGGATCGCCGCCCGGGCTGCTAGGCGGGAAATAGAGCGGCGCGTCGTTGATGATCGTCGCCGGTCCGAGGCCCTTGTCGAGCGAAGCCGAATAGATAAACGGCTTGAAGCTCGAACCCGGCTGGCGCCATGCCTGGGTGATGTGATTGAACTTGTTCTTGTTGAAATCGAAGCCGCCGATCAGCGCGCGAATCGCCCCGTCCTGCGGCGTGAGCGACACCAGCGCGCCCTCCACCTGCGGCAATTGCGTGATCTGCCAGTTGCCCTTATCGTCCGCTACGACACGGATGATCGAGCCGGGCTTGATGCGTTGCGCCGCCGTGGCGCGCGGACCCAACGCGGCCGCCACGAACTTCAGGCCGTCGCCGTTGATGGTCGCCTCGGTGCCGTCGAGGAACTGCGCCTGCACTTCCTTCGGATTCGCCGCCGTCACCACGGCCGCGACGATCTCGCCGTTATCCGGGTGATCGGTCAGCGCATCGTCGATGGCCTGGTCACGGTCGTCGCCCGGCGGTGGCAGGTCGACATTACCTTCCGGACCGCGATACCCGTGACGGCGCTCATAGTCCATTACGCCCTTACGCACTGCGTGGTAAGCGGCGTCCTGATCCGCAGAATCGATCGTGGTAATCACGTTCAGACCGCGCGTATAGGTTTCGTCCCTGTACTGCGCGTACATCATCTGACGGACCATTTCCGCGACATACTCGGCATGCACGCTGTACTCATTGCCGGGATTCTTGGTGCGAATCTCTTCCTTCACGGCCGCGTCGTACTGTTCCTGCGTGATGTACTTCAGATCCAGCATCCGCTTGAGAATGTATTCCTGACGGATCTTCGCGCGTTTCGGATTGACCACCGGGTTATACGCCGACGGCGCCTTCGGCAAGCCAGCCAGCATTGCGCACTCCGCGAGCGACAGGTCCTTCAGATCCTTGCCGAAATACACACGCGCCGCCGCAGAGAAACCGTACGCGCGCTCGCCCAGATAAATCTGGTTCATGTACAGCTCGAGAATCTGATCCTTCGTCAGCGCACGCTCGATCTTGTATGCGAGCAGCATTTCATACACTTTACGGGTGTAAGTCTTCTCGCTCGACAGGAAGAAGTTGCGTGCCACCTGCATCGTGATCGTACTTGCGCCCTGCGACGCGCCGCCGTGCAGCAGGTCGGCGGAGCCGGCCCGCAGAATGCCGACGAAGTCGACGCCGCCGTGCTCGTAGAAGCGATAGTCTTCGATCGCGAGCACCGCTTTTTTCATCTGATCCGGAATATCCTGGAAGCGCACGAGGTTGCGCCGCTCTTCGCCGAATTCGCCGATCAGCACGTGGTCTGCGGTGTAGACGCGCAGGGGCACCTTCGGACGGTAGTCGGTGAGTGCCTCCAGGGACGGCAACTGCGGCCCCATGACGACAAGCGCGTAGCCGATGATCAACGCACCGACGACCAGCAGGGTCGCAACGAGGCCCACGAACGTCAGCAGGATGCGCCCGACGAGCGAACGGCGCCGCGGCTCGTCGCGCGAAGCGTCATTGCGTCCTGGGTTGCGGTGGTAGGGATCCCGGTCGTCACCACCCGGAGAATTTGAGGATTGCGGTCGTTTGATGATTGGCATGACTCGAATAGATGGCGCTTGACTGCACGCCTTTATGCGGGCGGCAATTGCCGCCGCACGGCCTTACGCCCCCGGCTGGCCGCACGGCGCGCCCGGATAGGACCGACCCTGAGGGGGCCCCGCGCAACGTAACAGCGCATTTTAAAGAAATCAAGCGCGGTCCAAGGTGATTTTTTTGTAAGAATTCCCTTCGGGATTCTTCTCCGAAGCGCGCTGGCGTATGGCTGCGCGGAAAAGCGCGGTTATCAACAGAAATTGTTGAAAGCCCTGTGGACAAGGCCACTTGAAACGTTTCAACCCTTTGATGTCACGGGATTTTCATGCGGCGCACGTTACGCATCGGGGCAACTCGCCTTATGATGGACTCGTCGCGCGGGGAAAGCGCGGCCGCGCGCCAAATCAGGCGTTCCACGCCACAACAAGTACGCGAGCAGACTATGAACAAGCCCAGCGAACGCATCGTCGTATTCGTCACACCGGCCCAGAAACGCGCCATTGCCGCCAGCGCAGAAAAACTCGGCATCAGCGTTAGCGAACTGATGCGGCGTGCCGTGCTGAGCTTCGGCGCCACCAGCGAACAGGTCAAGGCCGCAAGCATCGTCGACAGACTGCGTGCGCCGCGCGAACCGGACGCGCTGAATGCAGCGCTGGAACGGGTCGCGCGCGGCACCCGCAACGCTCGCGCTGCCCTGCCCGCCGTGCTGAAGAAAGACGAAAAAGACGCTGCTGTGCCTGCCGGCGCGGAACCAGAAGCCGCAAGCGAGCCCCTGCTGCCGGCGGACGTGCTCGCGGCGCTGGTGCGCACGCCGGAAGAAGAACAGGCGTTGGCCGACGCCCAGGCGGTGGCGCGCGTCACCGCGGCAGAAGCCGCTGCAATTGCACACCCTGCCGACCCCGGCGGGCAGAGCGGGCAGACAGACCTGCCGCCTGTCGCTACGCCCCGCGCGCCGCGCACGCGCGTGCGCGTTCGGATCGACACCGCGCCCGACAACGACGATCCGCGCAACGACCCCACTCCGGAAGACGGCCGCTTCGCGTGAACGGCACGGCGCCATGCCGTTGGACGCATTTCGCTTCGTCCTCACACAACGTTGAAATATTCCGCGGGCCTTTGCGCGGAATCGACGTCTGAAACTGTGTGGAACCGACTTTTTAAGGCGGTTTTAAGACATCCTATGGTGTAATCTTTGCCAGCTGCTGAGGCTGCATGGCTTGCACGAGGCCCTTTGCCCCACTGGCGCAACACAGCGGTTGAACAATTTGCGGGGCGGCTATTGCATTTCGCACGCGTGCCCCGACTTCCGCAGCGGTTGCCCGCGCAATACCGCGACGGGCAGCGTAAACTAGTGGTCACAAGTGGTCGAACGCGCCAGCTACCCAGCGCCGATTTCATTTTACGGAGGTATACATGTCGCTATTTGACAGCATCTCGCGCACGCTCAAAGGTCTCCTGAACGACGCTGCCGATTCCGTGCAGGATCCGTCGCGCGACTCGCGCCAGATCGTGCGTGAGCTCGACGAGAGCATCGCCAAGGCTGAGAACTCGCTGATCGAGATTCAGGCCCAGGTGGCCACCCAGCAAAGCAAGCGCGACGTTGCCGCCGACAAGGCGAAGAAGTACGAAGACGGCGCCAAGCGCGCGCTGCAATCGGGTGACGAAGCACTCGCCCGCGAAGCGCTCGGCGCACAGGCCACCGCCGAAACGGAACGCGATGCGCTGGCGCGAGAACTCTCGACGCTCGAGCCGTCGGTCGATCAGTTGAAGAGCCAGATCGAAGATATGCGTGGCCGTCGCAACGACCTCGCTTCACGCTCGAGCATTCTGCAGGCCAAACAGGAAATCGCTCAGGCCAAAGATGTCGCTGCAACCGCGTTGGGCGGCATCGGCGGACGCAACCTGTCGGAAGACTTCCAGAAGCTCGAAGACAAGGTCGCGCTGTCGAATGCACGTTCCGACGCTCGCCTGAATTCCGCTGACGTGAAGAGCGGCAAGGCGCTCGACGACAAGCTCGCCGAGCTCAATCGCGGGCCGTCGGTCGAAGACCGCCTCGAAGCGTTGAAGAAGCAGTTGAACACGCCGGCCCAGTAACACGTCGTCAAGCAGTACACCGGATGTGACGCAGCGCCGGCAATCGTGCGGCGCTGCGTGTCACACCGGAGAATCGATCGACATGGAGACGGGTGTAAAGCCATCCGGTCCGACACATGAAAAAATTTCTCGCAGCCGCATTCGCGTCGCTGTTGCTGATCTCCACGGCGGCCTTCGCCGTGCCGACAGCGCAGCAGATCGAATCCGCGATGTCACAGGGCAACTGGCAGCAGGCCGATGCAGGGCTGACCGAAGTGCTGCAGGCTCATCCGGACAACGCACGTGCGCACTATCTGTACGCCCAGGTGCTCGATCGCGAAGGCCGCACGGGCGATGCTCTCGCGCAGATCCAGCAGGCCAAGACGCTCGATCCGCAAATCCGCTTCACCGACCCTACGCGCTTCGCGCAGACCGAAGCGCGCATCCGCCGCGACGCGGAACGTACCGGTGCTGCAACGGGCCACACCACCAATCCGTTCGCACAACAGAACACGGCGGTACAGCAGTCGGCCATGGCGCCGCAAGTACCTGAACGGCATGGTCCAGGCATGGGCCTATGGATCGGCATCATTGTCGTGATCGGTGCGATTGCGCTGGTGTTGCGCTGGACATTGCGCCGCGCTCGCACGCAGGACGACTCGCGCGCCGACGACGATCGCCGCGTTCAGCTCAAGCGCGCTACGGAGCTGCTTAACGCAGTGCGCTCGCTGAAGCTCGATGTGAAGCTCTCTACGTTGCCGGGACATGAAGCGCTCGCGCGCGAAGTGGAAGGCACGGAAGATCAGTTGCGCGGTGTTGTCGAAGGACTCTCCAACGGCAAGAATCCGTTGCCGCCGTATCAGCTCGACGAACTGGAACAGCGCGTTGCCAGCCTGAAGGCGCGTGCAGAAGGTCGCCCCGATCCGTACGCGGCTGCGCCTGCAGGTTCGGGCGAATCCGCGTATGCCCGTGAAGCCGATCGTTTCGGTAATCCGCCGCAAGCGCCCTATCCTTATCCGCAGCAGCAACCGCCTCAGGTTATCGTGCAGCAAGGTGGCGGCTTTGGTGGCGGCATGGGCGGTCTGCTGACCGGCGTGCTGCTCGGCGAGGCGCTCAACTCGGGTCGTGAGCGCGAAGTGATCGTCGAGGACGACGAAAGCCGGCGCCGCCGCGACGACGGCAATAACGGCAACAACGACGGCGGTCTCGATTTCGGCCAGGGGTCGAACAACTGGGACGACGGCAGCGGCGGTGGCGGCGTGGACATGGGCAACGACGACTCCGGCGGCTGGAACGACACCTGATACCTGATCCAGACACGCGCGCAAGCGCGGTGCAGGTTCCCAGTTCACCGCTGCGATGACGCGCAACATCCACGAAACACAGGCTCCATGCATGGAGCCTGTTTTTTTTATGCGCCGCCTGGGTGCGATGCTCGCGACGATGCAATCGCATCACATGCGCAGAACGCGGCTTGTGACTTTCACGCGCCAGTGGACAGCGGTTGCTGATGTTGCTCGAGCACGGTCGCACCGGCGAACAACCGGACAATGAAGCGTTCCGAGTAATCAATCAGCGCCTCGCGATGAGCCGCTGTTGCAATGTACTCATGCGACAGATGGAACAGTTGCAGCACGATCTGCGTGCAGATTTCGTCGATCGTGGTCCGCGAGAGCGCTGGCATCAGCTTGAGTTGCACGACATCGTCGGCCATTTCGGCCGATACCTCGTGCAGGTTCGCGCGCACCGCATCGCGTAACGCCGGCAAGGTGCCGTGATACTCCGCCAGCGCGCTCAAAAACGCTTCGCGGTTATCGAGTGCGAACGCAAAAAACGCCGCGCAGGCTCGACGCGGCACGCTATGCGGCTCGTCGTGCGCAGCAAGCCAGCGCTCGCGTCGCAGCATCGGCCGCAGACGCCGGCTCACCCACTCCACCGCTTCACGCGCCAGATCGTCGAGCGTATCGAAATGCCGGTAGAACGTGTTCGGATTCAAACCGGCCTCGCGCGCCACTTCACGCAAACCGAGCGACGCAAAGCTGCGGCCGCCGGCCGTCAGGCGCAGGGCCGCTTCAATTAGCCGGCGCTTGCTGGGGGCGAGATCGAGATCGGGATTGGGGGTGGGTTCCATGGACGACTGAAGGAAAACTCGCTTAACTCGCCAAACGCTCAAGACACGCGGGGAGCGTGCCAAAGCGCCGGTATGGAGGCCTATGTCCGCACTGTAAACGATCTTGACGTGAAGTGCACAGTTGTCTACTCTGCGGCTTGAGGTGATGTAGACAAGTGTAGACACGCGCTTCTATTTTCACCTCCCGTCGGTATCAGACGAAGAATCAGACAAAGAGCTGCATCGGCGCTTTCGAACTCAAATAATCAGGGAGATACGCATGGCGAGCCTCGACACCGCTTCCCACACCCAGAGCACGCCATTGGCACCCCGCTCGCTTGCCGCACGCCTCGGCATCAGCAGCGTGCCGCGCGACGAACTGCGGCAGCGCTACACGCAGCGCGGCTCGAAGTTCGTCAGGATCATGGGCGCCGACGTTCATTATGTCGACGAAGGCAGCGGCGAGTTGCTGGTGATGATTCATGGCTTCGCCTCCTCGCTGCACACCTGGGATGGTGTCGCGGACGAACTGTCGCGTAGCTATCGGGTGATCCGTCTCGACCTGCCGCCATTTGGCGTGACAGGGCCGCTGCGCTCCCCGTCCGGCGAGATCGAGACGATGAACCTGCCGACTTACCGGCGCTTCATCGATACGTTCATGCAGGCGCTCGGTCTCGACACCCGCCGCGTGACGCTGATCGGCAACTCGCTCGGCGGTCTGATCTCGTGGGATTACGCGGTGCGGCATCGCGATGCGGTCGAGCGGCTCGTGCTGATCGATGCAGCAGGCTTTCCGATGAAGCTGCCGATCTACATTGGCCTCTTCAACAGCGCACTAATCCGCATGAGCGCACCGTGGTGGCTGCCCGAGCAGATTATCAAAAGCGCGGTGCGCAATGTCTACGGCGATCCGCGCAAGCTGGCGGCGCCCGTGCTGCGGCGCTATATCGAGTTCTTTCACGGAGAAGGCACGCGCGCGGCGATCGGCAAGATGGTACCGACGCTCGATTTCGCCGACCTCGACGCCAGCGTGCTGACAACGCTCGACGTCCCGTCGCTAGTCTTGTGGGGTGCGAAAGACCGCTGGATCCCGCCCGCTCATGCTGCCGAATTTGCGCAGCGCATTCCTGGCGCACAGGCGGTGATGTACGCGGGACTCGGCCATATCCCGATGGAAGAAGACCCGGCGCGCGTGCTGGACGATTTGCGAGCGTTCCTCGCAAAGCAAACCGTGCGTACCAGGCCGGTCACGGCGTGACCGAGGTTCACTTGAACTGGTCCATGCGCGCCGTCCGCCGGCAGGTAAAGGCGTGCGCGTGGAAACGCGGCGCACGCTTCACCACCACGCGCTTAGATACATGCCGTCACGCATTCGCCGCGGCATATCCCGCATAAACACGCGTCGTATAGCCGAACTCGACCATGCCGTTGTGCGCAGTGCGATCGAACAGATCGCGCAATGCGACCAGTAGCGGCTCGTGATTCGGATGGCCCGCTTTGGGCGCGTAGGACGACGACATCAGGCGGCCCTTGAGCCCGTCGAAATCGAGCCGCTGCAGGTTGGGGAAGCTCCCCTTGCGCGAAAACGCATCGCCGAACCACGCGGCCATCGCCGCGTCGTCGGGGTAACGCTCGGCGACTTCCGTGTAATCGACGCCGTACGCCCTGAGCAGCGCCTCATAGCCCGCGAGGAACGGCGACCCATCGAGCAGCCGGCTGTTCCAGAACAGCGCCACGTGGCCCTGCGGCCTGAGAATCCGTGCAAACTCGCGCCGTGTCGTGACGGGATCGAACCAGTGAAAGGCCTGCGCGGCGATCACCAGATCGACACTGGCGTCCTCGAGCGTGGTCGCCTCCGCGGTGCCGGCGACGCTGCGAAAGTTCTCGTAAGGTGCGAGCCATGCATTCGCGGCCTCGCGCATGGCCTGATTCGGTTCGACCGCAATCACCGGATGACCGGCGTCGAGAAAGAGCCGCGCCGAGATTCCCGTGCCCGCGCCGATATCGGCAACCTGCGCGTCCGGCGCGACACCGCAGGTCTCATGCAGGAAGCTCACCACGTCCCGCGGATAACTGGGCCGGTACTTGACGTAGTCAGCGACACGATCGGTAAAGCGCTGCGTGGAATCGGTCATGGGAGAAAACCTGTGCCGGTGGGAAAGGAGTTCTAAATTACCTCAGTTCGCGCTCGCGCGGCGGGCAAGAGCGCTCAGCCTCCGCCGCCGAGGAAGCGAAGCACATCCCAGAGAAACTTGCAGGCCAGCACGATCAGCTCCCACAACTGATAGAGCTGCTGCCAGCCGGCAAAACACGCGAAGGCATCAGGCATATTGGATCAGGCAATCGATTGGTGGCAAGGTTCAAGGCACAGTCAGCGGAGCCGCCCAGTCTGCGACGAGACCCACATCATAGCGACCCCGGGATACCCCGTATCAAGTTGCGGACCACCGGGCCGTCATTATCGGGAGAAGACGCGGCATCCGTGCTGGATGGCCACACCGACCCGCGCCATCAAGGAGACACTCATGACGCGCTTTAGTTTTCGCCGGTCGAGCCGGGTGCCGTCGATTGTGGGCGACATTGCCGCGCAGGCGGGCAAACTCGGCATTGAGATCTGCGACGTCTCGGGCCACGTCGAAGAAGTCGCGGCGCGGGTGCAGCATCAGGCGCAGGTGTGCCAGTCGCTGCGAGACGCTGCGGCGCAGACGATGGCGGGCAACCGCCGGATCGCGACGGCCGCGCGCGAGATGCGCGACGTCACGACCGAGGTCGCGAGCGGTGTGCAGGAGTCGCAGCAGACGTTGGAGGCATCCCTGGCGGACATCCACGGTCTCGTCGAAGGCGTGACGGTGATCGAGAGCCACATTGGTTCGCTGCGGGCTGCGATTGCGCATGTGAGCAAGGTCTCCGAGGAAATTTCGCTGATCGCGCGACAGACGCATCTGCTGGCGCTCAATGCCGCAATCGAAGCGGCACGAGCCGGCGAGTCGGGCAAGAGTTTCGCGGTGGTCGCCGCGGAGGTGAAAAACCTGTCGGCCAAGACGGCCTCGGCGACGGGACAGATTGAAAGCACGCTCGCGCAACTGACCCAACAGACCGAGCAGTTGACGACGGAGGGGTCGGTGAACACAGCGCGCGCATATCGGGTGCGGGAGGGCACACGCAAGATTGGCGAGGTGGTGCATTCGACGGGCGGGGCGATTACGCAGCTCAACGCGGAGGCCACGCAGATTGCGACGTTGACGGGAGAAATCGAGAGCCGGTGCACGGGACTGGAGGCACAGGTCGTGGAGATGGCAAGCGGCGTGGAGGACTCGAGCGAAAACTTCGTGCAGGCGAAGAACCGGCTGGGCAACTTGCTGGGAGTTTCGGAGACGCTGATCGAATTGACGGCGGCCACGGGGGTCGAGACAACGGATACACGGTTTATCGAGGCGGTGCAGCAGACCGCGACGAAGATCGGAAAGATATTCGAGCGCGCGGTGGCGAGTGGGGAGCTAAAGCTCGATGACCTGTTTGACCGGACGTATGTGCCGATTCCGGGGACGAATCCGCCGCAGTTCACGACACGGTTTACTGCGTTCACCGATCGGGTGTTGCCTGGTGTGCAGGAACCTTTGCTCGGGTTGGATCCACGGGTGGCGTTTTGTGCGGCAGTGGATGCGCGTGGTTATCTGCCGACGCATAACCAGAAGTTTTCTCAGCCGCAGCGCGATGATCCGGTCTGGAATGCGGCGAATTGCCGGAATCGCAGGGTGTTCGATGACCGGACTGGGCTTGCGGCTGCGACTCATACCAAAGCGTTTTTGTTGCAGACTTATCGGCGCGATATGGGGGGTGGGGAGTTTGTGCTGATGAAGGATGCATCGGCGCCCATCTACGTTAATGGGCGGCATTGGGGTGGGGTTCGGATGGGGTATAGGGTTTGATGGTTTTTGCGGATCGCACCCTCCGGTGCAGAAAAGGTGCAATCCCGAATAACGTTTCTAGCCCTGCTTATGGGCCCCGGATTGCGGGTCCGACGCGGCGGCTGAGGCGGGACTTGCCGGCGCGGCCTGTTGGGGAGCTTTATGTTTGACGGGTTGGGAATCCGCACCGTCCAGCACCAGCTCGTTGCCGCGCACCTCGATCTTCACCGGATCGGTTTTCTTCCACTGCTGCTTCGGAATCGCAAGCTTCCACGCCGCATCCTGCCCCGGCTCGCGGAAGAACGCTACCACCCCCACGAATTGCGCCGCCTCGTTCATCGGTTCGACAATACTGGCGCTCGCGTCCGGACGTAACACGACGTCCTTCGTCGCGAGCAGATCCGCCTTGAGCAGGTTCAGATCGTCAGACTGAAGTTGCACATAATTCAGCTCTCCGAAGGTCTTCGAATCCTTAAGCTGGTAGAACCTCACCACCGTCGAGAGCGACTGCCCACGGACGTCGGCATTGAGCGAGGTACGACCTTTGAGGTCCACGTTCATCGTCTTGACCTGGGTCGTGAAAGCCCATTTGGCGGCGTCGACGGTTCCATCGCCGACTGCCTGGGCCACACCGCAGCCAGCCGTCGCCAAAGCCGACAATAACGCGATTGCCAGACTTGCGCGATGTGCCGCGCGTTTCATGTTTGCGTCCATTAAGAAGATGCCCTTGTTCCGGTTGTTGTCCTTCATGCGGTTCTCTCCCCGGCGCCGTTCCAGCGGCCGAGCTGCACACGCGTGATACGTGCCGGACCGCCTGCCGATGACCACGCCGGCGCTTCCAGTTGCGCCGTAAAACCCAGGTTCGCTTGACGCGGCTCGAGCATGGGTTTCGGCATGAGGTCGGCCCGCACATGCATCTGCAGATCCGCTTCGCTTTCGTAGCCCAGATAGAACCGCAGCAGTGCCATGACCTCACGGTGGGCGGGCTGCCCCGGCACGAGCGCCAGCACTGCCTCACGCGACGCCGGCGTGATGACGACCCGCACCGTATTCGCCCGGTCATAGAAGCCGCGGCCGAGCAGACATTGCTCACCAAGCGCGGCGGGCTCGACGTCGTCGATTTGCCGCCACACCGGGTGGAACTCCTCAACCGCAATCGAGGCGTCTGGCACGGCATGGCTCAGCACGCCTGCCAGCCCTTCTGCAGTGCGCGTTTTCTGCATGGCAAGCCCTAGCATCGATAGCAGCCGGCGTTTGTCGGCCACCTCCGGAAGCTGCTGACTCGCGGTGGAGGACGCCAGCTGTTCCCCGGCCGCAGGGAACCGCGGAACCAAAGTGGCAATACGCGCGGATGTACTGAATCCAAAGCCAGCGAAACTGAGCAGATAGCGCGACACCGGATCCGTACCGTCACGCCTGAAGCCAATGGGATACCGGTATTTGCGTGCGACGCGGTAGTACTGCGTGATGACGCGGTGATGGAACAGGTCGAGAAACGCCGACAACCGCTCTGCCCCATCACGGTTCTGCGCCACCTCATCGACGAAATACGCGGGCATGCGCGCATCGACGCCATAGAGTCCGAGGAACGTCGTCACGACCGAGGGTGGCGCGCCCGGATTGTCGGTGTCGTACCGGACCGCATCGATTTCACGCCCGGGAAAGCCCAGTTGCGCGCGCGAACGGAACCGGATGGGATCGGCGGCCGGCGAGTCCGTTGTCCCGAGCGGCGGCGCATCGGGCGCGGCCAGCTCAAGCAGCTCGCAGAAGCGGATGAAGTTCATCCGCGGCGCGTCGTCGAGAATCGCCGGCAGCATCGGCCGCGCTGCGGCCGCAGGCATCGTGCGTGCGTTCAAAACGGTGCCCCTTCGCCCTTCGTTTCAGGCCATTCGATGCGCTGCCCGGTGGGCTGGGTCACTATCACGAGCCTGGTGTAAAGGTTCAATGTTGCGTACAGCCCGAGGAACCGGTTGAGCATGCTACCGAAGAGTTCGAGATCCCCGTTGCCTGCAAAGCGACCTGCATCGAGCGTCACCGTGATTTCCACCCCGCGCATCAGGCCGCCCTTGACGAGTTTGCTGAGCGGCCGGTGCCGCACATCGGTAATGGCGTTGATGCGCCGGCTGTTGAGTTCGCCATCGGTCCAGTCGTAGAGCGCAAGCGAGCCGCGCAGGATCTCCGCGTCGAGCAGCGACAGATAGTTCGGGGCGAGGTGGGACAGCACGCGCCACTGGAACCGGTCGCCGGTGGGCGGATAGACCGGCAGGGTCGGTGCCGTGAGGTTGCGCACCGCGCCGATGCTGGTAAAGCCGCCGCGCATGCGCGTGATGCCCGCTTCGCGCAGGGCCCTGCGCGGCAGCATGCCGTTGGTCCCGGTCACCGAAAGGGACAGCGTCTCGGTGGGCAACGCGGCGGGTGTCTTCGCCTGATCCCACGCGTGGCCGCCGAGCACGATCCAGGTGTCGAACCGGCCGGACGGCCCGCGCCGCATGCGGGTGTGGTAGTACCGTTCCGGCATGTCGTGACGCAGCATGCCGCCGCGATGGCGAAACGCCGCGAAAGGCACATATTCGTAGCGCCGGCCGCGCTCGAAATACTGCACGGCATCGACCGAATAGATATCGACGAGTGAGCCATGTTCGGCGCGCGCACGTACCCGGTACTCGGTTTCGTGCTGCGTGACCGTGACCGGATCGGCGCTCACCGGGAACAGATTGATGACAGGCGTGCAGTACAGGCGCACGTTGTCCGCACTGAAGCGCATGTCATCCGGATACGGGCGATCGAGGACGATCTCGACATCGAGTGACGTCGCCGACGCGGGAATTGCCTGGATGTCGAGCCCGAGCAGATCGACAAACATGAACTTCTCGGGGAAAGTAAAATATTCGAGCAGCAGCTGGTACCTCTACAAGGCGGTCACGAGCGGTCAGACCTTAAAGTCTGCCGAGATCAGGTGGTACAAGATCGACGACGCCGGCAAGGAGAAAGAGTACTTCAACACGAAGCTCGATAACGTGAAGATCGTCGCCGTGCGTCCGAAGATGCTCGACATCAAGGACCCGGACTACGAAAAGCACAACCACCTGGAGGAAGTCGAGCTGCGCTACGAGACGATTACCTGGTCGTACAAGGACGGCAACATTATCCACAAGGACACCTGGAACGAGCGTTCCTGATTCACAGGTAGTCTGGAGGCCGGTACACCGTCCCCGGTAGTTTCGGAATTACCGGCCTTGCGTTGCCAGTCTGCCTGCGCGGACTGGCCCTTTCGGACTGGCCTTTTTATTGCGCGGGGCGCGCCGCTCCAGGCTGGCCCGCCCCTCTTCAGATGTGCGAATAGCCCAAACATGACCGTGCACAACGACCGAAACGCTTCCTTCCGCGACGCCAGCCAGCTTCTGCAACGGCTCAATCCACACTGCGCGAGAGCGCTCGAGGCCGCGGCAAGCCTGTGCCAGGCACGGCTCGCAGACGAGATTTCAGTCGAGCACTGGCTGCTCAAGCTGATCGAGGCCGGGGACGGCGATATCCCGGCCATCATGAACCATTACGAACTGAACGTTGACGCCCTGTGGGATGCACTGCTCAGGGCCATCGACCACACACCGCGTAACCTGCGCGGCCGCCCCAGCCTCTCTCCGCAATTGGCCGTTGTCATCCAGGACGCCTGGTTCCGTGCCTCTACACACGCTGAAGGCAGTGACCCGGGCATCCGTTCCGGCCATGTGCTGCAGGCCATCGTCGAGGCCCCGCATGTCCTTCGTGCGGCCAATGCCTGGCAACTGCTCTCAGTGAGCAGCGCACAGATCGAACGCCTGCTGCCACGCCTCGGGCCGCGAACCTGCGAGAACCAGCCTGAGATGCCGGAAGTCGTTTCCGGCCCGTCCGCCGTTCCGGCAGGAGCCGATTCCGTTAATCACCCGTCGGATGGGAAAACAGCGCAGACAGCAACGCGCAATGTGGAAGGCGACGCACTCGTCCGCTTTGCAATCGACATCACGGCGAAGGCGCGCGACGGCAAGATCGATCCGGTATTCGGACGCGACCGGGAGATCCAGCAGATGGTCGATGTGCTCGCCCGGCGGCGCAAGAACAACCCGATCCTCGTCGGCGAGCCGGGTGTCGGCAAGACCGCGCTCGTCGAAGGCCTCGCGCTGCGCGTAGCCGATGGCGCCGTGCCGAACGTGATCCGTGACGTGCGTATTCTCACGCTAGATCTCGGTCTGCTGCAGGCCGGTGCGGGCGTGAAGGGCGAATTCGAGCAGCGCCTCAAAAATGTGATCGATGAAGTGCAGGCCTCGAACGTGCCGATCCTGCTTTTCATCGACGAGGCGCACACCCTGATCGGTGCGGGCAACGCAGCAGGCGGCGCCGACGCCGCCAACCTGCTCAAGCCCGCACTCGCGCGCGGCGAACTGCGCACGATCGCCGCGACCACCTGGTCGGAATACAAGGAATACTTCGAGCGCGATGCCGCGCTCGAGCGCCGCTTCCAGATGATCAAGGTCGACGAGCCCGATGACGCAGCTGCCTGCCTGATGCTGCGGGGCCTCAAGGAACGCTACGCGAAGTATCACAACGTCCACATTCGCGACGACGCACTGGTGGCTGCGGTCAGGCTCTCGCGCCGCTACATTCCCTCACGGCAGTTGCCAGACAAGGCGGTCGACCTGATCGATACGGCCGCAGCCCGTGTGCGCATGGGTCTCGAATCGCCGCCGGCGGAACTGCAACGGGCCCGCGCCGCGCTTGCCGCGCTGGAGCTGGAGCGCACCACGCTCGAAGACGATGCGCGCGCAGGTATCGAAAGCGCGGAAGAACGTCGCGCTGCGCTGGATGCCGCGCTCACCGATGCGAGGGCACAGTTGGAAACTCTGCAGCAACGTTACGGGCACGAACTTGGGCTTGTGCAGGCGCTCCTCGAGCAGCGTGATGCCGCAGCAGCCGGCGACACCGGATCGCTGGCCCAGACGCGCGAGGCACTCGCGCGTGCGCAGGGCAAAGCGCCGCTGATCTTCGCGGACGTAGACGCCCGGGCGATCGCCCGCGTGGTCGCCGAGTGGACCGGAGTGCCGGTCGGCAACCTGCTCGAAGACGAACTGACCGGACTGCTCACGCTTGAAGAAAGCCTGGCCACCCGCGTGGTTGCTCAGGATGACGCACTGTCGGCACTCGCCGAAAGCCTGCGCACAGCGAAAGCGGGTCTGAAAAACGAGCATTCGCCGCTTGGCGTATTCCTGCTCGCAGGACCGTCTGGGGTAGGTAAAACAGAAACGGCGCTCGCACTCGCCGATCTGCTGTTCGGGGGCGAAGCCGCACTGACGACAATCAACATGTCCGAATATCAGGAAGCCCATACGGTTTCGCAACTAAAGGGCTCACCTCCCGGTTATGTCGGTTACGGGCGTGGCGGGATCCTCACCGAAGCAGTGCGACAGCGTCCATACAGCGTCGTGCTGCTCGACGAAGTGGAGAAAGCCCATCGCGACGTGCTCGACATGTTCTATCAGGTGTTCGATCGTGGCACGATGCGCGACGGCGAAGGCCGCGAGATCGACTTCCGCAACTGCGTGATCCTGATGACGTCCAATCTCGGAAGCACGCAGATCGACGAGGCCACGGCGGAGAACCCCGGCATTTCGCAGGCAGAACTGCACGACGCGATCCACCCACAACTCGTCGCGCACTTCCAGCCCGCGCTGCTTGCCCGCTTCCAGACGCTGGTCTACCGGCCGCTCGATGCTACAGCGCTCGCATCGATTGTGCGGCTGAAGGTTGAGAAGGTCGCCGAACGTCTGCACCGTCTTTACGACATCGAGCTTACGTGCGACGACACGTTGACCGGGGCGCTCGCGCAGCTTTGCCTCGCACGCGAATCCGGCGCACGCAATGTCGACGCGTTCCTCAACCAGCGCGTCCTTCCTGCTGTTTCGCGCGAGCTTCTGACGCGGATGGCCGGAAGCTCGCTACCGGTTGAGTGCCGACTGTCGATAACCGCCGACGAAAGCCTCGTCATTGACTTCCTGGATCGCCACAACGCACCGTCTTCTGCCAACGCAACCGCTGACGATCTGGCTATGGTCACTACGTGAAGGAGTATGTGACGCCAGTCGGCCCTTCGCTGTACTTTTTGGGCCGCCTGGCTGCATGTGTGCAGCGTATTGAGCGTGAGCGTTAAGCCAAACGAAAAGACGCCGCGCAAGACAAACCCAAAAAATCAAACCGCCAAAGCCACCCTCTTCCTCTCGCTCCGCTGCATAAAATAATTTGCAACCACGACCCCAACAGTCACAAAAGCAATAAACAGCGTAGCAAGCGCGTTCATCTCAGGATTAAGCCCCAACCGAACGCGAGAAAAAACCACCAGCGGCAAAGTCGTCGACCCGGGCCCCGACAAAAACGCCGACAAAACCAGATCGTCGATAGACAAAGTAAACGACAGCAACCACCCAGCCACAAGCGCCTGCGAAATCAGCGGCAATGTAATAAAGAAAAACACCCGCAACGGCGTAGCTCCGAGATCAAGCGCTGCCTCTTCCAGCGAAGGATGCAACTCCCTCACCCGCGACTGCACGATGATCGCGACATAAGAAATACACAACATCACATGCCCGATCCAGATCGTGAGCAACCCACGCCCGGCAGGCCATCCCAGCCATTTAGCCATTTCGATGAACAGCAGCAGCAGCGAAATCCCCTGAATCACTTCGGGAATCACCAGCGGTGCATTGATCATGCCGGTGTACAAAGTGAAGCCGCGAAAGCGCCCCATCCGCGCCAGCACAAACCCCGCCCATGTGCCGATAAACACCGATGCAAACGCCGTCAACAATCCAATCTGCAACGAGAGCCACGCCGCCGAGATCAGTTCATCATCGCCCAGCAGCGCGGCGTACCAGCGCGTCGAAAAATGCGTCCACACGGTCACCAGTTGCGATTCGTTGAACGAATACACCACCAGGCTCACAATCGGGATGTATAGAAACAAAAACCCAATCCCGAGCGCGAAAATCTGCAAGAACCTGTTCGGCTTCATCAGCGCCTTTCCTCCAGCGCCTTCGCCTGCGCATACTGAAACAGCGCCATCGGCACCAGTAGCAGCAATACCATCGCGCAGGTCACCGCGGATGCCATCGGCCAGTCGGCATTGTCGAAGAACTCATTCCACATCACCCGGCCAATCATCAGCGTATTCGCCCCACCCAGCAATTCCGGAATCACATACTCACCCACCGCCGGAATGAACACCAGCAGACAGCCCGCAATAATCCCGTTTTTGGACAATGGCAACGTTATCTGCCAGAACGCCTTCCAGGGTTTTGCGCCAAGGTCATAAGCCGCTTCCAGCAGCGTCATGTCCATTTTCACAAGGTGCGCGTACAGCGGCATCACCAGAAACGGCAAGTACGAATACACCATGCCGATATAAACCGCGGTATTCGTGTGATACAACTCGATCGGCGTATGAATCAGGCCAATCGACATCAGAAAGTTATTCAGCAAGCCATTATTCTTCAGGATGCCGATCCATGCGTACACGCGAATCAGAAACGACGTCCAGAACGGCAGCATCACCGCCATCATCAGAATATTGCGCGTGGCCGGGTTCGAGCGAGCGATGTAATACGCCATCGGGTAGCCCAGCAACAGGCACAGCAGCGTCGACACTGCCGCCACCACCACGGAATTCACATACGTCGCAAAGTACAGGCTGTCCGTTAGCAGGAACGCGTAGTGCGACAGGTCCAGCGCAATATGCAGCACGCCGTCCTGGAAACTCGTCAGCTCGGTGTACGGCGGAATGCCCAGCTGCAGGTCGGCGAAGCTGATCTTCACCACCAGCAGGAACGGGACAAGGAAAAACATCAGCAGCCAGATGAACGGTCCGGCCACGACGGCGGTGCGGCCGGTCAGGCCAAAGCGCCGCACCGGCCACGACGCAAATGAACTCAGCGCGCTTTTCATGACGTCAGCACCACTCCCGCGGAAGCGCTCCAGCGCACGTACACTTCGTCGCCCCACGTCGGTGACTCGATTTCGGAAAGCGCGAGGCTCGTGACGTTCGCCACCACCATCTTGCCGCTCTCGAGCTTCACGTGGTACAGCGAATAGCCGCCCATGTACGCGATATTCGTGACAACGCCCTTGCCCCAGTTGTACGCGCCCTCAGGTGGCTTGCGCGTGAGCGCGATACGCTCGGGCCGCACGGAAATCGTCAGCGGCATGCCAAGCGGCCCGGTGATGCCGTGATTCACGTAGAGGCGAACCGGCAGATCGGCGGTTTCGACGAACACGTGATCCGGTTCGTCCTCGACTACCGTGCCGTCGAACAGATTGGTCGAGCCGATAAACTCGGCCGAAAAACGGCTGTTCGGATACTCATACACTTCGTGCGGCGTGCCGAGCTGGACGATCTCGCCTTCGCTCATCACCGCGAGCCGGGCGGCCATCGTCATCGCCTCTTCCTGATCGTGGGTGACCATGATGCAGGTGACGCCGACCTTGTCGAGGATGTTGACCAGCTCGATCTGCGTGCGCTGGCGAATCTGCTTGTCGAGCGCGGACATTGGCTCGTCGAGCAGCAACAGCTTGGGCCGCTTGACGAGGCTGCGCGCCAGCGCCGCCCGCTGCTGCTGTCCGCCCGAAAGCTGATGCGGTTTGCGCTTGGCAAAGCGCCCCATCTGCACGAGATCGAGCACTGCCTGTACGCGCTCCTGCAGTTCGGCCTTCGGCACGCTCTCCTGCTTCAGGCCGAAGGCCACGTTCGCCTCGACGGTCATATGCGGAAACAGCGCATACGACTGGAACATCATGTTGACCGGCCGACGATACGGCGGCATCTGCGCGAGGTCTTCGCCGTCGATCAGGATCTTGCCCGAAGTCACGGTCTCGAGTCCCGCCAGCATGCGCAGGAGCGTGGACTTGCCGCAACCGGAACTGCCCAGCAATGCGAACAGCTCGCCCTTCTTCACCGACAGGTTGACCTGCTTGACCGCAACCGTCTCGCCAAACTTCTTGACGACATCGACGATCTGCACGAAGTTTTCCGCTGCATCGCCCGCAGCGGCATAGCTGCCCGGAGGCAGCGTGCCGGCCGCCGCCAGCACACCCGACTGGTCACTGCTCATAATGTGGTACTTCGCTCCTGCATTTGACGAACAAAGCCCCCGGTGAACGCCGGGGGCTTGGTGGACATGCCTTGCTATCGACCATTCAATCCGCAGACTTTAACGGCCGGACTTGAATTCAGTCCAGAGCCGCGTCTGCAGCCGCTGGATTTCCGGCGGCAGCGGCTTCAGCAGGAACAGCGTCTTGATGACTTCAGGCGGCGGATAGACGGCCGGATCGTTCGCCACGTCCTTGTCCACATATTTGCGCGATTCGAGGTTCGCGCTCGGGTAGTAGACCTCGTTGGTGATCGCGGCGTGGACTTGCGGCGTCTCGATGTAATTGATCCATTCGAGCGCCGCTTCCTTGTTCTTCGCGTCCTTCGGAATCGCCATCACGTCGAACCAGACCGGTGCGCCACCCTTCGGAATGTAATACTCGATCTTGTACGGCTTCTTCGCCTCGACCGCGCGGTGCTTCGCAATCACCACGTCGCCCGACCAGCCGTAGGCGAAGCAGACGTCGCCGCCGACCAGGTCGTTGATGTAGCCCGACGAGTTGAACTGCGTGATGTACGGGCGGATCTTCTTCATCATGTCGAGCGCGGCACGATAGTCCGCCGGGTTCGTGCTCATCGGATCCTTGCCGATGTAATGCAGCGCCGCCGCGAACATCTGGTCAGGCGCGTCGAGCACCGAGACGCCGCACGCCTTCAGCTTCGAAATGTTTTCGGGTTTGAACAGAATGTCCCAGTTGTCGAGCGGGACGTTCTTGCCGAGGATCTGCTGGACTTTGGTGACGTTGTAACCGAGACCCGTCGTACCGTAGGCCCACGGGTCGGCGTATTTGTTGCCCGGATCGGCGCCGGCGACGAGCGCCATCAGCGAAGGATCGAGGTATTTCTGGTTAGGCAGCTTCGATTTGTCCAACGGAGCGAAAATGCCCGCGGCAATCTGCTTGCCGGCGTAGTTGCTGGTCGGCACCACGATGTCATAGCCGGAATTGCCGGTCAGCAATTTGGCCTGCAGCGTGTCGTCGCTGTCGTAGTTGTCGTATTTGACCTGAACTCCGGTCTGCTTGGTGAAGTTCGGGATCGTGTCCTTGGCGATGTAATCGGACCAGTTATACACGTTCAATTGCGTATCTTTTGCGCCGGCCGTAAGCCACGGCGTAGCACACAGCATCAGCGCTGCGAGTTGACGCACTACCAGTTTTTTCATCCCGTTCTCCGATCCGTCGGCCTCGGCCGACCGTCCACTCCACGTGCCGCAGCGCACCGCCCGCGGCTCTCCTGAAAAACCCGAAAACTACCACTAATTATTGCGCGCTTCAAAAAAACCGCGAAGCTGTCGCGCAAAGGGTACAGCGCAGCCGGTTCGCGCGGACGCGCCAGCCTGTTCGTTCGATACAAAATTGCGCGCAATTTTAGCGGGTTATGGCCGCCTGTCCACCGGGAAAAAAAGACCGTCCGCGGGTGGTTTGCCATGCACGGGTTTCGACAGGAAGTGAAGTCTATTTGTAAGGAAGTGTGGCGCAGGGATACGACAATGCCAAGGGCGACGGTGTGGAGGCACGTTCAGAGGGAATCCGCAGCATCGGTTAACATAGCAGTACCTCCCTGCTTCCCGTCCCAAGGTTTTGAATGGCTTCGAATCTCCACGCTCTTCCAGACAGCCCGTGCATCGGCGTCTGCTCTACGCTCTTCGACGAAGTCTGCAAGGGCTGCGGGCGCACAGCTACCGAGGTTTCCAACTGGGTTTTCCTGAGCGACGAGGAAAAACGCGCGGTGTGGGTGCGCATCGAACAGGAAGGCACCGCGATGCGTTTCAAATACGACAAGCTGTGACAGCGAGACGGCCCGGTTGATGACAGTTCTGCAAGAAACGGGCGCGGCATGAAAAAACGCCGGGAAACCCCGGCGTCCTCATCAGAAGCGCATCCCGACACCGAGTCCCACCACGACTGGATCGATGTCCAGCCGGCCCAGCGATGCCCCGCCGAGCGAGGCATCGGTTCTCATCCAGATTTTCTTGATGTCCGCATTGACGAACAACGACTTCGTGATCTGCACGTCGACGCCGGCCTGCACAGCCGGCCCGAAGCTGTGGTTGGTGATCGAAATCGGCTGGCCGTTCACGTTCAGCCCGTTGTTGTAGAAATACGTGTAGTTCACGCCTGCGCCGAGGTACGGCCGGATGCGCCCCTGGTGGTTGAAGTGATATTGCAACAGCAGCGTGGGCGGCAGCACGTTCACCCCGCCCAGATTGCCGAGGCTCGACGTCAGTTGATGCCGCGACGTCCCCAGAATCAGTTCGACGCCCAGATAGTCGCGGATCATGTAGGTCAGATCCAGTTCCGGCACGATCGCATTGTTGACGTTTACGTTCAGCGCCGACAAGGTGTTGTTCGTTGATACGTTCGGAATGATGCTGATGGCCCGCAAGCGCACGAGCACGTCGCCCGCGTGAATGCCGTTCATCTCGTCGCCGCTCTCAGCGCGGGCCTGAGACGCCGCGAGTCCCATGCCCAGCAGACACGATACGATGACCGCGGCTTTGATTCGATTGCTGATGCTGTGCTTCATTCTGTTCCCCGTTTGGTTGATGATTGCGGGGATTGTCGAAGCTTGAAGCGTCAGTCGCGTTGACCAGCGTCAACCGAGCGAATACGCCCATCGCCCTGCGACAGCGGGTCGCGCCGAACCGGTCAGCAGCAACTCGATCAGGTCGCGTACGCTGCTAATGGCCGTGCCAAACGGCAATGTCTCGCGGCCGCGGAAGAACAGGCCATTGGCCACATCACCGCGCAACGCTGCGGCGAGTCGCGTATCGATACAGAAGTGTCCGAACTTTTCGATGCCGTCGCGCAGACCGCACACGCTCAGACACTCGAGCGCCGTCGGACACGCGTTCTTGAGCGTGCCGATCTTGTCGCGAATGCGTGTCTCGTTGCGCAGGTAACGCATCAGCCACGGCGTTTTCACGGCGCGCGCCGGCAGCCCCGTGACGCTGACGAATTCGACGATGTCTTCAGGGGCTGCTTCAGCAAGCACACGTTTGAAGTTGGGATGCGCGTCACCCTCTTCCGTGACGGCGAACGGAGTGCCAAGCTGCACACCGTTGGCGCCCGCCGTGAGGCAGGCGCGCAAGGCCTCGTGGCTATTGATGCCGCCTGCGACGATCAACGGCACATCCCGCCGGTTCAGGCCGAGCGATGCAAACACCGGTTCCAGTTCCTCGAACACTCTCGCGAAATCGAAGCGCCCGTCCTGCATGTCCGCCAGGTTCGTTACCCCAAGATGGCCACCGGCGTGCGCGGGATGCTCGATCACGATCGCATCGGGCAAGCGCCCCTTCTTCATCCACTTCCTGAGCACGAGCGCAATGCCACGGGCGTCGGACAGAATCGGGATCAAGGCGATATTGTGATCTCGCGTCATATCGGGCAAGTCGAGCGGCAGACCGGCACCCATGACGATCGCATCCGCGCCGCTTTCGCAGGCAACCCGCACATAGTCCGCGTGCGCATTGACCGCCTTCATCACGTTGACGGCAATCATGCCGCGCCCTTCGCTCAAGGCACGGGCTGCGCCGATCTCGCGCGCCAGCGCCGTGAGGTTGGCGGCCTCGAGCGTGGCGCGGCTGGGATTGACGCGGCACTCCTCGACCAGATCCGCGTGATGGTGACGCAGATCGATGCTGGCGATTGTACCGAGCGCGCCCTCGCGCGCCACGCTGCCGGCTAGCCGGTGCGCGGACACGCCGACGCCCATGCCGCCCTGCACGATCGGTAACAGCGTGCGGCCGCGGATCATCAGCGGCGCAAACGAATGAGATGGGTGCATGAGGTCTCCAGGGGAACGCTGCGCGCAATTACCGCGACATCATGTTCATGCTGACGTTATGCATCACCCACATCGTGCCGCCGATCAGAATGATCGCGGCCACCGCGGTGTAGCAAAACGCCATCACATTCCAACGTTGCCCGGACGACGTATTCAGGTGCAGGAAAAACACCAGATGAACCACGATCTGCACCAAAGCCAATACGGCCAGCGCGATCATTGCTGTCTGCGGCGGAAGAACGCCGCGCACGACTAAGCCAAACGACGCGGCCGTCAGCAGCACCGCCAGCACGAAACCTGCGACGTAGCCGGATACGCTGCCGTGCGATTCTTCTTCATGAAGCGATTGGGTATGAGCCATTTAGAGCACGCTCCCAAGATAAACAAACGAAAACACACAGATCCACACGATGTCGAGAAAGTGCCAAAAGAGACTCAGGCACGCGAGACGCGTAACCTCGCGCTCTGACATCTCAGGCTTGAGGACGATCTGCACGGCCAGCACGACCATCCAGATGAGGCCCACCGTGACGTGCAAGCCGTGCGTGCCGACCAGCGTGAAAAAGGACGAGAGGAACGCGCTGCGGCTCGGCCCGGCGCCTTCAGCGATCAGGTGCGAGAACTCCTGCACTTCGAACCAGAGAAACGCCAGACCCAGCACAAAGGTGATCGCG
Organism: Paraburkholderia sp. GAS33; assembly: GCF_050436645.1. Lineage (NCBI taxonomy): Bacteria > Pseudomonadati > Pseudomonadota > Betaproteobacteria > Burkholderiales > Burkholderiaceae > Paraburkholderia > Paraburkholderia sp. GAS33. The sequence goes on from NZ_JBNDMP010000002.1 coordinate 125,734, forward strand.
AGCCACCCGAGCACGACGCCCGATTTGCGCTTATGCGCACCGAGCATGGCGAAGCCGTAGGTGATACTGCTCAGCAAAAGCACCGCCGTCTCCAGCGCGACGCCTGGGATATCGAACAGATCCTTTCCGGTGGGACCGCCTGCGAACTGCTGCGCCATCACGGCAAACACCGCGAACAGCGAGGCGAACAGCACGCAATCGGTCATCAGATAGAGCCAGAACCCGAATACCGAATGGGACGGCGCGTGCTCGCTTTCCAGCTCGCCAGGTGCGGCAAGATGAGTTGTATGTGACATCAGTTGACCTCCGCGGCGGCAAGCCGCTCGTCATGCTTCGTTTCGCCTGCCCTGCCGCCCTGCTCTTCGATCCTCCGGACCGTTTCGGCGGGGATCATGTAGCCGTCGTTATCGCCGAAGCTGCGCCCGATCACCGTCGCCATGATGGCGACCAGCGCTGCCACCGCGAGCCACGTGATATGCCAGACTCCGGCGAAGCCCAGCAACAGGCTGAAGATGCCAATAAAGAGGCCTGCGCTCGTATTCGACGGCATATGAATGTCGCGGTATACCGCCACCTTGCCGAGGCCCTGCCCGGTTTCCTTCATATGCGTGAAGGCATCGAGTTCATGCACCACCGGGATCGTTGCAAAGTTATAGACGGGCGGCGGCGACGCCGTGGCCCATTCGAGCGTTCGGCCATCCCACGGATCGCCCGTCGCATCGCGGTATTCGGGCAGCTTGCGGTTGCGCACGCTGACGATCACCTGCAGAACCTGGCAAACCACACCCAGCGCAATAAACACCACACCGCAAGCCGCGGCGATCAGCCACGGATGCCATGCCGGGTTGTCGTAGTGGTTCAGACGTCGCGTCATGCCCATGAAGCCGAGCACATAGAGCGGCATGAACGATACGTAGAAACCGACAAACCACAGCCAGAACGCGGCCTTGCCGAGTTTTTCGTTCAGCTTGATGCCGAACACCTTCGGGAACCAGTAGTGAACACCGGCCAGATAACCGAACACCACACCGCCGATGATGGCGTTATGGAAGTGGGCGATCAGGAACAGGCTGTTGTGCAGGACAAAGTCCGCCCCGGGGATGGCCATCATCACGCCCGTCATGCCGCCGATCGTGAACGTAATCATGAAGCCGATCGTCCACAGCACCGGGGCGGTGAATTCGAGGCGTCCACGGTAGATCGTGAACAGCCAGTTGAACACCTTCACGCCGGTCGGGATGGCAATGACCATGGTCATAATGCCGAAGAACGCATTGACATCCGCACCCGAGCCCATCGTAAAGAAGTGATGCAGCCAGACGAGGAACGCCAGTACCGTGATCACGCACGAGGCGTAAACCATCGTCCGGTAGCCGAACAGCGGCTTCTTCGCAAAGGTCGCGATGACTTCCGAATAGATGCCGAAGGCCGGCAGAACCAGAATGTAGACCTCGGGGTGACCCCAGGCCCAGATCAGGTTCAGATACATCATCGCGTTGCCGCCGCCATCATTCGTGAAGAAGTGCATGCCGAGGTAACGGTCCAGACCGAGCAGCGCGAGCGCAATGGTCAGGATTGGGAACGTCGCCATGATCAGCACGTTCGAGCACAACGCGGTCCACGTGAACACCGGCATCTTCATCAGCGACATGCCCGGTGCGCGCATCCGGATGATGGTGACAAAGAAGTTGATACCCGTGATCAACGTGCCCACGCCCGACAGTTGCAGACTCCAGATGTAGTAGTCCACCCCCACACCCGGACTGAACTGCAGTTCGGAAAGCGGCGGATACGCGAGCCAGCCAACCTGCGCAAACTCACCGATCACCAGCGACAGGTTGATCAGAATCGCGCTGATCGCGGTCATCCAGAAGCTGAGCGAGTTCAGGAACGGGAACGCGACGTCACGCGCTCCGATCTGCAGCGGCACGATCAGGTTGAACAGACCCACCATCAACGCCATCGCCATGAAGAAGATCATGATGACGCCGTGCGCCGTGAAGATCTGGTCGTAGTGATGCGGCGGCAGATAGCCCGGCGAGTGATAGGCGAGCGCCAGTTGCAGGCGCATCATGACCGCGTCCGCAAAGTCGCGCAGCAGCATCAATACCGCAACCACGATATACATGACGCCGATCCGCTTGTGATCGACGCTGGTGAGCCATTCGCTCCACAGCCATTTCCATTTGCCGAACCACGTCAACGCGCCGAGCGTGGCAAGGACGAGGACCGCCATCAGGGCGCCCGCGCCCATGATGATGGGCTGATCGAACGGAATCGCCGATAGTGTCAGTTTTCCGAACATGTGTTACCCCTTCGTACTGCAATTGCTGTTCTGCAGATCGAGAACGTTGCCGTTGTTGTACTTCGCAATGATGTTGTGGAACAGCTTCGGATCGACCGATGAGAAGTAGCGCACGGGCGCCTTCTCGCTGGGCTGTGCCACGGTGTTGTATTCGTTCATGTCGAGCCGGCCCGACGACGCCTTGACCTTCTCCACCCACGCGTTGAACTGCTCGGGATTGGTGGCGAGCGCCCGGAACTTCATGTCGGAGAAGCCCCTGCCGCTGAAGTTGGCCGACACGCCGGCATAGTCGCCCGCTTCATCGGCGACGAGATGCAACTGGGTCTGCATGCCCGCCATGGCGTAGATCTGGCTGCCCAGACGCGGAATGAAGAACGAGTTCATGACCGAGTCCGACGTGATCATGAAATTAACGGGCGTACCCACCGGGAAAGCCAGTTGATTGACCGATGCGATGCCGAGATCCGGATAGATGAAAAGCCATTTCCAGTCGAGCGCCACGACCTCGACGTTGATCGGTTTCACCGCCGATTCGATGGGCTTGTAGGGATCGAGCTCGTGCGTGGTCTTCCACGTCAGCACCCCGAGACACAGGATGATGATGGACGGTACCGTCCAGATCACCACTTCGATCGCCGTGGAATGCGCCCATTTCGGCGCGTAGGTCGCGCCGCGGTTGCTGGCCCGGTAGCGCCAGGCGAACCAGAGCGTCATCAGAATGACCGGCACCACGACAATCAGCATCGTGTAGGTCGCTGTGCCGATCAGCGATTTTTCCGCCGCGCCAATGCTGCCTTTCGGATCGAGCACATCGAGCTTGCTGCAACCGGAAAGGCATGCAGCCAACGCGCCCCCCAGGGGTATCCATACCCTGTTGTTAAGGACTCCCTTGTTCATCATATTTGCCTGCTTTTCATTGAACCACCCCTGAAATCCGCTGCATCTTCGCAACACGCAACCCACGCAGTTAAATGCGTACGCCGCCGGATTCTACGAGTGAAAGCTCAGGCGAAATTTGATCTCCGCCAAGGAAAACGCAGAGCGGATGTCATTTTTTGTGGAGGCGGGGACGGCACGCGGGACCGAGCGGGGAAACAGCGAGCAACGACGCGATTGCCGGCAAGCTGCCGGGCATTCGTGGGGAGATAGAAGAATGGAAAACCGGGGGAGATCGAGGCGCGATCGAATCGCGTTACTGCGGGAATCGCGTTGTAACCATCGTCAGATCAGGATGGCTACAACGCAAGTTACATCGTGAAGCGGCAAGCGCCTCTTGCTTACTGCACACCCTGGCTAGCCAGGAAATCCTCGTAATTGCCACCGAAGTCATACAGCGTGCCATCCGTGCGCACTTCGATAATCCGGTTCGCCAGCCCGCTCACAAACTCACGGTCGTGCGACACGAAAATCAGCGTGCCATCGTATTTGTCGAGCGCGATCTGCAACGATTCGATCGACTCCATGTCCATGTGGTTGGTCGGCTCGTCCATCAGCAGCACGTTGTGGCGGCCCAGCATCAGCTTGCCCCAGATCATGCGGCCCTTCTCGCCACCCGAAAGCACCTTCACCGACTTGCGGATGTCGTCCGCATTGAACAGCAGCCGGCCCAGCGTGCCGCGCACCATCTGCTCGTCGTCGCCTTCCTGGCGGTAGCCGTCGATCCAGTCCATCAGCGTGATGTCGTCCGGAAACTCTTCGTACGTGTCCTGCGGCATATAACCGACATTCGCGTTTTCGGCCCACTTCACCGTACCGTGCTCAGTCTTGATGCCACCCTGAAGTGAACGCAGCAGCGTGGTCTTGCCGGCGCCGTTCTGGCCGATGATGGCAATGCGCTCGCCCGGCTGCACGCTGATGCTGAAGTTGCTGAAAATCGTGCGCTCGTACTTCTTCGTGATGCTGTCGGCCACCACGGCGATGTTGTGCAGCTTCTTCTCGTATTCGAAGCGGATAAACGGGTTCTGCCGCGACGAGGGCTTGAATTCCTCGATCTTGATCTTGTCGATCATCTTCAGACGGCTGGTCGCCTGGCGGGCCTTCGACTTGTTGGCCGAGAAGCGGCGCACGAAGTCCTGCAGATCGGCGACACGTTCCTTCGCCTTCGCATTGGCATTCTGCTGACGCTCGCGGGCCTGCGTGCTGGCCAGCATGTAGTCGTCGTAATTGCCCGGATAAACCTTCAGCGTGCCGTAGTCCATGTCTGCCATGTGAGTGCAGACCTGGTTCAGGAAGTGTCGATCGTGCGAGATGATGATCATCGTCGAGTTGTACTGGTTGAGCACGTCTTCCAGCCAACGGATCGAGTTGATGTCCAGGTTGTTGGTCGGCTCATCCAGCAGCAGCACGTCTGGCTTCGAGAACAGCGCCTGGGCGAGCAGCACGCGCAGCTTCCAGCCCGGCGCCACGTTGCTCATCGGGCCGTTGTGGTCTTCGATCGCAATGCCGATACCGAGCAGCAGTTCGCCCGCACGCGCTTCGGCCGTGTAGCCGTCGTACTCGGCGAACTTCGCTTCGAGTTCGGCGGCGTGCATGTAGTCGTCGTCGGTAGCGTCCGGATTCGCGTAGATCGCGTCGCGCTCGGTCATGGCGGCCCACATTTCCGCGTGGCCCATCATCACTACATCGAGCACGCGCACGTCTTCGTATGCGAACTGGTCCTGGCGCAATTTGCCCAGACGCACATTCGGTTCGAGCATCACGTTGCCCGAACTCGGTTCCAGATCGCCGCCAAGAATCTTCATGAAGGTCGACTTGCCGCAGCCGTTTGCACCAATCAGGCCATAGCGGTTCCCTCCCCCGAATTTGACGGAGATGTTCTCGAAGAGGGGCTTGGGCCCGAATTGCATGGTGATATTGGCGGTAGACAGCACGGCGCGTCCTTTGAATGAATATGCGGCGAACAACCCAATATTTTAGCAGGTTATCAAGATGTTAGGCCGCGCATAGCCGCTTTTACCGCCTTCGGAGACCAGTCCATCCCGGGCATGCCATGTGCGGAACAACCCAGCAATGCGAATGGGGCGCGATTGCCTATACTTTTTTCACTAACCTGAAGATGAAGGAGGAGATGATGAAAGACCACGTATACAAGCAGATCGAACTGACCGGATCGTCTGAGAAATCGAGCGACGATGCGATTCGCACCGCCATTGCAAAAGCGTCCAAAACCCTGCGCAATCTGCATTGGTTCGAAGTGACAGAGACGCGGGGTCACATCGAAGACGACAAGGTCGTGCACTGGCAGGTGACCATCAAGGTCGGTCTGCGGATCGAATAGGTAAAAAAAGCTGCGTCCGTGAGGACGCAGCCCTTGAAAGCAGCGGTTGCTAAACCGCCGCCTGGTCGACTGTCTGCGTTGACCGGCACGCGGCGCCGGCAGTCACCCGCGTCGCACTCTGCCAACGCGCGTAGCGATTACTTCGGCAAGTCGCCGTCCACGCCTTCCACATACCAGTTCAGACGCTGCAGTTCCGGATCGGCCAGCGTCTTGCCGGCCGGCACCTTCACGTTGCCCGACTGGTCCTTGATCGGACCTGCGAACACATCCCACTTGCCGCTTGCGATCTGGTCGCGCTTCGTTGCGACATCCTTCAGCGCATTGGCCGGAATCGCCGACGTGTTCAGGTCATCCAGGCTAACAGCCTTCTGCGGAATGCCCCACCACACCGGATCGTTCTTCCACTTGCCATCCAGCACCTGCTGGACCACCGCCGTGTAGTACACGCCCCAGTTGCCGACCACCGAACCCAGGTGCGCGTCAGGACCGAACTTCTTCATGTCCGAATCCCAGCCGAATGCATGCACGTGCTTTTCCGAAGCCGTGGCCAGCGTGGCGCTCGAATCGGTGTTCTGCAGCAGCACGTCGGCGCCCTGGCCGATCAGCGTTTCCGCGGCCTGCTTTTCCTTGCCCGGATCGAACCAGCTGTTGATCCAGATGACCTTGGTGTGGACCTTCGGATTGACCGAACGCGCGCCGAGCGTGTACGCGTTGATGTTGCGGATCACTTCGGGAATCGGCACCGATGCCACGAAGCCGAGCGTATTGGTCTTCGTCACGTAGCCTGCGGCGACGCCGGCGAGGTACGCGCCCTGATACATGCGCACGTCATAGGTGCCGAAGTTAGGCGCCTTCTTGTAGCCGGTGGCGTGCAGGAACACGGTGTCCGGGAAATCCTTCGCAACCTTCAGTTCGAAATCCTGATAGCCGAAGCTCGAACCGATGATGATCTTATTGCCCTTGTTCGCCAGATCGCGGAACACGCGCTCCGAGTCGGCCGATTCCGGCACGTTCTCGACGCGGGTGACCTTGATCTTGCTGCCGAACTTGGCCTCGACTTCCTTCGAGCCCTGATCGTGCGCATAGGTCCAGCCGGCATCCCCTGGGTTGCCGAGGTAGACGAATGCGACGCCGGGCACATCGGCCGCCTGTGCCGGTTGCGTCAGCGTGACGCCGAGACTGAGCGAAAGCGTACCCAGCGCCGCGGCGGTCAGCAGATTTCTTCTCTTCATGTTTTCTCCTGTCGTGTGATTGATTCGTTCAAGCCGTGAAGCGGGTTTGTACATACTGCATATGGAGTGAATCTGAAACCTGATTTGAAACTCGAGCGCGCGTGGCCCGCTGATGCTTAGCCCGCCGCGAAGAACGGCTTGCCGAGCGAGGCCGGTGCGTTCAGGCGGATCGTGTTCGGATTGCGCGAGATCAGCACCAGCACCACGATCGTGGCGACATAGGGCAGCATCGCGAGGAACTGGGTTGGAACCGGCACGCCAATCGCCTGCGCATAAAACTGCAGGCCGGTCACTGCGCCGAACAGCAACGCGCCGATCAGGAGACGCCCCGGGCGCCACGTCGAGAACACCACCAGCGCAAGCGCGATCCAGCCGCGGCCGGAAGTGAGCTGCTCCTGCCAGAGGTGCAGATTGACAATCGAGTAGTAGCCGCCGGCCAGACCCGCCATGCCGCCGCCGAATGCGACCGCGCCGTAACGCACACCAATGACGGGGAAGCCGACCGAGTGCGCCACTTGGGGCGACTCACCCACCGAGCGCAGCACGAGGCCGGCACGCGTGCGGTAGAGAAACCAGCCCACCACGGCGAACATGATGAAGGCGAGGTAATCGAGCGGCGTCAGACTGAAGAATGCGGGCCCAAGCACAGGAATCTTCGAGAGCAGAGGAATCGTCCACGTATCGATCGACGCGCGCACCGCCGCCGACGTGTACGGCTTGCCGACATAAGCGGACAAGCCGATGCCGAAGATCGTCAGCGAAAGACCGGTGGCGACCTGGTTGGCCAGCATCGTCAGCGTGAGAAAGCCGAACAGCAGCGACATGGCGAGCCCGGCCGCAATCGCCGCCAGCACGCCGAGCCACGGACTACCGGTGACGGCAGTGACTGCGTAACCGCTGACGGCGCCCATCAGCATCATGCCTTCCACGCCCAGATTCAGGACCCCCGATTTCTCGGTGACGAGTTCGCCGGCGCCCGCAAACATCAGCGGAATCGCGGCGGTGACGGCGCTCGAGGTGAGCGCGCTAGCTTGTTGAATATCCATAAGACCGGGTCGGGGAAAATCAGTGGGCTTCAGTTCGCGTGAGCGGTCGTATTGCGACGGCGCACGCGGTAATTCACAAACAGGTCGGCACCCAGCAGGCAGAACAGCAGCAGCCCCTGGAACACGCCGGAAAGCGCCTGCGGCAACTGCATCGAGGTCTGCACCGCCTCACCGCCGAGATACAGCAGTGCCATCAGCAGGCTCGCCAGCACGATCCCGACAGGATGCAAGCGCCCCACGAACACGACGATGATCGCGGTGAAGCCATAGCCCGGCGACCAGGTGGCCTGCAACTGGCCAATCGGCCCGGAGATTTCGCCCATGCCCGCCAGCCCGGCGAGACCGCCGCTGATCAGAAGCGAGGTCCAGATGGTTTTCTTGTCGGAGAAGCCGGCGTAGCGCGCGGCTAGCGGAGCGAGGCCGCCCACGTTCATCCGGAAGCCGGCAAAGCTCTTGCGCATGAACAGCCATACGAGTGGAATTGCGACGAACGTGACGAAGATCGACGCATTCAGACGCGTGCCGCGCAGGAATTTCCAGTGCCAGTCGCCGGAGAACGTCGGATACAGCGCGTCACCGCTGAACATTTCGGAGAGCGGAAAATTCATGCCCTGCGGATCGCGCCACGGACCGCTCACCAGATAGATCAGCAACTGGGCCGCGACGTAGGTGAGCATCAGGCTCGTGAGAATCTCGTTGGTGTTGTAGCGGCTCTTCAGGAACGCGGGAATCGCCGCCCACACCATGCCGCCGGCGATACCCGCCAGCATCATGGTCGGCAGAATCCACCAGCCGCTCGCCTGATCGAAATAGATCGCCACGCCGCTCGCGGCAATACCGCCGAGCAGCATCTGCCCTTCGGCGCCAATGTTCCAGACGTTGGCGCGATAGCCGATCGCGAGACCCAGTCCGATCAGGCACAAGGGCGACGCCTTGAGCAGCAGTTCGGACCAGCCGTTCACATCGGACAGCGGTTCGATAAAGAACGCGTGCATCGCCTCCAGCGGATCGCGGCCGACCAGGCCGAAAATCAGGAAGCCGAGCGCAAGCGTGAGCACTGCGGCGATCAGCGGCACAGCGAGCTGCATCGAGCGTGAGGGCGCAGTGCGGGCTTCGAGTCGATACGGAAAAATCATAAGTCTGCGTGGGATCGTAAGTTGAGGCGTGGGGCTGCTATAGGTGTTGTTTCGGATGTCAATCTACGTGGACTACGCCTGCCGTAAGGCCCGCAGTTGCGCCGTGATCTACGCCACACTCAGGCGTGCGCCGGTTGTCCGGGCGAAGGCGCCGCGCCCTCTTCCCGCGCGCCGAACAGGCCTGCCATCCATCTGCCGATCTCCTCGGCGTTGGTCTCGCCGGTGACGCGCACGGGCGACAGCCGGCCGCGCGCGAGCACCGCGATGCGGTCGCATATATCGAACAGCTCTTCCAGTTCTTCCGAGATCACCAGAATCGCGACGCCGCGTGCCGACAGATCGAGCAACTGCTGTCGAATGAACGCGGCGGCGCCGACGTCGACACCCCAGGTAGGCTGCGCGACCACGAGCACCTTAGGCGCCTGCAAAATCTCGCGTCCCACGATGTACTTCTGCAGATTGCCGCCCGACAGGCTCTGCGCGATTGCTTCGGTACCGCCACAACGCACATCGAAGGCATCGATGCATTTCTTCGCGAAGCTGCGCATCGCACCCGCCTTGATCCAGCCGGACTGCACCATCTTCTGGCGATGCCCCGTCAGCAGCGCATTTTCGGCAAGCGTCATGGCCGGCACAGCGCCGCGCCCCAGGCGCTCCTCCGGGACGAAGCCGAAGCCGAGCGAGCGGCGCCCGCCTGCGCCGAGTCTGCCCGCGGCCTTGCCGCAAATCGTGATCGCGTCGGCGCGCGCGCCGCGTTGCTCGCCAGAGAGCGCCGCCAGCAATTCGGCCTGGCCGTTGCCCGACACACCCGCAATGCCGAAGATTTCGCCGGCATGCACGCTGAACGAGACGTCGTCGAGCGAGGTACCGAACGGATCGTCGCTCGCCGCCGAAAGATGCTTCACGTCGAGTAGCACATCGCCCGGTGTGTGAGCGCGACGCGTGTAGTCGGGCAACGAATGCCCCACCATCAGTTGCGCCAGCGACGCGTGCGTCTCTTCGCGCGGCTTCACATGACCGGTCACGCGGCCACCGCGCATCACCGTTGCCGTGTCGCATAGCTCCTGGATCTCGTCGAGCTTATGGCTGATGTAGAGGATGCTGCAGCCTTCGGCGGCGAGACGTCTCAATGTCTCGAACAGCTTGCGGACCGCTTGCGGCGTGAGCACCGAAGTCGGCTCGTCCATGATCAGCAGACGCGGGTTCTGCAGCAGACAACGCACGATCTCAACGCGCTGCCGTTCGCCCACTGTCAGGCTGTGCACGTGACGCTGCGGATCGATATCGAGGCCGTAATCCGCCGACACTTCGCGGATGCGTTTGGCGAGCGTCTTCAGGTCGAACGGTTCATCGAGCGCGAGCGCGATGTTCTCGCCTACCGTCAACGTCTCGAACAACGAGAAGTGCTGGAACACCATGCCGATGCCGAGCTTGCGCGCTGCGGCCGGGCTCGCGATTTCGACCGTCTGTCCTTCCCAGCGAATTTCACCGGCATCAGGCCGCACCGCGCCGTAGATGATCTTCATCAGCGTGCTCTTGCCCGCACCGTTCTCACCGAGCACAGCGTGGATTTCACCGGGCGCGACGATCAGCGTCACGTCGTCGTTGGCGCGCACGGCCGGATATTGCTTGCTGATGCCTGCCAGCACGAGGCGCGGCACGACGGCCGGCCCACCTGCGGGGTGCGCGGCGTCGCCGTTATAAGAAGAAGAGTCGCCCATGAGTTTCCGTAATACGCCAATGACTGTCTGTTGCAACGAGGCGGCGCGCCCCGGCCGAATGCGCCGTGCCTTCGCTATATCGAAATGACGATACCTAATTCGACCCTGTCAGTCGAGCCGCCAAAATTCCCCGCAAACCCGCGCCAGCACGTGCTGTGCGGGTATCCCTCTCTTGACGCATCTTTCTGTTCATATTAAAAGTCATATACCCAAAGGCCCGTTCGATCAGCCACAACATATATTTCGGAGAAGTCATGAGCCAGCAACGCGAGGCGATCGACACATATTTATTACGCGTCTTGCACACCCTCCTGATGGAGCGCAGCGTGACGCGCGCCGCCGTCAAACTCAACCAGTCCCAGCCCGCCATCAGCGCGGCGCTGCGGCGTCTGCGCGACATCACCGGCGACCCGCTGCTGGTGCGCGGCAAGTCCGGCATGGTCCCGACCGAGTACGGGCTGCGTCTGCTCGAACCGGTGCAAAACGCCCTGCGCGAAATCGAGCGCATCAAGTTCCAGCAACACAATTTCGATCCGGCCACTTCGATCCGCTGCTACCGGATTGGCTGCCCCGATTATCTGAACGTGCTGTTCGTGCCAACCGTGGTGGAGCGCTTCCGCCAGGCGGCGCCCAACGCGACGCTTGAGTTTCACTCGCTCGGGCCGGCGTTCGACTATGAACTGGCGCTCGAGGACGGCAAGCTCGATATCGTCGTCGGCAACTGGCCGGAGCCGCCCGAGCAGCTGCATCTGTCGAACCTGTTTGTCGACCAGATCGTCTGCCTGATGAGCAACGCGCATCCGTTCGCCAAGCGCGGCGGGTTGACGCTCGACCAGTATCTGAATGCTCCGCATCTTGCGCCTACTCCCTATTCGGTGGGCCAACGCGGCGCGATCGACGTGCACCTCGCGCGCGAGCGCTTAAAGCGTCATGTCGTCGTGACTCTGCCGTACTTCAACCTCGCGCCGTATGTGCTGATCAAGTCGGATCTGATCTTCACGACAACGCGGCTCTTCGCCGATTACTACGCTAAATTTCTGCCCCTTACTGTGGTGCCCGCGCCACTCGATTTCCCGCCGATGCAGTACTACCAGTTGTGGCACGAACGCGTGCATTACTCCGATGAAGTGCGTTGGTTGCGAAGCCTTGTTGCCGAGGCGACCAAGACCTTGATCGATAAACCCTGATGCTTGCCGGCCCGCGTCGCAGGACGCGGGCCGGTTGTGCGCGTTTGCATTTGCCTTCGTTCTGCGTCAGACCTGCGTTGACCGAAACAAAACCTGTCAGGCCGCAGCCTGATACAACGTCTTTGCCAACCGGTTGTGCTGCTCGATGACCGGACCCAGCTCGACAGTCGTCAACTGTCCGTCTTTCACTACGACCTTCCCGCCAATCACGCTATGCGACACCTGCGACGGCGCACAGAACACCAGTGCCGCCACCGGGTCGTGCAAGGCGCCGGCAAACAAAGGCTGACGCAGGTCGAACGCCACAAAATCTGCTGCCATGCCCGGCGCCAATGCACCGATATCGTCACGGTTGAGCACCTTCGCGCCGCCCAGCGTCGCGATCTCCAAAGCTTCACGCGCGGTCATCGCATCTGGACCGAAACCGACACGCTGCAGCAACAACGCCTGACGCACTTCGGCGACCATCTGCGCGCCGTCGTTCGATGCCGAACCGTCCACACCGAGACCCACCGGCACGCCGGCCAACCGCATCCGCTTGACCGGAGCGATGCCTGAGGCGAGCCGCATGTTCGAACACGGACAATGCGCGACGCCCGTCCCAGTGCGCGCAAACAGAGCGATGCCAGCATCGTCCAGTTGCACACAGTGGGCATGCCATACGTCATGGCCCACCCAGCCCAGATCCTCCGCATACTCCGCCGGCGTCATGCCGAATTTCTCGCGGCTGTAAGCAATATCGTTGACGTTTTCCGCCAGATGCGTGTGCAGCGACACACCGTATTGACGCGCCAGCACCGCCGATTCGCGCATCAGATCGCGGCTCACCGAAAACGGCGAACAGGGCGCGACCACCACGCGCAGCATCGCGTAACGCCCATCGTCGTGATACGTCTCGATCAGACGCTGCGTGTCCTTCAATATGTCCGGTTCGCGCTCTACAACCGAGTCGGGCGGCAAACCGCCGTCCTTCTGTCCCACGCTCATGCTGCCGCGCGCCGCGTGAAAGCGCATGCCGATCCGGCGCGCTGCCGCAATGCTGTCGTCGAGCCGGCTCCCGTTCGGGTAGATGTACAAGTGATCGCTCGAAGTCGTGCAGCCGGACAGCACTAGCTCCGCCATCGCGGTCAGCGTCGAGACTTCGATCATCTCCGGCGTGAGGTTCGCCCACACCTTGTACAGGTTCGTCAGCCAACCGAACAATTCGGCGTCCTGCGCTGCCGGAATTGCCCGCGTCAGGCTCTGATACATGTGGTGATGCGTGTTGATCAGGCCCGGTATCACCAGGTGCCCGCGCATATCCAGTACTTCATCGGCCGTTTGCGGCAACTCTGCGGTCGGTCCGACTGCGACGATCCGGTTGTCCTCGATATACAGGCCGCCGTCGCGCAACTCGCGCCTTGCGCCATCCATCGTGACCAGCACGTCTGCGTGCTTTACCAGCATTGTCTTGCCGTGCCTGTTTGCGCCCGCTTGCGCGCCTGCCTGTTGCGTCATCGTCATTCGTTTTCTCCGCTCTGTTGCTGCCGCCGCGGTGCGCCTTCGCTCAGGCCGGCCGTGACGGCGAGGCTGATACCGGCCGTGCCGGTACGCCATACCGTGTGCAAAGTCGTTCGAATGCGATGCGGCGCACACGCTACCGTGCCGCCGCGTTCATTCGAACGCCGTTGGCCCGGTTACCCAGCGTGCTACGCCGTCTTCGGGGTGCGCGGCATTGCTGCTGCGCACAGACGTAACCTTCGACGGCCAAAATAACGCTGACAACTCACGCCGTTGCGATACCCAACCTCACGCAGCCGATATAGTGGGCTTTTTTGGCGCCGGTAGGATCGGGACAAACGGTCATCCAGGTCTCGTGACCGCTGGGCAACGGTTTGCACGGGTCTTACGGGTCATCACCACGAGTCTTACAGCAGGCTGTCATGCGCCAGGTATTATCTTTCCTATCGCTCGCGCGCGGACGCGAACATCCTTTTTACAATGGCTGCCACGGCGCTCGCTTTCATTCGCCGACGGGTATGTAGCCACTGACGTGGAGCCTCGATCCGCCGCAACGTATTCTGGATCGGGCCGCCGCCGAAACCTCGCATTCACATAAGGAAAATTGCGAATGGGAAAGCTCACTACCCACGTGCTCGACACCGCAAACGGCCGTCCCGGCGCGGGCATCAAGGTCGAACTCTTCGCGCTCACCGGCGACACTCGCCGTGCGCTGAAAACCACGCTCACCAATAACGACGGCCGCTGCGATCAGCCGCTGCTCGAAGGCGATGCTCTGGTCGCAGGCGAATACGAACTCGTGTTCGGCGCGGGCGATTATTTCGCTTCGATCGGCACGAAGGTGCCGGAGCCTCGCTTCGTCGATCGTGTCGTGCTGCGCTTTGGCGTGGCCGATGCCAGTGCGCACTATCACGTGCCGCTACTGGTGTCGCCGTGGTCGTACAGCACGTATCGAGGCAGCTAAGGGGCACGTGCGACGCCACGGGCACAGGATGGAGACCGGGCCAGGCTCACGCCTAACCGACATCGCCACCGCTGCCTTTCGCAGATGACTGGAGACACCTGCGAAGCGCAGCCAATGCGATCCCCCTGCCCGCAACCCGTCGCTGAGACCGATGGCGTTGAACCGATAACCCGCAATACGGCGCTGTGCGAACTGAGCGCACCGCGTCCCCTAACAGCAGTTTGTGCGAGTCGCGCATGGCAGATGAATCACCGGGCCGTCATCTTCATTGACCCGGCATCGAGCCACCGCCCGCCGCGCAGACAACGAATCAGAAGTGGAGGAGTTCATGGAAGGCTTTATCACTGACTGGCTGAACCTGGCATTGCGCTGGTTTCACGTCATCGCCGCGATCGCCTGGATCGGCGAGTCGTTTTATTTCGTCGCACTCGACAACAGCCTGAAACCACCGACGGATCCGAACCAGCGCCGGCGTGGCGTGTTCGGCGAGCTGTGGCACGTGCACGGCGGCGGCTTCTACAACATGCAGAAGTACACCGTCGCGCCGCCGGAAATGCCGGACGACCTGCATTGGTCGAAGTGGCCGTCGTACACCACCTGGTTGTCGGGCGCGAGTCTCTTCACCGTGCTGTATCTGTTCTCACCGAGCACCTACCTGATCGACACGAGCGTGATGGATATGGGCCCGGTGGTGGCCGTGTTCTCCGCGCTCGGTTTTCTGGCCGCAGGCTGGATTGTCTACGACTCGCTGTGCCGGATGCTGGGCAACAAGGACAAGGTGCTCGGTATCTGCGTCGGCATCTATGTGCTGATCGCAGCATGGCTCGCGTGCCATATCTTCGCTGGTCGTGCGGCGTACCTGATCGTCGGCGCGATGCTCGCGACCATCATGTCGGCCAACGTGTTCTTCGTGATCATTCCGGGCCAACGCAAGATGGTCGACGCGATGCTCAAGGGTGACACGCCGAACCCCATCTACGGCAAGCGCGGCAAGCAACGCTCGGTGCACAACACGTACTTCACTTTGCCCGTGGTGTTCGCGATGCTGTCGAACCACTACGCGATGACGTACACAAACCAGTACAACTGGCTCATCCTCGCGATGATCATGATGGCCGGTGCGCTGATCCGTCAGTTCTTCGTGATGCGCCACCGTGGTCAGGTGCTGTGGTATCTGCCGCTGGTCGGGATTGCGTTCATGTTCGGCGCCCTTTTCTGGACGATGCCGAGGCCGGTGGTGCCGCAGGCGGAAGCAGCTAATGCGCCGACGCTGAAGGTCGCGGACATTGCGCCGATCCTGCAGCAACGTTGTGCCGCGTGCCACTCCGCCCATCCGACCTTGATGGGAGCCGCGCCTGCGGGGGTGATGTTCGATACGCCCGAGGAGATCTCGCAGAATGCGCAGCGCCTGTATCAGCAAGCCGTGACGCTGAAGGCGATGCCGCTCGGGAACGTGACGCATATGACTGACGACGAGCGTCAGAAGATTGCGGCGTGGTTCCAGGCTGGGGCGGAGAAGTAGTGGGTTAGTTGAGGCTGGCCGCTGCGGCGGCCGGCCGTTTCGCCTGGTGGGGTAACAGTTAGCTTAGGCAGCGGGCTTTTCGCGGGAGCGGAAAGCCCGCTTTTTCTTATGGCGCTGCCTGCTGGAGTCAGGCATGAAATTATATCCCTTGGGCTACAAAAACAAGGGTTTTGGCCTATTTTGTAGCCCAAGAGATACAAAATAGAAGTTGCGATTTGTGCCTTTTGGGCTACAATAATTGCTCATTCTCGGCATTTTGATGCCTTGGGGCTACAAATGACCACGCTCGCCGATGTCTCGGACATGTTAAAGGAAGTGCGTCGCGAAGCCAGCCTATCGCAGGAAGAACTGGCACAGCGCGCCGGCGTTGCGCGCACCACCGTCGCACGAATGGAAACGCTCGCAAAAAATGACATGAGCGTATCCGTACTCGTGCGCTTACTCGAGGCAGCAGGTTACGATCTCAAGGTTGTTGCACACGGCCATGGCCGGACACTTGAAGACATCCTTGCCGAGCAGCGTGCGGCATCGGGATCTAACCCATGAAGCTTGATGTTCAGGTCCAAGGCCGGAAAGTCGCAACGCTTTTTCGCGAGCGCGACGACTACGTCCTTCAGTACGAACGGGACACAGCCCCCAGCGATTTCGTCAGTCTGACGATGCCCGTACGACAGGAGGCGTGGCGCTGGCCACGCGACCTGCACCCGTTCTTTCGTCAGAATCTGCCCGAAGGCTATTTGCTTAATCTGATTCGGGAACAATTTGGACCCTTGCTCGACGGCACCGATCTGTCGTTACTTGCGGTGGTGGGTGCAATGGGGATCGGACGTGTCACCGTGACGCCCGAGGGCATCGAACCCGGCACCGAGTTGCAGGCATTGGATGTCAAAGATATCCTTCATGGCGACAACACGACGGAGCATTTCGCCGCGCTGGTTCGCGATTACGCGCGCGCAGCCATCTCGGGCGCTGTGCCAAAGTTCATCGCTCCGCAAAAGAGCTCGACTGACACCCCCACTTTCGACACCCCACTTGGCAAACCCACCATTCGAACGAGCCGATATATTGTCAAAGGTTCGGACGAAAATACGCCGTTCCTGGGGTTCAACGAGTTCTACTCGATGCGTGTGCTAGAACGTCTCGGTGTAGCGCCTGTAGCGCACACGCAGATGTCGGACGATGGCCGGGCACTCGTCGTCGAACGCTTTGACGTGAACGCGGAAGGGTTTCCCGTGCATGGCGTCGAGGACATGTGTGGATTGCTCGGTCTGCCGCCGCATGAGAAATACAACTCGACCACAGAGAAAGTGCTTAATGTCGCGAAAGCTTATTTGCTAGATCGGACCAGCATGCGGCAACAGCTAGAACAACTAAGCTGGCATCTGCTTAGCAACTACGTGGTACGTAACGCGGATTGTCACACGAAGAACATCGCTCTTTTCTATACGTCCGTCGACGACGTCGCTTTCACGCCGGTCTACGACATTGTGACGACGCAAGCCTATCCGCGTTTCGCGGTGAACCCTCCTGGACTGCCAATCGACGGCCGTAAGACATGGGCGGCAGGCAAGGCGCTCGAGCGTTTTTTTAATTCCCGCGTCGGCATCGCACCACCCAAATATACGGCGATGGTTGAAGCACTATGCGACTCTGCGGTATCAGTCGGCTATGAACTGACCGAGGCGGCAAAAAACGAGCCTCAATGGCGTGGGGTAGCAAAACAGATGCTGCACGCGTGGAATGAAGGCATGGAGTCGCTGCGCACTCCGAAGAAAGGCATTCTGTCCAAAAGCCTCAAGCCCGTGATCGAAGCAGCCGGCTTTTCGGCAGCAGAGCCTCCGGAGAGGTCACGCGAAATTATCGGTCAGTCGCCGTTGCTTGCTAAACGCGGACGCTCGAGAGGCTGACGTACGATGCAAAAACGCCCGAGGCTCATGCCCCGGGCGTTTTGTGTTTCCTGCGATTGACGCAATCGCGCCGTATGCGTGATCTGCTACCCCATCAAACCGTTGCCACGCTCAACGCATCCTCGGTCAACCATAGCGACTCAGTGAGATCCTGCTCGTTGAGATTGAGCCCATCGCCGCCGCGATCTACGACGACGAAATCGCTCACCTCACCAAGTGCGATCAGCGGGTGATGCCACACGCCTTTCGCGTAGTTCACGCCCTGCCAGCCGCTCGTCACGAACGCACGAATCTGCGCGGCATCGAGTTCGCCAGCCGGCGCAACCACAACCAGGTACGGCTTGTCGTTCAGCGGCACAAACGCCTGGCTGCCGAGCGGATGGCGCTCGAGCATCTTCACTTCGAACGGCAGCACGCGCGGCTGACCGCGAAACAGGTTCACCAATGTGCGGCCGCCCTCGTCCGTCACATCCACTTTCGCGAGATCGTGATAACGGATCGTCGTGCCGAGGTTGATCGGAATCTGCTTCGCGCCTGCGAGTTCGATCACGTCGCCGAACGGGGCGAACGCTTCCTTCGTCAGCGGTTCGATAGCGAGCGTTTTCATTATGCGAGCGTACCCCACAGACGCAGACGCGAAACTCCGCCGTCCGGAATGATGTTAAAGCGCACGTGTGTCACCGGGCCGAGCGCCGCTACTTCGCTTTCGAAATAGTGCTGGTTGTCCATCTTCAGCTTCTGCTCGCCCAACAACACCGGCCAGAACATGGCCTGCGTGACCAACGAACTGTCGGTGCCGCCCGTCACATACGCCGCCTGGATCGAGCAGCGGTCCGGATAGTTACCCTTGAAGTGCGCAGTATCCACTTCGATTTTCCTGATCACACCCGGTTGTGCGAGGGCAACAATCGCCCAGTCGTTGCCCGGTTCGCGGCGGCGGCGCGTTTCCCAGCCGTCGCCCATGTTCACGCCACGGCCCGGCATCAGGATAGTCGACGCTGCACCGAAGTGCTGGTTGTTTGCTGCGACCAGGTACGCACCGTTTTCCATCGCAGCCAGATCGAACTGCTCAGTGCGGCTCGCGCCGGCCCAGTCCACTTGCGGCTGGCCGTAGACGCGCAGACGTGCGATCCCGCCGTCCGGGTAGATGTTGACGCGCAGATGCGTGTACGCATTGGCGTCGCTGACTTCGTGATAGTGGTGGCTATTGCCTTGCAGTGTGGTCGACGGGACGATTTCGGTCCACTGGGTCGACTGGTTCGGCTGGCCATCCACCACGCGCGCCGCTTCCACCGAAGCCGCCGGCGGGAAGTTACCCGTGAAATGGCTCGTATCGAGGTCGAGACCTTTGATTACGCCCGGACGCGCGAGCTTCACGACGCACCAGTCGTAGCCGGAGATGCGCTTGCGGCGCGTTTCCCAGCCGTCCATCCACTTGCCGTGATCGTCGTACTTGCCCGGAATAAAGACAGCGGGTTCCGGATTCAGCATCCGTTCCTTCGGCGCGAAGAAATCGTCGCTAGCCTCGAGCGCCTGCGCGCCGAGACGCGGGTCCGCCAGGTTCACATAGCGGCGGGTGAAGTCCGGTGCGTTGGGATCGAGAATCGGGAGTGCCATCTTTGTCTTCCTCTTTAATAATGCTAAAAAAACGCTTCGGCTCGCGGGTTGCAGCGGCGCTTAAGAGAGCATGCGCCTGCGTGCTGATACTGACGCGCGGTTACGCGTCGATCAGGTCGTCGAGCCTGAAGCGTGCGATACGGTAGATCTGGTCGAGGCTCGCACGCAATTCGTCGGCGCGGCTATTGTTCACGCGCGCTTCGAAGTTGGCGATGATGCCGTGGCGGTCGTACCCGCGCACCGCGAGAATGAATGGGAAGCCAAACTTCTCGCGATACGCGGCGTTCAGCGTCACCAGTCTGTCGAATTCTTCCTGCGTGCATTGCGACAGGCCCGCTCCGCTCTGTTCGCGGGTCGATTCGGCCGTCAGTTCACCACGCACGGCAGCTTTGCCCGCGAGCTCCGGGTGGGCGTTGATCAGCGCGAGCTGCTTCGTTTCGCCTGCCGTCTCGACCGCGTTTGACATCGTGCGATGCAGCGCGTCGATGCTGGCGAAAGGCCGTTGCTCCGCTGCGAGTTCCGCCACCCAGGGCGAGTGCTCGAAAATGCCCGACAGCGCCGCGACGAACGCGTCGGTGGAAATGCTGTTGAGTTGATTCAGAGAGTATTGCATCGCCTTCATGCCGCATCCCCGCGGTGGTGTTGTTGGTAAGGATGGTGCTCGCGCCAGTGCCGCGCAATATCCACACGCCGCGTCACCCAGACGCGGTCGTGCCGTTCGATATGATCGAGGAAGCGTTGCAGCGCGCGGAAGCGGCCCGGGCGGCCCAGCAGACGGCAATGCATGCCGATTGAAAGCATCTTCGGCGCTTCGTCGCCCTCTTCGTACAGCACGTCGAAAGCGTCGCGCAGATAAGTGAAGAAGTGATCGGCGGTATTGAAGCCTTGCGGGCTCGCAAAGCGCATGTCGTTGGTGTCTAGCGTGTACGGCACGATCAGTTGCGGCGATTTCGCGCCGCCGCTGACTTCGACGTCCATCCAGAACGGCAGGTCATCGCCGTAGTAATCCGAGTCGTACAGGAAGCCGCCGTATTCGGCGACGAGGCGATGCGTATTGGGACTGTCGCGGCCGGTGTACCAGCCAAGCGGACGCTCACCCGTCACGCGTTCGATCGCTTCCATGCCGAGGCGCATATGTTCCGCCTCTTTCTCCGGCGACACGTCCTGGTAGTGAATCCAGCGGTAGCCATGGCAAGCAATCTCGTGCCCCAGTTCGACAAACGCACGGGCGAGATCCGGATGACGCTCGATAGCCATGCCGACTCCGAAGACCGTCAGCGGCAGGCCGCGCTTTTCGAATTCGCGCAGGATGCGCCAGACACCGGCGCGCGAGCCATATTCGTAGATCGACTCCATGCTCATATGACGCGCCGGATAGGCTGCCGCACCGACGATCTCCGAGAGGAACTGCTCCGAGCCGGGGTCGCCGTGCAACACGCAGTTTTCGCCGCCCTCTTCATAATTGAGCACGAATTGCACCGCGACGCGTGCCCGTCCGGGCCAGTTTGCCTGCACCGGGTGGCGGCCGTAGCCGATCAGGTCACGTGGATAGTTCGAGTCGAATGGCATGGTTTGACGAATGCGTGCTGACAAAAAGGGAGTGGTGGAACTTGAAACTCACCTGAATCTCGCCGCGACGCCGGCGGAAACCGCCGAAAATGCCCGCCTGATCCGCCCAGCGTCTGGTGGAACCAGTGTAACGAAAACGTCCGGGTGCGCCCATACACCCGGCCAGATAGTGCGTGTCAGAAGGAATGTATGTGGGCGGACGGGGAGCTGACTGGCCTCGGGCGCATCAGCGCCCGAAACGTGACGGGGGCCGGATGGGATGCACCTCTGTCGGACTAAACGCTTCGAAGGCACCGTCATAGCGTTTCAGCAGCGGCCGGGCGTAATCGCCGCGCTTGGCCGTGCCCAGCCGCAGCGTGACCAGCGCCTCCACCCATTTCACCGCCGCAGTCACACCTTCGACCACCGGCACGCCCAGTTCGCCCTGAATCTCCGCGCACAACTCGGCCATCCCGGCACAGCCGAGCACGATCGCCGACGAGCCGTCCTCATCGAGCGCCCGGCGGCATTCGTCGAGGATGATGCGGCGCGCTTCCGAGCCAGGCTGATCGAGTTCGAGCACGGCCACGTCGGTCGCCCGCACGTTGTTGCAGAAGCGCGTCATGCCGTAGCGATCGGCCAGATGCCAGGCCATGCCGCAGGTACGCGCGAGCGTCGTCACGACCGAAAACGACGGTGCCAGCACGCTCGCCACGTGCATTGCCGCTTCGGCAATGCCGATCACGGGCCCGCGCGCCAGCTCGCGAGCCGCATACAGACCGGGATCGCCAAAGCACGCAATCACGTAGCCGTCGCAGCCTTCGCGCTCGCCCGCCGCGACCTCGGCTAGCAGGCCTGGCGTGGCGATCGCTTCGTCGTAGTAGCCTTCGATCGACGGTGGCCCCATGGTCGGGCTGACCGCGATCACCTCGGTGCCAGGCGCCACGACCTCCCTTGCACAGCGCCCCATCGCGTCGGTCATACGCTGGGTCGTGTTCGGATTGATCAGTTTGATACGCATTTCGAACTCCTGTTGCAGCACGCTTACCGGATAGTCAATGCACGGTAGAACACGGCGCCAAGCGCAGCGCCGATAAACCACGAGAAATTCGCCATACCGTTCAACGACGGCACCATCACGCAGATCACCGCGATCACTGCTGCGGGCAACAATGCAGCGACGGCCTTGTAGTTCACGCCATTGCGATACCAGTAGCTACCTGTTTCGGACACGGTGTAAAGATCGTCCAGGACAATTTTCTGGCGCTTCACCAGGTAGAAATCAACGATCAGGACACCATACAAAGGCCCGATGAAACTGCCCAGCACGTCGAGTGTGTAGTGAATCACGGCCGGGTTGTTGAACAGATTCCACGGCGTGATGAAAATCGACGCGACCGCTGCCAGCATCCCACCCATGCGCCAGCTGATCAGACGCGGCGCGACATTCGAGAAATCGAAGGCCGGCGAGACGAAGTTAGCCACGATATTGATCCCGATCGTCGCAATCGTAAAGGTCAACGCGCCGAGAATCACCGCGGTCGGATAGTCGATCCGGCCGACCGTTTCCACCGGATCCGTAATCAGCTGGCCGAATACCGGCAGCGTGGCGGCAGTCGTCACCACGGTCACCAGCGAGAACGCAAGGAAGTTGACCGGCAGGCCCCAGAAATTGCCCTTTTTTACGCTGCGAAAGCTCTTGCCGTAGCGCGAGAAGTCGCCAAAGTTAAGCATGGGACCCGAGAAGTACGATACCACCAGCGAGATTGCCGTGATCATCACCGGCACGACTTCAAGTCCGTGATATTTGACACCGCCCAGATTGATGCCGATGTTCTGCCAGCCGGCGCGCCACACCATATAGCCCGCAAGGATGAACATCACGACGTACACGGCCGGACCCGCGAAATCGATAAACTTCTTGATCGTTTCCATGCCGTGCCAGAACACCAGTGCCTGCAGCACCCACAGCAGCATGAAGCCGCCCCAGCCGAGCGCGGACAACCCCATGAAACCATGCTGGTGCACGTCCGCATACGGCAACCATTGCGGAACAAATTTGAGCACGACGATCACGAGCGCGCTCGACGCAAGATACGTCTGAATGCCGTACCAGGCGACCGCGATCAAACCGCGAATCACCGCAGGAATGTTCGCTCCGAGCACGCCGAACGTCGCACGGCAGGCGACCGGATAGGGCACGCCGTTCTGCTGGCTCGGCTTGGCGATCAGGTTGCACAACACGTTGACGATCGTGATCCCGACCAGTAGCGCGATCAGCACCTGCCAACTCGTGAGGCCGAGCGCGAACAGACTGCCGGCGAACACGTAGCCGCCCACGCTATGCACATCCGACATCCAGAACGCGAAGATGTTGTACGCGCTCCAGGTTTGGTGGCGTAGCGGCGCCAGATCTTCGTTATACAGCCGTTCGCTGTAGCCTGCAGGCACGCCGGGATCGCCCGACGAGCCTTCGTCGCCGAAGGTCGAATTCGGAGGAATAGCAGGATTACCCGGTACCGCACTGAACTGAGCCATGACTTCTCCTTGGGTGTAGGGGGCCGTCGATTTGCCGTCGACGGGCACTGCATCTGTCACGCGCAACCTCTTCCCTGTCGGGATGGATCGTGCCCGTACGACATTCCCGCGGTTGTCCCTGTACCTCGATGCCTAATCGTTCAAATAAGCATAACTAAGTACTTATCGCTTCGCCACTCACCGCGCACTCGCGCCGAAGCGTTCTCGCGTGCATGCGGCCCGGTTCAGCCGGCCGCGTGCAAAACGTATGGACGTACTTGTCCACATCGCCGGTTCGCGATGATTCGTCAGTTCAAATTCAGTGCAACGCGTGTCCCTCGCAATTCCTGCTCCGTGATGCGCGTCGATCGACGCGCACAGGCAGGCTGCCTCAGGACGACGCGGTTTTTACCGGTCTTGCGCCAAACACTTCGTGCAGATCCGCTGCGCCGCGTGCCGGCCTGTCGAGCATCTTCAGTTCGACGCTTTGCAAGTGGCGCGACATCAGGGCCGCTGCCTCCTTTGCATCGCCGGCGTCGAGCGCGGCGAGAATCGCTTCGTGGTCTTCGAACGAGCACGGACTGCGGCCGAGCGACTCGTACAAAGCCGAAATCAAGGTCGAGCGTGCAACCAGTCCGTTCAGGCAGTTACACAGCACCGTGTTGCCGGTGAGCGACGCCAGCTCCGTGTGAAACTCACCCGAGAGCCGGATCCAGGCCGAAAAGTCACGCGTTTCGAACGCTTTGCGCTCTCGGCCGATCATGCTGCCAATGTTCTTCAGGCGGCGCGGGCCATGACCGGCGCAGATCTTCTCCACCACGGCAAGTTCGATAATGCGGCGCATCTCGAACACCTCGTGCACTTCCTGCAACGACGGACTCGCGACAAAAGCGCCGCGGTTCGGCTCGAGATCGACGAGGTGATCGGTCGCCAGCAACGCGAGCGCCTGGCGGATCGGCCCGCGCTTGACGCCAAATACTTCGCACAACTGCGCTTCTGTCAGCTTGGCTCCAGGGGCGAGTCGATGCTCGAGGATCGCAGCGCGAATACGCTCGGCGAGCGCTTCGGGTTTTGAACCATTCGCAGTGGCAGAGGATGGGGTCGACATGATGTCCGTTCCGTTATGTTGCCCATCATAGGATGGACACAATGATTGTCAACAATTTCAATATTGAATTTTCAACGATTGTGGTTCGACCTCAGGTTCGCGGATTTCTTGATCTGGTCAGAATGCCCGCCACGCTTGCTACACGCTTCTGTCTGAGGAAATCGGGCAAATTTTTAGACGAAAATTTTGTCAACAAAATCTGTCCCATCAACGCTGCTTCGCCACCACCGTCACAAGCAAAGTCAGACCGTTAGTTGCGTTACTGACGCAAAAATAAAGCGGGCAGCGCCCGCTTCACCCTTGGATGAATCATCCGTCAGCTCAGATGAGGGTACTCCGACACCGTCATCGTAAAGCCGTGCGGATCTGAGACAAGGTGCGCATCCGCGCCGACCGGCAGCGTCACCAGGTTAGGGATATGGCCGAACTCCAGGCCGGTGATCACCGGAATGCCGATCACCGAGCGCACATGCTCGATCATCGTATTCAGATCGTAGCCGTTGTCGTATTCGAACGGCTTGCCGCCCGAGAAATCGCCAATCATAAGGGCCTGTTGCCGTTCGAGAATCCCGGCCAGATGCAGTTGATAAAGCGTGCGCTCGAGCCGGAACGGCTGTTCGTTGACGTCCTCGACGAACAGGATGCCACCGTCCACCGGCGGCATATAGGGCGTGCCGACCAGCGAGGCCAACACCGCCAGATTGCCGCCCCACAGCATCCCGCTGACGTCGACCGTCTGCGCTTGAGGCACGGTACTCGTTATCGTGAAGTTCGGCCTGGTCAGCGCCGCCCAGAAGTGCTGCATGGTGAATTCGCTCAGGTCCGGCGCGCCGAAATCACCCATCAGCATCGGACCGCCGAACGTTTTCAGCCCGGCGCGCGCCAGCAGCGCCATCTGTATGGCCGTGAAATCGCTGTGTCCTACCAACGCCACCGGCTGATCGGTGAGCCGCCGCTGCAAGCCATCGTAATCAAGGCCGTGCAGGATACGCACCGCACCGTAGCCGCCGCGCACTGCCAGCACGATGTCCGGCAGCTTGCGCGACGGGTCGGCCAAACGGTTCAACTCGGCCGCGCGCTCGCCGTCGGTCCCGGCAAAACGCTGATACCGGCGCTCCGTAGCACTGACGCCCTCCACACGATGTCCCTCTGCATGCAACCGGTGCAGAGCGCGGTGAATCGCGTCAGGATCATGTGGATAGCCTGACGGCGCGACCAGTTCGAAAGTGCGATGGGCGATCATGATCGACGCCGATGACGGGAATGATGGATTTTAGAGCGATTCGGCAGGCGGCGGTTCGATTCTCGCGGCGTCGAGAGCAGCGCGAGCCTCGCGGGCTTCCCGCACAGCGCGACGCCGGTCGGCAAAGAAGGACTTGAGCGCGGCGGCGCATTCGTCTTCCAGCGCACCACCCACCACGGTCGTGTGATGATTGAGCTGCGGATTGGCAAACGCATCGACCACGCTGCCACAAGCGCCCGTCTTCGGATCGCGGGCGCCGAACACCACGCGGGCGATCCGCGCGTGCATGATCGCACCGGCACACATCAGGCAAGGCTCGAGCGTCACGTAGAGCTCGCAGCCAGGCAAACGGTAATTCTCGAGCGCCTGCGCGGCAGCGCGCAGCGCCACCATCTCGGCGTGAGCGGATGGATCGTGCGCACCGATCGGATGATTGAAACCCTTCGCAATGACCTCGTCGCCACGCACCAGCACCGCGCCGACCGGCACTTCTCCGGCCGCACGCGCTTCTTCAGCGGCAGCTTGAGCCAACTTCATGAAATGCAGATCGCGTTGCGGGAAAGAGACGGGAGCAACCGGGAGTTCGTGAGCCGTCGACGCCTGGCCGGGCTCAAGGAATGCGCCGTGGGCACTGGTTGAATCATCGGGCGCGGCAGGTGTAGACGTTGCGCTGGCAACAGGTTCGGGCGCATCGGATGAGGCCGCCGAACCTGCAAGCGCTGCAGTGTTCGAGAGCGGCCCGCTCACTGCGGCCCCGGCTCGCCGGAGAGTGCACCGGCCGCATCACCCGCCGCTCGCTCGGAGAGGCGTTCGGCAATCCGCCGGCAATATTCGCGCGGCAGAACCAGCGGACCACCGCGCAGCGATTCGAGCGCCATGTGCAGCGCCAGCATGCGCGCGTGAAGACGACAACGGGTGGCGCGGTCGCTGACCGCATTCAGTTCGTCCTGCAGATCGCGCAGCGCCCGCAGCTGTTCGACGGCCGGCGGCACGAAGCCCGCATTTTTCAGGATGCGATTCGCCGCGTGCACTTCCTGAGGAACCTGAGCATCGTCCCCAAGGCCAGGCGCGACGCCCGTTCCCGGCAAATCGTCGAGCTCACCGCGTGCTGCCGCGGCGGCTATACGCTGTTCAACTAATGCATCAAGCAATCTCATCTGCAGTCCACTACGTTGCGGCTCACGCATTCTATCAGCGAGGCAGGTGTAAGGGTCGACCATGAAGCTGACAATCCCCTCTGATTTTCGGATTCAGCGTATTTGAAGCGCGCATGGTGCTGCGTTAGGGTCGTGGCACCGTGGTTACCCAATCTCGAAGATTACGACTTGCTTTCGAATGACGGTATCCACGCCCATCCTTGTCATTCCATTCAGAGTTCTTATGCGCTTCACCCTGTTCAGTTCATCCCATGCGATCCGTTCATTACATACCCTTCCCGACGCGATGCGTGCCGGGTGGCGTCCCATGGACACCGAGCGTTCGCAGCGCCGTCGAAACCGGTCGACCCTATTACGCGCCGGGTTAGCCGGCATCGTGCTGGCCGTTTCGCTCTCGGGCTGCGGCGTCTTCTGCGGCGCTGGGGGAGGCAGCGGCGGCGGTTTCGCGGGTGCCTGCTCCACCGGAATGCGCTTCTGATCGTCTGCGTAAATTTCTGTAACGAGCGCGCGAACGGCTGTAATCTGGATCACTCGCGCGCCCACTATCCTTCGGACGCGCAGTGGCGCATCGCCACGACGCTCATTTCGCAGGAATATGACCCGAGATCCAGAACATTCAGACGGCCACCCTGGTCCCCGTGCAGGTGCACTACTCGCAGATCCGGCACCTGCTTTCCCGCTCGATCCCGCTTCGCATCGCGCCCTCGCCGACGCCAGGCGCGCAACCGGCGACGAGCTCGGCGCCGTCGCCCATCTGATCGCCGCCCACACGCTGGATGTCTACGCGAGCGGTTCTGCCGAGGCGAGCGCAGCGAATCTGTGCGACGTCGCCACCGGTTACTTCATGAAGGGCGATCTGGAAATCGCAGCAGCCTGGTACCAGCTTGTCCTGACGCTCGACCCGAACGTCGCGGTTGCCTGCCAGAATCTCGCCGCAATCCACGCTTCGGCTGGACACACGGCCGAGGCCGACGCGTATCGCGAACGCGCCTATCGGATCCAGCGCGTCTTCGTGGAAGAAGCGCCCGGTCAGGTGCGCCGGGTACTGGTGCTCTGCTCCGCGCGCGCCTCGGGCAACGTGCCGTTCGAGGGCTTGCTGCCGGGCGCGGTCAACTGCCGGATCAAGTACGCCATCGACTACGCCGCCGACTCGGAGGACAAACAGCTGCCGCCGTTCGATCTCGTGTTCAATGCCATCGGCGAAGCGGATATCGCAGCACCGCTCGCTGCGCGGCTCGAGCGCTTCACGTCTCGCGTCGCCCAGCCTCTGCTCAATCCGCCCGCGGCGGTCGAGCGAACCGCTCGCAACCGAACCCCGACCTTGCTGGGCGGTCTGCCCGATGTGCAGACGGCAGCGTGCGCGCGTATCGGCACCGCGCCATCTTCGGACGTCACACTCGCCGGCCTGCTCGCAGATCACGGCATCGCACTGCCGGTGTTGGTCCGGCCCACCGCCACGCATGGCGGCGAAGGTCTGGTCCGCTGCAACGATCTCGCGGCGCTGCAGGCGCGGCTTCACGAGAGCCAGGGCCCGCAATATCTGACCGCGTTTCGCGACACCCGCTCGGCCGACGGCTACTATCGCAAATACCGGATGATCTTCGTCGACCGCGAACCGTTTCCGTATCATCTGGCGATCTCACCGAACTGGATGGTCCACTACTTCTCCGCAGACATGGAAGGCCACGCGTGGAAGCTCGACGAAGAACGACGCTTCCTGCAGGATCCCACCGCCGCATTGGGCCAACGCGCGCTACAAGCGATTGCGGAGATCGGCCGCCGGCTCGATCTCGACTACGGCGGCATCGACTTCACCTTGCTGCCCGGCGGCCAGGTGTTCGTCTTCGAGGCCAACGCTACAATGCTCGCCCACTATGAGCGCAGCACCGGCGCGTTGGCCCACAAGAATCCCTTTGTCCAACATATCGTCGACGCATTCGAGCGGTTGATGAAGCGTCGCACGGCGGCCTGAATGAATAACGCAATGAATTTTTCCGGGGGGCCAGGCGCCCTGCCGGCCTCAGTCCTGCGCGAGACGCGCGATGCCATCGACGCGCTGCCGGAGACCGGTCTCTCGGTACTCGGCATGAGTCACCGCTCGGAATGGTTTCGCGGCGTGCTCGACGAAGCCGAGCGCAATCTGCGCGCGCTGCTCGGCATCCCGGCGCACTATCACGTGCTGTTCATGCAAGGCGGCAGCAGCCTGCAATTCTCGATGTTGCCGATGAATTTCCTGCGCGCAAGCGGCCGCCACGCCGAGTACATCGTATCCGGTTACTGGAGCGCGAAGGCGCCGGTCGAAGCACGGCTCGAGGGCGATACGCGCGTATTGTGGGATGGCCGCGCCGACGGTTATCGGCGCCTGCCTGCGGCCGAAGAACTGCAGCTCTCGCAAGACGCGGCCTACCTCCATTACGTGTCCAACGAGACCGTCGAAGGCCTCGAATTCACCGGCGCGCCAGGCTTGCCTGAAGTGCCGCTGGTGTGCGACATGTCATCCAACCTGCTGGCCGCGCCGATAGACATCGAGCGCTACGCGATGATCTATGCGCACGCGCAGAAGAACCTCGGGCCGGCTGGCGTCACGGTGGTGATCCTGCGCGACGAATTCGCCCAGCGCGCGATTACTGGCTTGCCTACCCTGCTCGACTACCGCACGCATATCGCAGCGCGTTCGGTCTACAACACGCCTCCCGTCTTCGCGATCTACGTGCTGATGCTGGTGACGCGCTGGCTGCGCGACGAAGTCGGTGGCGTGGAGGCGATGGCCGCGATCAACCGCGCCAAAGCGGACGCGCTGTACGGTGCGCTCGACGCGGAGCCTGGGTTCTATCGCGTGCATGGAGAACGGTCCTGCCGTTCGACGATGAATGTGGCGTTCCGCCTGCCCACGCCGGAGCTGGAGGCCCACTTCCTCGAAGCGGCGCGACGGGAAGGTTTTCACGGTCTCGAAGGTCACCGCTCGATCGGCGGCCTGCGCGCGTCGCTCTACAACGCCGTATCGCTCGACGCGGTCACCGCGTTGTCGGAATGGCTCGGCGAGTTTCGCCGCCGCGAAGGTTAGGCGGTGAAGCGGGTTGCCGGCAGCCATTCTGGAATGCCGACAACCCGTAACCTTCGTTCAGCTGTCAGTTAGCCGACGTATGTTGCTCGAGGTACAACGCGAAACCGTTCTGGGTCGTCGTGATCTTCTTGACGCATTCGTCGTAGTCCGAGCCCATCGCATGCTCTGGGCCGTACATGCCGCGGCATTGCGCATACAAGGTAATCGTCGCGCCGCTCCCCTTCGCCACGCGGGCGGCCGAATAGACCGCGTGGCCCGAACTGCCCGGCACGTCGGACTCGATCGAGGTGGCATCCGCACGGATCACCGGCTCTTCCGAATGCTGCGTTACGTAGTTCTTCGTCAGTTGCCAGGCCTGATCGCATTGCGCCTGATCGCGACAGTTTATGGTGGCGTTGGTCTGTGCCGCATCGAGCCGGCGTTCCGAATGGGCGAAGTCGTTGTCGCGCGCCGCTTCTTTGTCGGCGGCGGACCCGCAGCCCGTCAAGGCGAGTGCAAGGAGAGCGACGGCAATGGTCGTTTTCACTGGTTGGATGTCCCGAGTCGAAGTCGACGAAGATTATAGACAAGTGCGGGACCCGGCCGCAGTTTTTGAGGATGCCTCAGGGCACATGTTCCTGCAGCCGCGCGAGCAGGCCCGGCAATTCGCTCAAGCTGGAAATGGTATGCCCGATGTTGAAGTCAGCCTGCGCGGACGATTGAATCACCGCCCACGGTCCGCGCCGCAGGAAGATACCTACCATCCCGGCGCGTGCCGCGGGGAAGACGTCGTTGTCCAACCGGTCGCCGACGTAGGCGATTTCGTGCGGTGCCATGCCTTCGGCCGCCTCGATGATTTTGTCGAAAAACGCTTGTGACGGCTTCTCGACGCCCCACGTCTGCGACGATGCCACGATA
Organism: Paraburkholderia sp. GAS33; assembly: GCF_050436645.1. Lineage (NCBI taxonomy): Bacteria > Pseudomonadati > Pseudomonadota > Betaproteobacteria > Burkholderiales > Burkholderiaceae > Paraburkholderia > Paraburkholderia sp. GAS33. The sequence goes on from NZ_JBNDMP010000002.1 coordinate 156,682, forward strand.
TCGGCAGGCACACCAAGCGAAGCTAGCGCGTCTTCGATGGCAGCCGGCTGATTCCCCGCAATGCCCACTCGCATCCCCCGAGCCTTCAGGTCGCTTAGACAAGGCACGGCGTCTGGATACAGATCAACCGCCTGAAGTGCGTAGGCTCGTCCCTCTGCCTGACGCTGCGCTTTCAGCGTGGCGAAATCGCAGCCCGGACGAATCAGTTGAAAGACCTCGCGGTGATGCTGTCCGCGATTGATCACGGCGCCCAAGGCCGCGAACAATGTCAGACGGGTGACGCCAAGGTAGTCGGCCCATTCGCCCCAATCGCGGGTCTCGCCGACATCGAAAAAGACTGCTTTCAGTGCCATGGGTATGTTGGTGCTGGAGGAACGAGGCTGACATAGTGGTGCATTCAGCGCTTGCTGTCGAGCGGATGCAAACCGTCCGCGGCTGGCAGCTATCCGGTTGCGGTGATACGGACTCCTTGCGGTGACTCGGGTATCACATAGGATTCATTTGGGCATGGCCAGTGTCTTACCGACGGCTGACCTGTGCAAAGCTCACCGCAATTGAGCCACGTGAGGTCATTCCGCGCGATTCGAAAACGGTTGTCTCACGATCCGTTCGCCCCAAAGGCGCATAAAGATCTGGCCGACGCGCCCGTAACCATTGCTGCCCTGCGCTCGTGGCAATCAGGCCTGGATCAACGTTAGCAGCGACGATGACGCCCTCCGCAGAGGTGTCGTTAATGCAGGCGTCGCTTACGCAGGCGCTCTCGGTCAGAATGCGGCCGCAGGGATCGACGATCATCCCAGCTCCGGGCGCGAACTCGTTGTTCCCAAGCTCAAGTCCATCGCAGAAGACGGCGAAGATGCCGTTATCCGCTGCCCGCGCGGGCAGCCACGCACGTAACCAATCCTCCGCGTCGCGCCGTGCCCGCACACCTGCCTCACCTGCAACGTCATCAGTAATCGTAGCGCTTGCGGTCCGATCACCAATCGCGCCGCCCGTGGCCCTCGCTGCACCCGCCTGCACCCCACGATGCCGCCATTGTTCCGCCGACACCGGCTGCAGGACGCATCCCGCTCCGCGCTGCGCTGAGTAACTCCGGTGTGGCGCAACGAGCAGCGTAGCGCCCATCAGTGCGGTCATGCGCACGTTCTCGATCAGATAAGCATCGCCACCAATCAGGACTCCGACGCGAACACCCCACGCCGTATCGAAGACGGTGAAACGATCTCCGCTCACAATGCGTCGATGTTCGTATGCATGCAGCTTACGGTGGCAATGACGGACGCCACCGGGCAGGCACACCGCGTAACTATTGAACAGACGGCCATCCTGTGAACGCTCGATGAAGCCCACGCCAGCAGCCACCCCTGTGCGCTCGACGGCATCTGCCACTGCGCCCATCATTGGCCCGTCGAGCGGTTCAGCGAGTGCTTCGAGTTCATCGCGATGCAACTTCGCGAGGCTGCCATAGCCCACAAGACAGGCCTCCGGAAACACGGCGAGGTCGACCTTGTCACGAGCCGCAAGCGCCAGCCACGCATCGATCCGCGCGACGTTCTGCGCAGGCTCTCCGCGACGGGATCGCAATGGAATCGATGCAACGCGCAGCATGGGACTAGACGAGGATGACATCGCCACCACCTGAAAAGACAGAACGGTTCCATTGGACCGCCGGGCATTCGATAAGTAAAATGAATATTCTGATATGTTCGATTACTTTACAGAATGGAACTGAAACTGCTGCGCGCCTTTCTCACCGTGGCCGAACTGCGCCACTTCGGCCACGCCGCGGAGGTCCTGTGCGTGAGCCAACCGGCGCTCAGCAAACAGATCGTCGCGCTGGAAGACAGCCTTGGCGCACGGCTTTTCGAGCGCGGCCGGCACGGCGCCGAACTCACCACTTTCGGCGCCGGATTTCTACCCGACGCTCAGTCGCTCGTGCGCGATGCCGATGAGGTTCTCACCCGGGCGCGCGAATCGAGCAGCGGCACGCGCGGTTATTTGCGAGTCGGCCTCGGACTCTCGACCTTGACGCTCGCACCGCAACTGATTGCCGAGTTCCGCCGGCAGTATCCGAAGGTCAACGTCACGTTGAACGATCTGTCGTCCGCGGAGCAAGGCAGACGGCTGCTTGCCGGCAAGCTGGACGTCGGCTTCCTGCGTTTGCCGGCAGACAGTGGCCTCGACGCCTTTCCGGTGCTGGACGAAGCGCTCGCGCTAGCGGTGCCGCAACACGCGCGCTGGAAACGCATCCCGGCCAATCTCGAGGAATTGAATGAGCAGGGGTTTATCGGCCTTGCGCGCGGCCGCGGCCCGGGACTCGCGGCGCAGATTGACCGCTGGTGCAGCGAGCATGGCTTCGTGCCGCGAGTGACCCAGCAGGCTGACGATATCCAGACCGTTCTTGCTGCGGTCGCGGCGGGAGTCGGCGCGGCGTTTCTACCCTCACGCACGCAATACCTGCTGCGCGATGCGCGTGTGCTGCCACTACGCGGCACGGCAGCACAATGGCAGGTTGGCCTCGCGTGGCCGGCGGAACGGGATGATCCGGTAATGACGCGCTTCATTGAATTCGTGCGCGCGACCGTGAAGTACCGGGCTTGAAGCAGCAAAGCACGGCGCAACCGCGCACACTGCACACGACTAAAGCGATCCTTCCAAACGCGCTATCGCAGCACCGCCGGCCTGACCGTCTTCACCCGCTGCGCAGCACTGCGGCGAGCCATGAGCTTCTTGAACCAGATAACAAGGCCGGTCGCACTCAGCAACGCCACCATCACACCCATGAAGCTGACCAGAATGCGTCCCGGTAGTCCAAAGATGCGCCCCGAATGCAGTGAGAACTGCGCCTGCATAAAGGTATCGCCAGCGGTTCCACGACCCGGCACCGCCCCCCCGACTTCATGTCCAGTCCTCGCGTCCCAGTAGAGCCAGGCATTGCCGGGACTGCCGTCCGCATAATCACCGCCGGGTTTAAAATAGCCCACCCCGTACAGGTTGAGCGAAGCAATCTCAAACGTCGCACCGGGTTCGGCATTCAGCTTCATCCGGTGTCCGGTAGCGCTCGCCAGTTCGACAATACGCTCGCGACTCAGGGGCTTCGCGCTGGCCGGATGCGGCGCTAGCAGTTCGGGATTGGTTTCCGGTCCGGGTGTTAGTCTGGAAAAAATCGACACCACCGGACGCATGACGGGCCGTTCGAGATTCATCGAAATCGACGTCACCGCAATCACGCCCAGCAGACCCCACACCCATACCCCACCTGAGCGATGCAGGTCGAACACCAGCGCATAGCCGCCGCGGCGCACGCGAAATGCAAACGACTTGCGCCACGTCCTGAGGCTCGGAAACGCGAGCACCAACGCAATCACGCTATCGAACAGCCAGACAATGGCGACGACCCCCAGCAGCCATACGCCAATGGCAATCCCGCTACCGGTGATGGGTAAATAAAGTGTGTAGTGGAACTGATAAAGGAACGGCATCAGGTTGAGCCGCCTGAGCGACAACGCGCCCCAGTCGCGGCGGCCCTGAATGATCCCTGTGGCCGGATCCACCGCGATCTGATTGAAGCCCAGCGTATAGGGCTGACCCGTTGCGGGATCGGGCCGGCCCTCGACACGCATCAGCAGCGTTCGGCCGGGCACCACGCCCAGCGGCAGATAGGTCACATGCACGCGAGGGTCAGCGGCTTCGACACGATTCGCAAGTTCAAGCGACGACAACGCAGGCGCCGGGGAGCGCGCGTAGAAGAACCCGGGGTTCAACGCCGCATCGAGTTCCTGGTTCCATGCGATGACGGCTCCTGTAAGACCGGAGACGAACAGGAACAGCGCGGTGCCGATGCCGAACCAGCGGTGCAGGCGAACAAGTATCGGTCTCATAGACGTAACGTCGGATGCATGCGGGCGCCTTGCCGCCATGGCGCGGGCATCACCATGCCCACGCACTGCAAGGCGCCGGCCACCGCATCTAGAACTGCATCGTGGCGCTGGCCACCGCGGTACGCGTCGGCGACGGCGCAACGTAATAGCCCCACGCCGTGGTCCAGTAGCGGCGGTTGAGCAGGTTGTTGATCCCCGCGCGGAACGTCACGTCCTTGCCGGCGATCCGCGTTTCGTACTTGCCGCTCACGTCGTACGTGACGTACGACGGCACGAACTGCGTATTGGCTGCGTCGACGGCCATGCTGCCGACGTACTTGCCGCCGAACGCAAGCGTGAGCGGGCGCAGATACGACGGGTTGTATTCGATCCGGCCTGTCGCCGTGAAGCGCGGCGCGCCGTAGACGCGCTTGCCTTCGATACTCGGGTCGTCGATATCCACCGCCTTTGCGTCGAGCCACATCACGCCGCCGAGCACGCGCCACTCGTTCGTGAGTGCCAGCCAGCCGCTCGCATCGACACCGGTGTAGCGTTTCGTGCCGTCCTGCACGTAGACGTTCTCGCTGTTGGTGTAGTCGTAACCTTGATCGACACGGAACAGTGCTACATCGGCGCCCCATTTCTTGTGATCTGTCTTGAAGCCGACTTCATACTGCTTGCTGCGCAACGGCCCATACGTGGCGGGATAATTGACGTTGGTGTTCGACGACGACCCGCCCTGCTCCAGCGACTCGACATAGCTCGCATAAATTGTGGAGTACGGATCAGTTTTGAACATCAGCGCGACAGTCGGCGTGACCGGATTGGCGCTGTATTGCGATGACACCGCACTGCTCGGATCGTAGACGTTCTCGCGGAACTGCGTGTAGCGCAAACCGAGCAGCGCGGAAAAGCGCGAGGTGAACTGCACGGTGTCGCTTGCATACAGCGCGGCCTGAGTCGTGCGCGACTGCCGGTAAAGATCCTCGCCGATCCCGACCTCGGCATTCGTCAGCAAGCTGCTGCTATACAGATTGCCCGTGCCGAGGCTGTAACCTTCATTCCAGCCTGTGCTGTTGCTGTACTCGCTCGTCTGCGACTGGAAGCCCGCACCGATGACGACATCGTGTTTGATGCTGCCGGTGTCGAACTGGCCCTGCACCATCGCATCGACGTTCTGGTAGAAGTAGCGCGTCATCGCGGCATACAGCGTGTTCGAATAGTCGCCGGCGGCATCGGTCACGTACAGCAGGCTATCGGAGTTGGTACGGTTCTCCTTGGCGAAGCGGTACTTCAGGCTCGCATGCCAGTTCCCGGAGAGACGATAGTCGAGGCCCGTGCCAAACGAAGCCATCTCCGTCTCGTAGTAGTTCTGCGGCTGCGTGAGGTCGTGCGTGATCGTGCTGGCGTCGGGAATGCCGAGCTCCGAGCCGAACATCAGGCCGAACAGCGTGCCGTTGGTTTTGCGCTTCTGGTAGAACGCGTCGGCGCTCCACGTCAGATCCGGGGTGATACGGAAGTCGAACGCGAGCGACGCCACCTGACGACGCACATGACCATTCGCCTCGGCGGTGTTGCCGTCCTCGTTCACCAGGTTCAGGCGGTAACCGAAGCGGTCGTCGTTGCCAAAGCGGCCGCCCAGATCGACCTTCTCGCTGAACACGCCGGCCGACTCATAGCCGACTGAAATGCTGCGATAAGGCTCGTCGGTCGGCCGCTTCAATACGTAGTTGACGATCCCGCCCGGCGAGCCGAAGCCATACATGAACCCTGACAGACCTTTGAGCAGTTGCACCTGCTCGAACGGTTCGAGCGAAAGATCCGTGTCCCAGGAAGGAAAGCTCTGGCCGTCCACCTTGATGCCGTTGAGCGTGTCGATCGGCAAACCGCGCACGGTGAACATCGAGTTTTCGCTGATCCGGTTGCTGCTGCTGACCGATGTGGCCGGATCGTACGCGAACAGGTCGTTCGCTGTCGTTGCCATCAGGTCCTCAGCCTCTTCGCTCGTCACGACGTGGGTAGAGAACGGCGTGTCCACCTGTTTGCGCGTGCCCAGCGCGCCGGCGCTGACGCTGTCGGATTGCGTGGCCGGGTCGACCGCGGCGGTCACGGTGACGGCGGGCAGCGTCGTGACTGCGTCCGACGCGGCGACGGTTTGCGCCCAACCGGGCGTCGACAGCGTGGAAAGCGAAAGGCCGACGCTTGCCAGGAGTGCGGCGCTGAGAAGCGACGTTGTACGGGTCGAGCCGCGGACAAACGTCATATGGCTGGCAGTGGACAGGTTCTGCATGTTCTTTTGGTCGAGCGCAGGCGCAGGCCGACGCCCATGCAGCATGACTGCGCGGGACGCAAACGCCTGTAGCGGGTGGTTGTTAAGCGGAAACAGAAATCTAGAACGCGAATGATAATGCGAGTTATTCTCATCTGCAAGAAAAATCTTGCAGAGAGCTTTCGGACGGTGTGATGGGAATGCCTAAAGGCAAAGGGAAGCCGGGAGGAAGGCCTGGAAAGCTGGGGGGGTACATCTTGATGTGTCTCGAAGGCCACGCAGCGCGGCCCCCATCTAGCACATCGAGTCCTTAGAACCGGTATCCCAGCCCCAGAAAAACGATCACCGGATCCGCCGTGATGCGCGTCTTGTTGGACAACACCGTCTGACCATTGGCGGCCACGGCACTGACCGTCGCATTCGTCTTCAGAAACAGATACGTCACCGACGCAGTCGCGTACCAGTTCTTGCTGATGTTGTAAGACGCGCCCACATCGAACGCAGGGTTCCACGACGGACTGAGCGAAGCCTTGACCTGTCCGCCCGGCCCGGCAATCTGCTGCAACGCGCCGCTGAATGTCGAATTGAGATTGGTGTGCGAGTACCAGGTATAGTTTCCGCCGACGCCGACGAACGGACGCAGCTTCGTCTGCGCGTCGAAGAAGTAGTACTTGAGGAACAGGATAGGCGCCCACGACCGGGTGGTGGCGAGCGGCGCCAGATTCCCCAGATTGAGGGATGGGCCGCCGGCGCCGAACGGCGTGGCGTTGCCTTGCGCATAGAGCTGGAGCTTGGGCGGAATACCCGTCGCAAGGTCGAACGCAATGTTGTCGGTGATGAAATAAGTGGTCGAGAGTTCTAGCGTGAATGTGTTATGTATCTGCCCCCCCGTCCCCGACGATGTGAAGTTGCCGAAAGCCGAACTGCTCTGCAACGGTGTGGCGGAAGACGGACCAAAGTCGAGCCACGCCCCGCCTACGCTAGTGATGAGGCTTCCGGCGCTTTGCGCCATCGCGCCGGAACATATCGCGCTCGAGATTAACGCAGCACATGCGATTTTTTTAAGCATATCTCCTCCATTTTATTTCGGATTACATATCAATAGTTTTACAACAATGATTTTCGCCGCCGTCCAGCCGTCGCTCAGAACTGCTCGATCGGGAGACTGGTCCCGCTCGACGAACCGCTGCGAATCGCCTCCAGAAGCGCATTCGCTTTGGGCAAGACCTTGTCGGCGTAGTAGCGCGCGGTGGCGAGCTTGGCACGATGGAAGTCCGGGTCTTCGTTTGCAGTGCCTTTCCGTGAAGCAACAAGTGCTGCGCGCCCCATCTGCCATCCGCCACACACGTAGCCGGTGAGCATGAGATAGTCGACGGAACTGGCCAGCGCTGCATCGGGTTCACTCGCCAATGCTTGCAACATCCAGGCGGTGGCACTCTCGAGCGCGTCTACACCGGTCGCAAGCACCGCGCCGATGGATGCCACTTGCGTATCCTTGCTGTGCGCGAGTTCCGCCGCGGCCTGACGCATCTCGGCAATCAGGGCAGCCATCGCCGCGCCGCCATCCGAGGCAAGTTTGCGGCCTGCCAGGTCGGCGGCCTGAATGCCTGTCGTGCCTTCGTAGATCGGCGCGATTCGTGCGTCACGCAGGAACTGGCATGCGCCCGTCTCTTCGATGTAACCCATCCCGCCATGCACCTGCACACCCATCGACGCAATCTCGACGCCCAACTCCGTACACCACGCCTTGAGCACCGGAATCAGAAGATCGACACGCGCCTGGCGACCGGCACGCTCACCGGCGTCGGGGTCCCGATGCGCACGGTCCATATCCGCGGCCATCACATACGCGAAAGCGCGCATCGCTTCGATCTGCGACTTCATCGTCAGCAACATGCGCTGCACGTCAGGGTGATGAACGATGGCGACCGCACCACCCGATTTGCTGCTCGCGAGCCGTCCCTGCACACGTTCCTTCGCGTATTCGCGGGCCTGCTGATAAGCGCGCTCCGCGATCGCGAGTCCCTGGATGCCCACCTTCTGGCGCGCTTCGTTCATCATCGTGAACATATGCGCGAGACCTTTGTTCTCCTGTCCTACCAGATAGCCGATCGCCCCTCCCTGGTCGCCGAAGCTCATTACGCAGGTCGGACTCGCGTGAATGCCGAGCTTGTGTTCGAGAGAGACGCAGTGCGCGTCGTTGCGCTGGCCGCTCGAGCCATCGGCATTCAGCAGGAACTTGGGTACGACAAACAGCGATATGCCGCGCACACCCTCAGGCGCATCCGGCGTGCGTGCGAGGACGAGATGAATGACGTTATCCGTCATGTCGTGATCGCCCCACGTGATAAAAATCTTCTGACCGTAGAGACGATAGTGATCGCCATCTGGCACGGCCTTCGTGCGTACCGCAGCGAGATCCGAGCCCGCCTGCGGCTCGGTCAGATTCATGGTGCCCGTCCACTCACCGCTGATGAGCTTCGGCAAATAGTGTCCCTTAAGCTCTTCCGAGCCGTGCTGCCTTAGCGCCTCGGTAGCGCCCGCAGTCAACAAAGGACACAGCGCAAACGCCATATTCGACGAATTCCACATCTCGACAGTCGCCGCATGCAGTAACTCAGGCAGCCCCTGACCGCCGAACTCCGGGTCGCCGGAGAGCCCGCTCCAGCCACCTTCGGCAAACTGCCGGTAAGCCTTTGCGAAGCCGTCCGCAGCAACGACACCTTCCTTCGACAGTTGTGCGCCCTGCTCGTCGCCGGACCTGTTAAGGGGCGCCAGCACTTCGGTCGCGAGCTTCGCCGCCTCGTCGAGCACAGCCTCGGCCAGTTCGGGACTCACGTCCTCGAAGCCCGGCAGCGAAGACAATTCGCCGAGACCGGCCAGTTCCGTCATAACGAAGCGCATGTCGCGCAGCGGTGCAAGATAGATGCTCATCATCGTCTCCAGAGTCAGTTTTGTTGCAGCTTGTCCAGCTCACCGGACAACTCCGGCAATACCTTGAAAAGATCGCCGACGATCCAGTAGTCGGCGACCTGAAAAATCGGCGCCTCTTCGTCCTTGTTGATCGCGACGATCACCTTCGAGTCCTTCATGCCGGCCAGATGCTGGATCGCCCCCGAGATGCCGACCGCGATATAGAGTTGCGGCGCGATGACCTTGCCGGTCTGGCCCACCTGATAGTCGTTCGGCACAAAACCGGCATCCACCGCGGCGCGCGACGCGCCGACCGCCGCGCCCAGCTTGTTGGCGATGTCCTCCAGCAGTGCGAAGTTTTCGCCGGAGCCCATACCCCGGCCGCCCGAAATCACCCTCTGCGCCGCAGTCAGTTCAGGACGCTCGGAGCGGGTCAGTTGCTGGCTCACGAAACGCGAACCGGCAACCTCGCCAGCCGGTGCGAGCGATTCGATCACCGCCGTACCGCCTTCGGCAGGCGCCGCCGCAAAGGCGGTCGTGCGTACGGTGATGACCTTGATGCGGTCCGCGCTTCGCACGGTAGCCAGGACGTTGCCGGCGTAGATGGGACGCACGAATACGTCGGCGGATTCGACCGCAATGATGTCGGAGATTTGTGCAACGTCTAGCAGTGCGGCCACGCGCGGCATCGCGTTCTTCGCGGTGGTCGTGGCGGGCGCCAGCACGTGGCTGTAATCAGGCGCTATCGTCGCGATCAGCGTGGCCAGATTCTCGGCCGGCGGATGCGCGTAGTGCGGCGCGTCGGCGACCCGCACGCGCTTCACGCCGGCGATGCGTGCAGCCTGTTCGGCTACGCTCGTGCATTGCGATCCGGCGACGAGCAAATCGATCTCCTCGCCAAGACGCGCAGCAGCGGTGACAGTGTTCAAGGTCGCCGCCTTCAGCGTCTGATTGTCGTGTTCTGCAAGAACGAGTATGGACATGATTCCCTCTTCCGTTTCAGATGACGTGCGCAACGTTCTTCAGCTTGGCCACGAGTTCCGCGGCATCGGCGACCCGCATGCCCGCCTCGCGTTTCACCGGCTCTGCGAGCTTCAGCGTCGTCAGCCGCGGCGCGATGTCGACGCCGAGTGCTGCGGGCGTCACGACCTCGAGCGGCTTCTTCTTCGCCTTCATGATGTTGGGCAGCGTCGCGTAGCGCGGTGTGTTGAGCCGGAGATCGGTGGTCACGACAGCCGGCAGATCGACCTCGAGCGTCTCGAGTCCGCCGTCGATCTCGCGCGTCACGCTCGCCTTGCCTGCCTCGACACACACCTTCGAGGCGAAGGTTGCCTGCGGCCAGCCGAGCAGCGCCGCGAGCATCTGGCCGACCTGGTTCGCGTCGTCGTCGATTGCCTGCTTGCCGAGCATCACGAGTTGCGGCTGTTCCTTGTCCACCAGTGCCTTGAGCAGCTTCGCCACGGCGAGCGGTTGCAACTCCGCGTCGGTCTGAACGAGGATGCCGCGGTCAGCGCCTGTTGCCATCGCCGTACGCAGCGTTTCCTGGCAGCCCTGCACGCCGCACGACACAACAATCACTTCCGATGCCGCGCCGGCTTCTTTCAACCGCACCGCCTCCTCCACGCTGATTTCGTCGAAGGGATTCATCGACAGCTTCACGTTCGCGATATCGACAGCGCTGCCGTCAGCCTTTACGCGGACTCTCACGTTCGCGTCGACGACGCGTTTGACGGGAACCAGTACTTTCATTGCCTGCTCCGATTGGATAAAGGACTCGTTCACACCGGCCATACGAAGTGGCCGTGCAAGGTTCCGTTCTGTTCGTCTGGGATACGCGCCGCCGACCCGGTTTTGTGCGCCGCAATGCGACGGGATGCGATATACATGTCTCCTCCCTTAGGGCGGTTGGGCGTATCATTTCGTGAGCAAAACACCGGTTCACGCGAAGCCCTCCGAGGGGCTATCACTCGTGACCGGCCGGCCTGCCGCACCGTCGTCCAGTTGTGGAACTGCGCGTCTGCTCGCTGGAATCCATAGTGTCTGAGCGCAGCGCCGTGCAAAATCCCCCATAAAGGGGAGCACAACCACGTGGATGGGGGATAGCCGCCAGGGTCAACCCGAATGCCCGGAGCAGTTGATGCACGTGACAGAAGCGACAAAAGCGATAAAAACGCTGCCCACGCACAGGCCACCTCTCGTCCTTGCAACGAAGGTTTTTCCTCCTCGCCTGCCCGCCGGCCTGATCGATCGTCCACGCCTCGCCTCTTTTGCTGCGCAGACCGAAACGAAGCGCCTGACGGTGATCAAGGCCCCCGCTGGATTCGGCAAGACCTCGCTCGCGCTCACCTGGCTCAACGCCCTCGCAACGAGCAGCGCGCGGGTCGCCTGGCTAGCGCTCGATGCCGACGATGACGAGCCCGCCCGCTACTTCAATCACCTCGCGCACGCTTTGCGGCAAGCCTGTGGCAACGTCGGCACCTCCGTGATCGGCCTGACCGCCGACGCCTCGTTTGTGCCGGCGAATTCGCTTGCATCGACGTTGATCAACGAGCTCATTGACGTCGACGACGAGGTCTACCTTTTCATCGACGACTACCATCTGATCAGCGAGGCGCCGATTCACGAAGCGATGGCGCTCTTCATCGCCAATATGCCTTCGCAAGTCCACGTGGTGCTTTGCACACGAACCGATCCGCCATTTCCCACCGCCAGGCTGCGGGCACGAAACGACCTGCTGGAAATCGACGCATCGACCTTGCGATTCAACTTCGACGAAACGCGCCGCTTCGTTGAACGCGAATGCCCCGGCAAGCTCATCGTCGCGGACGTGAAGTCGCTATTCGCGACCACCGAAGGCTGGGCAGCGGCGCTGCGCATCTCCGCTTCGGTGCTGGCCCGGGACGATCGCCCCCGGGGTTGGCAGGCAAGTGCTCCTACCGGTGCATCGAGGCCGCTGGCAGACTACCTCGAAGATATTCTGCAATCCTTACCTTCTGGGATGTTCGAGTTCATGCTGCGTACGGCGATACTCGATCGTTTGAGCGCGCCACTGTGTGAGGCAATCACCGGCGTCAAACCGGGCCAGGCCATGCTGGATGCCATTGTTGCGCGCCAGTTGTTGCTGGAACCGCTGGACCTGGAAGGACACTGGTTCCGCTATCACCCGCTCATGGCCGAATATCTTCAACGCCGGCTGGAGGCTCTGTACCAGGGGGAAATCGCCGAGCTGCATCGCCGCGCATGTCAATGGTACGCAGGGCAGCATCAGTGGACCGACGCAGTCAGGCATGCCATCGCGGCCGGCGCAACCGACGATGCGATTCGCCTTATGGAACACTGTGCCAAGTCCCTCCTCAAAGGAGGCGATCTCCTCACGCTGGTCGGCTGGCAGCGTCAGTTCCCAGCCGACCTGATGCGCGCACAGACCACGGTCACGCTGGCCATCGCCTGGGGAACAGTACTCGCCCTGCGCTTCGACGATGCGGTGACGATGCTGGATTCGATTGAACTCGATGCCGCCGGCAGAGGCGCCGACGAAGACTACGTCCGCTGGGAGTGCGTCGCCCTTCGCTCGGCGCTGGCAGCATTGCAGGACGACCCGCGAACAGCGCTCACGCTGGCGCAACAATATCTGGAGCGGCCCTCGCGCGATTCGTGGACCACCAATGCGGTCTCGAACGTAGCGCGCTTCGCGCACTGGAAAGCGGGCGATTTCGAGGCCCTTCACGCCACTCCATGGATTCCCGATTCGGTCGAAGAAGACCAGCGCAGTGTATTTTCCACCGTCTATCGGCTCTGCCTGCTCGGCCATGTGGAGATGCAGCAACTGCGCCTGCCACTCGCGGCGCGCCGTTTCAACGAAGCCATGGAGCTCGCCGAGCATCATTCGGGTCCGCAGTCGATAGCCGTAGCGCTATGCGCCCCCATGATCGCGCAATTGCTGTATGAGCAGGGGCGGCTCGATGAAGCCGAAGCGCTGCTCGTCGAACACATGCCGGTTATCGACCTTGCCGTGTTTCTCGACAGCGTGCTGATCAGCTACCGCATCCTCATCCGGATCGCCGTGGCGCGTTCCAATTTTGCGCACGCGCAGTCGCTGCTCGACGCCGGCCAGGCGCTGGGGCAGGCACGTCACTGGGACCGGCTGGTGGCTGCTGCGCTCTCGGAAAGAACCCGGCTCAATCTGGCAGAAGGCAGGCTCGCCGAAGCGGGCGCGTGCGTAACGCAGTTGCATCAGTTGGCTGGCCCTGACGCCGCATCGTCCGCTCCGGTGTCGCTGGAGATCCTGAACTACCGTGACCTCGGCGCTGCGTGCCTCGCGATTCGGCGCCAGCAAAACGCGGAGGCGATCGGGATATTGAACGTTGCGCTGGAGCGTCTCGAGCAGCTCCACGGCACTTACCTTGCGCTGCGGCTGCGGACTCTCCTCGCGCTCGCGTGGCTGAACGCAGGCGAGCGCGAGCGGGCGTTAGAGATATTTCATGACGTTGCGACAGTCGCAGCGCCTGCTGGGCTTTGCCAGTCCATCATCGATCAAGGGCCGGAGATCGGCCCACTGTTGAAGCTCGCGCGCGACAGCGTACGTACCGCGGCCAGGGCACCGGAAGTCGTGACATGGCTAGACCGACTGCTCGACAGGTGGCGAGCCCAGCACGAACCGAATAGCCAGCCCAGGCGGGACAGCGAGCCCGAGCGCCTCAGTTCGCGAGAGCGCGGCATCGTCGAGTTGATCGCACAGGGACAGTCGAACAAGGAAATTGCGCGCACGCTCGGGATCACACCTGAAACGGTCAAGTCGCACGTCAAAAGCATCTTTACCAAACTGGCCGTCGACAAACGCGCTCAGGCCGTCGCGCGCGCGCAGGCGCTCGGCCTGGTCAAACAGGGCTAGGGTACGCTCGCTCGAATTGGACACCGCCGGGCTTACCGCGAGAAAAGAAACACACATGCGTGGATCAGGACGCCCACTGTGCCGCCCACGAAGGTGCCGTTGATTCGAATGAACTGCAGGTCCCGGCCTATTTCGGCCTCGAGCTTCCCACTCACCTCCTTCGCGTCCCAGCCTTTCACGACGTCTGTGATAAGCGCCGATAACTGATGGCGGTGGCGTAGCACGAGCAGGTTGGCAATATCAAGCCACCATGCGTTCAACTTTTGCTGAATGGAGGGCTCGCTCAACACGCCTTTTCCCATGGACACGAAGGTGCTGGAAAGCATATCGCGTACGACAGAATGCTTGCTGCCAAGATCGGCAAGCACATATGCACGGACGTGATCGAGCAGGACACCGTAATACCCGCCGTCTTCAAGATGCCGAATGCAATCGCGCAGCAATAGCCGGCCAAAGCGGCGATAGGCTGCTGAGCTCCTCATCTCGCCGGCCATATCTTGCACCGCCACATCGAACCGGCGCCGAAGCTCGTGCTCCGGATTCGCCACGACCTCATGCATGAGCGCGATGATGCCCTCGACGAACTTGTTGACGATGTATGCATCCAGCGTCGGCAAGGTGAATTTCGAGGCCTCGCTGAACTTCGCCTTGATCAGGCCCACGTTGTTACTCAACCAGCTTTCCAAGACGCTCAATCCGCGGTCCAGCAACGGCTGATGGCGGTTGCCTTCGGTGAGGATATCCAGGACCTCCGCCGCCAGCCGCGATACGTCGAGCGTACGCAATTGCGGGATCACGATTCGATCGAAGAAGTGTTCGATGTCGGCTTCGTCCATATCATCGAGCAATCGCGGAAGCGAGCCTGCCACTACATCCGCGATCGTCGCGCTGTTTTCGCGTACTGCCAGCCACCCGGCCAGCGCCTGCGCCGCGTTGAAACCACTGAGCCGCCCGACGATGACTTCGGGCGTCAAAAAGTTTTCCTCGATGAAGCTGCCCAGACTCTCGGCGATGCGCTGCTGGTTCTTCGGGATGATGGCGGTGTGCGGGATCGGGATGCCGCATGGATGCCGGAACAACGCGACGACCGCATACCAGTCCGCGATCGCACCGACCGTACCCGCCTCGGCAAAAGCACGCGGCCACGCGAGCCACGGATGCGCCGTCTGCCAGGCCACGCAGGCGATCAATAGCGCGATCATCGCCGCGAGCAGACAGGTTGCCGTCGTGCGCATACGCGTCAGCCGAACGAGCTTCTCGTCCGCAGTGGCTTGGGCCGTTGCGCGCCCGGCATTCCCGTCGCTCCCAGTCACACGGTTCAACTGGCCTCCTGGCGCAGGAATCGTTTTACCGCCGGCGCAACTTCCCTGGCCCGCGTGATCAGGAACAGATGACCGTCATCGATCACTTGCAGCGTCGCGTTTCGAATCCTTGCTGCGAGGATCTTGGCGTTGGCGAGCGGCACGATCGGATCGTCGTTTCCATGCATGACGAGCGTCGTTTGCCGAAGCCCGCCCAGCCAGGGCAGGCTGGTCCAACCCGATGCAGCCAGCAACTGGTAGAGGTAGCCGCGGCCGCGCGGCGCCTGGATATGACGGCTGTGTTCCTCGAGCAGCGCAGCGTCGTGCCGGTATGCGCCACCGTATATCTCCGCGCCGATCTGCTTCAGGTAAGACGGGTCGGTATAGCGCCGTGGCCCGACCAGTTTTGACAGTACCGACAGCCGCGCCGGGACCATGATCACGCCGGGGGACGTGGCGGCGAGAATCAACCTGCGGCAGCGTTTGGGGTAGAGGTGTGCAAACTGCTGGGCCAACGCCCCACCCCACGATACGCCGAGCACGTCGACAGGATCGATGTACCCGAGCCGCGTCAGCAGCTTGTCGGCCAGCACGGCGAGCGTCGAGAACCGGTACGGCAGCAACGGAGCGGGCGAGCCGCCAACACCTGGGACATCGAAAACGATGACGGTCACGTCATCCAGCGCCGCAACGAACGGCTCAACGAGTTCGAGATTCGCGCCAATGCCGTTGAACAGGAGCAGCGGCGGCGAGGCATCGCTGCCCCGCCGGACTGCAACACGCAGCAACTGGCCGTCCAGGTCGATCGTCTGGATCTGCATGGCGTCGACAAACTCCGGGCTTGTTTGTAGGTTGGTCATCCGGTGGGTTCCATGGTTAGACGGTTCGCCTGGTTACGCCTGGCTATGTTACGGCGGCGGCTCGCATAAGCCCGTTCGATCACTTCGTGGGCTGCACGAGTGCTTTCAGTTCCTCGACATGCTCCGCAAAGCGCTTCGTGACGACAGCGATACTATCGGTTTGCGCGCGGTATGCCGCATCCGCGAGTTCCTGCATGTCCACGAAGGCCTTTTGCAGCGCTTTTTGAACGCCTTCTCCCGTGGCCGTTGCGGATTCGCTGCCTGGCGTCCTCAGGCGGGTCACGAGCGATTGCAGTTCGTTCATCGTCGAACGCGCGATATCGACCTGCTTTTGACCGAGCTGCTGAACACCGGCGAGCGCCGTCATATTCGCCTCGGCAAGCGCTTCGATGTCCTTACGGCGCGATTCGAGGATGGCGGCAACGTCGACGCCCGGCAGCTTGAACTGCGTGATGAGCTTCGTATATTCGCCAAAAAGATTGTTAGGATGGGTTGCTGTCATGATGACTCCGTTAAGGTAGTTACAAAAAAATGGATTTCACTATCCCGCGATGACGCCGTTTAGGGTTCCAAAACATAGGTTCCAGGGGCTTTCACACCCGCCGGATGCCGTTCGCTGCCAAGGGCTGCTGGCGCTGCCCGCCTTTCACCGGACCGGGCGACCAGCCAGTCTCTCCAGTTGCCCCACCAGGTATCCGCTTCTGTCTTTGCGCCGGCGAGCCAGGCATCGGCGTTCGCGGGTAACTCGGGGTTGAGGTAGTACTTCGACTTCGGATTGCCGGGCGGGTTGATCAGGCTCTGGATATGGCCGCTCGAACTCAGGATGAAGCGGGTGTTGCCACCAAACGTCCTCGCGGTGTTGTACACGCCCTTCCACGGCGTAATGTGATCCGTCATGCCTGCCACCACGTACTTGTCGCAGGTGACCTGGGACAGGTCGATCGGCGTGCCCAGCACCGTCAGCGCGCCCGGCTTGCCGAAAGAGTTCTGCGTGAAAATGTCGAGCAATTGCCCATGCATCTTCGCCGGCAGCCGGGTCGCATCGTTGTTCCAGTAAAGGATGTCGAAAGCTGGCGGTGCGTTGCCCAGCAGGTAGTTGTTGACCCAGTAGTTCCACACCAGATCGTTGGGCCGCATCCAGGCGAACACACGTCCCATTTCCTCGCCTGCCAGCACCCCACGCGAGGTGCTGTGCTGCTTGGCCGCCGCAATGGCCTCAGGAGTGGCGAACAGGCCAAGCTGCGAATCGGCGCTGTTATCGAGCACGGCCACCATCAGCGTGGCGGCGTTGACCGTCTTGTCGCCCCGGCTCGCGAGATTTCCAAGCAAGGCCGAAATGGCCATCGCACCCGAGCAGGCGCCATGCAGGTTGACATCGTCGCAGCCGGTGATCTCACGCACCGCCGTAATGGCTTCCACGAGTGCAGTGACATACGTGTCCAGATCCCAGTGGCTTTGAGCCGCGGTCGGATTGCGCCAGCTGACGACGAACACCTGTAGCTCGTTTTTGACCAGATAGTCGACAATGCTCTTGCCCTCGGAGAGATCGAAGATATAGAACTTGTTGATCTGAGGCGGGACGATCAGTTGCGGCCGGCCATAGACCTGCTGTGTCGTTGGCGCGTACTGGATCAACTCCAGCACCTCGTTACGAAAAACCACCGCGCCCGTGGACGTAGCGAGGTTCTTGCCCACGCCGAAAGCCGTCTTGTTGACCTGCGCGGGCATGCCGTGATTCTTGAGCAGGTCCATCATGAGGTTGTTGCAGCCATCCATCAGGCTAGCGCCACCCGTATCGACAACCTTTTTGAGCGCCGCGGGATTGCCCAGCAACGTATTCGTCGGCGATGCCGCGTCCGTGAAGAGCGACATCACAAACTTCGCACGCTCCTTGTTGGCAGGATCCAGCGCCGAGCGCTCGACGAAACCCGCAAGCGTGTCGCGCCACGCGAGGTAGCCTTGCAACGTCGCACGATACATAAAGTTGTTCTGCCACGCGGCGTCGGTAAAGCGTTTGTCGCCCTTCGGCGGCATAGCGTCGCCGCCACCCGAGAAAAGCTTCAAAACCTCGCGGGCGAAAGCCGCCTCCTGCTCCATGACCAATGCGGGTTGCCGCAACGCCTGAGTGCCGATTTTCTGCGCGGTGGCGACGATATCGCACGCCCGCAAACCGACAAAGGGATTGGGACCCAGCATGCCCTCCGCAGCTGACGCCGCGAGTTCATCGGCCGTCTCGTTTTGCGGGCTTTGCTTCGCGTTTTTCTGCGGGCTTTCAGTGGTTTTCGCCATTTTGCTGCTCCTTCAGGAAGCGCTTGCGCCTCGCCGAACGTCGTGGGTCACGCGATCAGCATCGCGAGGGTTTCTGCAATCAGGGCCGGCTTGTCTTCGCCGTCGATCTGCAGTTCGTTCATTGTCTTGATGAGGATGCGGCCGCCGCCCTTGCTCTCCGCCGACACGAGCGTCACGCGACTGCGCACACGCGCACCGGCCTTCACAGGGGTCATGAAACGCACCTTGTCGAGACCGTAGTTAAGGCCCGCGGAAGCGTCCTTTGGAACGACACCGATTTCGATCGCGAAGCCCCCAAGCAACGACAAGGTCAGATAGCCGTGTGCGATCGTGCCGCCGAACGGACTCTCACGCTTCGCCCGTTCCTCGTCTACGTGGATCCACTGCCTGTCGCCCGTACACTCGGCGAACGCGTTGATGCGCGCCTGATCGACGACCACCCAGTTCGACACGCCTAACTCGACGCCCACGACCTCGTTGATATTGGCAACGCTGTAATTTTCCAGACTCATCTTTTGCACTCCTTGAAATTTGCTTGCCGATCAGGCGAACTGCTCGCGCAGCCACTTCTTGTTGGTCTTGCCGACGCTCGTCTTTGCCAGCGCATCGACGAACTTCACGACCTGAGGCACCGCATATTTCGATATCTTTCCGGATGTGCTAAACGACAGGACGTGCTGCTTGATGTCGTCTTCCGTGACGGCTGCGCCTTCCTTGAGCACGACCAGAGCCACTGGCCGCTCGCCCCACTTGTCGTCCTTGATGCCGATCACCGCCACTTCCGACACACCGTCATATCGCGAGATCAGGTTTTCTATCTCCAACGACGACACCCACTCGCCGCCCGACTTGATTACGTCCTTGAGACGGTCGGTGATCTGTACGTTGCCGGTCGAATCGACATTGGCAATATCCTGGGTATGCAGATAGCCGCCGGCCCAAAGCTGCGCCGAAGCCTCCGGATTGTTCAGATAGCCCTGCGTGAGCCACGGTGCCCGCGCTACGATCTCGCCAGTGGCTACACCGTCGTGCGCGAGTTCGTCCATGTTCTCGTCGACGACGCGCAGGTCGACGAGCGGCACTGGCCGGCCGGTCTTGCAGCGCAGGCGCAGTTGCTCGTCCTCGTCGAGGTTTTCGGCGCCGGGAGGAAGTTGCGCCAGACTGAGCACCGGGCACGTTTCAGACATCCCGTATCCAACGAACACGTCAATTCCGCGATCCAGCGCCGCCTTGGCAAGGCCTTGCGGCAAAGCGCCACCTCCGATGATGATCTTCCACCGGCTCATGTCCGTCGCCTTGCCCTCCTCGCACGAGAGCAGCATGTGCAAGATCGTGCCGACGCAATGCGAGAACGTGACGTTCTCTTCACGCACGAGTCGCGCGAGCCGGTCCGGCAAATAGCGGCCGGGATAAACCTGCTTTACCCCCAGCACTGTGGCGATGTACGGCATGCCCCATGCGTGGACGTGAAACATCGGGGTAAGCGGCATGTACACGTCGCCACGATGGAAACGCTGCCCCGAGACAGGGCTCGCCAGTGCCGCCATCAGCGTGAGGGTGTGCAGAACCAGTTGCCGATGCGTAAAGTAGACGCCCTTGGGAAGACCGGTCGTACCTGTGGTGTAAAACGTCGTTGCGCGCGTGTTTTCGTCGAAGTCCGGGAACGTATAGCTCGTGCTATGCGCCGCCAGCATCGCCTCGTATTCAGCTGAAAAGGAAATGCTGTGGGCAGACGCTTCGCTGCCCGGCTCATCGATCCAGATGAAGGTGCGCACTGTTTCCAGCTGGTCCTTGATCGATTCGACGACAGGCAGAAAATCCGTGTGAACCAGCAGGACGTCAGCACCAGCGTGATTGATCGTGTAGGCAATTTCCGCTGGGGACAGACGCACGTTCACGGTCTGCAAAACCGCGCCCATCATCGGGACAGCGAAATAGCATTCGAGGTAGCGGTGACTATCCCAATCCATTACGCCGACGGTGCTGCCGTGCTGCACGCCAAGCTCGCTCAGTCCGTTGGCCAGCCGGGCGATCCGCTCGCGCAACGTTGAATAGGTCATCCGGAACTGATCCCGGTAGACGATCTCCTCGTCCTGCGACTGAACAAATGGTGTGAGTAAAAGCTGTTTGATCAGCAACGGATACGCGTAGGCCGTGGAGTCTGGCGTCTTGATTTCGTCCTGCATGTGTCTCTCCTTGAGTCCCCAAATGGATTGCAGGCGACTATTGATCTATTTGTTTTTTTGGCCTGCTGTGCAAATGCGTTGGGAGAATCATGCAAGTGCCGAGACACGGGATGTACCCCCTGAATGGGGGAGTGCCGGCGAACCAGGTGGGGGAGACAGGCGGTAGATGCGGGCCTCGGGGAGGCCACGGCCCTTGCTGGGCGGGGGTTGGCGCGGGTTGGCGGGAAAGCAGCGGAAACGCGGCGCGCTATGGCCGCCGACGCGCCGCCGCTCTTTTCGGTCCGCTTATACGACGAGATTCGGCAAAATCGCGTGCGCGTTCTGCCATTCGATCTTCGCGAGCGCTGCCGCACTCATCCCGGAAGCTCGCAGCCCATTGGCGGTGTCCAGCGGCGATGCGGCGGGGAAATCCGAGCCGAACAGGATCCTTTCGGGCGGCATCAGCGCCGTCAGCGACGGCAGCGAATACTGGTTCCAGGCCTGTGCGGTGTCGAAGTACAGCTTCTGGATCAGCGCTATGCCACCGCCCGGTTCGGCCTTCATCAGATCTGGATCTCCCGACACCATGCGAGCGAAACGGAAAGTTAGAAACGGCACATCGCCACCGCCATGAGAAAAGATAAAGCGGATGTTAGGATAGCGAATCGTCGTGTGATTCATCAGCAGACTGGCGATGGTGCGCGAGGTCTCGGTACCGTATTCGACCACGATGTCAGGCACTTTAGGCACGACATTCGTGCAGCATGCCGGCTGCAGCGGATGAACGAAGACCGTGGCCTTGCGGCGCTCGAGCTCTTCCATCACCGGCGCAAATGCCGGGTCGCCGAGATACTTCGTACCGTAGCTCGTCATCATGCCGACGCCTTGCGCCTTCAGCGTGTCGAGGCCATACGCGATCTCGGCAAGCGTGCTGTCGATGTCGGGCAGCGGCAACGTCGTGAACATGCCGAAACGCCCCTTGTAATCGGCGACCATGCGGGCCTGAAACTCGTTGCAATCGCGAGCGAGGGCCTTCGCCTGATCATAGTCGCCGAAGAAGATACCCGGATCGCTGGTCGATACCACAGCGGTCGCAATGCCGCCCGCGTCCATCGCGTCAAGCGACTTCTGAACCGTCCACGACTGATTGAAGACCTGATTGGTGCGGCGCCCCAGCATCATCGCAAGCAGTGCGGGCGATGTGTAGTGATGATGCACGTCGACGATCCGCGCCGCTGGCCTGGTCTGCTGCGCCCACACATCGCCGCTGATCGCGAGCCCCATCCCAAGCGCAGCGGCGGCGCCGAGAAAACCGCGGCGTCCGGCGCCGTGCGCGGGCAGTGCGTGATGCTGTGTGTGGGTATGCGGATGCGAGAGGCTGCACCCGCAAGGTGGCGCGGCCGGGCGTAGATCGAGCCGGCTCCATTTTTTCAGCATATGTGTCTCCGTTGTCGGCAGGAGCTATCTATCGCTTTAGCGATTACTCCTGTTCCATGCAACATCGTTGCGGTCGACCGCCTGATTCGCTATTGCAGCGAAGCGGCCGCTTTCAAAGCTGTCTGGCCGTCCTGCGCCGGCGACGCACCGCTGACGCCCACGGCCCCCACGATCTTCCCGTCATAAACGAGTGGCTGACCACCATCGGCGGGCAGCATGTCCGGCAGTGCCAGCACATTGAGTTGTCCAGCGGCTATCCGATCCGCAAAGCCCTTGCTGGGGCCCTGAAACATCAGCGCAGTGCGGGCCTTGCCGAGCGCCATCTGCACACCTGCCAGTTGCGCGTCGTCCATGCGTACGAAAGCCAGCAGGTTACCGCCGTCGTCCACTACCGCAATCGACTGGCGCAACTGGTTACCTTTCGCCGCTGCCAACGCGGCTTCGACTATGCCTTGCGCGCCGGCTAGCGTGAGCACCTTCCTGTCTGCGACCTGGGCCTGCGCGCCATGCGCGAGCGCCAGCAGAAACAGGAAAGACATTGTCTGATTACGCATGTTGTCTCCGTTCACCGATAGAAGCTTCGAACAGGAAAACCGGCTCTTTCTTTCCGGAGCCTCGCCCTCCTCATTGCGTCAGAGCCAGCGGCTGGCGCCGGTTGCCAATGTTCTGGAGTAGCGGCAACGCCTTCGCCAGCGCCGGATTGTCGTTGCCGATCTTCCACGCGAGGTGCAGTTCCACGAGTTTCACGGGATCAATACCGTCGATCTCGCGAAATACAATGCCTTCGTAGCACAGCCGGCTGGCGGTCTCCGGCACGAGCGCCGCACCCAGGCCCGAGCGAACCACGGCCAGCATCGAGTGGACCTGGCTCACCTGCTGACCGTATTTCGGCGTCGCGCCGACGCGGGCGAATACATGCCGAACCAGTTCATGAAAGTACTGCGCTTCGTCGGGCGAATACATCACCATCGCCCGGCCATTGAAGTCCCGCAGATGCAGCGTCTTGCGCCGCGCTAGCGGGTCCTCGAGCGGAAGCGCGGCGACCAGCGATTCGCGCGCCACACATACGCTATCCAGATCGTCGCAATCAGGCGGCAGCCGACGCAGCAGGCCGACGTCCAGCTGGCCGTTTTCCAGAGCCTCCACCTGCGAGCGGCTAACCATTTCGCGCAACTCCAGGTCGACGCCTGGCAGCGTTCGCCGCAACTGGCCCAGCATCTCCGGCAGATATTCGTAGCCGGCCGCTGCGGTGAAGCCAATCACGATCCGCCCTGCCTCACCCTGCCCAGTCCTCAGTGCCGACAGGCGCGCCCTCTCGGCAAGACGCAAAATGGCGTGCGCCTCCGGCAACAGACTGCGTCCCGCAGGCGTCAGCCGCACCATGCGGTTTGTCCGGTTAAAGAGTGACGTCCCTATGCTGTGCTCGAACAGCTGGATCTGTCTGCTCAAGGGCGGTTGCGTCATGTGCAGCCGGGCAGCCGCCCGACCGAAGTGCAGTTCTTCCGCAACCGTCACGAAACAGCGCAATTGATTCAGATCGAACACGAACATTCTCCTTCACGTCGCCGGCGGTGCACGCGCACGACACCCGGTCACCACCTGCATCGAGTCATGCTTATTCGTCGACGATCGAATTCTTCAGGATACCGATCTTCGATATCTCGACCTCCACCGCATCGCCCGGCTTCATCCAGAGTGGCGGCTGACGATACGCTCCCACGCCACCCGTGGTCCCGGTGATGATCACGTCACCCGGCCTTAACTCGGTGAACGTGCTGATGTACTCGATCAAGGCGGGAATGC
The DNA here is from genome assembly GCF_050436645.1 of Paraburkholderia sp. GAS33. Lineage (NCBI taxonomy): Bacteria > Pseudomonadati > Pseudomonadota > Betaproteobacteria > Burkholderiales > Burkholderiaceae > Paraburkholderia > Paraburkholderia sp. GAS33. The sequence goes on from NZ_JBNDMP010000002.1 coordinate 180,470, forward strand.
CGAAGATCAGATCGTCTGTGGTGGCGTGCTGCACAACCTCGCCATTCAGACGCGTCGTCAAGGAAAGCAGCGAGGGGTCGCCCACTTCATCAGTCGTGACGAGCCACGGTCCGAAGCTGCCTGTGCGCGGGAAATTCTTCCCAGGTATCAACTGGCTCGTGTGTCGTTGCCAATCGCGCACGCTGCCGTCGTTGTAGCAGGAATAGCCTGCCACGTAATCCAGGGCATCCGCGGCTTTCACGTGGCGCGCGTTACGGCCGATCACGACGGCAAGTTCGCCTTCGAAATCGAGCTTTTCAGATGCGCGCGGACGCACGATGGCCGCGTTGTGCGCCGTTTGCGAATCGGCGAAACGGGTGAAAATCGTCGGCTTTTCCGGCGTTTCGCGCCCCGTTTCCTTCAGGTGTTCCAGGTAGTTGATGCCGATACAGAGGATCTTTCCCGGATCGGGCACCACCGGGAGGAATTCCACATCAGCCCATGCGTGAGTCGCTTTCGCATACCGGGTGATTGTCTGGATGGCGGTGAGGCTATCAAGCGCGAGCGCCTGTTTCAGCGTTGAACCGACTTCCGAAGCGTAAGGCGCCAGATCGACGACACCTTCATTCACTACAACGCCAAACGACTCCTTGCCTGCATGGCGAAAACTCACGAGCTTCATGCCCATCTCCTGGAAAAAATCTGTTGCGTCCGCGACCGCACCGTTGCATGCTGCCGCCCGATCGACACGCGTCGTCGAACCGACTGTCAATGCAACGAGAAGGTCTCCTTAGAATCTGTGCATCAGACCGATGCCACCGACAACCTGGCTGCGTGACGACGCAGGCTGTGCGTTACCGCCGTCGCCAGCCGATGCCACGGCATTGACGATGTCTCCGCCGCCGTTTATGCCGAGTGTTTGACCATTTGCCCGCTGAAAGCCTTCCATGGCATAGAGGGCCGTGGCTTTCGAAAGGCTGTAGACCTGACCGAAATTGATCTGGTTATATTGCGCGGCTGACGAAATCCGGTTTGCACTGGTCGCGCGCGTATAGGCGTAACCCGCTGCGAGATCGAACGCAGGGGTCACTTTGTAATGCAACACTGCACCGACCGTGTTGAAAATGGCCGTGTCGGTAAATGAAGAGCGTATGCCCGGGATGTACTGGGTATTCGAATACATCAGGGACAAATCCCATGCCGGACTGAACGTGTAGGCGCCCGCCACCGCGAAGCGCTGCTGCGCTTGCGCCGTCTGGTATCCGACGTTGATGGCCGATATGCCGATCTGGGCGCCGTTATTCGAGGTGACCGACGACGCACCAAATGCCCCGCCGCCCGACGTCGAGTTGTTGACACGCCAGATCGCGGCTGCGGCGCCGATCGGACCGTTGATGTACTGCACACCAGCGCTCCACGACGAGCCGGCGTTGAAACTTCCCGCGACACCACCGAGGGCGTATTCGCCGCTAACGGTCAAACCGTAGAAATTCGGCGACGTGTAGACGAGTGCGTTGTTCTCGTGAAAGTCGGTGTCCGTCCCATCAATATCGCCCGGGTGTGCGGCGTAGTAACCGGTCAGCCGCGGCTCCGGACTAAATGGCTGCAGTAGGGTGTAATAGGCCGAGTATTCGCGTCCCGCCGTGAACGTGCCGTATGTCTGATTCGTCAACCCAACATAGGCGAGCCGGCTGAACCCTAACCCCGAGGTCGACTCCGCACCGGTCGCGGCACTGAAACCCTGTTCCAACGTAAAGATGGCCTGCGTTCCTCCGCCGAGATCCTCGACGCCTTTAAAGCCAAGCCGATCTGCCGCAAAGACGCCCGTCGTCATCTTGACGAGAGAGCGGCCGCCACTCGTGGAACCGAGCGTAGTTGCACTGCTCTGATATCCAATGCCGTTATCCACAATGCCATACAACGTTACTGAGCTCTGAGCGTGTGCAACATTAGCCAATATCGACGCACCTGCCGCCATCCAGACAATCTTTCTCATTTCCGTCTCCGTTTTTCGATAGTAATAAGATGACCTAATTACTCTGAAAGTCTCACTCCTGATTTCTTCTATCTAATTAGTTATACTTATTTATATATCTACTTCTTATCCCGGCAATCTGGCAAAGCAACGGCGTGACGTGTATTACCTGTCAGCCCGATTTCAACACTCTCGTCTTCGTTGGCTGGCCGGCCAGCCAACGGATATTCAGACTCGACTCAAGCCTGGATGAGGCCTGAGTCGGAGCAGCATTAGCCTCGTCCGAGGAACGACGGCATTTGCGATGCCATCACGCTCACGAACTGGACATTGGCGTCGAGACTCATATTCGCGATCAACAAAACCGTATTGCCTACATTGGCAGCGTCCATCGTCGGTTCGACAGCCGTGGTTCCGTTCGGCTGAAGCACGCCCTTGGCCATGCGGGCGGTCATCGGGGTCGCTGCGTTGCCGATGTCGACCTGGGAACTCACGATGTCGAACGCACGACCGTCCAGACCGATGCACTTGGTCAGTCCCGTGACGGCGTGTTTCGATGTCGTATAAGGCGCGGAACCAGGCCGCGGCACGTGAGCCGACAACGAGCCGTTATTGATGATGCGGCCGCCTCGAGGAGACTGGTCCCGCATCATGCGAAATGCCGCGTTGGCGCACAGAAACATCCCGTGGATGTTCACATCGATGACCGCCGACCACTGCTCGAAGGTCACGTCACCGAAATTGGTTGCAGGCGAACCCGTACCGGCATTGTTGAAGAGGACGTCCAGTCTGCCGAACTCCGCTGCGACCCTGGCGAAAAGTGCTTGCACCTCGTCGGGCTTCGAAACATCCGTAGGCACAACCAGGCTACTGCCGCCCGCCAGACGCGCGGTCTCTTCCAGCGCGTCCTGACGGCGCCCCGCCAGCGCCACCGAATATCCGTTCTGCAGCAGCGCCGTGGCTACCGCTCGTCCCACACCGCTGCCGGCCCCTGTGACAACCGCAAATCTGTTCGCCATACTGAATTCCCGTTTGGAAGTTGTGTTATGTCCTGTTGATCGGCTCGGGCACCATGCCCCGCCGCTCCCCAATCTAATCCGGCAGGTCCAGGTTCGACCTGATGATGATGTCTGCCGTGGTGCGGTAATGCTCCATCAGCATCTCGATCGCCCGCGCGGGCGGCCCATCGATGGCGGCGTCTATCAAGGCCTTGTGTTCCTTGGTGACATCGCGCTCTGGATACGCCAGGCTCATTGACAGGTAGCGATAACGCGCCGCGTGATCGGTCATCAAAGAACAAAAATCGAGCAGCCATCGCGATGGACACGTGGCGATCAGCGCCATGTGAAACTGCTTGTGCGTGTCTTCCCACGGCGCGTTCTCCTGAAACACCTCAGGATCCGCCGACCGGTTGGTACGGGACAGCCGATGGCCCGCGAGTATCAGGTCCTCTTCCCATTTAGGCGTCCTGTGAGCCAGTGCCTCTCGCAGTGCGATGGACTCGACCCAGCAACGCGTGTTGGTCAACTCGCTCAATTCGCGCCGGGAAACCTGCGCGACAAAGAAGCCCTTCTGGTCGACTTTCTGAACAAAGCCTTCCGTGACCAGCTGATTGAGTGCCTCACGTATTGGCGTGCTGGTCACGCCATAACGTTGGCTGATCTCGTCGATTAAAAGTTTGGCCGCCGGCGTCAGTTTCCCGCACAGGATGTCTTGACGCAGCACCCTATAGACCGCACTTGTGCGGGTCGAGCTCGGGGCAGCCTTGGTATTTTGCGAAGGCAACATCAAAGATCCTCGTACTGCGCGATGGTCAGGCCAGCGTTCGTGTCCGTCACGTACATCAGGCCATTACGGTCAACGAACACGTCTGCGGACTGCGTGACAGGAACGGCACCTGGCCGGATGTCGACCAGTGCCTGCGGTGCACCCGGGACGAGATGGCCGACTTCGCGCGGCCTGAAAGCATTGGAGATGTCGAACACACGAACGCCCGCATTGTGCCAGGTGGCAAAGATGAGATTTTCGCTCTGAAACGCACCGGGCCTGTTCTCATGGAGGTTATGAGGTCCAAACTTGCCTCCAACAGCGCAATAGTTGAGCTCTTCAGGCTGCGGCAGCGTCGCGATCGAAATCGGGTTGCTCGCGTCACGAACGTCGAACACCCAGGTGTGCGCGAGCCCTGCAGCGCAATTGGAACTGATCGCTTCGTCCGCGACGATGGCCAACTGGCGCCCGGGCAAAGGCAGCGGCGTATGCGTGCCTCCAGCGAAAGGCGGCGAGATGACCGTGTGGCTGATCAGCTTCGGCGCAACCGGATCGGTAAGGTCGTGGATGGTCAGCCCACCATCCCGCCAGGCGCCGAATAACTTGCCGTCAGCGGGAATGGCATGATGCAGCGCCCAGCGCTTGCCCTTCGGCCAGGTCGGCGTTTCCTCCGCTTCCCGGTTCATGCCGGGCAACGCCCAATGTCCTGCGAGGGTCGGCTTCGTAGGGTCGCTTACATCGAAGATCGCCAGAACGAAATCGGTGAAGCCGTGCAGATGGGCCGAAGCGTAGGCATATCGGCCACCCGTCCACCACAGTCGATGCAATCCAATTCCCTCGACAGGGCAAAAGCCGATTTCCCGCGGATTCGACGGGTCAGCGCCAATCTCGTAGATACGCAAGCCCGCCACGAACGGCTTCTCGCGGCGGTTGAAGCTGTCGTCGATGGCGTTCGTAAAATAATCCTGTTGGCTCTGATAGCGCTGCAGCGCCCACACGTTCGCACTGTTGACGGCCAGCAGAAGATTGTCGTGCAGCTGCAGATGATGCGCACGGGTGTTCGGAGCACAGGCAATGAAGTTGACGGGCTTTGGATCTTTCGGGTTGCGAACATCTATGACCGAGATGCCATCGCTGAACATGTGACCGATATAGGCATGGCCGCGGTCCACCATGATCTGGACGCCGTCCGGACGCTTACCCTGATCGGTATAGCCTAAAAACGTCACGTTCGGAGAATGCGATATCGGGTACATCGTGAACCTCATCGGGTTTAATTCCAACAACCTGTCCAGTTACTTCAGCGCGGCGCGGCCTCGTTACGCGATCGATTCCAGCGAGCGGCGGCGAGTCTCCGGTCCAATCAGATGGAGTCCCGACGCGGCGATCGCCATCAAGGCCGCGATCGTGCCGAATACGACAGGAAGACCGTAAGTATGCTGGATCATCGGGAGCGCGGGAACAAAGCCAGCGGTGGCCAACCGCCCGATACCCGCCGCCATTCCAAAGCCGGATGCGCGAGCCTGGGTTGGGAAGACCTCGGACGTGAAAATCTGCATCGTGTTGCCGCCCACCTGGTAGAAGAAGATCATCAGGAAGCCAGCCGCAATCAGTTGCATATCAGTTGAAGCGTTCGCGAAGACGATGGCAAACGCGCCGGAGCACAGGAACGCGATAAACGCGGTGCGTCGTCTTCCAAACCTGTCGAGGGCGTACATCATGAAGAGACTTGCGCAAGGCGCCGCCATCGTCATGCCGAACGTGTACGAAAGCGATCTGGTAATCGTGAAGCCTTTGCTGCTCATGATATTCGGCAGCCAGGTTCCGAGACCAATCGTGACGCAGAAGAACGCACTGAAACAGACCATCGCCGCAAGCAGCCGGACCCGATAGTCCTTCCACACCACCGCGAACGGATCGGTCGTGGTCGTGATCGCGACGTCCGAAAGCTCCTCGGAAGGTGAACCAAGACCCATCTTCTTGATGATCGCCAACGCTTCCTTGCCGCGCCCTTTGGCAGCAAGCCAGCGGGGAGACTCGGGTAGTGCGAACCGAAGCACGAACAGAACGAGCGCCGCGACGCCTATCGCCCCCCAGATGCCACGCCATCCGATGGATTCGCGGAAGTAAAGCGTGACCAGAAACGCCAATGGCCAGACCAGCGCGCCACCAATGAAGTGCACCAGGGCGAGGATCCGGCCGCGAATGTCTTTTGGCGCGTATTCGCCTGCGTAGGTAAATGCCAGCGGTTGCTCGGCTCCAAGGCCGAGACCTGCGATGAAGCGCGTGACCAGCAGCCACATGACGGTCGGCGCCAGCGCGCTAGCGATCGTGGCAAGGCCAAACAGCAGCAGATTGAACTGGTACACCGCTTTGCGTCCGAAGCGGTCAGTAAATTGGCCCTGCAAAAATGTGCCAATCGCGAGACCGAATAGTTGCGCACTTCCCACCCATCCGAGCTGCGCCTGCGTCGCGAAATGCTGCCTCAGCATGTCCGGAATGAATGAACCGTAAATCGCGTAGTCGATTACATCAATGCAATAGCCGGCAGCAACGAGTGCAACGACCTTGACATGGGTCGGCGTGATTCGCGCTCCGTCCATCGTGTCTGAAACGAAAGCCTCGACTGTTCGCATTGTCTCCTCTCTTATTTTGGAAATACTGGTTGCCCGTGGCTGGGTGGGTTTGGACGCGCGGATCACCGTGCGCCTAAGCCGCTTGCCCGCCGAGGCATGAATATTTATTGTTCAGTATTTCTAGGTTAAATGTAGCATCCAAGAATTTTAGTGTCAAAATATATTTTGCGCTTTGCATGAGTGGCGCCCTGCCGGCGTCCGTTTTGCGTGCCGTCCTTTGTCGCGTTATGGATGGCGCGTGGCAGAGCCGGGAGAGCGAAACCTGGCCGGGGGTTTTGCGCCGATAGGCATGCCTCCCGTCAGGCCACTCCGCTCGTCAGCGGCGATCTCCGATGAGCTGTTTGAGCTGGCCCAACTCCTCGTCCGTCAGATCGGACAGCGGCGTACGTACCGGGCCGGCCGGACGGCCGACAGCTTTCATGCCGGCCTTGACGATGGAGACCGCGTAGCCGGCGCGGCGGTTGCGGATCAGCGTATAGGGCAGCACGAAATCGCGCAGTTCGCGCTGGACGAAGGCGTGATCGCGGGCACGCACCGCTGCGTAGAACTTCAATGCCCACTCCGGCAGAAAATTGAAAATCGCCGATGAATAGGTTGTCACGCCCATTTCGAGGTAAGGGAGCGCGTAGGTCTCGGCTGTCGGTAAGCCGCCTACGTAGGTGAGGCGATCGCCGAGACGGTTATAGACGCGCGTCATCCGGTCGATGTCGCCGACGCCATCCTTGTAGCCAATCAGGTTCGGGCATTGATCCGCGATGCGCGCCACGGCGACGTCGTCCAGCATGGCGTTTCCGCGGCTGTAGACGGTAACCCCAAGCGAGGTTGCACGGCAGACGCGAATAGCGTGCTGCGCTACGCCGGCGGAATCGCATTCGGTGAGGTAAGGCGGGAACAGCAGGATGCCGTCGGCGCCGTTGGCCTCGGCCGCCTGGGCCAACTCGATCGCTTGCGCCGTACCGCCGCCGGCCGGGGCGACGACGGGGACCTTGCCCGCCACCTGCTCGACAGCGACCTTGATCACGCGGCTGGTTTCGGTGGGTGTCAGCGAGAAGAACTCGCCGGTGCCACCGGCGGCGAACAGCCCCGCGACGGGGTAGCTGGACAGCCACTCGAGGTTGCTGCGGTAAGCAGCCTCGTCGAAAGCGTGATCCTGGTCGAAATGGGTAACCGGGAAGGACAGCAGGCCTGCGCTCAATGCATCGCGCAGTTCCTCTGGTGTGTAGTGGCTCATCAGCGTGATATCTCCATCAAGAATGATGGAGACTTTAGAAAGAAGATCGATTCACGTAAATTCCAAACAGTGAATCGATTGATACCTTTCCTGGATCGATCGCTGGGGTTGGGGTGATGGTGGGGCGATGTCCGCGGGTTAGGTCAAGTCAAAAGCTATGCTGCCAGCGGCCAACGCTCCAGCGCGATATGGCGGGTACGTCCGAGCAGGCTGTGCATCAACACGAACTCGCGGACGTTCCAACTGGCGGCTTCGATGGGACGTTTATCGATCCAGGGCATGCCGTAGGCAAGCGTCACGTGTGGTGTGAATTCCGACGTGAGGTCGAATCCTGCGCTTTGCAATGCACCTACGAGTGCGTCGTGGAGCGTGTAGAGGCCAACCAGCCCCTCAGTACCTCCAAGCACCAGCGTTCCGGGCCGAGGTTTCTTTGCGAAAGTCAAAGCATGGTCGAATTCGACGCTGAACGGTTCCATTCTGATTGACGCGGCGGCTTTGATGGCTACGTCGACCAGTTCTTGCGGCAAGCCGCCTGCGAAATTCCCAAGGTGCTGCAGCGTGACGTGCAGGCGGTTGGCCGCGTGCGGCTTGCTCTTCGGACGCATCTCTCCGCACATTTGCTGCCCGAGTTTCGCGATGCCGGCCGCGGTATTGGCGTCGGGTAGGACTGCGAAGAACAGGCCGTCTGTCGCGACAGGTGGTGCCTCTAGCCCCGGCAACCAGAGTTGACCGGCATGATGCGCCCGAGACGATAAAGCAGGCATGTCGATGAATCTCCGTTCAATGGTGCGCCACGCTTTCCCGCGCCTTTGAAGAGCGTGCCGATTGCGGCGTTTTGAGTGGCTGGCTTACGGTGGATCGCCGGGTACGCGCGCCAAATTGCGGCTCAGCGTCCCGCACTACCAAGGCCGTTTTCGTGGATCGGGCGCGTTGCCCTTGATACTGTACATCCATACAGTGTTGGTGGCAACATGGAATTGTTCTGTGGTGTGCACAGCGACACAGCTTGCGATGCATAGGCGGAAATGGTCCGCTCACCTGAACGGCGAATGAGTCTGGTCGACGGCGCAGACGGTATCTGACGAGCCACTACGCATGCTGCGCGCGCATACCGTCAGAAAATACCGTCAAATGGAGCTTAAGCCCCCTCACTGCCACTCGATGGTCAACCAGATGGTTGAAACCTTGCTAGGACTGTGCTTCCGCCTGGTCATGTGGGTCGATACCGTCACAACTGTAATGCTGCACCAAGATCGTCGTGCTCGAACGCGCTTGCCATGCGTGCGATCTCTGCGCGCCTGCAACCGACCTCCTGAGCAACCGCCTGCCATGTCCGGGTCACATCGGCCACCTCGCGGATCGTGGCCCGTGCCTGTTTCAACGACAAACCGAAAAACTCCGCCGCATTTTCAAGGAGGCCGACCGAGCACGTTCCCTCGTCGAGATCGATGTTAGTCGTCAGGATGCGCGCCTTGATGTCGGTTGGCGTGGGATTGAGGTCATAGGCCGGTGACAATACCCAGCCATCGCGGCCGGCCCAGAGGAAACCGTGGTTGCGCAAATGGTCGTCGACATTGGAAACCAGTACGTTGAAGGTCACGCGGCGATATAACTGGGCAGCATCGGTCCGCGCCTTCGCACCGTGTTGTGTCAGTGCATCAACCAGTTCGGGATAGCTGCCACGTTGGCCGTCTCGCGATCCTGTCATCGACATTGCCGAGAGAAAGGGAATGCGAATGCTCCCAGCGCGGTCGAAGCGACGCGACAACAGCACGGGCTTACCCGCTACCTGAAGCAGTTCGTGATGCGGGGTGGAAATGCCGGCGCCCTCAGCCAAGCGCAAGGCGACTTCCTCCCAAGCCTCGATGCTGTATTCGTCGGTCTCTTTTGGGAATTTGGCAATCGATAAATGGCCGTGCTGGTCGATGACCGATGCCTTGGGACGCGCGCCACCGAGTGACGACCCCGGCGCGAAGATCAGTTGCAGATCCTCATCGGTTTCCTCGTCTCGCAGGATGCGCTCGGTGATTTGAAGCAGCCGCCCCAATTCGATCAGCGCAGGGACACCGGCGGGTACGGGCGCCTGGAATTCATCTTCTCCGCTCCAGCGGAATCGCAGCGCGCCCAGGCGCGTTTCATCCGCTACGCCCAGCAGATAATCCAGTTCACCCAGCGTCCGGACACGCCGCCCTTCCCGTTCGGCTTGTCGACGCTCCGCACGCTGCATGAGGCGTCGCCCCCAGGTATCCGGCGCCGAATCGCCAATCGAACCAAAGATGGGTTGATCAGGCGGCCGCGGGAAGACGCCGCGCGTCAACGCCAGCGCCGGTTCAATCGAAAAGCGCTCGTCGTCGGCCAGCCAGGTTTCGTCATATTCGAACGTGACCGTTTCTTCCCGACGCGACGCATGGCGTCTGAGCAACCCCACTGGTCGCGGCGTGCCGTCGAGATCGATATACACCTCGACATCAGCCATGCTCACTCTCCCCCCTGATACGGGGCAGCCGGACGCGCTGAGGCAACGCCGCGGTTGCCAGCGACTGCCCCACTGTATCCCGAGCGGGGTCAGCAACCGCCAGTAGGCCATCCAGAAGCCCAAGCGCCTGCAGAACTGCCGCATAGATGCCCATGCTCACGCTGGGATCGCCCGCCTCGACGCGCTGCAAGGTCGCTCGCGACGTGAAGGCCCGCTCGGCAATCACAGCCATGGTCAACCGGCGACGACGACGCGCGTCGTGAATATCGACGCCCAATTTGCGCAGCGCCCGCCGGACGCCGGCAGAAGGAGCGTGAGGGGTTGGCATGTTGCAACCTTCCTGAGTCTCTAATTCCCTTAATGTATCACGAAGATTACATATCGACCAACAATCTTATCTGACTTGATCGAACGACTCGACGCCGTGCGGGTATGGATCGCAGACCGCTCCGCTGGTAAATTTCTTTATGACGATGAGCCTCGTACAGTCAACCGGCAGCCGCGCCCCACAGCGATGACGCAGCTAACATAGAAAATCACCATGCCCTCACGCGACCCAATACGGCACAGCATCAACCAACGCCTGAAGACAGGTCATGGCGCAAATATGCGTTCAACGCATTAGAAATTCTGGACAGCGAGCCTAAACTTTCCATCAACCTTGAGAATGGCAAAACCTTATACCGATTCATCGAGGTGCGAGAGCCGCCTCATAGCGACAAAGACATATCATCCAATTAAGCCGTTCTCGCAGATATGATTAAACACTATGGCGACCGCGGTCTCTATGACATCAAGAACGCCGATTTCTGGGGAGGAAGTCAAGGCGCTGACGGTTTCATTGAATTTTTTGAGCCATTTATTGGAAACTTTTCCGGTTGCGCAACTGACTCGGCCGAGCAGGTGAAGCAATTCGCTATGGCGAACCCCATTTGACGGGCGATGCGTGCACTTCCCGTTAGAAATTGGTTATCGCATGCCCGATCAGATCGAGGCGCATTTGTCTACCGCCCGCTGCATTGCACGCTTTCCATATGGCTCGCGCTTTATAATATTTATGGTGCCGGTTTGCGGCGCCCCTAAGACCGGAGCGAGACCTCGCACCCCTTGGATTAATAACGACCCTCGCCATTTTTGAATGGCGCGAGTCGTTTGTCACTTGCCAAAACTTTTGATTTAAAAAGGGAGAATTCCTCACTCCCACTCAATCGTCGCCGGCGGCTTCCCCGAGATGTCGTACACAACCCGGTTAATCCCTCTTACTTCATTAATAATCCGGTTCGACACATGCCCGAGCAGTTCATGCGGCAGATGCGCCCAATGCGCGGTCATGAAGTCCAGCGTCTGCACAGCGCGCAGCGCTACAACATACTCATATGTGCGCCCATCGCCCATCACCCCCACGCTTTTGACCGGCAGAAACACCGCGAACGCCTGGCTCGTCAGGTCATACCAAGACTTGCCGGTTTCCTTGTCGATGGTGGTACGCAGCGTCTCGATGAAAATCGCGTCTGCACGGCGCAGCAGATCCGCAAACTCGCGCTTGACCTCTCCCAGAATCCGCACGCCCAGCCCTGGACCCGGGAACGGATGGCGATACACCATCGCCGGCGGCAAACCGAGCTTCACGCCGAGCTCGCGCACTTCGTCCTTGAACAGTTCACGCAGCGGCTCAAGCAGCTTCAGATTCAGCGTCTCCGGCAAGCCACCCACGTTATGGTGGCTCTTGATGGTCTGCGTGGCCTTCTTTCCCTTGCCAGCCGACTCGATCACATCCGGATAGATCGTCCCCTGCGCGAGCCACTTCGCATCCGTCAACTTCCCTGCTTCCGTCTGGAACACTTCGACGAATTCCGCGCCGATGATCTTGCGCTTGGCTTCCGGATCCGTCACACCAGCGAGCTTCGACAGGAACACTTCGCTCGCGTCGACGTGAATGACCTTCACGCCGAGGTGATCCGCGAACGTCGCCATTACTTGCTCAGCTTCGTTCAAACGCAGCAGGCCGTGATCGACGAACACACAGGTCAGTTGATCGCCAATCGCACGATGCAGCAACGCAGCCGCCACCGACGAATCCACGCCACCCGACAGCCCCAGGATCACATGCTCGTTGCCGACCTGCTCGCGAATCTTCGCAACCGCTTCGTCGACGTAATGACCCATTTCCCAATCAGGCTGTGCGGCGCAAATCTTCAGCACGAAGCGTTCGAGCATCGCGCGGCCCTGCACCGTGTGCGTGACTTCCGGGTGCCATTGCAAGCCGTAGAAATGGCGCGCTTCGTCGGCCATTGCGGCGATCGGACATGATTCCGTGGACGCCATCAGCTGAAATCCCGGCGGCATTTCCAGCACCTTGTCGCCGTGACTCATCCACACTTTCAGCATGCCGTGACCTTCCGGCGTGGTGAAGTCGCTGATGCCCTCGAGCAGGCTCGTATGGTTGCGCGCCCGCACTTCGGCGTAACCGAATTCGCGCACGTGGCCATTGTCGACCTTGCCGCCGAGCTGCTCGGCCATCGCCTGCATGCCGTAGCAGATGCCGAGTACCGGCACGCTGAGTTCGAACACCGCTTGCGGCACGCGCGGCGTATCGGTCTCTGTGACCGAGCTCGGGCCGCCCGACAGAATCACGCCCTTCGGCGCGAAGTCGCGAATGAAGGCCGCATCGACGTCGTACGGATGGATTTCCGAGTACACGTTCGCCTCGCGGACGCGACGTGCAATCAGTTGGGTGACTTGCGAACCGAAGTCGAGAATCAGGATCTTGTCATGCATGGCAGCGGACGGAATAAAAGTGGACGGATAAGGAAAGCCGCGCACAAGGCGCGGCGTTGAATTCAAGACGGAATCCGGAAGCTGCGGCAGGTGGCGTGGCGCCCCGGGCCTCAGCCATGAAACGGAGGCCGTGGCGCGCCGGGCGCATCCGCAGCAGAGCTGCGCGCTTCGGCGTCGCTCGCCGAGAGCGTTCCTGGACGGTTCGCCGCAGCGAAGTCTGGCTCGACCGGATGTCCGGTGGCGGGACTGATCGGGCTGGCCGGCCTCACGACAGGCGGTGCGACGGGTTCGACCACAGGCTCAGCCCGATAGCCCACCACATCGCGTCCCCTCGCTGCATCTTTCGCAGCTTGCCTTTCAGCACGCTCGGCAGCAGCGATCTCAGCGAGACGCAGCCGTTCGCGGCGTCGTACCGTGCGAGAGAGCCGCACACCGCCCAGCCCCAGCACCACCAGCACGACCCCCGTCAGCACCGCGACCAGCTGACCGAAGCCGGTCAGTTCAGGCCTGTGCATGCCGATCAGCCAGACCACCATCAGCAGGCCCGTCAGCCAGTTCACATGCCCAACGACCTTGGCGACCGTCGAGGTCAGCGCGCCGTCGATCGAGGCATGGAAAGCCAGCCACGCGAGACCGATCAGCGCAATGCCGAGGCCTTGTCCAACGAGCGTAGGCTGCGTCTGCACCAGTTGCAGCGCGTTGTACAGCGAAGTCCACGGCGTCAGCAGGAACAGCACGCCGAACGCCAGCAGGAGCAGGGCATCGATGATCAGTACAGCACGCAGCAATGGCTTCATGGGCGATTAGTCCACGTGGTAGTTAGGCGCTTCCTTAGTGATCTGCACGTCGTGAACGTGCGACTCGCGCAGGCCGGCACCGGTGATCTGCACGAATTCAGCCTTGTCGTTCATCTCGGCGATGGTGCGGCAGCCGCAGTAACCCATGCTGGCGCGCACGCCGCCGATCAGCTGAAACAGGATCGCCGTGACCGAGCCCTTGTAGGCGACGCGGCCTTCGATGCCTTCCGGCACCAGCTTGTCGATGTTCGCGGAGTTGTCCTGGAAGTAACGGTCTGCTGCGCCGTCCTTCATCGCGCCGACCGAACCCATGCCACGATACGACTTGTACTGACGGCCCTGATACAGGAACACGTCGCCCGGCGATTCTTCGGTGCCGGCGAACATGCTGCCCATCATCACCGCGCTCGCGCCGGCAGCCAATGCCTTGCTGACGTCGCCGGAGAAACGCACGCCACCGTCGCCGATGACCGGCACGCCCGTGCCCTTGAGCGCTTCCGACACATTGGCGATGGCCGTGACCTGCGGCACGCCCACACCCGCGACGATACGCGTGGTGCAGATCGAGCCCGGGCCGATACCGACCTTCACGCCGTCCGCGCCGTATTCGACCAGCGCCTTGGCAGCGGCAGCCGTAGCGATGTTGCCGCCGATCACTTCCACATGCGGGAAGTTCTTCTTGACCCAGCGCACACGCTCGAGCACGCCCTTGCTGTGGCCGTGCGCGGTATCCACGACGATCACGTCCACACCCGCCTGCACCAGCAGTTCCACGCGCTCTTCGTTGTCCTCGCCTACACCGACCGCCGCGCCCGCGCGCAGCTTGCCGTGTTCGTCCTTACAGGCGTCCGGGTGTTCGGTCTGCTTGGTGATGTCTTTCACCGTCATCAGGCCGCGCAGTTCGAAAGAGTCGTTGATGACCAGCACGCGTTCCAGACGATGGCTGTGCATCAGCGCCTTCGCTTCAGCGAGCGGCGTGCCTTCCTTGACGGTGACGAGACGATCGCGCGGCGTCATGATGTTGCGCACCGGTTCGTCCAGACGCTCTTCGAAGCGCAGGTCGCGGTTGGTGACGATGCCGATCAGCTGCGCCCCTTCGACAACCGGGAAACCAGAAATGCCATGCTGGCGCGACAGCGCAATCACGTCGCGCACCTTCATTTGCGGCGGTACGGTGATCGGATCGCGCACCACACCCGATTCGAAACGCTTCACCTTGGCCACTTCGCTAGCCTGCTCGGCCGGCGTCAGATTCTTGTGGATAATGCCCACGCCACCCATTTGCGCCATCGCAATGGCGAGGCGGGCTTCGGTGACGGTGTCCATGGCGGCGGACACAAGCGGCATATTCAGGGAAATGTTGCGGGTCAGCCGGGTTTTGAGGCTGGTGTCGCGCGGCAGAACATCGGAGAAAGCCGGGACGAGGAGCACGTCATCGAACGTGAGTGCTGTTTGGATCAGACGCATGGCAAATCCTATAGGCGCAAAAGCGAATTATACGCGATACCTCCCCGGTTTTCACTGCACGAACAGCAGGTTAGCGAATTTCCGGTGATTTTCCAGGGTCTTTTGGCGAGGGAATTTCGCTTCGCCGTTCGGGTCGGGTTCGAACCAGTTTCGTTTCGCAGGACGAGTGCAGGATCGAACAAGACACCCTCGGAGAGTCACGCTATCCTGCGCGACTGTTCAGCTTTATGTCGGAGTAGTCGATGCAGCGTGGCGTAGCGTACGGCGTAATGGCCGGGGCGTTGTGGGGCGTGGTGTTTCTGGTGCCGCGGATGTTGCCCGAGTTTTCCCCGCTGCTGCTGAGCGCGGGCCGCTACACGATGTACGGCATCGTCTCGCTGGCGGCCGCCCTGCCGATGGCGCGCTCGCTCGCCGCCCGCCTGACCCGCGAGGACCTCGCGGCGCTCGTCAAGCTGGCGCTCGCCGGCAACCTGCTCTACTACATCCTGCTGGCAAGCGCGGTGCATCTGGTCGGGATGGCGCCGGCGTCGCTGATCATCGGCGTTCTGCCCGTGACGGTCACGCTGCTGGGCCGGCGCGATCACGGCGCTGTGCCGCTCGCCCGCCTCGTGTGGCCGCTGGCGATGGTCGTGGCGGGCATCGTCTGTATCAATGTGGATGTGTTTTCCATGGCCGATGGCGCGCCCGGCACGGCGGGCAGCGTCCTGAGCAAACTGGCAGGGTTGGCCTGCGCGGCAGGCGCCCTCGCCTGCTGGACCTGGTTCGCGGTCGAGAACTCCCGCTATCTGCGGCGCCAGGCTCACTACAGCGGCAACGAGTGGTCGGTGCTGTGGGGCGTCGTGACCGGGGCGCTCGGCGCGGCGCTGTGGCTCCTGATCGCACTGCTGCCGTCCGGCAGTCTGCAAACCACGCTCAGCAGCGAACGCTGGCATACCTTCTGGATGCTCAATCTCGGTGTGGCGATCGGCGCCTCGTGGCTCGGCAACGGCCTGTGGAATGCCGCAGCGAAGCGCTTGCCGTTGACGCTGTCAGGTCAGATGATTGTCTTTGAAACGCTGTTTGCGCTGCTTTACGCGTTCATTTACGACCACCGGCTGCCGCGCCCGCTGGAAATGGCCGCGATCGCCTTGCTGGTGGCGGGCGTGAGCTGGTCGGTGCGGCAACATGCGGACGACGATCCGGGCGCGACGCCGCTTGAAGAGAAGGCGCAGGTGTCCGCGCATTGATTGGGCTGGCTAACCCGTGCCAGGCGCTCTGCGCGATGACGGTGGCTGGCGCAGGTTGCTGCAGCCCTGATGCGATTGCAGTAGTTCGCGCCCAGCCGCCCTATCGCGAATCCCTGTTCTGCCACTTGCGCCCTTCGATCGAACCTTCCTTGCGGGTCTTTTCGACACGCCGCTGGCGCGCCGCCTTCGGATCGACGATCAGCGGCCGGTAAATTTCCACGCGGTCATGATCGACGAGCACCGTATCGAGCGATTTGAGCTTGCCGAACACACCCACCTTCTGCTGCGCCAGATCGATCTGCGGAAAACGCTGCAGGATGCCGCTCGCATCGAGCGCCTGCTGCACGGTCGCCCCTTCGGGCAATTCGACGGGAATCAGCGTCTGCCCGTCGGGCAACGCGTAGCAGACTTCTATCGACAGCCGCCCGCTCATGCCTTACCGTAGCGCTGATTGGCACGCTTCACGAACGATTCGACGAAGGTGTTGGCGATATGGCTGAACACCGGGCCAATGATCTTTTCGAGGAAGATGTTGGTGAATTCGTAGTGCAGCGCGAATTCGATCTTGCAGGCATCCTCACGCAGCGCCGTAAAAAGCCAGTAGCCAGTGAACTTGCGAAACGGGCCGTCAGCGAACTCCATGTCGATGCGCTCGGGCCGCTTCATGCTGTTGCGGGTGGCGAAGTGCTGCCGGATGCCCTTGAAGTTGATGTCGATCTTCGCCTCCATGCCGTTCTCGTCCTGACGACGGATCTCGACCCCGCCGCACCAGGGCAGGAAGTTCGGGTAATCGTTGACATCGGTGACGAGGTCGAACATCTGTTCCGCCGAATGGCGTATCAACACGGTTTTCTGGACATCTGCCATAAATTGGACAGCACGTGGCAAGGGTGGACAAGCGCCGCGGGCTTTCCTTGCCCCGCTTTGCTAAAATCGTGATTTTAAACGAGTTGGGCACTTTCCATTAATGAGCATCATAGACAACAGAAAAGCCTTCTACGACTATTCGGTCGAAGAGCGCTACGAAGCAGGACTCGTGCTCGAAGGATGGGAGGTCAAGGCCTTGCGCGCCGGTCGCGGCCAGATCAAGGAAGGCTACGTCGTGATCAAGAATCACGAACTGTTCCTGATCGGCACGCACATCAGCCCGCTGCCCGAAGCGTCGACCCACATCACGCCCGACCCGGTGCGCACCCGCAAGCTGCTCCTGCATAGCGAGGAGATCAGCAAGCTGATCGGCAAGGTCGAGCAACGTGGTTATACGCTCGTGCCGCTAAACTTTCATTACAAGGGCGGCCGGGTCAAATGCGAAATCGGTCTCGCGAAGGGTAAAAAGCAGCACGACAAGCGCGAAACCGAGAAGAAACGGGATTGGGAACGGGAAAAGGCCCGCTTGATGCGTAATCCCACCTGAGGTCGCGCGTGGGCCGCAATACCGTGGCTGGCAACGGGACATCTCACCCATAGAAAATGGCCCGCATACCACGCGAGCCATTTTGTTTCGAACGGGCACCCAGTTCCCCAAGTGGCGGAAACGGCCCGGCGCGCTACTACCGCACCTCAGTCGCACCCTTCCCCTTGTTCACGATGGTCAGCGCCGAGGCGATCATCGAACTCATATTCGACAGGTCACCGGGCACGATCAGCGTCGTGCCCTGCTTCGCCACGTTGGCGAACGCGTTCACGTACTGTTCGGCCACCTTCAGGTTCACCGCTTCCATGCCGCCGGTGGTCTGGATCGCCGCAGCGATCTTCTGGATCGCCTGCGAATTGGCTTCGGCCACCGCCAGAATCGCCGCAGCCTGACCCTGTGCCTGATTGATTGCCGCCTGGCGCTCGCCCTCGGACTTCTGGATCGAAGCTTCACGCCCACCCGAGGCGATATTGATCTGCTCCTGCTTGCGCCCTTCAGAAGCCGCAATCAGCGCCCGCTTCTCGCGCTCGGCGGTGATCTGCGCCTGCATGGCGTGAAGAATTTCCTTCGGCGGCGTCAGATCCTTGATTTCATAGCGCAGCACCTTCACGCCCCAGTTCGACGCCGCTTCATCGAGCGAAGAAACAATGCTGTGATTGATGAAGTCGCGCTCCTCGAACGTCTTGTCGAGTTCGAGCTTGCCGATCACCGAGCGCAGCGTGGTTTGCGACAACTGCGTAATCGCAAACACGAAGTTGCTCGAGCCATACGATGCCTTCATCGGATCGGTGACTTGGAAGTACAGCACGCCATCGACCTGTAACTGGGTGTTGTCGCGCGTAATGCAAACCTGGCTCGGCACTTCGAGCGGGATTTCCTTGAGCACGTGCTTATACGCGATGCGGTCCACGAACGGCACCACGATGCTTAGACCCGGCGTGAGCGTGGCGTGATAGCGGCCGAGCCGCTCGAGCACCCACGCGTGCTGCTGAGGCACGATCTTGATGGTCTTGGCCGCGATCATGAACACGATAACGAGCAGCACTACCGCGACGATAGTCGAATCCATACTTGTTCCCATCTGTGGTTTGACTCCGGTTTGAGTTGTTATGGTGCCGGGTGCGAATGCTTGCCCGCCACGACGATCAGACGGCTGCCGTCGAGTGCGCTGATCTCATAGACGCGCGCGTCCTCCGGCTCACCGGGTGCGAGTTCGACGTCCCACGCGGCACCGCGATAGTTCACGCGCGCGCGCCGGTCACGCCATCCGGTCACGGCGAGCGTCTGACCGATATCAAGATTCACGTCGGGATTGCTTGCAGCGGCTTTGCGGGTCGCCCGCCGGCCAAAACGCGAGCGCCGCAACAGCAGCACCGCAGCCAATGCGACGAGCGCCGCGACCGCAAATTGCACATCGGGATTGGCGCCCGACACGCGCGCGAGACCGCCGGCCAGGAAACCCAGCGCGATCATCAACAGATAGAAGGTGCCGCTCATCAGTTCCAGCACGATAAGCACGCCCGCCCCGACCCACCAGAACAGTCCACCTGGCGCCACGTCGACCTCCACTGCGCTGCATGAGGCCGGAGCAAGTGCTAAGGCACTCACTCCGGCCGACAAAACAAAAACACCCCGGATCTACCGAGGTGTTTATAGCACGAAGCTGGTGCACTTTACCGGGCAGTGCGGTCCGCTTTGACGAACCGCACCAAACGGCTATGCGTGTTGCTTATTTTTGCCGCTTCATTTCGCCGACGACCTAGCCAACGCCTGCCACGTCTCGATGATGGTATCCGGGTTCAGCGAGATCGACGCAATGCCTTCATCGGTCAGCCACTGTGCGAAATCCGGATGATCAGACGGGCCCTGGCCGCAGATACCGACATACTTGTTCAACCGCAGACACGTTTCAATCGCGCGCTTGAGCATGAACTTGACCGCCGGATCGCGTTCGTCGAAATCGACTGCCAGCAGCTCCATGCCCGAGTCGCGGTCGAGACCGAGCGTCAGCTGCGTCAGATCGTTCGAGCCGATCGAGAAACCGTCGAAGAACTGCAGGAATTCTTCGGCGAGGATCGCGTTCGACGGCACTTCGCACATCATGATCAGGCGCAGACCCTTCTCGCCACGCTTCAGGCCGAACTTGTCGAGCAGACCGACCACGCGCTCCGCCTGCTTCAGCGTGCGCACGAACGGCACCATGATCTCGACGTTGTCGAGGCCCATCTCTTCGCGCACCTTCTTCAGCGCGATACATTCCATCTGGAACGCTTCGGCGAAATCGTCCGCGATATAACGCGAGGCGCCGCGGAAACCCAGCATCGGGTTTTCTTCGTCCGGCTCGTAGCGCGAACCGCCGATCAGCTTCTTGTACTCGTTCGACTTGAAGTCCGACAGACGCACAATGACAGGCTTCGGATAGAACGCAGCGGCGATCGTCGCGATACCTTCGGTCAGCTTATCGACGTAGAACGCGCGCGGCGATGCGTGACCGCGTGCAACGCTTTCGACGGCCTTCTTCAGGTCCTGATCGACGTTCGGGTACTCGAGAATCGCCTTCGGGTGCACACCGATGTTGTTGTTGATGATGAACTCGAGCCGCGCCAGACCCACACCCGCGTTCGGCAGTTGCGAGAAGTCGAAGGCAAGTTGCGGATTGCCGACGTTCATCATGATCTTCACCGGAATCGGCGGCAGTTCGCCGCGCTGGACTTCGGTGACTTCCGTTTCGAGCAGACCGTCGTAAATCTTGCCTTCGTCGCCCTCCGCGCACGATACGGTGACCAGCGCGCCTTCCTTCAGCAGATCGGTTGCATCGCCACAACCCACCACCGCCGGCACACCCAGTTCACGCGCGATGATGGCCGCGTGACAGGTACGGCCGCCGCGATTCGTGACGATCGCCGAAGCGCGCTTCATCACCGGTTCCCAGTTCGGGTCGGTCATGTCAGCCACCAGCACGTCGCCCGGCTGCACACGATCCATCTCCGACGGATCCTGGATCACGCGCACCGGACCCGCACCGATCTTCTGACCGATGGCGCGACCCGTGACGATGACCTGCGACTGGCCCTTCAGCTTGAAGCGTTGCTCGGCCTTGCCGCTTGCCTGGCTCTTCACCGTTTCCGGACGTGCCTGCAGGATGAAGATCTTGCCGTCGCGGCCGTCCTTGCCCCACTCGATGTCCATCGGACGCTCGTAGTGCTTCTCGATGATCACGGCGTACTTCGCCAGTTCGATCACGTCTTCGTCGGTGATCGAAAAGCGGTTTCGCTGCTCATGCGCGACGTCGACGGTCTTCACGCGGCCTGGTTCGCCCGGCTTGGTGAACTCCATCTTGATCAGCTTCGAGCCTATCGAGCGGCGGATGATGGGGTATTTGCCCTGTGCGAGCGTGGTCTTGAAGACGTAGAACTCGTCCGGATTCACCGCGCCCTGCACGACGGTTTCGCCGAGACCGTAGCTCGAGGTGATGAACACGGCGTCCTTGAAACCGGACTCCGTATCGAGCGTGAACATCACACCGGCCGCGCCGACGTCCGAGCGCACCATGCGCTGCACGCCCGCCGACAACGCGACTTCAGCGTGAGTGAAGCCCTTATGAACGCGATAGGAGATGGCACGGTCGTTATACAGCGACGCGAACACGTGCTTCATGCGATCGAGCACGTCTTCGACGCCGACCACGTTGAGATAGCTTTCCTGCTGGCCCGCGAACGACGCGTCCGGCAAATCTTCTGCCGTAGCGGACGAACGGACGGCGAACGAAAGCTCGTCAGGCGAGCTGTTCTGGAGCGTGTCGAAACCCGCGCGGATATCCGCCTCGAGCTTCGGCTGCAGCGGTGCATCGACGATCCACTGACGGATCTCCTTGCCCGCTTCGGCGAGCGCCTTCACGTCGTCGACGTCCAGCGTCTCCAGACGTTTGGCGATGCGCTCGGTGAGGTTGCTGTGATGGAGGAAATCGCGGAATGCCAGTGCCGTGGTGGCGAAGCCGGTCGGCACCCGAACGCCTGCCTGGGCGAGTTGACTGATCATCTCGCCCAGGGACGCGTTCTTGCCGCCCACAATCTCCACATCGGTCATCCGCAACTGCTCGAACGGAACTACATACGCCTGATCCTTTGCGACGTTAACTGCGTTAGTCATACAAGCCCCTAAGTGTGGAAGAAATACACGACTGTGCAAGTGGGCTTGGACGCGAAGCGGTCATAAGAACCGCTGAGTACCTGATAAGCCGGCAATCTCGCGTCTTGCACAACCTGTTAGATAAACAATCGCTTAATAGCGCACACGATTTGCAGAACCTTGCAGCCGGACCACGAAGCGCACCAAAAGCACGACGAAGCCAACGGTTTGACGAAATTATTCAAATTCGCCGCAAGTTATCAGCAAAAAGCGGGGCGTTGACCGGGCGATAAATGCGAGTTAGCCGCGGTTCGCCTGCAATTGCTTATCCAACAGGTTGCCGCTATTCTACCGTGCCGACTCTCAAAATGTGACAGTCGGACGAGAATTGCGCCTTGAACTGCGCGCCGCACCGATGCCCCTGTAGTTTCCGGTTAGCCACCGTACACTGGGCGCCGACGCAGCGATGTTAGATTCGAGCGTAATTTCCCGCTCACGTTCCCTGCCTACTGCCCCACTGATGCCGCCTACCGTATTCATCGTCTCCGACGGTACCGGGATCACTGCCGAAACCTTCGCGCATTCGATCCTGTCCCAGTTCGACCAGAAATTCCGCCTGGTTCGGGTTCCCTTTGTCGATTCCACCGAGAAAGCCTACGCCACGCTGGAAAAAATCAACGAAGCGGTCAAGCAGGACGGCCGCCGGCCAATCGTCTTCACGACGCTTGTCGACAGCTCGTCGAACAAAATTGTCAAAGGCTCGAACGCGCTGGTGCTGGACATGTTCCAGACCTTCGTCGAACCGCTCGAACTGGAACTGGAACTGAAGTCGAGTCACGCAATGGGCCGCGGCCACCAGAACGCGGACACCGAGGAGTATAAGAACCGCATCGAGGCGATCAATTTCTCGCTTGCCCATGACGACGGTCAGTCAAACCGCAATCTGGCCGATGCCGATGTGATCCTGGTTGGCGTGTCGCGCAGCGGCAAGACGCCGACGAGCCTGTATCTGGCGATGCAGTACGGTGTGAAGGCGGCCAACTATCCGCTGATTCCGGAAGACTTCGAACGCGGCAAGCTGCCGACGCCGTTGCTCGAACATCGCAACAAGATGTTCGGGCTGTCGATCGATCCGCAGCGGCTCTCGGAGATCCGCAACGAGCGCCGTCCGGGCAGCAAGTACGCGGCGCCGGAAAACTGCCGTTACGAGATCAACGAAGCGGAAGCGATGATGCGGCGTGAGGGGATCAAGTGGCTGTCGTCGACGCACAAGTCGATTGAAGAAATCGCGACGACGATCCTGCAGGAGATCAAGCTCGACCGGCCGGGGTATTGAGGACGGCGCAGGCAGGGCTGCGGCTTCAGGCTCGCGCCGTGAGCGTGCCCCAAGCGAGGCATGAGGTCAGTCAGCGCGCCGAGCGCTGCTGGCGGCACTGCTCGAACAGGCACACGGCGGCGGCAGCCGCCACATTCAACGATTCCATTCCGCCTGGCTGCGGAATCGTCACGCGCAACGTGACCGCGTCGCGCCACGTCTGCGACACGCCCGCGCCTTCGTTGCCCATCACCCAGGCTAGCTGGCCGGACAGGTCGCAATCGTAGATCGCTTCGGCGCCGTGCGAGTCTGTAATCACCACCGGTACGTCAAGGCGTTCGATCAGCGTCTGCGGTTCGACGTCTTCGTGAATCTCCAGCAGAAAGTGCGCGCCCATCCCCGAGCGCAGCACTTTCGAAGACCACGCGTAGGCCGTCCCCGGCGCGCAAAACACCTGCTGAATCCCTGCGGCGGCGGCGCTGCGCAGAATCGAACCGACATTGCCCGCGTCCTGCACACCATCGAGCACGACACAGGTCTGCGCGACCCGTTCCGGTAACGGCGGCGCAAGTTTCTCGACCAGCAGCAGAATCCCCACCCCGTTGACCACATTCGATAGCTGGCCGAACAACGCGTCCGGCAGCGTCACGATACGGTGCTCGTCGATCCGCGAAACGATGGTCTGCGCCTCGTCGTGAAGCAAGGCGCCTTCGGTGACGACACAGGTTTCAGGTTGGCCAGCAACGTCCAGATACGCGCTCGCGAGATGGAACCCTTCGAGCAGCGCGTGGCCGCTGCGTCGCTGCTGGTGCGTCGAACCGGCCAGTGCCTTGAGGCGCTTGTAGAGCGGATTGTCCCGCGAGGTGATGGCTTTCACAGGCAGGGAAGAATCAACTCAGCGCCCGGCACGCTCACCGACACGTTGCCCAGGCGCAGATGCGCCTCGCGCACCGGCGCGAACGAGCGGCGGTGATGTTCGCATGGCCCGTGCTCACGCAAGGCCGCCAGATGCTGTGGCGTACCGTAACCGGAATGCGCGTCGAAGCCATACACGGGAAACGTCTGATGCAACTCCAGCAGCATGCGGTCGCGCGTGACTTTGGCGAGAATCGACGCTGCGGAAATGGACTTCACCAGCGCGTCGCCGCCAATAATCGCCTCGCTCCGAATACTGAGCACCGGACAGCGGTTGCCGTCGATCTTCACGAGCGTCGGCGCAACCGCGAGGCCCTCGACGGCGCGCTTCATCGCCAGCATCGTCGCATGCAGGATATTGAGCGTATCGATCTCTTCGACCGACGCCGAAGCGACACAAAAAGCCAGCGCCCGGTCGACGATCTTGTCATACAGTTCATCGCGCTTTTTGGCAGTGAGCGCCTTCGAATCGTCGAGCCCGCGGATCATCGGCTTCGACGGATCGAAAATCACCGCGGCGGCCACCACCGGCCCAGCCAACGGCCCACGCCCCGCTTCATCGACGCCGCAGACAATCTCGTCCGCCGCGTTGAAGTCAAAACCCGGCTGCGCTGCCACCGCAGCGGACTTGCGCCGGGGCGCGCGCTCGCATGTCATCGACGCCCCTTGCGCGTTTCGACCACATTCGCCACCACTTCCGCGGCGCGCAGGGCAGTGTTCTGCTTCAGCACGTGATGCATTTCCGTGAAAATTTCCGTCAGCGTGCGCCGGTTGGCCTCGTCGCGCAACTGTTTCAGGGTGGCATCGGCGAGCGCCTCAGGCGTCGCGAAGTGCTGCAGGATTTCCGGCACCACGAAGCGTCCAGCCAGAATATTCGGCAGTCCGACGTACGGCAAATAGCCTTGCCGCCGCATGATCTGACCGGTCAGCCACGGCACCTTGTAGGAAATCACCATCGGTTTCTTCAGCAACGCGGCTTCCAGCGTCACCGTGCCGCTCTTGACAAGGATCGCGTCAGCCGCCGTCATCGCCACCTGCGCCTGCCCTTCCACCAGCGTCAGCGCGAGGCCCGGACTGGCGTCCACGAGCGGCTGCAGCAATTCGCGCAACGCCGGCGTCGCCACCGGCATCACGAAGCGCACGCCCGGCTCGCGGTGCTGCATCAACTCCATCGCAGCGAAAAACGTCGGGCCGATCAGATTGATTTCCGAGCGGCGGCTGCCTGGCAGCACGGCGATCACCGGGCCGCTTTCCGGCAGACCCAGCTTGCGGCGTGCGCCCAGCGTGTCGGGTACAAGCGGAATCTCGTCCGCGAGCGGATGGCCGACATACGAGGCCGCCACGCCGGCTTTTTCAAGCAGCGCGGTTTCAAACGGAAACACGCACAGCATATGGTCGACGGCTTTGGCGATCTTCTTGATCCGGCCGCCGCGCCATGCCCAGATGGACGGGCATACGAAGTGAACGGTCGGAATGCCGGCGTCGCGCAGCGCGTGCTCGAGGGCAAAGTTGAAATCAGGCGCGTCGACGCCGACAAACACAGTTGGCGGCTCAGCCAGCAACTGACGTTTCAGCTCGTTGCGGATGCCTAGAATCTCGGGAATGTGACGCAGCACTTCGACATAGCCGCGCACCGACAGCTTTTCAATCGGCCAATGGGCGTCGAAACCCGCGGCGATCATACGCGGGCCGCCAATGCCGTAATACTGCGTATCGGCCGGCAAGTGGCTGCCGAGACCTTCCAGCAGGGAGGCAGCAAGCAGGTCGCCGGACGGTTCTCCGGCGACCATCGCAAGCCGTAGCGGACTCGGTTGCAGGACCATCGGTTAGCGGATGATGCCGCGTTGCGACGCGACCACGAAGTCGAGAAACGCCTGCACCGGCGCATCGCCATCGCCGCCGGCCGAGGCCAGATCGCGCAGTTGCACCTTCGCTTCTTCCAGCGACAGGCTGTTCTTGTACAGCAGGCGGTACGCGGCACGCAGCGCCGAAATCGCATCCGCGGAAAAACCGCGCCGGCGCAGACCTTCGACGTTGATGCCATGCGGCTCGGCCTTGTTGCCGGCCGCGATAACGAACGGCGGGATGTCCTGCACGAGCGCCGACGCGCCGCCCAGCATCGAATGCGCGCCGATGCGCACGTACTGGTGCACACCCGACATGCCGCCGACGATCGCGTGGTCGCCGATCGTCACGTGACCGGCCATCTGCGCATTGCTCGCGAGGATGACATTGTTGCCCACGTGACAGTCGTGCCCGAGATGCACGTACGCCATGATCCAGTTGTCGTCGCCGAGCGTGGTGACGCCCGCGTCCTGAATCGTGCCCGTGTGGATCGTCGTGAACTCGCGAATCGTGTTGCGATTGCCGATCACGAGCCGGGTCGGCTCGTCCTTGTACTTCATGTCCTGCGGCCGGCCACCGACCGATGCATAGTGGCCAATGCGGTTATCTTCGCCAATCGTCGTGTGACCTTCGATCACACTGTGCGAGCCGATCGTCGTGCCCGCGCCAATCGTGACGTTCGGGCCAACAATGGCATACGGCCCGATTTCAACCGTTTCGTCGAGCTGTGCGCCCGGCTCGATGATTGCAGTGGGATGAATCCTGCTCATGCGCCCTCGCTTCTGATTCCGTTGCGTTATCCGGAGGCCAGGCGGGCGTCAGTCGCCCTACCGGCTATCCATTGCTGGCCGCCCCCACGGATGCCTGTTGCATGCACGTGCGTCAGCGGTTCAGCGTTACCGGCCATGCCTTACTGGCCGTTCGTATCCGTATGACGTACTGCGCACATCAGGTCGGCTTCCGCGGCAACCGCGCCATCCACCTCGGCGCGCGCCTTGAACTTCCAGATGCCGCGCATATGCCGCTCAAACGTTGCGTTCAGGATCAGCTGATCGCCGGGCTCCACCACGCGCTTGAAACGCGCATTGTCGATGCCGACGAACAGATACAGCGTGTTGGCCGGATCGTGCGGCTCTTCCGAGAACGTCAAAAGCGCCGCGGTCTGCGCAAGCGCCTCGAGGATTAGTACACCCGGCATGACCGGACGGCTCGGGAAGTGACCCATGAAGTACGGTTCATTGATCGACACGTTCTTCAGCGCTTTGATGCTCTTGTGCGGTTCGAGTTCGAGCACCCGGTCAACGAGCAGGATCGGATAACGATGCGGCAGCAGCGTGAGAATCTTATGAATGTCGAGATTGATTTTTTCGGTGCTCATGGTGTTTCTGCTCACGCATTGACTGCGCGATGATGACTGCGGATACGGTTCAGGTGGGTTGGTAACGCGTGCTGCCGCCGCTTTCTATGACCCGGCAGCCCATCCTGCCCGGTCACCCTTCGCGACGCTTCCTGCTTGACCAGCTTGACGTGCTTGAAACCGGGCCGTTGCTGATGGCCGACCCGGCCCGCGCTCACGCCTTGTTGCCTGGCGCGTCGGCGGCCGCAGCCGCTTCCAGCGCCTTGATACGGTCACGCAGTTTATCGAGGTTGCGCAACAATGCTGCGCTCTTGTTCCAGTCGGCGTGGTTCACGGCCGGGAATGCACTCGTGTACATGCCCGGTTTCAGCAACGATTTCGACACGCCCGACTTGGCGGTGACGATCACATGATCGGCCAGTGTAACGTGTCCGGCGATACCCACCGCGCCACCGATCATGCAATGACGGCCAATCGTGGTGCTGCCGGCAATGCCCGCGCAGCCGGCAATGACCGTGTACGCGCCAATCCTGCAGTTATGACCGATCTGCACCAGGTTGTCGATCTTCACGGATTCTTCGATCACGGTATCGGCCATGGCGCCGCGGTCGATCGTCGTATTGGCGCCGATTTCGACATCGGGGCCAATCGATACAGCGCCGACCTGCGGAATCTTGACCCAGCTGCCCGTCCGGGATTCGCCTTCGCCGACGAAGTCCGGCGCAAAGCCGAAGCCGTCGGAGCCGATCACGGCACCGGCGTGAATGATGACACGCTCGCCGATCTTGCAGCCGTAGTACACGCTGACATTCGGATACAGGTGCGAGCCGGCACCGATCTGCGTGTCGCGGCCGATCGCCACGTTCGCGTCCAGCCGCACGTGCTCACCGATCACCGCGCCGGCTTCCACCGTGACGTGCGGGCCGATCACCGCGCTTGCAGCGATCCGCGCCGACGGATCGATCGTCGCGCTGGCATGCACGCCCGGCACGGGCTTCGGTGCGGCCATGTCGATGAACGTCTGCGCGACTCGCGCGAAGTAAGCGTAGGGGTTGGGCGTGACGATGAAATTGCGGGCGCCGTGCAAGCGGGCGCCGTCGGCGCCCGCTTCGGGCGCGCCGCCTAGTTTGGCGAGATCTTCAGCGTTGATCAGCACCGCACCCGCGCGGGTAGTCTCGACCTGCGACAGATATTTCGGATTGGCGAGGAACGCCAGCTGATTCGGGCCTGCCTGGTCCAACGGGGCCAGGCTGCCCACGCGGTGCGAGCGATCTCCGACTACTTCACCGCCGAACTGCTGGACGATGTCCTCGAGCGTAAATGCCATGCGTGTACTGCTCCTGCTTTTCAGTTGCCAGTTCGGTTACCGCTTCAGTTGCCGGCCGGGGCCGACGCGCCATTCGCAGACGCCGCCAGGGCCTTGAGGACCTGGTCGGTAATGTCGATGCGCGGGCTCACATACACCGCTTCCTGCACGATCAGGTCGTAGTGCTGCTGCTCGGCGATCTGCTTGATCACCTTGTTGGCGCGGTCGAGCACGGCTGCCAGTTCCTCATTGCGGCGCTGGTTCAGGTCTTCGCGGAACTCACGCTGCTTGCGCTGAAAATCGGTGTCCAGTTGCGACAGGTCGCGCTGCTTTTCCGCGCGATCGGCCGGCGCCATCGACGCGCCGTTCTTGTCCAGCGCATCCGACATCGACTTCAGCTTCTGCGCCATATCCTGCAGATCCTTGTCGCGTTTTGCGAATTCGGCCTCGAGTTTGGTCTGCGCCGCCTTCGCGGCAGCCGACTCGCGCAGGATGCGATCCGAGTTGACGGCGGCAATCCTGGCTTCCTGTCCGTGCGCTACACCCGCGCTCAAAGTCATTGACAGCGCAAGCGCGCACGTCGCAAAGGCGCACGTCACACGTTTCGAAAACATACCGGTTCGCAAAGTCATCCTCTCGATACTGTAAAAGAGGTCCGGGTTATCCCGGACCATCCAATCAGAATGCCGTTCCGAGCTGGAACTGGAATTTCTGGTACTGGTCGCCGTTGTGTCTGGTGAGCGGGAAACCCAGACTCAGTTTGAGCGGTCCGATCGGCGAGATCCACGCAAGACCGACGCCGTAACCGTAACGCAAGCCGTTCGCCCCCACGCTGTTGCCTTCATCGCCCCAGACGTTGCCTGCGTCGAGAAACGTAAACACTCGCAGGGTGCGATCATAGCCTGTGCCCGGCAAGGGGAACGTCAATTCGACGTTACCCACCAGCAGCTTCGAGCCGCCGATCGGGTCGCCTGTCGTTGCGTCGCGCGGTCCCAGAGAGCTCGGCTCATAGCCGCGCACCGTCCCGATACCGCCCGCGTAGTAATTCTTGAAGATCGGAAAAGGCTTGCCGCCGACGCCACTGCCGTAACCGCCCTGGAGATTGAAACCCAGGACGAAACCACGCGCAAACGAATAATAGTACTGCGCGCTGATGTCGGCCTTGTAATACTGCGTGCCGCCCGCCGGCGTGCCGAGTTCGGCATTCGCCTGAGTAAAGTAGCCACGACTCGGCACCAGTGCGCTGTCGCGCGCATCGCGTGTCCAGCCCGCTGTTATCGGCACGTTGTTCGACACCCGGCCGAATTCGTTCACGTAGTCGATATAGGTTTGCGGCGTGGCAGCGTCTACATCGAGCGTATTTTGCTCAACACCGGCGCCGAAATAGACCGTATCGACTTCCGAGAACGGGATGCCGAACCTGACGTCACCGCCCAAGGTGACGATCTTGAAGCTCGAATCCGCGCAGTAGTACAACGGCTGCTGCGTGCGATAGTAGACGTCGCTAATGCGCCTGATGCCGTCCACCGTGAAATATGGATCGACCTGAGTGACAGTCAGCGTGCGGTAGGTCTTCGCCGTGTTGATGTTCACCGCGAGGCTCGTGCCGGAGCCAAACACGTTGTCCTGCGAAACGCCCGCCGAGAGGATCGGGCCTTCGCCCGAGCCGTAACCGACGCCGAGCGTGATCGAGCCGGTCGGCTTTTCTGTGACCTTGACGTTCACGTCCACCTGGTCCGTCGTGCCTTCGACGGGCACCGTGGTCACGTCCACGTCCGAGAAGTAGCCGAGGCGGTTCAATCGATCCTTCGACAGCGCGAGGCGATTCGCATCGAACCACGAACTCTCGAACTGGCGCATTTCACGACGCACCGCTTCGTCGCGCGTGCGAACGTTGCCGACGATGTTGACGCGGCGCACATAGACGCGCCGGCTCGGGTCGACTTGCAGCGTCAGATCGACCGTGTGACGTTGCTGGTCGATCAGCGGCTGGGCGTTCACCGTGGCGAAGGCATAGCCATATTCGCCGAGCTTGTCGATGAGCGCTTTGGTGGTGGCCTGCAGCTTCTCAGCCGAAAAAACCTCGCCGGACCTGATCTTGACTAGCGACTCGAGTTCAGCTTCACGGTCCAGCAGATCACCGGCCAGGTGGATGCCGGAAATTGTGTACGGCTCGCCCTCATGCAGGGTGAGCGTGAGATACATGTCTTTCCTGTCCGGCGACAGCGAGACCTGCGTCGAGTCGAACGAGAACTCGAGGTAGCCGCGATTCAGGTAGTACGAGCGAACCTTCTCGAGATCGCTGGTCAGCGTGTCTTTCGAGTACAGGTCGTTCTTCGTGTACCACGAGAACCAGTTCGGCGTGGCCTGCTGCATCTCATCGGACAACGTGCTGTCGGTGAACGCCTTGTTGCCGATGAAGTTGATCTGGCGAATCTTTGCGCTCGGACCTTCGTCCACCGAGAACAGCAGTGCCACGCGGTCCTGGTCGATCGGCGTGACCGTCGTCCTGACTTCAGCCGCGTAGTAGCCGTGCGTAAGGTATTGACGCTTCAGTTCCTGCTCGGCCTTTTGGGCGAGCGCCATGTCGTAAAAACGGCCTTGCGACAGCCCGACCGAGCGAAGCGCCTTGCTCAGATTGTCCTTGTCGAATTCGCGCAGCCCGGAGAAGTCGATTGTGCCGATCGCCGGGCGCTCCGTCACCTGCACGATCACGACCGCGCCCTCGGTGAGGATCTTCACGTCATTGAAGAAGCCGGTCGCATACAGCGCGCGAATCGCTTCGGAGGCCTTGTCGTCAGAAAAAATATCCCCTCGCTGGATCGGCAGGTAGGCGAACACCGTGCCGGGCTCGATGCGCTGCAGCCCATCGATGCGGATGTCTTGCACCACAAACGGCGACGTAGCATGGGCAGCTAACCCATGCGCGGCTAAAGCAGCAGCGGCGACCGATTTAGGTACAAGGCGACGAGGTTTCGACAACGTACTTCCCCAATGTAAAGCTCAATCATGCTGGGCGGCCGCTCCTCGCGGGCGCCGCCGGACACGTCAAAAATGGATCAGCCGGGCCAGATCGTTGAAAAGCGCGATCGCCGACAAGGCGACGATGCAGGCCAGTCCAGCTCTCTGCAGAACGAGCTGCCAGCGGTCGGAGACCGCCTTGCCAGTTGCAGCTTCAACCAAATAATATAACAGATGCCCCCCGTCCAATACCGGAATCGGGAGCAGGTTAAGTACGCCGAGACTGATGCTAACCAGCGCCAGGAATGACAGGAATGCTGAGGGACCCAACCTTGCGCTTTTACCTGCGTAGTCGGCGATCGTGACCGGACCCGACAGGTTTTTCAACGATGCTTCGCCGGTAATCATCCGGCCGAACATGCGCACCGAGTAAGCCGCCAGATCCCAGGTGCGGCGCGCGCCCAGCTGCAGACTTTCGATCGGACCGTAACGCACCGTGATGGACGGCACCTGGGTCGCGAGTTCCGCGCCGATCCGGCCGACCTCCGCGCCGCTCGCGTCGTCGTGCTGCGCGAGCGGGACCACATGGATGTCCTCGGTCTTGCCGCCCTGCTGTGCATCGCCACCCCGCGCGACCCGCAACGTGACGCTCTTGCCCGCGTGCGTCTTGATGTAGGCGATGAACGACGTGGCGTTATCGGTAGGCGTGCCGTCGATCGACAGCAGACGGTCACCGGCGGCCAGGCCCGCGCGCTGCGCCGCGCTGCCGGCCTGCACGCCCGCCACGATCAGCTTGCCGCCACCCGGCTCGAAGCCCAGATGCGACATGAAATCGTCGTCGACATCCTTCTCGGACACATCGCGCAGGTCCAGCGGGAAATCGAAAGTCCCATGGCTGTCTTTGGCGCTCAGAATGATGCGGCGATGATCGAACGCCGCACCCAGCATCTTCCAGCGCAGGTCCGACCACGAACGAACCGGTTCGCTGGAGCCGGCGTCGCCATCTGCGTTGCGCACTGCGATGACTGTCTCGCCACCGTCGAAACCGGCGAGCGCAGCAGGTGTGTTCGGAGTCGGCGCAGCAACGATGGCAGCCGGTTCGCTCACGCCCGTGCCAAACACGGCGGCGAACAGCACAATGGCAAGAATGAAATTGGCGATCGGGCCAGCCGCGACAATCGCAAACCGCTTCGCGACATGCTGACGGTTGAACGCGTGCGGCAGGTCGGCGGCATCAATCGGCGCGCCCACTTCTCGCTCGTCGAGCATCTTCACGTAGCCGCCCAATGGCAACGCGGCGATCGTCCATTCGGTGCCCGTCTTTGGGCTCACCCACTGAACCAGCGGCTTGCCGAAGCCGATCGAAAAGCGCAGTACTTTCACGCCGCACAGGCGCGCCACGCTGTAATGGCCGTACTCATGTACCACCACCAGCACGCCTATCGCGACCGCGAAGGCGAGCACCTCGATCAGCACGTTCATATTCGCCTCACTGGACGGCACGTTCCGCGCGAAGGGCGTCTTGCGGCAAACGCTGGATAAAATCTGCCGCCGCCCGGCGCGCGGCTGCGTCGGCTTCGATCACGTCGTCGAGCGCGTGGGCGCTGCGATTGGGCAGCGCGTTCAGCACCGCGTCGACCACTTGCGCGATCGCCATAAAGCCGATCTTGCGCGACAGGAATGCATCCACGGCAACCTCGTTGGCGGCGTTCAAAGCCGCACTGGCGAGACCACCTTCGGCGAGGGCCTTCATGGCCAACGCCAGACACGGGAAACGGGCGTAATCCGGCTTTTCGAACGATAGCGAGGCGACCTGCACGAGGTCGAGCTGCGCCACGCCCGAATCGACCCGCTCGGGGAACGCAAGCGCGTGTGCGATCGGCGTACGCATGTCGGGATTGCCAAGTTGCGCGAGCACCGAACCGTCGGCGTACGAGACCATTGAGTGGATCACGCTCTGCGGATGAATCAGCACCTCGATGCGCTCGCCCGGCAGCGCGAACAGCCAGTGCGCTTCGATTACTTCGAGGCCCTTGTTCATCATCGTTGCTGAGTCGACCGAGATCTTGCGGCCCATTACCCAGTTCGGGTGCTTGCAGGCTTCATCGGGCGTCACGTTGACCAGACTGGTCGGCTCGCGCGTGCGAAACGGGCCGCCCGACGCGGTCAGGATGATCTTCGACACCCCGCCATGCAGCGCGGCTTCGCGCGGCAGGCACTGGAAAATCGCGTTGTGTTCGCTGTCGACCGGCAGCAGGACAGCGCCGTGGTCGCGCACCGCGTCCATGAAGATCGCGCCGGACATCACCAGCGCTTCCTTGTTGGCGAGCAGGATGCGCTTGCCGGCGCGCGCAGCCGCCAGGCTCGGCGCAAGTCCCGCCGCGCCGACGATGGCCGCGACAACCGTGTCGCAACCGTCGCTCTTCGAAACCTCGACGAGCGCCTGCGGGCCGTACGTTACCTCGGTCTTGCAGCCGGCTTCGCGCAGCTTCGCGGCGACTTGCGCCGCCGTGTCGGCGTCGCCGACCACGGCCACTTCGGGCCTGAAACGCAGGCATTGTTCGACGAGCTTGTCGCCGTTGCGATGCGCAGTGAGCGCATATACCGAGAAGCGCTCCGGATGACGCGCGACGACGTCGAGCGTGCTGTCTCCGATTGAGCCCGTGGAACCGAGCAGTGTCAGTCTTTTTTGCATATCTCTTTCTCTAGCCGAGCAGCAGCATGGCGAGCGGCAGCACCGGCAACAATGCGTCGATGCGGTCAAGGACGCCACCATGGCCCGGTAGCAGGCCGCTGGAATCCTTCACGCCGGCCTGACGTTTTAACATCGACTCGAACAGGTCGCCCACGACGCTGAAGGCCACCAGAATCGTCAGCGCAACCAGCGTACGGATCGCGCCAAGGCGCTCCAGCAGCGCAGAATACAGTGTCGGCTCGAATGCGTGCACCAGGATGGCTACCGTCGCGACGACCAGGACCGCCAGCCAGCCGCCGATCGCCCCTTCCCAGGTCTTACCAGGGCTGATCGCCGGCGCCAGCTTGTGCCGCCCGAACGCCTTACCCGCAAAGTATGCACCGATATCGGCCAGCCAGACCACCAGCAACAGGGACAGAACAAACGGCACGCCCGCCATCCTGGCCGCGACCAGCGCATGCCAGCAGGCCACGAACACGACGATCCCCGCGATAAAGAGGAACAGACGCCAGGCGCCCTGCGCCAAGGTCGGCTTGCGCAGCAGCACGTACGGACCGGCCAGCACCCAGAACACCGCGGCAGCCTGAAACAGCGGTCGAGGCAGAGTCACGCCGGTGCCCAGGCGCGTGCTCGCGACGAGCGCGGCCGCCGCGACCAGCGCATAAATGACGGGACCCGTGCCCTCGACTTTCAGAAGACGCGCCCATTCCCAGGCGGCAAACACAAGCACGAACGCGATCAGCGCGCCAAACGCGCCCACCGGCGCGAACAGCGTGACCGGCAAAAACACAGCCAGCAGAACGATCGCCGTGATAACACGGGTTTTTAGCATGGAAGCGAATCGACGTTTTGCGATTGCGGCTCGAGCTGGGCGCTCGTCCGGCCGAAGCGGCGTTCGCGCTCCGCATAAGAATCGATCGCGTGGCGCAGCGCCTCGGCGTCGAAATCCGGCCAGAAGGTGTCGGTGAAATAGAACTCGGTATAGGCGAGCTGCCACAGCAGGAAGTTGCTGATGCGCTGTTCCCCGCCGGTGCGGATGAAGAGGTCGGGTTCCGGTGCGTACGCCATGGCGAGATGCTCGGCGAACGTTTCCTCGGTCACTTCGACGGCCACGCCCGCCAGCGCCGATTGCTCGGCAAGCTTGCGGGTGGCCTGCATGATGTCCCAGCGGCCGCCGTAGTTGGCGGCGATGGTGAGAGTAAGACGCGTGTTGCGGGCGGTTTTGGTCTCGGCGCGGCGGATCAGATCCTGGATGCGCTTGTCGAACATCGACAGATCGCCGACCACGCGCAGGCGAATGCCGTTGGCGTGCAGCTTGCCGACTTCACGCTCGAGCGCGGTCACGAACAGGCGCATCAGGAACGACACTTCGTCGTTTGGACGGCGCCAGTTTTCGGAGCTGAAGGCGAACAGCGTCAGGTATTCGACGCCAGAGCGTGCACACGCCTCGACGGCGGCGCGCACCGCGTCGACGCCGCGCGTATGGCCGGCCACGCGCGGCAGACGGCGTTGCGTTGCCCAACGGCCATTGCCGTCCATGATGATCGCGATATGTCGCGGCACCGCCGCGACATCAGGCACGCGAACGGTTGAGCTGGTATAGGTCATGGCCGTCGGGACAGTGACTGCAAAAAAAGAAGTAAAGACCTGAAGATGCTGAAGCCCGACGGCCTCAAACCGTCATGATCTCGGCTTCTTTGGTCGTCACGAGCTTGTCGATTTCAGTGACGAACTTGTCCGTGAGCTTCTGGACGTCGTCACCGGCACGACGCTCGTCGTCTTCGGAGATTTCCTTGTCTTTCACGAGCTTCTTCAGTTGCTCGTTGGCATCACGGCGCAGGTTGCGCACCGCGATCTTGGCCGTTTCGGCTTCGCTACGCGCCACCTTGGTCAGCTCGCGACGGCGTTCTTCGGTCAGCGCGGGCATCGGCACGCGGATCACGTCGCCTTGCGTAGCCGGGTTCAGGCCCAGATCGGAGTCGCGAATCGCCTTTTCGACGACCGGCACCATCTTCTTTTCCCACGGCTGCACGCCGATCGTACGCGCGTCGATCAGCGTCATGTTCGCGACCTGCGAGATCGGCACCGGCGAGCCATAATAATCGACCTGGATGTGATCGAGCAGGCCCGTGTGTGCACGGCCCGTGCGGATCTTCGACAGATCGTTCTTGAACGCGTCGATCGAGCGCTGCATTTTCTGCTCGACGCCCTTCCTGATATCAGCCACAGACATTTTTAAACCTCCGAACCTTCAAAACGGTGCGAGCCGGCCAGCGCGCGAGTAGCGGCGGCCCGGGCCCGCGTTAAAGCCCACGTTATGTGAACGAGAGTTTACACGTGGACGAGCGTACCCTCGTCCTCGCCTTGCACAATGCGCTTTAGCGCACCCGGCTTGACAATCGAGAACACGCGGATCGGCAGTTTCTGGTCGCGGCACAGCGCAAACGCCGTGGCGTCCATGACCTGCAGATTGCGGCCGATCGCCTCGTCGAAGCTGATCGTCGTGTAGCGCGTTGCCGTCGGGTCTTTCTTCGGATCGGCCGAATAGACGCCGTCCACCTTGGTGGCCTTCAGCACGACTTCCGCGCCCACTTCCGAACCGCGCAGCGCCGCTGCGGTATCTGTCGTGAAGAACGGGTTGCCGGTACCGGCCGCGAAGATCACGACCTTGCCTTCTTCCAGCTGGCGGATCGCCCGGGGGCGAATGTACGGCTCGACCACCTGATCCATGCGCAGCGCGGATTGCACGCGCGCCTCGATACCGGCGTGGCGCATCGCGTCCTGCAGCGCCAGCGCGTTCATCATGGTGGCCAGCATCCCCATGTAGTCAGCCGTCGCACGGTCCATACCGGCCGCGCCGCCTGCCACGCCACGGAAAATATTGCCGCCGCCGATCACCACGGCCAACTGCGTACCGAGCCGCACGACCTCGGCCACGTCCGCCACCATTCTTTCGATCGTTGCGCGATTGATGCCAAAGGCATCATCGCCCATCAGAGCTTCACCGGAGAGTTTGAGCAGGACGCGTTTATAGGCAGTGGGCATAGGGGTATCCAGATCGCGCAGAACAGGGCAACAACAAGGAACTAACTGTAGGGGTGAAATGCTGATTCGGGCAAGCGCCGCCAAATTGACGAACCCTGGGGTTCGCCAGCGGCGGCGGCACGGCGAGGGTCAACCCGCGCACCGCCTTGCGGCGCTGCCGACCGCGGCAAGGTCTTGCCCCACCGCGGATCCAACGGTACAGCGTGAAACTTAGGTGATGCTTATTGTTGCTTTGCAGCAGCCACTTGAGCGGCCACTTCTGCTGCGAAGTCGTCCTGCTTCTTCTCGATGCCTTCGCCGACCACGAACAGCGCGAACTTCTGCACGCTTGCGCCGGCGGCCTTCAGCATCTGTTCGATCGTCTGTTTGTCGTTCTTAACGAACGTCTGGTTCAGCAGCGACACTTCCTTCAGGTACTTCTGCACGCTGCCGTCGACCATCTTGGCGACGATTTCAGCCGGCTTGCCCGATTCTGCAGCCTTCTGTTCAGCAATGCTACGTTCCTTGGCGATCAGATCTGCCGGGACTTCGTCTGCCGACAGCGAGACCGGCTTCATGGCCGCGATGTGCATGGCGACGTCTTTACCGACCTGCTCGTCCGCGCCGGTGTACTCGACCAGCACGCCGATACGCGTGCCGTGCAGGTACGCAGCCAGCTTGTTGGCGGTTTCGAAACGCACGAAACGGCGGATGGACAGGTTTTCGCCGATCTTGCCGACCAGCGCGAGGCGCACTGCGTCGACCGTCGAGCCTTCCAGCGGCAGGGCTGCCAGTGCAGCGACGTCGGCCGGGTTCTTGGCAGCGACCAGTTCGGCGATCTGCTTCGAGAACGCCAGGAAGTCGTCGTTCTTCGAAACGAAGTCGGTTTCGCAGTTCAGCTCGACGATCGCACCGACGTTGCCGCCGATGAACGACGCGATCACGCCTTCAGCGGTGACGCGCGAAGCGGCCTTGCTGGCCTTGTTGCCGAGCTTCACGCGCAGCAGTTCTTCAGCGCGCTCCATGTCGCCGTCGGCTTCCGTCAGCGCCTTCTTGCATTCCATCATGGGCGCGTCGGTCTTCGCGCGCAGTTCTGCAACCATGCTTGCGGTAATTGCCGCCATCATTTGCTCCTAGAGTCTGTCTTTCACACGCCGCCCGCACTTCGATGCCGGCGGCAAGAATTCGTTTCCGCACAACGCGAATTTTTCTCGCACTGTACTGTAGCCAGGTGTCATGACTTAAAAAAAGGGGGCCTGTAGAAAGCCCCCTTTTTTGCCGGACACAGGGCAGCCTTACGCTTCCGAGTTGACCTCGACGAACTCGTCGCCGTCACCGCCGCGAGCAGCCTGCACCACTTCGTTGACCGCGTTTGCACGACCTTCGAGGATCGCGTCAGCCACGCCAGCCGTGTACAGAGCGACTGCCTTGCTGGCGTCGTCGTTACCCGGGATCACGTAGTCGATGCCTTCCGGCGAGTGGTTCGTGTCGACCACGGCGATAACCGGCACGCCAAGCTTGTTGGCTTCGGTCACAGCAATCTTGTGGTAGCCGACGTCAACCACGAAAATGGCGTCCGGAATGCCGCCCATATCCTTCACGCCGCCAATCGACTTTTGCAGCTTGGCGATTTCGCGTTCGAACAGCAGCGCTTCCTTCTTGCTCATGCGTTCCGTTTCACCGGCTTCCAGCGCTGCTTCCATGTCCTTCAGGCGCTTGATCGAGACCTTCAGCGTCTTGAAGTTGGTCAGCATGCCGCCGAGCCAGCGTGCGTTGACGAACGGCATGCCCGCGCGTTGTGCCTCTTCGGCGATCGTGTCGCGCGATTGACGCTTCGTGCCGACAAACAGGATCGTGCCGCGGTTAGCTGCCAGCTGACGCACATACTTCAGTGCGTCGTTGTACATCGGCAGCGTCTTTTCGAGGTTGATGATGTGAATCTTGTTGCGATGGCCGAAAATGAAGGGGGCCATCTTCGGGTTCCAGAAGCGCGTTTGGTGGCCGAAGTGGACACCTGCTTCCAGCATTTGACGCATGGTAACTGCCATGAAAATCTCCGCTAGGGTTGGGTCTTAAGCCGGCTGCTGCATCTACCGCGCCGTCTTCGCCATATGCGAGGACCTGACGCGGCGGACACCCTGGGTGCTGCCGGCTTGCGAGTCTGCTGCCTTGAAATCCCCTGTAGCGCAGGCAACTATCGCTACAGGCGGGTCTTTTCCACAAAATAGAATAATGTGGAGCGACTTAGCCAGAGATTATAGCACGTGACTATCGGCAGACTCAACCCGACCGGTAGCCCCGAAACGGCGGGCGGGTTGCACCCGGCGACGGGGCCGCCAGCCCTCTCAAAAGCCAGCGGGAGCCGGAATATGGTGCGATAATCTTTAAATAACCGCATTTCAGGCCCGACTCATGGCTATTACGCTCAAAAACGACCACGATATCGCGCAGATGCGCGTCGCCTGCCGCCTCGCAAGCGAAGTGCTCGACTACATCGCCCCGTTCGTCACCGCCGGCATCACCACCGGCGAACTCGACCGTCTGTGCCACGAATACATGCTGAAGGAACAGGGCACGGTTCCGGCGCCGCTGAATTATCAGCCGCCCGGCTACCCGCCCTATCCGAAGGCCACCTGCATTTCCGTCAACGACGTGATCTGCCACGGCATCCCGGGCGACAAGACGCTGAAGAACGGCGACGCGCTGAATATCGACATCACCGTCATCAAGGAAGGCTACTTCGGCGACACGAGCCGCATGTTTATCGTCGGCGAAGGTTCGATTCTGGCCAAACGCCTCGTGCAGACCACCTTCGAGTGCATGTGGCTCGGCATCGACCAGGTCCGGCCTGGCGCCCATCTCGGCGACATTGGCTATGCGATCCAGCGGCACGCTGAAGGTCAAGGCTACAGCGTAGTGCGCGAATATTGCGGCCACGGGATCAGCACGGTGTTTCACGAAGATCCGCAGATCCTGCACTACGGCCGTCCGGGCACAGGCTTCGAGCTGCAGGCGGGCATGATCTTCACGATCGAGCCGATGATCAACGCGGGCCGCCGCGACATCCGCACCATGCCGGATCAGTGGACCGTGAAGACCAAAGATCGCAGCCTGTCCGCGCAGTGGGAACATACGGTGCTCGTGACCGAAAGCGGTTACGACGTGCTGACCGTCTCGGCCGGCACCCCGGCGCGTCCGCCGGTTGTCGCCTCCGCCACCACGGCCTGACCGCCCCTCGTTCCCACTCACGCGCGCCCATGAGCAGTGTTCCAGCCGTCGCCCCTTCCGATGCCACATCGCTCAAAGCCGACTACAAGGTGGCCAAAGCCAGGCTGCTGGATCGCTTCAGGCTGGCAACCAACGTCGAATCGTTGATGGCCGCCCTCGCGCGCACCACGGACGAGTCGCTGCGCGCCGCATGGAACGCCTGCGACCTGCCGCCGTCCCTCGCCCTGCTGGCGGTAGGCGGGTACGGACGCGGCGAACTGGCGCCGCATTCGGACATCGACATTCTTGTCTTGCTGCCCGATCAGCCGATCGCGCATCTCGAAGCACGCATCGAGCGCTTTATCAGCCTCGCGTGGGATCTCGGACTGGAACTCGGCAGCAGCGTGCGCTCCGTCTCGCAGTGCCTCGAAGAGGCGGCCAATGACGTCACCGTGCGCACCTCGTTGCTGGAAGCGCGCCGTATTACCGGCAGCAGCGCGCTATTCGATGAATTTGCGCAACGTTATCGGGAGGCGCTCGATCCACGCGCGTTCTTCCAGGCGAAAGTGCTGGAGATGCGCCAGCGGCATGCCAAATTCCAGGACACGCCCTACGCGCTCGAGCCGAACATCAAGGAAAGCCCCGGCGGCCTGCGCGATCTGCAACTGATCCTGTGGGTGACCCAGGCGGCTGGCTTCGGCAGCAGCTGGCAGGAACTGGAAACGCGCGGCCTGATTACCGAGCGCGAAGCTCGCGAACTCGAGCGCAACGAGGGTTTTCTGAAGGCGCTACGCGCCCGCCTGCACGTGATTGCGGGACGGCGCCAGGACATTCTGGTGTTCGACCTGCAGACGGCAGTGGCCGAAAGCTTCGGCTACAAACCGACCGCCACCAAGCGCGCCAGCGAGCAGTTGATGCGCCGCTACTACTGGGCTGCCAAGGCAGTCACCCAGTTGTCGACGATCCTGATCCAGAATATCGAAGCGCAACTGTTCCCGAGCACGAGTGGTATCACACGAGTTCTTTCGGAGCGTTTCGTCGAGAAACAGGGCATGCTCGAAATCGCCCGCGACGACGTGTTCGAACGCGAGCCAAACGCGATCCTCGAAGCATTTCTGCTCTACGAGCAAACGCCCGGGGTGAAGGGTCTGTCGGCGCGCACGCTGCGCGCGATCTACAACGCGCGCGACGCGATGGATCAGCACTGGCGCCGCGATCCGGAAAACCGGCATCTGTTCATGGAAATTCTGAAGCAGCCCGCCGGCATCACGCACGCGCTGCGGTTGATGAACCAGACGAGCGTCCTCGGGCGCTATCTGCTGAATTTCCGCCGTATCGTCGGGCAAATGCAGCATGACCTGTATCACGTCTACACGGTCGACCAGCATATCCTGATGGTGCTGCGCAACCTGCGTCGCTTCGCGATTGCGGAACATGCGCACGAGTACCCGTTCTGCAGCCAGCTGATCGCCAACTTCGAGCGTCCGTGGGTGCTGTACGTAGCGGCGCTGTTCCACGACATCGCCAAGGGCCGCGGCGGCGACCACTCCACGCTCGGCATGGCCGACGCGCGGCGCTTTTGCCGCGAACACGGCATCGAAAACGGCGATGGCGATCTGGTGGTGTGGCTGGTCCAGCACCACCTGACAATGAGCCAGGTCGCGCAGAAGCAGGACACGAGCGACCCTGAAGTCATCAAGCGCTTTGCGGAGCAGGTGGGCACCGAACGGCGTCTGACGGCGCTGTACCTGCTGACCGTCGCCGATATTCGCGGCACCAGTCCGAAGGTCTGGAATGGCTGGAAAGGCAAGCTGCTCGAAGACCTGTACCGGGCCACGCTTGCGGTGCTCGGCGGCGCACGCCCTGATGCGCACTCCGAACTGAAATCGCGTCAGGAGGAAGCGCTTGCGCTGCTGCGACTCGAAACGGTACCGGAGAATGCGCACCAGGCGCTGTGGGACAAGCTCGACGTCGGTTATTTTCTGCGTCACGACGCGGCGGATATCGCGTGGCAAACGCGTGTGCTGTACCGTCATGTCGAGACGCCTACGCCGATCGTCCGCGCGCGTCCGTCGCCAGTCGGCGAAGCCCTGCAGGTGCTGGTTTATGTGAAGGACCGCCCTGACCTCTTTGCCGGTATTTGCGCGTACTTCGACAAGAACGGCCTGTCGGTGCTCGACGCTCGCGTCAGCACGACCCGGCACGGCTACGCGCTGGATAATTTTATTGTCCAGCACACCGAAGAAGACGTGCATTATCGTGACATCGCCAATCTGGTGGAACAGGAACTGACCGCGCGCCTCACGGCGGACGGCACCCTGCTGCCGGATCCGTCGAAGGGGCGCCTGTCGCGCCTGTCGCGGACCTTCCCTGTGACGCCGCGCGTCGACCTTCGGGCCGACGAACGCGGCCAGTACTACATCCTGTCCGTGTCGGCGAACGACCGGCCAGGCCTTCTTTATTCGATCGCGCGCGTGCTGGCCGAGCACCAGGTAGGCGTCCAATCGGCGCGGATCAATACGCTCGGCGAACGCGTAGAGGACGTGTTCCTGCTGGATGGACGCGGCCTCTCGGACAACCGCCTGCAAATTCAGGTCGAGACCGAACTGCTGCGCGCGATCGCAGTGTGAGATTTCATGCGAGTCAAATTGACAGCCAAGCATCCGCGGTCGGCTTCGTCCGAACGCGCCCCTGTTCGCTCGGGTAGTACGACCGCGCGTAAGCCGACGCGCCCTGCCGGGCCTCGGCCCGCCACGCCGGCCGCCGGTGGGCGGGAAGCCAAACCGGTGGGGGCCGGTAAGCGACCGGCGGGCAAGTCTGCGGGTGTTGCGGGCGGCGCTGGGCGCACGCAAGGTGGCGAGCGGCCGCCGCGTGCGGAGGGTTCTTTTTCGCGCGATCGCGATGCGGGGGCTAGTGGCGCTGCACGGCGTACGTCGTCGGATCGGCCGCCGCGGCGTGATGGTGATGCGGGTGCGCCGCGGAGGTTTGAGGGTGAGCGCGCAGAGCGGGCGCCGCGGAAGTTTGAGGGCGAGCGGACTGAGCGTGCGCCGCGCAAGTTCGACGGCGAGCGAACTGAACGTCCGCCGCGCAAGTTCGACGGTGAACGGACCGAACGCCCGCCACGCAAGTTCGACGGCGAGCGAACCGAACGTCCGCCGCGCAAGTTTGACGGTGAGCGTACCGAACGCCCGCCACGCAAGTTTGACGGTGAGCGCACCGAACGCCCACCGCGCAGTTTCGCAGCGGGTGAGCGAAGCGAGCGAGCGCCTCGTCGCGAAGGCCCCAGCGGCGCTCCGCGCCGTTCTGAGGGCGACCGCGCGCCGCGCCGCGCTGAAGGCGAGCGGCCAGCACGCTTCGCCCGCGACGGAGGCACCGGCCGCCCGGCATTTGGCGCACCGCGTGGCCCTCGCAGCGCAGACGATGCCCGCCGCCCAACCGGCCCGCGCGCCGGCGGCAGCTTCAACACCGGTCCCCGTGGAGAACGCCCGGGACACAACGAACGTGGAGAGTCGCGTGAACGTGGCACGTCCGAGCGCCCGCGCTTTGGCGCAGGCCGCAGCGGTTCCGACGAGCGCCGCACGTTCGAGCGGGCACCGCGCGACGAAAGCGCACGCCGAAGCACACCAGGTGGCCGCGAAGGTCGCCCGGCTTCCGGTGAGCGCAATCTTTCCGCGCGTGGCGAGCGTTCGTTCGCCACGCCCGTCAAGCGTGCGTACGGAGATCGCGCCGAACGCGCGCCGCGCGAGGATCGTGGAGCACGGGCACCTGCCGCACGCGGGTTCGGCGATCGGCCGCCACGCGCAGAACATTCGGAGCGTCCGCCGCGCGCCGGCAAACCAGCGCGCCCCGAGCGCAGTGAAGGATCCGCTCCGCCCCCGACCGCCGCGCATCGCCGCGATCGCGACGATGCCCCCGGCACGTTACGGCTGTCGAAGCTGATGTCGGAGCTTGGGCTGTGTTCTCGCCGCGAAGCGGACGAGTGGATTGAAAACGGCTGGGTGCGCGTCGATGGTGAAAAAATCGACACGCTCGGCTCCAAGGTCCGCCCGGACCAGCGCATCGAGATCGACCCGGCCGCGCAGGCGATTCAGGCACGCCTCGTCACGATCCTCATCCATAAGCCGGTTGGCTATGTCTCGGGTCAGGCGGAAGACGGCTACCAGCCAGCCGTCACGCTCGTTAC
Source organism: Paraburkholderia sp. GAS33 (assembly GCF_050436645.1). Classification (NCBI taxonomy): domain Bacteria; kingdom Pseudomonadati; phylum Pseudomonadota; class Betaproteobacteria; order Burkholderiales; family Burkholderiaceae; genus Paraburkholderia; species Paraburkholderia sp. GAS33. The sequence continues at coordinate 225,152 of NZ_JBNDMP010000002.1, forward strand.
ACCGGAAAACCGCTGGGAAGCCGACAACTCGGATATCCGTTTCTCGGTATCGCATCTGCGTCAGCTTGCTCCGGCGGGCCGGCTCGACATCGACTCCACCGGCCTGCTGGTACTGACCCAGGACGGCCGGATCGCGAAACGGCTGATCGGCGGGCATTCGGAGGTCGAGAAGGAGTATCTGGTGCGCGTGACCTACGGCGACATGACGACCGAGATCGACAAGCACTTCCCCCTCGAAAGCCTTGAGTTGCTGCGTCACGGTCTGGAACTCGACGACGTGCCGCTCAAGCCGGCCAAGGTTAGCTGGCAGAACGGCGAACAGTTGCGCTTCGTGCTGCGTGAAGGCAAGAAACGTCAGATCCGGCGCATGTGCGAGCTGGTCGGTCTGGAAGTAGTCGGCCTCAAACGCGTGCGTATGGGCAGCGTGCCGCTCGGTGCGCTGCCGCCGGGGCAATGGCGCTACCTGGCGCACGACGAGTCGTTCTGAGTCTGATCGTGTAGCCGTGTGACGGGCCGGCCGCCGCACGCGTCAAGCGCTGTGCCGAGGTGCGCTGTAAGCACCCATCCGGCCGATGTGAAAAAGCCCACGCAAATGCGTGGGCTTTCTTTTTCTATCAAGGCGATCGAACGCTCGGAGGCCTCACGGCCACCCTTCGCGCTCAGTCGTCGCTATTCGGATCCAGATCCGGAAACAGCACTTCCGTGAAGCCGAACTTCGCGAAATCGTTGATCCGCATCGGGTAGAGCTTGCCGATCAGGTGATCGCACTCGTGCTGGACGACGCGGGCATGGAAGCCTTCGGCGACACGGTCGATCGGATTGCCGAACTGGTCGAAGCCGTGATAGCGGATCATCGAAAAACGGCTGACGGCGCCGCGCAGACCCGGTACCGAAAGACAGCCTTCCCAACCCTCTTCCATATCCTGCGACACCGGGGTAATGGTCGGATTGATTAATACCGTTTCCGGCACCGGCGGCGCATCCGGATAGCGTTCGTTGTGCCCAAAGCCGAAAATCACGACCTGCAGATCGACCCCGATCTGCGGCGCAGCGAGCCCCGCGCCATTGGCGTCGTGCATGGTCTCGAACATGTCCTTGATGAGGGCATGCAGGTCGGGCGTGTCGAAGTGGTCGACCGGGGCGGCGATGCGCAGAAGACGCGGATCGCCCATCTTGAGAATTTCGCGGATCATGTTATCTGCCCCTCCAGGAGCTTACGCATACCATCTTCGTCGAGTACCGGGATGCCGAGTTCCTCAGCTTTCACAAGTTTGCTGCCTGCCTCGGCGCCAGCGACGACGTAATCGGTTTTCTTCGACACCGAACCGGCCACCTTGGCGCCCGCTGCTTCAAGCATTTCCTTGGCTTCTTCACGGGCCAGCGTCGGTAAAGTGCCCGTCAGCACAATCGTCTTGCCCGCCAGCAAGCCTTGTGGCGCCTTGGGCGCCGGCGGCCCTTCCGGCCACGTCACCTTGCCCGGCGCGCGCAACTGTTCGATCACCGTCCGGTTGTGCTCTTCGGCGAAAAACTGATGAATCGACTCGGCCACCACCGGTCCTACATCATTCACTTCCAGTAGTTCCTCGACCGTGGCGTTCATGATTGGATCGAGCGAACCGAAGTGTTTTGCCAGATCCTTAGCCGTCGATTCGCCCACCTGACGAATTCCGAGCGCGTAAAGGAAGCGTCCAAGAGTGGTGTGCTTGGCCTTTTCGAGCGAGTCGAGCAGATTCTGCGCGGACTTTTCGGCGAAGCGATCGAGCTCGGCCAACGTCGTAAAACCGAGATTGAACAGATCGGCCGGCGTACGCACGAGCTTCAGTTCGACCAGTTGGTCGATGATCTTCTCGCCGAGCCCGTCGATATCCAGCGCGCGGCGTTGCGCGAAATGCCACAGGGCCTGCTTGCGCTGCGCCGGACAAAACAGGCCGCCCGTGCAGCGGGCGATTGCCTCGTCAGGCAGACGTTCGATAGCCGAGCCGCAAATTGGGCACTGCGTGGGCATCACAAACTCAGTGGCGTCCGCCGGCCGCCGGTCCATGAGCGCGCTCACCACTTCCGGGATCACGTCGCCGGCGCGCCGCACGATCACGGTATCGCCGATACGGATGTCTTTGCGGCGCACTTCGTCTTCGTTGTGCAACGTGGCATTCGTCACCGTCGCGCCGCCGACGAACACCGGCTCGAGACGTGCCACCGGCGTGATCGCTCCCGTACGGCCAACCTGCACGTCGATCGCCAGCAGCTTCGTCAGCGCTTCCTGGGCCGGAAACTTGTGCGCGAGCGCAAAGCGTGGAGCGCGCGAGACGAAGCCGAGTACGTCCTGCTCGTCGCGGGCGTTGACCTTGTACACCACGCCGTCGATATCGTACGGTAGCCCGTCGCGCTTCTCGCCCACCTTATGGAAGAACCCCAGCAGCCCCTCCACGCCCTCCACCACCGCTCGCTCGCTGTTGACCGGCAAGCCCATTTCGCCATACCAATCGAGCAGCGCACTATGGGTAGCCGGCATCGGCTCGCCGTCGAGCACACCGATCCCATAGGCGAAGAAAGACAGCGGGCGCTGCGCCGTGATCTTCGAATCGAGCTGGCGCAAACTACCGGCCGCGGCGTTACGCGGGTTGGCAAATTCCTTGAGACCCGCCGCACGTTGCCGCTCGTTGAGACGTTCGAAATCCCGCTTGAACATCAGCACTTCACCGCGCACGTCGAGCACCTTCGGCACACGCTTACCTTTGAGGGCCAACGGAATGGACCGGATCGTGCGGACATTGCCGGTCACGTCTTCGCCGGTCGTGCCGTCACCGCGTGTGGAGGCCTGCACGAAGTGCCCGTCCACATAGCGCAGCGAAATGGCCAGGCCGTCGAACTTGAGCTCGCAGGCGTAACTGACCGGCGTTTTGCCGAGCGCATCGGCAATGCGTTTGTCGAACGCCGCGATGTCTTCGTCGGCAAAGCCATTGTTCAGCGAGAGCATCGGCTGGTCGTGCAGGACCGGTTCGAAGCCGCTCGCGGCCTCGCCGCCGACGCGCTGGGTAGGCGAGTCCGGCGTGATCAGATCCGGATGCTCCGTCTCGATCTGTTGAAGCTCCTTGAAGAGCTTGTCGTATTCCGCATCCGGCAGATCCGGCTGGTCGAGTACGTAGTACGCGTGGTTCGCGCGTTCGAGTTCCGCGCGCAACCACGCAGCACGCTTGGCCGGGCTGCTCGTTGCTGGGTCAGGGACGGTGGTTCGGGCCATGCTTTGAGAAGATCCGCCGGTGAAATTCAGACCTCAGATTATCTCAGGAACCGCCCGCCGTGGACATTGGCCGGATGGCCAGTTTCGTACGCCGCCTCACCGATCGTGGGCTAGCCCTGGCCAGACGGCTAACGTGCGCTGTGTTGCATTGACACTCGAGGAGCGGAATGCGACTGTAAGCGCATGAGCCACATGCCGCTCCGGCATATCCACCGAAGGACAACCATGACGGGTTTTACTGTGATCAGACGTGGTCTCGGGCGGCTGGCCTCGTTCGCCATGTCGCTTTGCATTGCGCTGTGCGTCTGGCACGCCGCGCCCGCGTGCGCGCTCGAACAGGTCGTCACCGTCCCTCTAGCGGACAGCGCGACGATCTCATACCTGCTAACGCAAAAGGACGACAGTCACCCCGACTGGGTTCTCGTCATGTTCGCGGGCGGCGACGGGGCATTGCAACTGGCACAGGCGAGCGACGGCACTATCAGGCTGGGTCTGAAGAAAAACTTCCTCGTGCGAGCGCGCACCTTGCTGGTCGACGACCGCTTTGCCACTGCACTGGTCGATACGCCGTCCGATCAGCCTGGCGGCTACTCCGACAGCTTCCGCGCGTCGCCGCGCCATGCACAGGACCTCGCGCGTGTCGCGGCCGACCTGCGCACGCGCTTTCCGCAGGCGAAACTCGTGCTCGTCGGCACAAGTCGGGGGACGATTTCTTCGGCGTTTGTCGGCCGGGCGCTGCCCGATACCTGGGACGCTATCGTCCATACCTCGACGCTAAGCAGTCCAGCGCGTGGTCAGGCGCTGCCGCTGGCCGGCTTCAACTACGGCGAGATCCACGCTCGCCAACTCTTCGTGCATCACGAAGACGACGGCTGCTATCTCTGTTCGTTCATTGCAGCGAAGCGTATCGCGGACGATGGTCATGATTTCATCGCTGTCAGCGGCGGAAACGCACGCGGCAACCCGTGCGAGGCAATGGGCCATCACGGTTTCAATGGACAGGATGAAGCGGTGGTCGCCGCGATCAAGGCTTGGATCAGCGGCGGCGCATGGCCGAAGGAGGTCGACTGAAGCAGGGTGCGCGCGACGCTGGCGAGACCGGCATACGCAGCTTTTATCGTGGCGTCGAAGAGGCGCCAGCACAGTCGAGGCGCCTATTATTGCGCGAGCCCCGCTGCCGCAACCGCCAACAGCTTACTGGCTAAACAACCGCCGCGTGGCCGGCGAACCGGCCGGAATCCCAGCTTGCTCCAGCTTGGCGTACAGCGTCATCAACTGCTTCTCAATCGCCAGCAACGACGTTTCCGGCAGCGGACGGCGCCCATCGTCCACCACCCGGCCGCCAATCCGCTCCGACAGCGACTTCGCGTAGTCGCACATCAGCCGGAACGGCAGGATGTCTTCATCGGCCACCGGCACGTCGAGCACCAGCGTGATCATCTGGCCGCCCTTGTATGTGAGGTCGTCGCGCAGGAAGTTGGTATCGCCGAACTGCAGCATGAACACCGGGCTTTGCCGGGCGTCGAGCTTGACGAAACGCGTGCCGTCGCGCGAAAGCAGCAGGCCGTCCTGCGAAGCCACGGCCTGCACATAGTTCGCCGACCACGGCGCCCCGTCCGACAGCACGTTGATCGACAGTTGCGCATCGCATTGGGCGGCGAAACCGTCCAGCTCGCGTGCCATCGCCACCGTTTCCATCATGTCGGGGAATTCGGGAGCCGCGTCGATGGCATCGGCAAACTGCTGCACGCCCGTGACGAACTCGGAAAACTCCAGTTCGTTCAGCGGACCACTGCGGTTAGCCAGTTGCGCGGCTGCACGCAGTTCTTCGTAGCGTACGCCGTTCTGCAGCAGTTCCCATGCGCCGCCGCCTTCCGGCTTGCCCTCGATATGCACCGGCTTGCTGCCCGCACGGCGCAGACGTTGCGCAAGCGGAATCACCTTGTCGCCTGCCAGCGGACCGGCGAGGCGAATCGGCACGATGCAATCAATGCGCCGATCCACGATCGCAGGCGGTGCAGAAGAGATCGTCGTCGCGGCCGGCATAATCGGCTCAGCAGGCTCGTCGGCACCAGCGGGCACGCCCTCGCTTTGCGGCTCGGGGAAACCATTCGGCGTAGTCGTCTCGGCCTGGATATCCGCGGGGGTGTCGAGCGGCGGCGCCGTGCCGAAGGTAGGTTCGACGCGCGACCCGGTATCGGTCGCGTCATCCGACACGGGCTCGCGGCGAGTGGTCGGCCGGGCCGGTTCGATGAACGGGCTCTGTTCTTCCTGGTCTTCCCGTGCAAAGGCCTCGGCAGTATCGGCCGGCATCGGCCGCGGCATCCGGCGGCGCACCTTCGCGCCTTGCCATGCGTTGTAGACCACCACGCCCCCGACCACCACGGCACCCGCGCCGATCAAACCGAGTGTCAACTCGTCCATGCATGCTCCATCAGCAATTCTTCTGTTTGCGCGGCGTCTGAGCCTGCGCCGCGCGGCAAGCTTGCCGCAGCGGGGGCGCAGGCTCGCGCCGTCCGTATCAAACGATATTCTGGGCGAAACCGGCGGCCGTTTCCATGTCGACCGCGACGATCCGCGACACACCCTGCTCCTGCATCGTCACGCCGATCAGTTGCTGGGCCATTTCCATCGCGATCTTGTTGTGCGAGATGAACAGGAACTGGGTCTTGTCCGACATCGCGCGCACGAGATTGGCAAAGCGCTCCGTGTTGGCGTCGTCGAGCGGCGCGTCCACTTCGTCGAGCAGACAGAACGGCGCCGGATTCAACTGGAACATCGCGAACACGAGTGCCGTCGCGGTCAGCGCTTTCTCGCCGCCCGACAGCAAGTGAATCGTCGAGTTCTTCTTGCCCGGCGGTTGCGCCATGACCTGCACGCCGGCGTCGAGGATTTCGTCGCCGGTCATGATCAGCTTGGCCTGGCCACCGCCGAACAGGCGCGGGAACAGTTCGCCGAAATGCTGGTTGACCTGATCGAAGGTGCCCTGCAGCAGCGTGCGGGTTTCCTGATCGATCTTGTGAATCGCGTCTTCCAGCGTTTCGATTGCGCTGTTCAGGTCAGCCGACTGCGCATCGAGGAAGCTCTTGCGCTCGGTAGCGGCCTTCAGTTCGTCGAGCGCGGCCATATTCACCGGACCCAGCGCAGCGATCGCGTTGTTCAGCCGCGTGACTTCGCCTTGCAGGTAGGACGGCTTCATGTCCGGCGTCAGCCTGGCCTGCAATTCGGCCTCGTCGACACCTGCCGCGGCGAGCTGCTCGATGAACTGCTCGGCGTTCAGACGCGCGGCCTGTTCCTTCAGCTGCAGTTCGGTAATACGGTCGCGCAGCGGCTGCAGCGCCCGTTCTGCAGTGAGACGCGTCTCGTCGGCGGCGCGCAGCTTGGCGGTCAGGTCGTCCAACTCAAGCCGCGCGGCATGCAGCGCCTCTTCCTTGATCGCGCGGATTTCCAGCGCGCCTTGCAGACCGGTATGCGCGGTCTGCTCGTTGATCGTTTCGAGTTCGGCCCGCGCGTCTTCGAGCGATGCGGCAACCCGTTCGCTCTGCTCGTGCGCCACCTGAATGCTGCGCTTCAGTTCGTCGATGCGGTTCGCCATATTGCGCGCGGCAAAGCGCGCATCGGTGGCAGCCCGATCAAGATCGCGAGACTGCGCGCGCGCGGCGGTCAGTTCTTCGTCGAGGGCTTCGAAGGCCAACTGGTTATCTTCGAAACGCGCCTGCAATTCAGCCAGTTCGGCGTCGTGACGCTCGAAGTTCGCTTCCGACTCGCCGCGCAAGGCGCGCTGCTCGTCGATCTGTGCGGTGATCTCTTCGAGTTCCTCGCGAATCTGCGTGCTGCGCTGCATGTAGCGCTCATGCGCCTGCGTGAGCTTGAGCACATCCATCTGCAGCGCGTGCACGCGCTGGGTCGCGCGCTCGGCCTGCTGACGCACGTCCGTCAGGGTCTGCGATGCCTGTGTATGAGCCGCTTCGGCACGAATCGCCGCCGTCTTGGCTTCATCTGCCAGCAGCCCCTGGGCGCGCACCTGGCGCGTCAGGTTTTCGATTTCCTGCTGACGGGCCAGCATGCCGGCCTGCTCGGAATCGGCAGCATAGAGTTGCACGCCGACGCGCGTCACCACATGGCCCGCCTTGACGACGAACGAGCCGCCTTCCGGCAGTTGCGAACGCAGCGAGAGCGCTTGGGCAAGGTCGTCGGCGACAAAAGCGAGACCCAGCCAGTCGTTCAACACCGCACGCAGACCCGCGTCGTCAATGCGCACCAGCGACAGCAGCGGCCGCAAGGCAGGCGGCGTCGTGACCGGCGCTCCAGCTGCCGGCGGTGCGTAAAAGGCGAGCTTGGCGGGCGGCGCATCGGTCGCGAAGGCCTTGACCCAGTCGAGATTCGACACTTCCAGCGCGGCGAGACGCTCGCGCAACACCGATTCCAGCGCCGTTTCCCAGCCTGCTTCAACGTGCAGCTTCTTCCACAGCCGCGGCAGACCGTTCAGCTCGTGCTTCTCGAGCCACGGCTGGATCTTGCCTTCGGTCTGGACGTTTTCCTGCAACTGCTTGAGCGCAGCGAGACGCGCGTCGAGCTGATGAATCTGCGCCGTTTCCGACTGCACGCGCTCCTGGGCGCTGCGCCGTTCGCCGTCGAGGCGCGGCAGCGTTTCCTGGGCATCGGCGAGGCGCGCCTGGGCGTCGTTAAGAATCTCTTCGTGCTCGGCCAACTGCATGCGCAGCTCTTCGAGCTGGGTTTCGTCCGGCGCGTCGAGACCGCCCGCTTCCAGCTTCAACCGCTCATGACGCTGCTGCAACTGCTGCAGTTGCTGGTCGGCATTGCGCTGATGCGCGGCCTCCAGCTTGAGCGCCTGCTCGGTCTGTGCAATGCCGCCGCGCTCTTCGTTCAGCTGCGTCTGCGCATCGCGCCAACGGGCTTCGAGAGCGGGCATCGCGTCGTGCTTCGCAGCAGCTTCGTCTTCGGCAAGCGCGGCCTTTTCCTCCGCCACCGCCAGTTGTTCCGCAGCGTCTTCGAGGTCGTCCTGGGCCTTCTGGGCCTGCGACTGCCACTGCTCGCGCTGCGCGTTCAGCGCGGCGATCTGCGCCTGGACGCGGTTGCGCGATTCGACGATGAACTTGATCTCGGCCTCGAGCCGGCTCACTTCGGCGTTCGCCTCGTAGAGTGCGCCTTGCGCACCCTGCATCGCATCGCTCGCCGAATAGTGCGCCACACGCAGCGTTTCCAGCTGCGCTTCGACTTCGCGCAGCTTCGCGGTTTGGGCTTCGAGGTCGATCTGCGCCTGTTCGATGGCGCGTTGCTGGCGTTCCTGTTCGCCGCCGGCTTCGTTCTTGCGCAGCAGCCACAAGAGGCGCTGCTTCATTTCGCCGTCGGCCTGCAGTTCCTTGAACTTCGTCGCGACAACCGCCTGGCCTTCGAGCTTTTCGAGGTTCGTGCCGAGTTCACGGACGATGTCCTCCACCCGCGTCAGATTCTCACGCGTGTCGTGCAGACGGCTCTCAGTCTCGCGGCGGCGTTCCTTGTACTTCGAGACGCCCGCGGCTTCTTCGAGGAACACCCGCAGTTCTTCAGGCTTCGCCTCGATCAGGCGCGCAATCATGCCCTGCCCGATGATGGCGTACGCCCGCGGCCCGAGACCGGTGCCGAGGAAGATGTCCTGGATGTCGCGGCGGCGCGCCGGCAGGTTGTTGATGTAGTAGCTCGAAGTGCCGTCGCGTGTCAGCACGCGCTTGACGGCGATTTCGGCATACTGCCCCCACTGGCCGGCGGCACGGCCGTCGGCGTTGTCGAACACGAGTTCGACGCTGGCGCGGCTGCCCGGCTTGCGCGCAGTAGAGCCGTTGAAGATCACGTCCTGCATCGACTCGCCGCGCAGCTCGGAAGCGCGCGATTCGCCGAGCACCCAGCGCACGGCGTCGATGATGTTGGACTTGCCGCAACCATTGGGACCGACCACGCCGACAAGCTGGCCCGGAACCTGGAAATGCGTGGGATCGACGAATGACTTGAAGCCAGCGAGTTTGATCGAGGTCAGACGCACGGCGATATCGCTGATTGAAAAGGGAAAATAAAGGTGGATCGCAAGGGCCGCGCGTGCCGTTCCCAGCCACTGCGAAACGACCCACACGAACCCCGCGATACGGGCGCCGCGCACGCCCGGCAAGGCGCGCGACGGCAAGCAGGGGCAATCATACCATCGCGCTTGAGCGGTCCTGGCGCTTAGGGTCGAGCTTAGTGCGATGCACCCAGCTCGACAACGCCGACGCCAGCACGATGCACGCGCCGCCGGCCCATTCGCGCGGCCCGGGGGTCTCGCCGGCAAAGAGCCACGCAGACAGCGCCGTCACCACGATTTCGAACAGCATGATGATCGATGCGCGGTTCGCCGGGATGCGCGCCATGCCGTATTGCACCAGCATGTTATTGGACGCCAACAGGAAACCGAGGCCCAGCACCAGCAAGGCTGCCACGCCCAGGTGCGCGCCGGTGGGCGGCGCGGGCATCGCCTCGAATAAAGACGCGCAGGCGCTGAAGATGGCAGCGCCGCCGAAAATCGTCGCGGTGCGCATTTCCGCCTTCATCGCGGGCAGCACACGGCTCGTCTTGAGAATCAACACATTGCTCATGGCAAAGCCCATACCGCCGGCGAGGCCACCCCATTCGGCCAGATTCGCCGGCACCGGCAAACCCAGTTGGGGCGACCACAGCATGGTCATCGCGCCCGCCAGCGACAGCGCCGCGAGCGCGGCACCGCTCCACGTCAGGCGTTCATGCAGGATGAAATGTGCGAACAGCGCGGTCCATGCTGGGGTGAGGTAGAAGAGCAGCAGCACGCGCATGACCTGGCCGTGGATCGAACCCCAGACGAAGCCGAGGTTCGTGACGCCGGCGGCCAGCGCTAGTGCGGGCAGCAGCCAATGCCAGCGGACTGTGCGGATGGCGCGGTGGCGCACCAGCAGCACGAACAGGCAGCCGGCGCCGCTTGTGAGCGCGCTGGCGGCCGTGCCGGTCACTCCCAGCGAAGCCAGCATGCGCAGCGGGTACCAGATCATGCCCCATACAGACGCGCCCAGCATGATGGCGAGCGCCGGCCAACTCGTGCGAATCCAGTTGCTCATCGCGCGGCGCTCCTGCTTCTGCTCGCGCTCCGGTTCTTGCGTGGGCCGTTCGAGCACTGAACAGCGGCGGCCGGACGTCCTGCAAGACCCGATCTGTCCTCCACCGGGAACTGCCTTGCCACCTGGGCGGTCGCCTGACCTGCCGCCTCGTCCGTTGGCTGACCTGCCGCTTGAGCTGTCACCCGAACTGCCGCCTGAACTACCACCTGCATTCTGTCTCCCAGTATCTATTTGCGCGGCCGTCTGAGGTGGGCCGCTTCGCCTGCAGTCTTCGCGCGCGGCGCCCGAGTGATCCAGCGGGGCCCGCCAGGCGCCAGGCCCGTCGCGCCACGTTATAATCACCGATCCGCCGCCTGTGCCGTCATTTCACCGTCCCGATCGATGCGACGATGATTGCCGCCGCCGCGCGTGCCCTCACCTGTCTCCGCCCGTTTTCGATCAGGCTCGATCCGCCAAGTGAACCCGCTACTCGACACCCTCCAGTCCTATCCGTTCGAAAAGCTGCGTCTGCTTTTCAAGGACGTCACGCCGCCAGCCAATCTCTCGCACATCAGCTTCGGCATTGGCGAACCGAAACATCCGACCCCGGCGCTGATCCGCGACGCGGTGATCGCTTCGCTCGGCGGCCTGGCGGTGTATCCGGCCACGCTCGGTTCACCGGCGTTGCGCGAGTCGATTGCGAACTGGATCACGAAGCGCTACAACCTGCCGCCCGTCGATCCGGCCACTGAAGTGCTGCCGGTTGCCGGCTCCCGCGAGGCGTTGTTTGCGCTCGCGCAGACCGTGATCGACCCGAAGCGAAACGCAGCGGGCGAGCCCGCGATCGTACTCTGCCCGAACCCGTTCTACCAGATCTACGAAGGCGCAGCTTTGCTGGCCGGCGCGCAGCCGTATTTCGTCAACAGCGATCCGGCCCGCAATTTCGCCTGTGATTATTCGGCCGTGCCAGCCGACATCTGGGCACGCACGCAACTGCTCTATGTCTGCTCGCCGGGCAACCCGACCGGCGCGGTGCTGACGCTCGAGGACTGGCGCGAACTGTTTGCACTGTCCGACCGTTATGGCTTCGTGATCGCCTCCGACGAGTGCTACTCGGAAATCTATTTCGACGAAGCCAAACCGCCGCTTGGCGCGCTCGAAGCAGCGCACAAGCTGGGCCGCGGCTTCGAGCGCATCGTGATGCTCTCGAGCCTGTCGAAGCGCTCGAACGTGCCGGGCATGCGCTCGGGCTTCGTCGCCGGCGACGCGGCGATCCTCAAGCAGTTCCTGCTATACCGGACATACCACGGCGCCGCCTTGTCGACCGTGTACCAGACTGCGAGTATCGCGGCCTGGAACGACGAGACGCATGTGCGCGAGAACCGCGCGAAATACGTGCAGAAATTTGCCACCGTTACGCCGATGATTGCCGACGTGCTCGACGTGCGCCTGCCCGATGCCGCCTTCTACCTGTGGTGCAATGTAGCGCGCACTGGCCTGACGGATACCGAGTTCGCCCAGCGTCTCTACGCCGACTATAATGTGACGGTTCTGCCGGGCTCGTACCTCGCGCGCACTGCGCACGACACGAACCCCGGCCGCAATTTCGTGCGCCTCGCGCTGGTCGCCGATGTCGACGAATGCACCGAAGGCGCGCAGCGGATGGTCGATTTTTGCCATGCGCTCGCACGCTAAACGCGCCCGGCATGCAGCCCCTCTTCCTCAGATTTCAACTCTTTAATCCTCGATAAGCCACGAATATGTCGCAACAACTTCAGCAGATCATCGATACCGCCTGGGAAAACCGCGCAGACCTGTCGCCGAAAGCCGCCCCCGCCGACGTGCGTGAGGCCGTCGCACACGCCATCGAGCAACTCGACAAGGGTCTGCTGCGCGTCGCCGAAAAGAAAAACGGCGGATGGGTCGTCAATCAATGGCTGAAGAAAGCGGTGCTGCTGTCGTTCCGTCTGGAAGACAACGCGCCGATGCCGGCTGGTGGCTATTCGCAGTTCTACGACAAGGTGCCCTCGAAGTTTGCGAACTACACCGCTGAAGACTTCGCCGCCGGCGGCTTCCGCGTGGTGCCGCCCGCCATCGCGCGCCGTGGCTCGTTCATCGCCAAGAACGTCGTGCTGATGCCGTCGTACACCAACATCGGCGCATACGTCGACGAAGGGACGATGGTCGATACGTGGGCCACCGTCGGCTCGTGTGCGCAGATCGGCAAGAACGTTCACCTGTCGGGTGGCGTGGGCATCGGCGGCGTGCTGGAGCCGCTGCAGGCCAACCCGGTCATCATCGAAGACAACTGCTTTATCGGCGCACGCTCGGAAGTCGTGGAAGGCGTGATCGTCGAAGAAAACTCGGTGATCTCGATGGGCGTGTACCTCGGCCAGAGCACCAAGATTTACGACCGCGAAACCGGCGAAGTCACGTATGGCCGCATCCCGGCAGGTTCGGTGGTGGTGGCCGGCAACCTGCCGTCGAAGGACGGCTCGCATAGCCTGTACTGCGCGGTGATCGTCAAGAAGGTCGACGCGAAAACGCGCGCCAAGGTCGGTCTCAACGAGTTGCTGCGAGGCGATTGATGGCACGCGCCAACAAGACTGTGGTCTACGGCATCCCGAACTGCGACACCGTGAAGAAAGCCCGCGTGTGGCTGGAAGAGCACGGCGTCGAGTTCGAGTTTCACGATTTCAAGAAGGCCGGCGTCACCGCACCGCTCGTGCAGGACTGGCTCAAAGACGTCAAGCTCGACGCCTTGCTGAACCGGCGCGGTACGACATGGCGTGGTCTGTCGGACGACATGAAGGTCGCCGCGGACACGGAGTCGGGCGCGATTGCGTTGATGATCCACAAGCCTTCGGTGATCAAGCGGCCGGTGGTCGTGGTCAACGGGCGGGTCAAGACGCTCGGTTTTTCTGCGGAAGAGTACGAGACGTTGTTCGGCTGAACACCGATCCTGATCGCGTTACCCGCTTCGCCGGGCACGCGCCGGAATCGGTCGGTCAAGAAACACGTTGAACACGATGCCTGTGGCGGGTGGTAGTAATGGCCGAGGCGTCGCGTGCACAAGAAGCTGTTGCCGGCTGCGGCGATTCACCTGCAGCCGGCATTTTTTCATTTCAAAGTGGCTAGTACTGAATCCATGTCCGGCACCCTTGCCCTTACCGAACAACTGATCGCGCGCGCTTCCGTTACGCCCGACGACCAGCATTGCCAGCGCATCCTGATCGAGCGCCTCGCGGCGCTCGGCTTCGAGTGCGAGACCATCGAATCGCATGGCGTGACGAACCTCTGGGCCGTCAAACGCGGCGTCGACGGCACGCGCGGCAAGCTGCTCGTGTTCGCCGGCCACACCGACGTGGTGCCGACCGGCCCTCTCGAACAATGGAGTTCGCCGCCCTTCGAGCCGACCCATCGCGACGGCATGCTCTACGGACGCGGTGCGGCTGACATGAAGACCTCGATTGCAGGCTTCGTGGTGGCAAGCGAAGAGTTCGTGGCGGCGCATCCGGCGCATCGCGGCTCGATCGCGTTTCTGATTACGAGCGACGAGGAAGGTCCCGCCACCGACGGCACCGTGAAGGTCGTCGAAGCGCTGAAGGAGCGTGGCGAGCGACTCGACTACTGCATCGTGGGCGAGCCGACTTCGAGCGCGCAGTTCGGCGACATGGTGAAGAACGGCCGGCGCGGCTCGATGTCCGGCAAGCTCACGGTCAAAGGTGTGCAAGGGCATATCGCCTATCCGCATCTGGCGAAGAACCCGGTGCATCTGCTGGCGCCCGCGCTGGCGGAACTCGTGGCCGAGCGCTGGGACGATGGCAACGAATACTTCCCGCCCACCACATGGCAGGTGTCGAACATCCACAGCGGCACGGGCGCAAGCAACGTGATTCCGGGCCACGCGGAGGTAATGTTCAACTTCCGTTTTTCGACAGCGAGCACGGTTGAAGGGCTGCAAAGCCGCGTGCACGCCATCCTCGACAAACACGGTCTCGAATACGATCTGCAATGGTCGGTGAGCGGTCTGCCGTTCCTGACACCGCGCGGCGACCTGTCGAACGCACTCGCCAAGGCAATCAAGGACGAAACCGGCGTAAGCACCGAACTGTCGACCACGGGTGGCACCTCCGACGGCCGTTTCATCGCCCGCATCTGCGAACAGGTGGTCGAGTTCGGCCCGCTGAACGCCACCATCCACAAGATCGACGAGCATATCGACGTCTCCCATATCGAGCCGCTCAAGAACGTGTACCGGCGCGTACTCGAACAACTGATCGCTTAAGCCGCTTAACCCAGGCCCGCCAAGGACACCCCCGCGATGACGCTCCCGTTTTCCACCGTCCGCGATCTGCTGCGTTTCGCAGTGACGCGCTTTAACCAGGCCGAACTGTCGTTCGGCCACGTGTCGGCCAACGCTTACGACGAAGCCGCCTACCTCGTGCTGCACTCGCTGCATCTGCCGCTGGATCTGCTCGAGCCGTTTCTCGACGCAAAACTGAACGCGGCGGAAATCGACGCCGTGTTGAGCGTGATCGAGCGCCGTGCCGCCGAACGCGTGCCGGCCGCGTACATCACGCAGGAAGCGTGGATGCATGGTTTCCGTTTCCACGTGGACGAACGCGTGATCGTGCCGCGCTCGTTCATCGGAGAACTGCTGCAGGACGGCTTGCAGCCGTATGTCGAAGATCCCGAGCAGGTCGGCGCGGTGCTTGAGTTGTGCACCGGTTCCGGGTGCCTCGCGATTCTCGCCGCGCATGCATTCCCGAACGCCGATATCGACGCCGTCGATCTGTCGAAGCCGGCGCTGGAAGTGGCGACGCGCAATGTCGACGAGTACAAGCTCGACGATCGCATTGCCCTGTTTGAAGGCGACCTGTTCGAACCGTTGCCTGAGCGCCGCTACGATGTGATCATCGCCAATCCGCCGTACGTCAACGCGGAGTCCATGGCGACGCTGCCGGCCGAGTACCGGCATGAACCGGAGATGGCGCTGGCGGGCGGCGCGGACGGCATGGACATCGTGCGCCGGATTATTGGCGAGGCACGCAACTGGCTAACCGAGGATGGCGTGCTGGTGATCGAGATCGGCAACGAGCGCGCGAATGTGGAAGCGGCGTTTGGCGGCCTCGACCTCGTCTGGCTGTCGACCAGCGCCGGAGACGACAACGTGTTTCTCATTCAGGCGGCTGATCTGCCGGGGTAATTTGCCGGGAACAGCAAAGAATCCACCTAACCCGACCGCAAGGCGAACGGGTTCGGTAAGATGAGCGCGATCGACTTCCCTGCCCTCATGCCGAACCATCGGGAAGCGCATAAAAATTCTCCGCGCGCCTATGCAATTCGACCTCCTTCATATCGCACCGCTCGTCCTTCTCGCCCATCTGCTGGGCGTGATCGCGGCGTGCCATGCCATTCTCAACACGCGTACCTCCCAGGGCGCGGTGGCATGGGCGGTATCGCTGGTAGCCATGCCGTACCTGACGGTAGTGCCTTACCTGTTCCTCGGACGCAGCAAGTTCCGCGGTTACGCCGACGCGCGCCGTATCGAAAACGAGTCACTGCGCACCCAGGCCCATCCCCACGCGTGGGACGAGCAGGCCTCGTCAGCCGGGCGGCCGACCGACGAGCTCGGCCCCCGGCTCGTAAGCTCGCTGACGCGTCTGGGCGGCATGCCATTCCTGCCGGGCAACTCCGTGCGCACGCTGGTGAACGGCGAGGCAACCTTTGCTGCGATCCTCGAAGCCATCGACCAGGCACGCAGCTACATCGTCGTGCAGTTCTTCATCGTGCGCGACGATTCGCTCGGCGAGATGCTGAAGGACGCACTGCTCGCCAAAGCAGCACAAGGTGTGCGCATCTATTTTCTCTACGACAGCATCGGCAGCTTCGATCTGCCGCACAGCTATGTGGCCAGGCTACGGGCCGGTGGCGTCGAAGTGCATCCGTTCGCCACCAACCGGCGCTTCGTCAACCGCTTCCAGCTCAACTTCCGCAATCACCGCAAGATCGTCTCGGTGGACGGCGAGCGGGCGTTTGTCGGCGGACATAACGTCGGCGTGGAATATCTCGGCGCCAAGCCACCGCTTTCGCCGTGGCGCGATACGCATATCGAGGTGCGCGGGCCGGTGGTCGCCAGCATCCAGTTCGTGTTCACGGAAGACTGGTACTGGGCCACCCAGACGCTCCCGCCGCTCGATATGCCGTCTTACGAAGCGACCGATGAGGGCATGCATTGCATCGTCATGCCTACCGGCCCCGCCGACAAGCAGGAAACCTGTTCGCTGTTCTTCGTCGAAGCAATCAACGCGGCGCGCGAGCGGATCTGGATCACCACGCCTTATCTCGTGCCAGACGAAGCGGTGTTTTCAGCACTGCGGCTCGCAGTGCTGCGCGGCGTGGACGTGCGCATCCTGATTCCGAGCCGGCGCGACCACTACGTCGTGTTCGAAGCGTCAAAGCTCTATGCCTACGACTCGGTCAACGCCGGCATCCGCATCTTCCGCTACCGGCCTGGCTTCCTGCATCAGAAGGTGGTGCTGATCGATACGGTCGCCGCGGCAATCGGCAGCGCGAATCTCGACAACCGCTCGTTCCGGTTGAACTTCGAGATCATGGTGCTGACCGTGGACCGCGGCTTCGCCACCGAAGTCGAAGCGATGCTCACGCGCGATTTCGCCGAATCCTACGAGATCGACCGCAACGAGTACCGCCAGGCGCCTGCATTCAGACGCGTGACGATGCACGTTGCAAGGTTGTTCTCGCCGATTCTTTAGGAGCCGGAATCGCCTGTGTTGCGCAGGCGGCGCCGCCCGCCCCTAAAGCAGCTTTTCGATCTCGCCGGTAATCGATTCGGGTTTGGTCACAGGTGCATAGCGTTTGACGACCGTGCCATCACGGCTCACCAGAAACTTGGTGAAATTCCACTTGATACCCTCCAGCCCCAGCAGACCGGGCGCCTCACCGGTCAGATAGCGGTACAGCGGGTGGGCGTTGGCACCGTTCACGTCGATCTTGTCGAACATCGGGAAGCTCACGCCGTAGTTCTTCTCGCAGAAGCTGCCGATCTGCGTTGCGTCACCCGGCTCCTGTTTGCCGAACTGGTTGCACGGGAAGCCGAGAATCTCGAAGTCGCGCCCCACGTAGGTTTCGTACAGTTTCTGAAGCCCCGCATATTGCGGAGTGAAGCCGCACTCGCTCGCCGTATTGACGATCAGCAGCACCTTGCCGCGATAGCGGTCAAGACTCACCTCCTCGCCGCCGAGCGTGCGCGCCGAGAACGAATAAATTGACGTCATGGTCCCCTCCGTTGTCGACCGGATTCTAGCGCTTCAGATGCCCCCCGAGTTCGCTGTTTAGCGCGCTACTCCGGTCCCATGCAAAGCGCTGACTCCAGTCCCATGCAACATAGTGGTGAAAGGCGTCAGTCTAAGCTAAAAGCCCTACTGGCACAGTTAGCCGAATGGCCGATGCCTGGCTA
This sequence comes from Paraburkholderia sp. GAS33, assembly GCF_050436645.1. Taxonomy (NCBI): domain Bacteria; kingdom Pseudomonadati; phylum Pseudomonadota; class Betaproteobacteria; order Burkholderiales; family Burkholderiaceae; genus Paraburkholderia; species Paraburkholderia sp. GAS33. The sequence continues at coordinate 242,973 of NZ_JBNDMP010000002.1, forward strand.
GCCTCCGGCGGTCTAAAATAGCGTTTTTTCCAAGCCGGCCCCTCTTAGTGATCCGCTTTAACCAGTTCAGTCTCGCGCGCGGCACCAAGCCGCTCTTCGAACAAACCACCTTCACCCTGAACCCCGGCGAGAAAGCCGGGCTGGTCGGGGCGAACGGCGCGGGCAAGTCGACCCTGTTTGCCGTGCTGCTCGGCGAACTGCACGCGGACGGCGGCGACTTTTCCATGCCGCCCGCCTGGCAGATCGCCCATGTGGCGCAGGAAACCCCCGCCGTCGACAAGACCGCGCTCGCCTACACGCTGGACGGCGACGCCGCGCTGCGCGCCATCGAGGCAGCGATTGCTGCCGCCTCGGCCGCACACGACGGCGCCGCGGAAGGCGAAGCACACGCGGCCTTTGCCGACGCCGACGGCTATACCGCCCCGGCGCGCGCCGAAGCGCTACTGCTCGGCCTGGGCTTCACGCTCGAGCAGACGCGCTTGCCGGTGACAAGCTTCTCCGGCGGCTGGCGCATGCGCCTGAACCTGGCTCAGGCGCTGATGTGCCGCTCCGACCTGCTGCTGCTCGACGAGCCGACCAACCACCTGGACCTCGACGCCATCGTCTGGCTCGAAGACTGGCTGCATCGCTATCCGGGCACGCTGATCGTGATTTCGCACGACCGGGAATTTCTCGATTCGGTGTGCAATGTCACGCTGCATCTGGAGCAACAGCAGATCAAGCGCTACGGCGGCAACTATTCGCAATTCGAAATCCTGCGCGCACAGCAGATCGCCCTGCAGCAAAGCGCGTATGAGAAGCAGCGGCGCACAGTCGAACATCTGCAGAGCTACATCAACCGCTTCAAGGCGCAGGCTACCAAGGCACGCCAGGCGCAGAGCCGGGTGAAGGCGCTTGAAAAGATGGAACTGATCGCGCCGGCCCATGCTTCATCGCCGTTCACGTTCGAGTTCCGTACACCTGACTCCGCCCCCAACCCGATGATGGTGATGGAGAGCGTGCGCTGCGGCTATCGCAACGAAAGCGGCGAGATTCCGATTGTCGAGCACGTCACGCTGTCGATCCAGAACGGCCAGCGCATCGGCCTGCTCGGCGCGAACGGCCAGGGTAAATCAACGCTCATCAAGACGCTCGCGGGCACGCTCGAAGCGCTCGGCGGCGACGTTCGCGAAGGCAAGGGGCTGCGCATCGGCTACTTCGCGCAGCATCAACTCGAAACGCTGCGCCCGCAGGACTCGGCGCTGCAGCATCTAGCCCGGCTTGCGCCCGACACGCGAGAGCAGGAGTTGCGCGACTACCTCGGCGGCTTCAACTTCTCCGGGGAAATGGCAACTGCCGCGATCGCACCGTTTTCGGGCGGCGAGAAAGCGCGTCTCGCGCTGGCGCTGGTTATCTGGCAAAAGCCGAATCTGCTGCTGCTCGACGAACCGACCAATCACCTGGATCTGGAAACGCGTCACGCGTTGACCATGGCGCTTGCCCAGTTCGAAGGCACGCTAATCCTCGTCTCGCACGATCGCCACCTGTTGCGCGCTACCACCGATCAATTCATGCTGGTGGCGAAACACCGACTGCAACCGTTCGACGGCGACCTCGACGATTACCGCGACTGGCTGCTGCAGCATGCTGCCGAACAGCGCGCCGCGCTGAAGGCCGGGAGTGCCGGCAACGCGGCAGGCGCAGCGAATAGCGGCAGTGGCAGCAATAGCGGCAATGGCGAAGACAACGCTGCAAACCGCAAGGAGCAGCGCCGTCACGATGCCGAAACGCGTCAGAAGCTCTCGCAACTGAAAAAGCCGCTGCAGAATCGCATTGGCAAGATCGAAAAGGAAATGGACGCGCTGAACGCCGAAAAGGCGACGCTGGATGCGTTCGTCGCGGATCCGGCGAGTTACGATCCTGAACAGAAGACCAGGCTGACGGAGGCGATCCGCCGTCAGGCGGATGTGAATGCGAGCCTCGAAGCGCTCGAAGCCGAATGGCTCGATACTCACGAGGAACTTGAACAGATCGGATGAGGACGCTGCGCTGGGCGCGTCGGCTTCAGAATTAGCGCCCCGCCCTGTCGCTTCGCGCTAGTCCCCGGGGGCGCGCTCCCCAAGGGGACTTACTGCGGGGCGGAAAACTTTGGGTGGTCTGGCGTTTTCCAGAGAGAGGAGGTTGGCATTGACGTCTCCCGCTGCATTGCATGGCCTGCGCGTCCTCGACCTGACGCGCCTGCTGCCCGGCCCGGTCGCGGCTCTGCGTCTGGCGGAAATGGGCGCGGATGTGCTGAAGATCGAAGCCCCGGGCGCCGGAGACCCGACGCGCACGATGCTGCAGGCCTCGAGCGACCGGGTCGCCGGCCGTCCCGGTGCCTTCTATCGCATGGTCAACCGCGGCAAGCGCGAGACGCGTCTCGACCTCAAGTCGGAAGCGGGACGCACCGTACTGCGCGCGCTGGCCCGGGAAGCCGACGTGCTGATCGAGAGCTTCCGGCCGGGCGTGATGGACCGGCTGGACATCGGCTATGACAACCTGAGCGTGCTCAATCCGAAGCTCGTCTACTGCGCTATCACCGGCTACGGTTCGACAGGCCCATTCGCCCGTCAGGCCGGCCACGATCTGAATTACGTCAGCTACGCAGGCGTCCTCGAGCAACTGGCGGCCCGCGACGGCGCACCGATCCTGCCGAACTTCCAGATTGCCGATCTGCTGGGCGGCGCCGCAAGCGCGGTCGAGCAGATTCTCGCGGCGCTGTGGCAGGTGGCGCGCGGCGGCAACGGCCGCTTCGTCGACGTATCGATGACACACGCCACCCACGCGAACAACTTCCTCGCCCGTGTCTCGCTCGCCAACGACGGCGCCGCGCCGCCAGCCGGCGGTGGTCTGCTCAACGGTGGTGTGGCCTGCTACAACCTGTATCGGACGCAGGACGGCCGCTGGCTCGCGGTTGGAGCGCTCGAACTCAAGTTCTGGGAAACGCTGTGCCACGCGCTTGATCGTCCGGAATGGGCGTATCGGCATTGGAGCGTGGGGCAGGCCATCGGCGGACCCGATGCGCTCGCGTTGATACAGGACATGACCACCCTGATCGCTGGCCGCCCGCTGGAAGATTGGGTGCGCTTGCTGGAGCCGCTCGATTGCTGTGTGTCACCGGTGCTGACGCCAGCGGAGGCAGCCCAACATCCGCTATTCAATCCCGAAGCGGAACCGAGCGCGGACGAAGAAGCCAGTGAAGCGGCCGATGACGGAGACGGGCGGCCAGGCTAAAGGGCGAATCAGATCGCAGGCCTCAGGCGCAGGCACAGGTCCAGCCCAGGCAGCACCTAGCTCCAGCCTGCAGCCCCCGCCCCGCCGCATCTAACGCCGCGGCAAAGTCTGACGTGGCGCCCGTTCGTCGTCGTACAACATGTATTTCCGTCCCTCGACGTGACGGTCGATGGTGGCACGCACTTCATCCGCAGTGACGTTTTCAGCCACGACGCGGCGCGAAATCTGGCCCGTGGTGTCGATCCACTCGACGATCCGGCACGCGCCACCCCAAGGCTGGCGGATGGGCGCAGACACGCGGCAACCGCGGACTTGCATGGGACGCTCGGGCACTGTTTCGTGAGACTGTTTCAAGGCGCGATCCTTTTCCGCTCAAGAGGGATGGCAGACCTGACCAGCTTAGGGAATACGAGTGTTGCGTGGGTTACATCCAATACGCGGTTATTTACGGAGCATTACGCGGCGCCTGCTGCAAAAATGCTCCGCAAACGACGCCTACTCTAGCGTTCTGATACGGTCGATAGCCTGTTCGAGCCGGTCTACCGCAATAACCTGTAAGCCGTCGATCGGCTGTTTCGGCGCATTCGCCTTAGGAATCAACGCGATCGAGAAGCCCAGCTTGGCCGCTTCCTTGAGGCGGTCCTGGCCGCGCGGCGAGGGCCGGATCTCTCCGGCGAGCCCCACTTCGCCGAACACGATCAAACCCTTGGGTAGCGGTTTGTTACGCATCGACGAGTGGATTGCCAGCAGCACCGCGAGATCGGCTGCCGGCTCGGTGATCTTGACGCCGCCCACGGCGTTCAGAAAGACGTCCTGATCGAAGCAGGCAATCCCGGCGTGCCGATGCAGCACCGCCAGCAGCATCGCCAGACGGTTCTGTTCCAGCCCCACCGCGAGGCGGCGTGGATTCGGCACATTGGCCGCATCCACCAGCGCCTGCACTTCGACGAGCAGCGGCCGCGAGCCTTCCTGCGTGACCAGCACGCACGAGCCCGGCACAACCTGCTCGTGCTGCGACAGAAACAGCGCCGACGGATTTGCCACGCCGCGCAGTCCGCGCTCGGTCATGGCGAACACACCGAGTTCGTTGACTGCGCCGAAGCGGTTCTTGAACGCGCGCACGAGGCGGAACGACGAATGCGTGTCGCCTTCGAAATACAGCACGGTGTCGACGATATGCTCGAGCACCCGCGGGCCCGCCAGATTGCCTTCCTTGGTCACGTGGCCGACCATGATGATCGCGGTGCCGGATTGTTTGGCAATCCGCGTCAATTGCGCCGCGCATTCGCGCACCTGCGCGACCGAGCCTGGTGCCGACGTGAGCGCCTCGGAGTAGACCGTCTGGATCGAATCGATCACGGCGACGTCGGGCCGTTCGCTTTCGATGGTCGCCTGGATTTTTTCGAGCTGGATCTCGGCGAGCAGTCTGAGTTCACTGGCCTTGGAGCCGGGATCGAGCAGCGAAAGCCGTTGCGCCCGCAACGCAATCTGCGCAGCCGATTCTTCGCCGCTGATATAAAGCGCGCGCCGCTCGTGGGCGATTTCCCCGAGCGACTGCAGCAACAAGGTCGATTTGCCGATTCCCGGATCGCCACCGATCAGCACCACCCCGCCCGGCACCAGGCCGCCGCCCAGCACGCGATCGAATTCGCTGACGCCGGTCGAAAAGCGCGGCACGTCCGACGCCTCGATATCCGCGAGGCGCTGCACTGGGGCACTTTTGGCGAGCGACTGGAAACGGTGCGCGGACGGCGACTCGGCCACCGTCTCCACCAGCGTATTCCATGCATGACATGCCGGGCACTGACCCTGCCACTTGGGCGCCTGCCCGCCACATTCGGTGCAGGTGTACATCGTCTTCGGTTTAGCCACGCGCCCGCCTATTCCGCTCGCACCGGCACGCGCGGCGCCACCGCACACATCAGCTCGTAGCCAATGGTGCCGCACGCCTTGGCGACGTCGTCGATCGGCAGTGCGTTGCCCCACAACTCGACGCGCGAACCGACACCGGCCGTCGGGCACGGCGTCAGGTCGACGGTCAGCATATCCATCGACACCCGGCCGACGACCCGTGTCCGTATCCCATCGACGATCACCGGCGTGCCATCCGGCGCAACTCGCGGATAGCCGTCCGCATAACCGCATGCCACCACGCCGATGCGCATCGGGCTGCGCGCCTTGAAAATCGAGCCATAACCGACGGTCTGGCCCTCGGCGACGTTCTGCACCGCGATCAGCTCCGAGGCGAGCGTCATGGCGGGTTGCAGCCCCGTACCCTCGATCGCAGCGGTGAAGCCCGACGGTGAAGCACCGTACAGAATGATGCCCGGGCGCACCCAGTCGAAATGCGACGACGGGTGCCATAGCGTGGCCGCCGAATTGGCGAGGCTGCGTGCCCCCGCGATGCCCTGCGCGCCGCGCTCGAACGTGTCCATCTGATGGGCAACGCCGCGGTCGCTGTCAGCGTCCGAGAAATGCGTCATCAGCGTAATCTGACCCACTCCCTGACACGCACGCGCCCTCTCCCACGCCGCCCGGAACCGCTCCGGCGTATAGCCGAGGCGATTCATGCCGCTATTCATTTTCAGCTGGATATTGACGGGTTTAGACAGGCGCGCCATTTCCAGCATGCGCAACTGTTCGTCCGAATGCAGCGCCGTGCTGAGGCTGTAACGATCGATCACATCAATGTCGGTGGGGCGAAAAAAGCCTTCGAGCAAAAGAATTGGCCCGGCCCAGCCCAATTCACGCAACTTCACGGCTTCTTCGAGGTCGAGCAATCCAAAGCCGTCCGTTGCGCGTAAACCGGGAAAGGCTCTTGCGAGGCCATGTCCGTACGCATTGGCTTTGACGACGGCCCAGATTTTTGAATTTGGGGCATAACGACGGACGACGGCGAGGTTATTGGCGAGCGCTGCGGTGTGAATCGTGGCTGAGAGGGGGCGCGGCATGGGATGTTTTCGTAAAGACGCTTGCGAATCAGGAGCTTACAGTGCGTTTTCAGCGCTCAGGAGCCCGCTGGGCGGTGCGATCAAGGATTCTGCTAGTCCGAATCCAGCTATTTTCGTGATATAAAGCCGTGCGCACAACCCATTTCGAACGGCATAAGCCCGGACGCCTTGCACACGGCCGGGGCGGACAGACCGCAGCGAGGACAGCATCGCATCAGATGAAAAAAGGTTTTTACACCATCATGGCCGCGCAGTTTTTTTCGTCGCTGGCCGACAATGCGCTTCTGATCGCTGCAATTGCACTGCTGAAAGATCTTCACGCCCCAAACTGGATGACGCCGCTGCTCAAGTTGTTCTTTGTGCTGTCGTACGTCGTCCTCGCTGCCTTCGTCGGCGCCTTCGCCGATTCGCGTCCGAAAGGGCGTGTCATGTTCGTCACCAATACCATCAAGGTGGTCGGCTGCTTCACGATGCTGATCGGCGCGCATCCATTGATTGCGTACGGGATCGTCGGCTTTGGGGCAGCGGCCTACTCGCCCGCCAAATACGGCATCCTCACCGAACTGCTGCCGCCTGACCGCCTCGTCGCCGCCAACGGCTGGATCGAAGGCACTACGGTCGGTTCGATCATTCTTGGCACCGTATTAGGCGGTGCGTTGATCAGCCCGCATATCGCCTCGCACATTCTCAAGCACCACATTCCGACCGTCGACACGCCAGCCGAAGCGGCCATGCTGGTGATCATGGCGATCTACGTGGTCGCCGCACTCTTCAATCTGCGCATTCCCGACACCGGTGCCCGCTATCCGAAACAGGAGCGAGGCCCAGTCAAGCTCGTCACCGATTTTGCGGACTGCTTCCTGATTCTCTGGCACGACAAGCTGGGACAGATCTCGCTCGCGGTCACCACGCTGTTCTGGGGTGCCGGCGCGACGCTGCAGTTCATCGTGCTGAAGTGGGCCGAAGTGTCGCTCGGCATGTCGTTGTCCGAAGGCGCGATCCTGCAGGCGGTCGTGGCCGTCGGCGTGGCAGCGGGCGCGATCTTCGCGGCCTCGCGCGTGCCGCTCAAGAAGTCCCTTTCGGTATTGCCGGTCGGCATCGCGATGGGCATCGCGGTGATGATGATGGCCTTCTATACGCGCAACCTGTTTCCCGCTCATTGGGGCTTTTACTTCGGCCATATGCACGTGTCGGGCTATCTGATCCTTGCGTATATTTTCCTGATGATCGTTGGCGGCCTGTCAGGATTTTTCGTGGTACCGATGAATGCGCTGTTGCAGCATCGCGGCCACGTGCTGCTTTCCGCGGGTCACTCTATCGCTGTGCAAAACTTCAACGAAAACCTCTCGGTGCTCGTGATGCTGTGCCTGTACGCGGTGCTGGTGTGGCTCGACGTGCCGGTGTCGGCGGTTATCGTGCTGTTCGGCACCTTCGTGTGCGTGATGATGTGGTTCGTGATGCGGCGCCACCAGGCGAACCAGCGCGCGTTCGACTCGGTCGCGCTGATCGGCGAAGTGAAACACTGACGCAGCAGCACTTTCATGACTCAACGGATTCCCAACGTCCTGACGATCGCCGGCTCCGACTCCGGCGGCGGCGCCGGCATTCAGGCCGACCTCAAAGCCTTTTCGGCGCTCGGCGCCTACGGCGCGAGCGTGATTACCGCGCTGACCGCGCAAAACACACGCGGCGTGACGGCGATTCATACGCCCGAGCCGGCATTCGTCACGGCGCAACTCGACGCGGTCTTCGACGATATCCGCATCGACGCGGTGAAGATCGGCATGCTAGCGAACGCCCAGGTGGCGCGGGCTGTCGCCGAGGCGCTACGGCGGCATCGGCCGAAGCACGTCGTGCTCGATACCGTGATGATCTCCAAGAGCAATCACGCGCTGCTGTTACCCGACGCGGTTGCCGTGGTGCGCGACGAGTTGCTGCCGCTCGCCGACCTGCTGACGCCGAATCTGCCGGAAGCGGCTGCCTTACTGGGCCTTACCGCTGCCATCGACGAAGCAGGCATGATCGAACAAGGCGAAGCGTTGCGGGCGCTCGGCGCCCGCGCAGTGCTGATGAAAGGCGGCCATCTCGCGGCGGCCGACAGCCCCGACTGGCTCGTGCAGGAGTCGGGCACGCTGCGCCTCGGCGCGCGGCGCGTGCCGGTGACAAACACGCATGGGACCGGCTGCACGCTGTCATCGGCGATTGCGGCGCTGATCCCGCAGCGCGACGACCTCGCGGCTGCTGTAGCGGATGCGAAAGCGTATCTGACCGGCGCGCTTGAGGCTAGCGATCAACTCGACGTCGGCCGTGGCGTCGGGCCGGTGCATCATTTTTATCGCTGGTGGTGAGTTGAGCCGGCCGGTGTCGCTGCGAGCGGCACCCGCTGAGGTTCACTGCCGCGCGAATGCCTGCGCTTTCCGCGGCCAGTCGTCCGGCACGATAAAACCACGGGAGCGCTCGACCCAACGGCCCGCGTCGTCGATCCAGAAGGCCGCGACCATGGTCGGCCCGTTTTGATGCGCCACGCGCTCGTTCAGGGCGAGTGCATCGACAAATGCAATGCCTTCCGCTTCCGCCGCCCCCGGCTCATGCCTGCGCGGCGCGAGCCACTCCAGCCGCGGCAAAACCCGCCACGCCTGCGCATGGCCGGCCGCGAAAGCCGGCCAGTCCGTGCGCGTCGTCCACCAGCCACGTGCGTGGGCCGGATCGATTTCCGCGGGCTCGCCGGCCGGCTCGTCCCGCTCGTGCCGTTGCCATTGCCATTGCCCTAGCGGGTAGAACAGCCAGCCCTTGATAAACATCTGCGGTTCCCACGGACCCACGTGCCCCAGTGAGGCGAACTCGACGCGCGCGCTGAGCGGCAACTGATGATCGAGCAGGTGGCTCAGTTTCAGATCGAAGCGGTCCTGCAGATTCGGGCCGACATAGTCCGCCAGTTGCGCGCGCGAGTCTCCTGCGTGCAGATAGCACTTGACGGCCAGTTCCCAGTGCAGACGCCGACCCGCTTGCGTCTGCACCAGAAAGTCACATTCACCCAAGGTCAGACCCGCGCGCCGCAGAGGTACGTTCGCCGCGATGAGACGCGCGGTGGGGCCATGCTGCAGGAACCATGCGAGCAGACACTCCGCGTAACGGCCAAGACGGGTGAGGCGGGCCGCTGCGATGTCGCGTTGCAACCCGGTCGGATCGGCATCGAGAGCGTGCAACCAGGCGATTGTGGCAGCGAGCTCGCCGGAGGTTTCGAAGGCGCTGGCGAGCATCCCCACTGGTGGTTGCGCGCGCAACAGATCCGCGCTGAACAGTAGCCAGGCGAGATCGCGCACAACCGGCTGGCACAGCGCATCCCATTGCGCCGCAGGCGCAGCGGCCGGAAGCGCTGCCGGCCGGATCCCGTTCATCAGTCGGCCGTTGTTCTGGCAGTCGTTTCGGCCGCCTTGAGCCACGTGTCGCGGGCGAGACACAGATCGGCCCACGCCTTCGACTTGTCGGCCAGGCTGCGCAGCAGATAGGCCGGGTGATAGCTCACGATGACCGGCACGCCCTCATAGGTATGCACGCGGCCGCGCAGCGACGAAATACTCGCATCGGTCCTCAGAAGACTCTGTGCTGCGAAACGGCCGAGCGCAACGATCAGCTTCGGCTTGACGAGCGCGACCTGACGCTGCAGATACGGCTCGCAACGCATGACCTCGTCCGGCTCGGGATTGCGGTTGCCGGGCGGCCGGCATTTGATCACGTTGGCGATGTAGACGTTAGTGTCACGCGCGAGCGTCAGCGAACGCAGCATGTTGTCGAGCAGCTTGCCGGCCTGGCCGACGAACGGCTCGCCCTGACGATCCTCGTTTTCGCCTGGCGCTTCGCCGATCAGCATCCAGTCGGCGTTGCGATCGCCGACGCCAAATACCGTGTTGGTGCGCTTCTCGCACAAGCGGCATTGCTGGCAGCCAGCCACGCGTTCGGCGAGCGCATCCCAGTCGAGGGAGTCGACCGACGACGGCTTCGCGCGCGCCTCGGCGGGTACCAGGGGCGCCCCGGACGGCGGCTGGGTCGGCAGGTCGTCGAACCAGGCGAAATCGTCGTCAGGCGGGGCGGACGGTGAGGCAGCGTCGGAGCGGGCGGTATGTACAGTCTGTTCGGGACGCGCAGCGGGTGCACGCGGTGTCGCGGCGGGCGTGCCGCGTTCGGGCGCTCGCGGCGGCAGGTCGTCCTGGCGCACCGAAGAACGCTGATCAGCTTCGACACGTTCGGCAGGCTCGGTCTCCTGTCTGAGGCTTTGCGGCACATTACCGACGTCTGCAGCAGGCGCTGCAACTGCAGTTTCAGGTGCCGCGGCCGCCGACGCAGCCTCGCCGTCACTCGCCTGCCCCATTCCGCGACGCACCCACATCGGTGCAAGGCCGAACTCTTCCAAAGCGGATTCATGCAGCGCCATCTGCGCCCTCCCTGACAAAAGAAAAACGCATCACGATGGCATCCTCCCGGCTGCGATGCCGCGCCGGATAATAGTTCTTGCGACGGCCGATCGAAGCGAAGCCGAAGCGTTCATAGAGCCGGATAGCCCGGTGGTTCGAAGGCCGCACTTCGAGCAGCAGCCCGTCAAGTTTTTCGTTGCGCGTGATACGCACCGCTTCGCGCAGCAGCGACAGGCCCGCGCCCACACCTTGCGCGGCGGGCGCCACGCACAGATTCAGCAGATGCATCTCGTCGACCACCGGCATCAGCACGCAGTAGCCGATCAGGCTACCCGTGACATGACGCAGGCACACGCCGAAATAGCCGTTGCGCAGCGAATCTTCAAAATTGCCGCGGCTCCATGGAAATTCGTACGCCGCTTTTTCGATGATAGCGACCTCGTCGAGATCGCCTTCGGTCATTGGCGACATGTAGCGGTCCGCCAGCAACACGCCGCTCATCGTCCGCCCTCGCCTTGCGATGTTGGGTGTGGAGATGCCTGGTTGGCTGATTGATTCGCTACCTGAGGCGCCGCATGTTCCGCCTTCGCCGCTTTCTCAGCCTTATCCGCCATCCGTTCTGCCGTAGTCTGCGCAACCTTGTTTCGCACATACTCGGGCGCGGCGAGCTCTGCAGGAACCGTACGGCCTGCGCGCAGCGCGCGCAGCGCCGCGAATGCGAGCGGCAAGGCATGGGGCAGCGCTTCACCGTCGATCACCTGCGCAACGGTTGTGGCCACAAGGCGCGCGCCGAACGCTGCAGCAGCGTTACCCGCCAGCGTAAACGGCTCATCGGGCAAGCTCAGGCGGTCCGGCGCATCAAGTGACGCCGGCTGGACGGTGCGCCATTCGCCTTGTGCGTCATCCCATGCGTAATCGGCCCAATACACCTCGTCCATGCGGGCGTCGAGCGCCGCCAGCACCCGCTTGACGGACGGATCGCGCAAACGCGCGCTCTCGGCGCAGGCGAGCAGCGTACCGATTGGCACCACCGGGCAATCCAGGCCGAAAGCGAGCCCCTGAGCAACACCGGTCGCGGTCCGCAGGCCCGTGAACGATCCAGGCCCCGCCCCGAAGGCAATCGCGTCGCAATCAGCGAGCTTGAGGCCGGCTTCGTCGAACAGTTCGCGGATTGCGGGCAACAGGCGCGTGCTGGACACCGCACCGGTCGCCTCATGACGCACCCACGTGCGCGGTTCGGAGGCGGAGGCGCCCGCCGCGTCGACGGCGGCGGACAGAAGCGCGACCGAGCAGAATTCGGTCGACGTATCGAGGGCAAGCAGCACAGTTCGGGTCATGACCGCTATTGTAATGCGACGCCCCCAGTTGCCGGACAGGCAGCGTGCACGCAGCAGCGCAGAACGGCGCATAGGCTGCGCGAAGCGCCCCGCTCGCCACGCCGTTTGGAGTAATCGTTCGAGCTTCGTTCGATGCACCGGGCGAGGTCGCTTGTTATGATCGTCGGCCCATCTTGAATTTGCCACGGAGAAACACATGAGCGACGTCGACGCGCAATTCGCGAAAGCCCACGAAGAAGTGCAACAACTGCCGGAACGTCCGGGCAACCTGACGCTGCTGCGCCTGTACGCGCTCTACAAGCAGGCCACCAAGGGCGATGTGCAGGGCGACAAGCCGGGCTTCACCGATATCGTCGGCAAATACAAGTACGACGCATGGGCCGCGCTGAAAGGCACGGCACAGGACACCGCCAAGCAGCAGTACGTCGAACTGGTCGAATCGCTGAAAAGCGGCGCCTCGGCCTGAGAGCGGCCGCCAGTTTAGGTAGAACCGCCGCTTTCCTTCACGGAAATGTCTTAAACATGTGGCGCAGTGCAGCAAAAGCCGTTACAATCCTGCCTGCGCTTCACTGCTTTGCCCGGCTTTCTCCAGCGGCCTTTGCGGCGCAGCGCCTCGTAGCGTTTTGCTCCAATCCAGTTTAGAACCTGTCCCCTCCTGCCTAGCCCCCTACGGGCGATCATGTACCAGGCTGGCGGCACGCCGTGTTGGCATGTCGCAACCGATACAGCTTCTAACGAAAAGCTCGCCTTCATTGTCGCGAGCTGCCCCCGTTTTTCGATTTGCTCGCTGCTTCTTTGCTCGCTGAATCCGACGACTTGGGTATGCCGATTGGCGCCGACGTATTTATTCCGTGCATCACCCAGGATCGTTTCAAGGATTCTCATGACTTCGAGCAATACCCCCAGCAGCCCGTTGAACGCCATCGCCGACCAAGCCCTCGGTCTCGCCGCCAGTGACGCAGCACCCGTACAAGCCGCAGCCGTTGCTGCAGCGCCGGAAGCCGTCGCAGCCGAAACCGCGGCACCGGCCGGCCCGTCGTTCGCGTCGCTCGGTCTGTCCCCGGACGTCGTCTCCGCATTGACCGCCGCTGGCTACCAAACCCCGACCCCGGTTCAGCAACGCGCGATCCCCGCTGGCATCGCCGGCCGCGATCTGATGGTCTCGAGCCCGACCGGCTCGGGCAAGACCGCCGCGTTCATGCTGCCCGCCATCGAGCGTTTCTCGCAACTGCAAAAGGCGCAAGCCAGCCAGCCGCGTGAACCGCGTCCCGCTGACGGCGCCCGCACGCGCCGCCCGCAGCCGGTTGCCCGTCCGACCATGCTCGTTCTGACGCCGACCCGCGAACTCGCAATGCAGGTCACCACCGCCGCTGCCACGTATGGCAAGCACCTGAAGCGCCTGCGCACCGTCAGCATTCTCGGTGGCGTCGCTTATGGCCAGCAGCTGATGCTGCTTGCGAAGAACCCGGAAATTCTGGTTGCTACGCCGGGCCGTCTGATCGACCACCTGGAACGCGGCCGTATCGATCTGTCGCAACTGCAGATCCTTGTGCTCGACGAAGCTGACCGCATGCTCGACATGGGCTTCATCGAAGACATCGAAACGATCGTTGCCGCTACGCCGGCTTCGCGCCAGACCATGCTGTTCTCGGCCACGCTCGACGGCAAGATCACTTCGCTGACCGGCCGTCTGCTGAAGGACCCGGAGCGTATCGAGATCGTCCAGCGTATGGAGCAGCGCACCAACATCGCGCAAACCGTTCACTACGTCGACGACCGCGATCACAAGGACCGTCTGCTCGACCATCTGCTGCGCGACTCCGGCCTCGACCAGGCTATCGTTTTCACGGCAACCAAGATGGACGCCGACCAACTGGCTGGCCGTCTTGCCGACGCTGGCTTCGAATCGGCTGCACTGCACGGCGATCTGCCGCAAGGCGCACGTAACCGCACGATCAAAGCCCTGCGCGAGCGTCGTGTGCGCGTGCTGGTCGCAACTGACGTCGCAGCTCGCGGTATCGACATCCCCGGCATCACGCACGTGTTCAACTACGACCTGCCGAAGTTTGCTGAAGACTACGTGCACCGTATCGGCCGTACCGGCCGTGCTGGCCGCTCGGGTATCGCCGTGAGCCTCGTGCATCACGCGGAACAAGGCGCGTTGAAGCGCATCGAGCGTTTCGTGCGTACGCCGCTGGCGGTCAACGTCGTCGAAGGCTTCGAGCCGCGCAAGTCGGCTCCGTCGGGCAATGGCCGTCCTGGCTTTGGCGGCCGTGGCCGTCCGGGCGGTGGCAACGGCGGTGGCCGTCGCTTCGGCAGCGGCAGCGGTGCTGGCAAGCCGGCCGGTAATGGCGGCGGCGCCCGCACCGGCAACGGTGGCGGCAATGGCGGCGGCTGGGCCGGCAAGTCGGCCGGCGGCGGTTCGCGCGAAGGCTTCGGCGGTTCGCGTGATGGTGGCTACGGCGCACGCCGCAGCGACGGTCCGCGTACGGCGCGCCGTGGCAGCTGAATAAGTAGTTAAATGGGCGATGGACGGCCATGCGCCGCCCTCAACCCAGACGAAACCGGTGCTCGTGCACCGGTTTTTTTTCGTCCGGATTTTGGTCGTACGCAAAATTTCACGATGTGGAAAATTTTTTTGCCTCGTAAAAAATCGTGCTGCGTGGCACAACGAGGCTATTGCAGCAGGGAAAATCACGTTTCTCAATGCGAAACAAGTTTAATAAGCAATTGATTTTAAACAATTAAAAATCTCACATAACACGTGACATGCGTCTATTGCGCGCACTTCGATTTGCCTAGACTCTTATACAAGACTTCACGAAACGAAACGCCTTCACGGCACAGCGCTTCGAGAAGAAAGAGTTCACCGATCCACTATCCAGGCAATCCAAGGAGCAAACCATGACGTCACGCCAACAGCAAGCACAGCAACTCCAGCAGCAATGGGAAACCGATCCGCGCTGGAAGGGCATCAAACGCACCTATAGCGCAGATGACGTGGTGCGCCTGCGTGGCTCGGTGCCGGTTGAGCACACGCTCGCCAGGCGTGGCGCGGAAAAACTGTGGGAAAGCGTCAACAACGAGCCGTTCGTGAACTCGCTCGGTGCCCTGACCGGCAACCAGGCCATGCAGCAGGTGAAGGCCGGCCTCAAGGCGATCTATCTGTCGGGCTGGCAGGTGGCGGGCGATGCCAACGTCGCCGGCGAAATGTACCCGGACCAGTCGCTGTATCCGGCCAACTCGGTGCCGCTCGTGGTCAAGCGCATCAACAACACACTGACGCGCGCCGACCAGATCCAGTGGTCCGAAGGCAAGAACCCCGGCGACGAAAGCTATGTCGACTTCTTCGCGCCGATCGTGGCCGACGCTGAAGCCGGTTTCGGCGGCGTGCTGAACGCATTCGAACTGATGAAGGCCATGATCGAAGCGGGCGCTGCTGGCGTGCACTTCGAAGACCAGCTCGCCTCGGTGAAGAAGTGCGGCCACATGGGCGGCAAGGTGCTCGTGCCGACCCGCGAAAACATCGCCAAGCTGACCGCGGCGCGTCTGGCCGCGGACGTCTCCGGCACGCCGACCGTCCTGCTGGCCCGCACCGACGCGGAAGCCGCTGACCTGGTCACCTCGGACATCGACGACAACGACAAGCCGTTCCTGACCGGCGAGCGCACCGTCGAAGGCTTCTACCGCACGCGCCCGGGCATCGAACAGGCCATCTCGCGCGGCCTCGCATACGCGCCGTACGCCGACATGATCTGGTGCGAAACCGGCAAGCCTGACCTCGCATTCGCGAAGAAATTCGCCGAGGCCATCCACAAGGAATTCCCGGGCAAGATGCTCGCGTACAACTGCTCGCCGTCGTTCAACTGGAAGAAGAACCTCGATGACGCGACGATCGCCAGGTTCCAGAAGGAACTCGGTGCGATGGGCTACAAGTTCCAGTTCATCACGCTGGCTGGCTTCCACGCGCTCAACTACTCGATGTTCAATCTCGCGCACGGTTATGCCCGCAACCAGATGACCGCGTTCGTCGAAATGCAGCAGGCGGAATTCGCAGCGGCCGAAAAGGGCTTCACCGCGGTCAAGCACCAGCGCGAAGTGGGCACGGGCTACTTCGACGCCGTGACGCAAACGGTCGAACGCGAGGCCTCGACGACTGCGCTGCATGGCTCGACGGAAGACGAACAGTTTTTCGACAAGAAGGTGGCGTAAGGCGTTGGTCGGCACAAACCATGGTTCAAACCAGGTCTGTGCCGGCTAACAACTTGAAACGGGGGCTTGAAAGTAAAAGCCCAGGCGAATCGACAGGCAGGCAGACAGACCGAAAAGTGGTCCCGCCAGAGGACCGCAATCAGGGAGGAGACAGTCAAGCCGGAGAAGGCCTGCAAGCGAGACCCACAAGGTCTCCAGACGGGCCCGGGCGGACCGCGGAATCTGAGAGAAAAGTAGATGGCACAGCTAACTATGATGTGCCGCAGGCAGCGCGCCGGCTTCATCCCGCCGGCGCGTTTTTTCCAGGCCGCGTTCGTTCACCGATACACGATCACCGGAATCTTCGTATGCGTGAGCACCCGCTGCGTCTCGCTGCCGATCAACAGGCTGCCGAGTCCACGGCGTCCATGCGAGGCCATGAAGATCACGTCGCAACCACCCTTTTCGGCCGCCTCGATGATGCCGAGATACGGCGCCGGATGCACGCTGGTGAGGCTTCTGACGATCACCCCAACGTTGCGCCCAGCCCATTCGACCTCCCGCAGATGCACGCGCGCTTCGCGCTCGCTGCGCTCCAGGAAATCGCCGGGCGGCTCGATTACCACTTCGGAGAACGGCGAGTAGGGATATTGCGGCAAGCAGGCATACGCGGTGACATCCGCGCCGATCGCCTGAGCGAGATCGATTGCGCCTTCGATCGCTTTTCGTGACAAGTCTGAACCATCCGTCGGAACCAGGATGTGTCTGAACATGGTGCCTCCGTCGTCGACTGCGGCTGGACCTGCAAAGCGGCGGCAATGTATTGCATCGCATCGGCCAGCGCAAAGCAGGTCTTCAGGACAGCGAAAGCCGGGCCGAACCCGAACCTTACGAAACGGAAAACGCGCCGCCCCAATCGATTGTAGTGCGCCTGAGTCGACACGACGCCCGCTTGCGGGTCTGTCCGCATATCGGAAACCCGCGCGGCGCCTCAATCCGGACTATGGCGGCCGCGCCCTCACCCCCAATAACCGGGATGACCGTAGGTATGTTTAAGAAAGTCCAGGAACAGCCGCACCCGCAACGGCAGATGGCGGCGCTGCGGAAAAACGGCATGAATACCGATGGGCGGTGCGGCGAACTCATCGAGTACGCTGACGAGCCGGCCGGCCGCGATATCGGTGCCCACTTCCCACCACGAACGCCACGCCAGCCCATTACCCTCGAGACACCACTCGTGCAGCACCGCGCCGTCGGAGCATTCCATCGTGCCGGACACCTTGATCGAGACGACCTTGTCGCCCTGCTGGAACACCCAGCCGCGCTGCTGGTTAGCGCTGGCGCCGAGTGCAAGACAGTTGTGATGGACCAGGTCGGCGAGGCTTTGCGGCGCGCCGCGGCGCGTCAGATAGTCCGGCGACGCCACGCAGACGCGGCGGTTTTCACCGAGCCGCAGCGACACCAGCGACGAATCCGGCAATTCCCCCAGCCGCACTGCGCAATCGAAGCCCTCGTTGACCAGATCCACCAGCCGGTCGGACAGATCGAGTGTGATCGAGACGTCGGGATGTGCCACGGTAAATGCCGGCACCAGCGGCGCGACATGGCGCCGCCCGAAGCCGGCCGGCGCCGATACGCGCAGGTGGCCACTCGCCTTCACGCCGCCCGCCGAGACGCTCGCCTCGGCGCTCTGCATATCGTTGATGACTCGCTGGCAGTCTTCGAGGAACGCCGAGCCCTCGAAGGTCAGCGTGATCTTGCGCGTAGTGCGCACCAGCAGTTTCACGCCCAGCCGCTCTTCGAGCGCATCGATGCGGCGGCCGATGATGGCAGGCGCCACGCCTTCGGCCTGCGCCGCCGCCGACAGGCTACCCTTGGCCGCGACGGTGACAAAAGTCTCGATCTGCTTGAAACGGTCCATGAAGTCGCTGAAGCGGGACGCCGGATGCGGGCAAGAGCCCCGGCGTTCGCACCGAAAGTAGGAACGGGATTCAGATTAGGTGGGTGAAAGTAAAAGATCAAGTGATGTTTAGCCTCTTTTTAAGCGTGGAGTATCACTAATACAATCAGTTTGACCTCGAATTGGAGCGCACGGCAATGTCGGCCACAACGACACTCTCCCCTAAAGCAGTCATTTTCGACGCCTACGGCACGCTGTTCGACGTGCATTCGGTCGTCGCTGCGGCGGAGCAAATGTTCCCCGGCCACGGCGATGCGCTCTCGCAGCTATGGCGGCAAAAGCAGATCGAATACAGCCAGTTGCGCACGCTTGCCGATCCCACCGGCGCACGCTATCAACCATTCTGGAACATCACGCGCGATGCGCTGCGCTTCGCCGCGCACAAGCTCGGCCTCACGCTCAATCGCTCGGCGGAAAAGCGTCTGATGGATGAATACGCGTGCCTGTCGGCGTTCCCGGATGCAGTGCCCGCGCTGCGCCGGTTGCGTGAGCCGCGCGAGCGGCATGCCGAAGCGGCAAAGGCGCCACAAGCAGTTGCAGACGTTCAAGGCACTCCGGGCACTCAATCTCAGTCAGCCGCGCTCGGCCTGGCCATTCTGTCCAACGGCAATCCGCAGATGCTCGACATCGCCGTCAAGAGCGCCGGCATGAGCGGACTGTTCGATCACGTCCTTTCAGTCGACACGGTCCGCGCCTACAAGCCAGCACCCGCCGCCTACACACTCGGCACGCAGGCATTCGGCGTCGAGCCGGGCGAGATCGTGTTCGTCTCGTCGAACGGCTGGGACGCGGCCGGCGCGAACTGGTTCGGCTACACCACGTTCTGGCTCAACCGGCAAGGCGTCCCCGCTGAAGAGCTAGGCGTCACGCCCCATGGCACGGGTGGGAGCATGAACGACCTGCTCGCTTTTTTGCACACCCTCACAGCACCCGACGAGAGCCGCAGCCGCACGCGCCACAGCCCTGGCGCATGACGGCAACCGCAACCGTACCGGATGCCTGCAACGCAGTTCCACCCAACCTCGCGCATCTCAATCGCTGTTTAACCGCATTTGAAAATTTGCAGTTTTGCAATCTGACCGACCAAGGAGAAAACATGGCGAACCCGCTTTCATCGCAGTTGCCGCAGGGCATGGAAATTACCGGCGAGATCAAGCCCGGCTATGAAGCGATCCTCACCCGCGACGCGCTCGAACTCGTCGCCGCGCTGCATCGCACGTTCGAGCCGCGTCGCCAGGCGCTGCTGAAAGCGCGCGTCGACCGCACGAAACGGCTCGATGCCGGCGAGCGTCCCGACTTCCTCGCTGAGACGAAGAGCATCCGCGAAGGCGACTGGAAGATCGCGCCGCTGCCGCAGGACCTGCAATGCCGCCGCGTGGAAATCACCGGGCCGGTCGAGCGCAAGATGATCATCAACGCGCTGAATTCCGGCGCGGATTCGTACATGACCGACTTCGAAGATTCGAACGCACCGAGCTGGGACAACCAGATCATCGGCCACATCAATCTGAAGGACGCGGTGCGCCGGACCATCTCGCTCGAACAGAACGGCAAGTCGTACAAGCTCAACGACAAGGTTGCGACGCTGATCGTGCGTCCGCGCGGCTGGCACCTCGACGAGAAGCATGTGAAGGTCGACGGTCAGCGCGTCTCCGGCGGCATTTTCGATTTCGCACTGTTCCTGTTCCACAACGCGAAGGAACTGGTCGCACGCGGCTCAGGGCCTTACTTCTATCTGCCGAAGATGGAGAGCCATCTCGAAGCGCGTCTGTGGAACGAGATCTTCGTTGCTGCACAGGAAGCGGTCGGCGTGCCGCGTGGCACGATCCGCGCAACGGTGCTGATCGAAACGATCCTCGCCGCGTTCGAAATGGACGAGATTCTGTACGAACTGCGCGAACACAGCTCGGGGCTGAACGCCGGCCGTTGGGACTACATATTTTCAGCCATCAAGAAGTTCAAGAGCGACCGCGATTTCTGCCTCGCCGACCGCTCGCAGATCACCATGACGTCGCCGTTCATGCGTGCCTACGCGCTGTTGTTGCTGAAGACGTGCCATCGTCGCAATGCGCCGGCCATCGGCGGCATGAGCGCGCTGATTCCGATCAAGAACGATCCGGCCGCAAACGACAAGGCCATGGGCGGTGTGCGCTCGGACAAGGCGCGCGATGCCGGCGACGGTTACGACGGCGGCTGGGTCGCGCACCCGGGTCTCGTGCCGATCGCGATGGAAGAGTTCGTCAAGGTATTGGGCGACCAGCCGAACCAGATCGGCAAGCAACACACCGATGTCGAAGTGAGCGGGAAAGATCTGACCGACTTCCGACCGGAAGCGCCGATCACCGAAGCGGGTCTGCGCAACAACATCAACGTGGGGATTCACTACCTTGGTTCGTGGCTCGCGGGCAATGGCTGCGTGCCGATCCACAACCTGATGGAAGACGCCGCAACCGCGGAGATTTCGCGCTCGCAGGTGTGGCAATGGATTCGCTCGCCGAAGGGCGCGCTCGACGACGGCCGCAAGGTCACCGCAGAACTGGTGCGCGAACTGTCGAAGCAGGAACTGGGGAAGGTGAAGCAGGCGGTGGGTGGCGATACGCAACCGTATGACCGCGCGGCGGAAATCTTCGAGGAGATGTCGACCTCGGAGCAGTTCACCGACTTCCTGACGCTGCCGCTGTACGAAGAGATCTGAAGTACGTTTCCATGCCGCGCTGCTGCCCAATGCAGCAGCGCGGTTCGCAAGGCTGACCGACCGGACGGCCCAGCAGGCTCAGGCTTGCCGGGCCGTTTTTTTATGGCGGCGAGTGCGACTCGTGCGAGCATTCTAACGCGAGCGGCGATACGCAACCCAGTCGCCCGAACGAATCTCGGGCAAGCCCTCCACCGCTCGTTCCGTGACCGGGTAGAAGCGGCAGGCAAGCGGTACGCCGTCCACGTCGACCGTCACCTCACGGGCCAGAAACAGGCCTTCGACACCCGGATAAATCTCCTCGATTTCATCGAGCACGGCGACCAGATCCGGATCGATTTCATAGACATCGCCATGCACGGGCGAACCCGCCTCGCTGGGCACGAGCCCGGGGTAGGCGCCGAAGTCGAACAGACGGCCGCGCACCGTGGCCGTACCGAGCAGCGTGGGTTCAGCAATGTCGTGCCGGGCAGCGGCCTGGCTGATGTCGTTGATCTCGCCGGCCCGCAAGGTGCCGTACACGAAAACCTTCTGCATCGTAGGGAATCCTCTCGCTTGAATTAAGCCGGGGCCACTGATGCCTCTTCTCGCCCGGCGAAACGGATCGGATGCATTATGCCTGCGCCATCATCGCCAGCGGTCCGCGAAAAAATCACCGCTTAAGAGTCTTGCCGCGCAACGCCCTACAATGGGAGCCAACAAACCGTTCCGGGTTCCGCCCGGTGTCGCCGTCATGAATGCATCAGACGCTCTCCCGCTTTCGACTCAGATCGAGTTCTCCGATATTCCGCCGGAGTTCGCGCCGACCCGCACCCATCCGATCCGCGTGCGCTCACGGCCCATGGCAGCCGGCGTGCACATCGCCCGTCACACCCATGCCTGGGCCCAGGTTGCGTATGCATCGCGCGGCGTGCTGCGCGTCGGCACGCAGGGCACCACGTGGATGGTGCCGCCGTCGCGCGCGATCTGGATGCCGCCACACGTGACGCACGAGGTGGTGATCGTCGAGGAGGCGTTCTTGCGGACGCTGTATATCGACGAACACGCGGCGCCGCCGGGACTCGACGCATGCCGCGTCGTCGAAGTATCGAATCTGCTGCGCGAGGTCATCGCCGCGCTCGATGAACCCGGCCTCTCGGCGACCCGCGAACAGGTGCTCGGAGCGCTGGCGCTCGACGAGCTGACCCGCTCCGAGCCGCTGCCGCTGTCTGTGCCGATGCCCAACGAAAAGCGCTTGCGCGCGCTGTGCGAAGCGGTGATTGCCAACCCCGCCAATACGGATTCGCTCGAACAGTGGGCCGCGAGTGTCGGCGCGAGTACCCGCACGATTGCGCGGCTGTTTCGTCAGGAGCTGGGCGTCAGCTTTTCGCAGTGGCGTCAGCAGGCGCTGCTCGCCCGCGCGATTCCGTTGTTGAGCCAAGGCAGGCCACTTGCGCACGTCGCGCAGGAGCTGGGTTATCAGAGCCAGAGCGCGTTTTCGGCGATGTTCCGGCGCGCGTTCGGCAGGAGTCCACGCGCGTTCATGGAGCGGGGTGCGGAACGCGTCGAGAGCGAGCGCGGTGCAGAAGCCAGTGAGGATGACTTGCCGGATGGTGCGCAGGTGGCGGATGCGCCGGAGTTCGACCGTTGACTGGCGCTGAATAAACGACTTGCTACAAAACCAGGCAAGCGGGACTTTGAGCGGTACCCCAACCGGCGCGCGCGGCAACGCCGCCCGCTACACGCGCCGCGCCAGGTGGCGAATCGCGCCCAGTTGCGCCAGGCGCGGCCCGGCAAGCTTGTAACCCATGCGCAGATAAAGCCGCGCAGCGGGATTGTCGACGAACACCCGCAGTTGCAGCTCGCGCAAACCGCGCTCACGCGCCCACTGATGCGAGATCTCCAGCATATAGGTGCCCGCGCCGCGGCGCCGGTAGCCATCGGCGATCTGCACGTCACGGATATGCAGCGAGTCGCCCTCCTCCGTGATGCGCAGCACGCCGGCTGCGTGACCGTCCATTTCGAGAATGTAGTTTTCCGACTCGCGCCAGCTTCCAAGAAACAGATCGCTGCGCCAGACGAGGTGGTGCCGTTTGTAGTAACCACCCATGTTGTTGCGCGTCAGCGCTTCGGCGAACGCGAAGTCGTCCATGCTGGCCTTGCGCAACTGGAACGGCAACGGAGCTTCAGTAGGGACGAACATGACGCGGCGGGCAAATGATGATCCGCACAAAGGTAAAACACGCCGCGCGCGCTGGCAATGGCTGTTTGTCCCGAGAACGGGGAAGACCGGCGAAATGACGCAAAAAGCCATCATGGAAGGCCATTGAGACCGCTTGAGGCGCAGCGATTGCGTGAGCGGCAGGTGCGGAAGTTGACGTTATGCTTACAGGCGTATCACGGGCGTTCGCGCGGCACGCCATGCAGACGCCCGGCGCGTGCCGTTCGACAATCCGTTGCAGCGCATCATGCTACCCGCACTCGCTATGCTTCAAGCGCGTATCACCGCCGGTTCGATCCCGACACCACATCGATCCACACCGCCAGCACGAGGATGCTGCCTTTGACGATCATCTGCCAATAGGCATCCACGTCGAGCATGGACATGCCGTTATCGAGACTCGCCATCACCAGCGCGCCGATCAAGGCCCCGTACACCGTCCCGGAGCCGCCACGCATCGACGTACCGCCGATAAAACACGCCGCAATCGCATCGAGCTCACCCATCGATCCCGCCGAGGGCGAGCCCGCCGCCAGGCGCGCCGTATTGACGATGCCGCCGAACGCGCACATCAGCCCCATCAGCGCGAAAATCGCCAGCTTCACCCGGTTCGTGTTCACGCCTGATAGCCGCGTCGCTTCCAGGTTCGAACCGACCGCATAAATGCGCCGGCCGAACACGGTTTGCGTGGCGATCCACGTAAAGATGCCGAGCAACGCCAGCAGCAACAGCACCGGCACGGGAATGCCGCCGTAGCGGTCGAGCGTCGCCACGAACGCCAGCAGGATCACCCCGGCGCCTACGATCTTCGCCGCGTCCTGCCAGACGGGTACCACTGGCAACTGGTAGCGTTGACGGTTGCGCCGCTGCCGCACGGTCAGGAGCGCCAGCAATGCAAACAGCACGACCGCAAGCGTATCGCCCGCAAGCTGCGGCAAATAACCCTGCCCGACGAACACAAAGCTGTCGGACACCGGTGCGATGGTGGAACCGCCCGTCACGCCGAGCAGAATGCCGCGATACGCCAGCATGCCGCCGAGGCCCACGATAAACGACGGCACGCGCCGGTACGTCGACCACCAGCCGTTGAAAAGACCCACCAGCACACCGAGCACCATCACCACCGGCACGGTGACGCCGATGGGCCAATGCCGGTTGACGTCGAGAATCGCCGCGACGCCGCCGAGCAGACCGAGCAGCGAGCCCACCGACAAATCGATCTCGCCCGCAATGATGACGAACACCATGCCGCACGCCAGCATCCCGGTGATCGACATCTGCCGCAGCAGATTCGACAGATTGCGCGGCGTGATGAACGCGCCGCTGGTGAGGAACGAGAAGAAGATCCAGATGGCTGCCACGGCGAACAGCAGCGCGAGAATCTTGTAGCGTGCGAACAGTTGCTGCACGCGCTGCGCGCCGCCGAACGAAGCGTTCGCCGCAGCGTCTTTGGGAGGTTGGGAAGTGACGTCGGGAGTCATGCTGCGCTCGCTTCGGTTGGGTTCGTGGTTCGCTGCACCGGACGGATCGCCGCCGTGAGAATGTCTTCTTGCGTGAGGCCGTCGTTGATGAAATCGCCGCGCAATTCGCCCTCGCCGATCACCAGCACGCGATCGCTGATGCCCAGCACCTCGGGCATCTCCGACGACACCATCACGATCGACATGCCGCGGTGCGCGAGCTGCACGATCAGTTTGTAGATTTCGTATTTGGCACCGACGTCGACGCCGCGGGTCGGCTCGTCGAGGATCAGCACCTTCGGATCGGTTAGCAGCATGCGGGTGAGCACGGCCTTCTGCTGGTTGCCGCCGGAGAGGCTCGCAATCGACAGCATCGGATGCGCCGCGCGCACCGAGAGCCGCTTCATCTCCGTATGAATGGTATCGAGCTCGGCCGCCGAATCGATTCGCGCGCCCCTGGCAAAGCGCTGCAACACCGACAGCGTGATGTTGTGTCCCACGCTCAGGTGCGGCACGATGCCGTGGCGCTTGCGATCCTCGGGCACCATGCCGATGCCGGCGCGAATCGCATCGGCCGGTGCGCGTATTTTCAGGGGCTTACCGTCGAGCAGCACCGTTGCCTCGCTCACGCCGGGATAGGCGCCGAAGATCGCCTGCATCAGCTCCGTGCGCCCCGCTCCCACCAGGCCCGCCACGCCGAGTATCTCGCCGCGTCTTAAGGTGAACGACACATCGTCGACCCGTTTGCGGCGCGGATTGGTCACGTCGAAACAGGTCACGTGGCGTGCCTCGAAGATCACGTCGCCGAGCGGCCGCGGCTCGCGAGGAAACAGATTGGTAATCTCGCGGCCCACCATCATCGCGATGATGCGGTCGGTGGTCAGCGCGCGCATCGGTTCGGTGGCGACATGCCGGCCATCGCGGATCACGGTAATGGTGTCGCAGACGGCTTCCACTTCGTCGAGCTTGTGCGAGATATACACGCAGGCCACGCCACGCCGCTTCAGATCGCGCACGATGTCCAGCAGAATCTGCGTTTCCGAACTGGTGAGAGACGACGACGGTTCGTCGAGAATCAGCAGCTTCGCGCGCTTGTTGAGCGCCTTGGCGATCTCGATCAGCTGTTGATGGCCGCCGCCGTAGTTCATCACCGGCTGCGCCACATTGATGCCTTCGATATGCAGCTCGCGCAGCAGTTCGTCGGCGCGCTGGAACATCGCGGCGTAGTTCATGCGGCCGCCCGGCAACGTGATCTCATTGCCAAGAAAGATGTTCTCCGCCACCGAGAGCTCCGGCACCAGCATCAACTCCTGGTGGATGATCACGATCCCGGCGCGCTCCGTGTCGCGCACGTTCATGGCCTTCAGCGGCTGCCCTTCCCAGAGGATCTCGCCATCCCAGGTGCCGTACGGATAGACCCCGGACAGCACCTTCATCAGCGTCGATTTGCCCGCGCCGTTCTCGCCGCACAGGCCGACGCATTCGCCCGGCGACACGGCCAGATCGATACCGTCCAGAGCCTTCACGCCGGAAAACGCTTTGACGATGCCGTGCATCGCCAGCAAAGATTGCGTCATTCGCTCTTGCCTCGCTGCAAAGCGCGCGACGACGCGGTTGCGCTCAACACGCAACAGGCGCCATCGCGCGCGGTCCCGCTTATGGGCCGCTCATTGGCCGCTTTTTGGCATGCATATTGGCCCATTCATTGGGCCACTCATCGACCTGCTTACTGGCTCGCGAGCTGCGCCTGAGTGTAGAAGCCATCCTTTATGACGACATCCACATTGCTCTTGGTCAACAGCGTCGGCTGCAGCAGGATGGCGTCGACCTTCTTCTTGCCGTTGTCGTACTGCGCGTTGTAGGCAGGCTTGTCGCCCTTCGCGAGTTGCACGGCGAGGTTCGCGGCCTGGCTGGCGATCAGCTTGAGCGGCTTGTAGACGGTCATCGTCTGCGTGCCGTCAATCAGACGCCTGACGGCTGCGAGGTCCGCGTCCTGGCCCGATACCGGCACCTTGCCAGCCATGTGCTGCGCTGCCAGCGCCTGAATCGCACCGCCCGCCGTGCCGTCGTTCGACGCCACCACGGCATCGATCTTGTTGTTGTTCGCGGTCAGCGCATCTTCCATGATGCGCAGGGCCGTGGACGCGCTCCACTTCGGCACCCATTGCTGACCGACGACCTTGATATCGCCGCGGTCGATAGCAGGCTTGAGGATCTTCATCTGACCTTCACGCAGCATCTTGGCGTTGTTGTCCGTGGGCGCACCTCCGAGCATGAAGTAATTGCCCTTCGGTTGCGCGTTGTAGACGCCCTGAGCCTGCAATTCGCCGACCTTCTCGTTGTCGAACGAGATGTAGGCGTCGATGTCGGCATCGAGAATCAGCCGGTCGTACGACACGACCTTGATGCCTGCCTTCTTCGCTTCGGCCACCACATTGCCGAGCGTCTTCGAATTGAACGGCACGATCACGATCACGTCGACGCCGCGCGAAATCAGGTTTTCGATCTGCGAGATCTGCCGCTCTTCACTCGCATCGGCTGACTGCACCGAGACCTTGGCGCCGAGTTTTTCGGCTGCGGCCACGAAATAATCGCGGTCGCGCGACCAGCGTTCGACGCGCAGGTCGTCGATACAGAAACCGATTTCCGGATGATCCTTGCTTGCATGCGCCAGCGGTGCAGCGAGCGACAAACTGGCGAGCACGGCTCCGCACACCAGTGAACTCAAAACGGAACGACGCGTTGAAAATTTCATGTCTCACTCCTCTCTTTTATAACCGGCAACACCGGGCTAACGGCCTGCGCGGCGAACCGCGCGGCCGGATACACGACTAACGATGGACTACCCCTTAGTACCCCTTACCGGCGCGGCCATTGCGGCTGCGCATTGCTTTAAGCTCTTCTATTCGACGCCCTCGCGGGCGACGTTTTCACCGGGCGACACCTCACCGCGCGACGTCTCGCCGCGACCAGGCATCAGACATGAAACCTCAGGCGCTCGGCACTACGCGTCTGCGGCAAACACGGGCTCAAGTGCCCGGTACAGCGCATGAAACGTCGGACGACGTTCATTGCGATACCACGCGTGACGCACCATGTCCGGTTCACGTACGGCGAGAATTTCCGGCGTCGGGCAGATAGCCTCAAGCGGCGCACCAGGTTCGAGCGCCAGATGCGCAAGCCGTGCCGCGCCCAGCGCCGGCCCAACCTCACCCCCCGCACGCAAGGTCAGCGGACGCCCGGAGATATCCGCCAGCATCTGGGTCCAGTAAGCGCTGCGCGAGCCGCCACCGATTACCGAAATGTCGTCAGGTACGAGACCGGCAGCGTGCAGTGCGTCCATGCCGTCGAGCAAGGCAAAGCCGACGCCTTCGAGCGTGGCGTTCGCCAGATCCGCACGGCTGGTCTGCGGCGCGAGGCCATAGAACACACCCTTCGCGTTGACGTTGTTGTGCGGCGTGCGCTCGCCGGTCAGATACGGCAGAAACCACGGCCGCCGGTCGCGTGCCTGAGCTTCGGCATCGGCGAGCAGTGCGGCCACATCGGCGTAGCCCGTCAGTTGCGCAGTGAAATCGAGGCATCCGGCAGCGTTGAGCATCACCGACATCAGATGCCAGGTCTGCGGCAAGGCATGACAGAAGCTATGGACTGCTGACGCAGGGTTGGCGAGGAAGCCGTCGGAGACCGCGAAATACACACCGGATGTGCCGAGCGAAAGCATCGCCTGCTTCGGCTTGACGATACCCACGCCCACGGCACCGGCCGCGTTGTCGCCGCCGCCTGCGATCACGGGAATTTCACCGATTCCCCATTCGCGTGCGAGTTCGGCTTTGAGCGTGCCCGTCACGCGGTTGCCTTCGAACACTTCGGGCATCTGCTCACGCGTGAGTCCGCAGGAGGACAGCAACGCGCCGCTATAGTCGCGCTGCGCCACATCGAGCCAGAGCGTACCTGCAGCATCGGAAGGATCGGTGGCGAAGCCGCCGGTCAGGCAATAGCGCAGATAGTCTTTCGGCAGCAGTACCTTGGCGATGCGGGCAAAAATCTCCGGTTCGTGTTTGCGGACCCAGAGCAGTTTGGGCGCCGTGAACCCTGGCATGGCAAGATTTCCTGCCACCGTTCGAAGTTGCGGCACGGCTGTTTCGAGTTCGCGGCATTCGGCATCCGAACGTCCGTCGTTCCATAGAATCGCCGGTCGCAATACGTCGCCTTGCGCGTCGAGCAGCGTTGCGCCGTGCATCTGGCCCGTCAGACCCAGTGCCTCGATCTGCGTTGCGCCAATCCCGGCTGCGCGCGCCTGTTCGAGCAGATCGCCAACCGCCGCCCTGGTGGCATTCCACCAGTCGCGCGGATCCTGTTCAGACCAGCGCGGCTGCGGCCGGCTAACGGTCAGCGCGCGCGCCGCCGTGCAGCGTACGCGGCCATCGCGGTCGAGTAGCACGGCCTTGACGCCTGACGTGCCGAGGTCGATACCGATGAACATGTCTCCATCCTCGTTTTGCGCCAGTATGCGCAATCACCAACGGCTGCGCGATTGCGAAACTGGCCAGTCGTCCTAACGTTTTTTCGTGTCCATCGAATGGGCTTTGCGCGTTCCACGTCATCGCGCACGGCACGGCGCTTTAACGCAGCGCCACGCCGCGTCGCGCGCTCAGCGCAGACCGTAGACAGCCTGGTTGACGATGTTTTCCAGCCGCTCCTGCTGGCCGCTCGCATGCTGCGGGTTCACCCCGCGGCCGACCGCGTCGCCGGCAAGCTCCGACAGCGAATAGCCGCCAGAAAGGATTTTGCGGCCGAACTCCGTCTCCCAGCCGGCGTAACGCTCGCGCTTGAACTTTTCGAGCCGGTCGTTTTCGATCAGCACGGCAGCCCGCTCGACCGCGAGCGCGAGGTTGTCGATCGCGCCGATATGCCCGAAGAACAGGTCTTCCGCATCGACGCTCTGACGCCGCACCTTGGAGTCGAAGTTCATCCCGCCGGTCGAAAAACCGCCGTGCCGGAGGATTTCATAGAGCGCGAGCGTCAGTTCCTCGACGCTATTCGGAAACTGGTCGGTGTCCCAGCCGTTTTGCGGATCCCCGCGGTTGGCATCCACGCTGCCGAAAATGCCAAGTGCAAACGCCGTGGCGATCTCGTGATGGAACGAGTGCCCCGCCAGCGTCGCATGATTGGCTTCGATATTGACGCGGATCTCGTTCTGCAGGCCGTATTGCGTGAGAAACCCATGCACGGCGGCGACGTCGTAATCGTATTGATGCTTGGTCGGCTCCTGCGGTTTCGGCTCGATGAGCAGCGTACCCTTGAAGCCGATCTTGTGCTTATGCTCGACCACCATGTTGAGAAACCGCGCAAACTGATCGCGCTCGCGCACCAGGTCGGTATTGAGCAGCGTGTCGTAGCCTTCGCGGCCGCCCCACAGCACATAGTTCTCTCCGCCGAGCCGTTGCGTGGCGTCGAGCGCATGGCGTACCTGAGTGGCGGCAAACGCAAACACATCGGGGTTTGGGCTGGTTGCCGCGCCGCCCGCATAGCGCGGATGTGAGAACAGGTTGGCCGTGCCCCACAGAAGCTTTACGCCGGTATCCTGCTGCTTGCGCGCCAGATAGTCGCTGATGCGCGTGAAATTCTCGCTGTACTCCTTGATGCTCGCGCCTTCCGGAGCCACGTCGGTATCGTGGAATGTATAGTAAGGGGTACCGAGCTTCGAGAAGAATTCGAACGCGGCGTCGGCCTTCTGATGCGCGCGCTCCATGGCGTCGCCGGGCTGCTGCCACGGACGCACGAAGGTGCCCTGCCCGAAGATATCGACACCCGGCCATACGAACGTATGCCAGTAGCACACGGCAATGCGCAGATGCTCTTCGAGCGTCTTGCCGAGCACACGTTTAGTGCGGTCGTAGTGATGGAAAGCGAGCGGATTGTCCGATTGCGGACCTTCGTAGCGAACGGCGGGAATGTGTTCGAAGTAGGACATGAGTGTCTCCATTAATTGTTGCAGTGCAACCCGTGCGGCAGCGCCTGGCCGGGTTCGACAAGCTGTCGCCATGCTGCCGCGCGCGGCCCGTGCCCGCAATTGCGAAATTGCGCAGCATGGTTAATGTTTCTCACCGCCCGCGCTATTGGCGTGCACACGCAATGCAATCCGGGCCTAAAATAACCGGACACTTAAAAACCGGCTCGGCCAGGCTAGCCGCGCCCCATATGGAGACAATGGCCCGCCGGCTCGCCACGCCGCCGCGCCATCGACGATGACCCGCCCCCAGACGCCGCAAAGACCCCATCGGATCGCGCTGCTGTTCAACGCGAACAAGGTGTATGACCGCCAGATCATTAGCGGCATTGGCAATTACCTGCTCTCCACCCGCGTTGCGTGGGACCTGTTTCTCGAAGAAGACTTTCGCTGCCGGCTGACAGGCATCGAGCGCTTCGACGGCGACGGCATCATCGCGGACTTCGACGACCCCGCAGTCTGCGAAGCGCTGCGCGGCTGCCCGCTGCCGGTGGTGGCAGTCGGTTCGTCGTACGAGGACGAGACGCACTACCCGCCCGAACTGCCCTACATCGCGACGGATAACACCCAGCTCGTCTCGCTCGCCTATACCCATCTGATCGGTGCGGGCTTGCCGCACTTCGCGCTCTATAGCCTGCCGCAGGCACCGGAGAACCGCTGGGCGCAGCAGCGCGAGCTGGCCTTCGTCAGCCTGCGCGCCGCCGAAGGCCGCAGCGCCGAGGAGATCGACGACGAGATCTACCGTGGCCTGTCCACCAGCGCACCGTCGTGGAACCAGGCCATCGAACAGCTCACGGGCTGGCTCGAAAAACTGCCCAAACCGGTCGGCATCATCGCGGTCAGCGACGCCCGCGCACGGCAACTGCTGCAAGCCTGCCTGACCGCCGGGATAGCCGTGCCCGAACAGGTCTCGATCATCGGCATCGACAACGATCCGCTGAGCCGCACTCTCACACGCATTCCGCTGTCGTCCGTGATTCAGGGCACCGAGGAAATGGGTCGCACTGCCGCTCACCTGCTGCATCAGATGCTGCACGGCGCGCGCTTTCCGGGCCGGCGCATCCGCGTGCCGCCGGTCGGTATCAACGTGCTCGAATCGACCCGTCACCAGCCGCTTACGAGCCCTTATGTGATGCGCGCGCGGCACTTTATCCGCCAGTACGGTTGCCAGGGTATCCGCACCGAACAGGTGGCCGATTACGTCGGCGTGTCGCGCTCGTCGCTCGAAGAATATTTTCGGCGCGAATTGCAATGTACAGTGCATCAGGAGATCCTGCGTCACAAGCTCGATGCCGCCAAGGCGATGCTCGCGAGACGCGACGCCTCGAGCGCGGAGGTTGCGATCCGTTGCGGCTTTACGTCCTTGCAGTACATGTATGCGGTGTTTCGCCGTGAGCTCGGCTGCACGCCGCGGGAATATCAGGAACGTACCAGGTCCGCGGCTGCACCCGACTAGGCACAGTCACACCCGGCGTATGCTCTGCGTGCGCTTTTGAAATCCCGCTTTCGCAATCTTTTTCTCTCGCCGATATGATCAGTCACGCACGCTTCTCGACCGAACCCTGGGGCAATGTGCCCGGCGGCGACCCGGTCCAGCTCTTCACGCTGCGCAATGCGCATGGCATGAAGGTCAGTATCAGCGACCTGGGCGCGACCCTCGTGTCGTGGCATGCGCCGGACCGCGCCGGCCGGCTTGGCGATATCCTGCTCGGCCACGATACGCCCGCCGAGTACCTGGCCTCCACCACCTATATGGGCGGCCTGATCGGGCGCTGGGCCAACCGCATCGAGGCAGCACGCTTCGCGCTGGACGGCATCGAGTACACGCTCGACCGCAACGAGGGCAACAATCTGCTGCATGGCGGCAGTACCGGCTTCAATCGCCTGTGCTGGGAGGCGGCCGAGGACAACGGCTCGCTCGTCATGCGACTTGAATCGCCTGAGGGCGATGCGGGCTTTCCGGGCCACGTGAGCGTTCAGGTCCGCTACACGCTCGATGATGAGGGCACGTTGACGATCGCTTACGAGGCCATCACCGACGCACCCACGCCGCTCAACCTGACGAGCCACGGCTATTTCAATCTGACCGGCCAAGCCGCTGCCGACGTCCGCGGTCATGTGGTCTCGATCGACGCCGAAGCTTTTTTCGAGGTCGACGCGCAGATGATTCCCACGCGCCGCGCAGAGGTTGCCGGCAATGCGTTCGATTTCCGCCAGAGCGCGCCGATCGGTGCGCGCCTGGATTGGCCGAATACCCAGCTCGCACTCGCAGCTGGCTTTGACCATTGTTACGTACTGCCTGAAGTCAAAGACAGCACGCGGCCCGTTCGCGAGGTGGCACGTGTCTACGAGCCCGCGAGCGGACGCGAGCTCAGCGTCCTGACCGATCAATGGGGCCTGCAGTTTTACACCGGCAATCACCTCGAAGGCGAGCAAGGCCGCGGCGGCCACACCTATTCGAAGTACGCCGGACTTTGCCTCGAAGCGGGCGGCTTTCCCAATCAGATCAATATGGCCGACAACGCACAGGTGGTGCTACGGCCCGGCATGGAATACCGCCATGTCACGCAATATCGCGTCGGCGTGCGCACCGGCGTCTAAGCGGTTTCTCCTGATCGGCTAGCCGATTTCAAGCTTTAAATAGGCGTGATAGAGTCCTGCGGTGCCGTCGCTCAGGCGGCCATCGCAAAGCGATTGACTGCGCGCTTTCAGTTAAAGCAAAGGAGAACCAAAATTTACAAGAGCCTTAAAGCCGTTGTTGCTGCAACGGTTTCTCTCATCTCCCTGGGCGCCTTCGCGGGCAACGTCGGCGGTGCCAGCAACAACCTGCAGTCCGCTAACACGGTCAACGTGACCGGCGCGTCGAATTCGAACAATGGCGGCGAGAAGAAGGACCGCGAGACGCTGTCGATCGCCGTAGTCGATAACAACGGGCCGGTCGCCGATGCGAAATGCGTATTGACTAACAGCAAGGGCGACTGGTCAGTCACCGCTCCGGATAGCGTCGACGTGCGCCGCTCGGACTCGGATCTGCAGATCAAATGCGAGAAGTCCGGCTACGACCCCGTCACGACGACGATCAAGGCGGCGACCACGCAGATTCCGCGCCCGCAATTTCATTTCGCAGCAGGTAACAGCGACGATGGCGATAGCGACGACGCCATGATTACGGTGCCGCAGTATGCGCCGTCGATCACCGTGACGTTTGGCAGCAAGCAGGCTAACGCGAACTAAAAGCTTCGCCTGAAGGGTTGGCGCCGGGCCGCATGTCCGGCGTCAATGTGCACATCAGTGGTCGATCCGCAGATGTCGCACGCGTGGTGCCGGCAGCGCTGTCACAACACGGAAAGACAGTTCTGCGAATAATGTGGTTGCGGTTGCGCGCTTCGAGTCACGGCAAGCCGCGCTGGACTGCTGCATATGCAGTCCGACCAGAGATGCCGTCCGCGCGCTGTCCTCCCAACCCACAGGCCGAGCACCGACATGTCGAACAAGAACTCCCCCGCTGCCCATCTCGCTTCCGACACCGCTTCCAGCACATCCCGCCCCGCCGATGTCCTCGCGGCCGTCTCGCGCCGTGGCTTCCTCAAGCTCGCAGGCGCTTCCGGACTGGCGGGCGCCACCGGCAGCTTCGCCGCTACAGGCAAGGCTGCCACGACGAATCCGGACGGCACACCCGAGCAGATTCATCTGACCTGGGGCAGCGATCCAACGAGTGAGGTGGTGGTCTCGTGGGCCTCGCTTGCCACGGCGTCCAACCCCCGGGTGCAGTTCGGCGCCGCAGGCGAGGCACAGCAAACCGTGCACGGCGTGCAACGCATTTATACGGATGGCATAAACGGCGCTACGGTGTTCACATATCACGCCCGCCTGCGCGGCCTCAAGCCAGCGAACACTTATCAGTACACGGTCACGGCCGACAACGACAGCAACGCCGCACAACCGTTCACCGCGAGCTTCCAGACGGCGCCGCGCGGACGCACGCCGTTTCGCTGGACCACCTACGGGGATCTCGCCACACCCAACACCCAATGGGTACTCTCGTATCCGCAAAGCCGTTTTGCCGTGCAGGCCGTCGAACGCTTCCAGCCGCTGTTCCATCTGCTCAACGGCGATCTCTGCTACGCGAACCTGAACCCGACGCATCAACCCGACGTGTGGCGCGACTTCGGCAACAACTGCCAGAGCTCGGCGGCCAATCGTCCGTGGATGCCGTGTCCGGGCAATCACGAACTCGAATTCAATAACGGTCCGCAAGGTCTCGCCTCGTATCTGACGCGTTACACGTTGCCGGAGAACGGCACGCAGTTTGCCGGTCACTGGTACAGCTTTCGCGTGAGTTCGGTGCTGTTTATCTCGCTCGATGCTGACGACGTGGTCTATCAGGACGCGGCGGCCTTCGTGGCGGGTCCTGATCCGCTGGTGCCGGTGGCCAGCACAGGTCATGCGCCGATCGAAGCGGGCACGTCGCTCTACGTGCGTGGGTACAGCAAGGGTATCCAGACCCGTTGGCTCGAAGAGACGCTGCGTCATGCATCGGAAGATCACGAGATCGACTGGATCGTCGTGCAGATGCATCAGGACGCGCTGACTTCGTCGAAGACCGGCAATGGGTCCGACAAGGGCATTCGCGAGGCGTGGCTGCCGCTATTCGACCGTTACGGTGTCGACCTTGTGGTATGCGGGCATGACCACGACTACGAACGCAGCTATCCTGTGCGCGGCTGCAACCATAACGCCGGCGTGGATGCGACCACGGGCGCCGTGGTGGATACGCTGCAACCGCGTCCCGTGCCGCAGGCAGATCCGGCCAGCACTACTTTCGACACCAGCCATGGCACGATCCACCTGATCCTCGGCGGCGGCGGCACGAGCGCACCGCTCGATGTCTATGGCGAAGACAACACCAACGGTTTGCCACAAGCGAAGGTCTTCACCAAGCCAAACCGTCCCATCCCAGGCACGACTGCGAACACGTTCGTGCGCAACCCCGCCGATGCGCTGGAAGATGCGATCTGGTCAGCGCAACGCGATACGGGAACGGGTTATGGCATTGCCGTGTTCGATCACGATCCGGGCGAGCACGGCGGCACGACGACCATCACGATGAATTACTATCACGCGCCGGGTGCGGATCAGACGCCTACGGCCAACTACACGCTGTTCGAAACCATCACGCTGAGCAAGAAGCGGCGCGCTTAGGCCGTTTGCTGCTGGCCGCGCCGGTGTGCCGGCGCGGCGGTGTCGCTCAGAAGAAGTAGGCGATCAGCAGTCCTTCGATAAGGACACCCAGGATCGTACTGATCAGGATCGTCGAAGTGGCGTCGGCCGTATACGTATTGCTCTTGAGCGCGAACATGGCGGCCGCGGTAGCAGTCGGCACGGCGCCGGTGATCACGGCCTGGTGCGCGGGCGCCCCGACCACGCCGAACAGCACCGCGCCGAGCGCCATGATCAACGGCTGCAGGAAGTTCTTGATGCCGAGATTGGCGAGGACGTTGGCGTTAATCTTGAAGCGCTCGCCATACAGCATCAGTCCGAGCGCAAAGAGCGAGGTGCCGCCCGCGGCCTTGGCAATCAGATCGATCGACGTGAGCACGGGACCGGGCAACGTGACATGGGCGAAGCTGAGCACCATGCCGGAGATCGGCAGCCAGACGATCGGATTGATCACCGCACGCGCAATGCTCTGGCCAAAAATGCGCAGGATATCCGGCCGCTGCCCCTCCTTCTCGCCGGTGCCACCGAGGTTCGTAAGGACGATGGTCAGCGGCAGCATGAAGATACTGGTGATGAGATTGCCGACCAGCACCGCCAGAAATCCTTCGGGCCCGAACACCGCGGCCAGAATCGGCGCCCCGAAATACGCCATATCGGGGAAGGCGCACACCAGCGCCTGCATCGTTGCCGTACGCAGGTCGTGTTTGAACACGAAGCGCCCCACCGCAAGAGCGATCAGGTAGGTGCCCATCAAACCTAGCGTCAGACACAGCGCAAAACCCACGTTGTGCAGCTTTTCGGGCGATGTCTTCACGGCGCCTTCAAACAGCGCGAACGGTAGCGCGAAGCGGATCACGAGTGTCGCCAGCACGCCGGCATCGTCATGCTTCAGCAGACGGATCCGGGCCGAAAGCCAGCCGAGCATGATGACAAATGCAACCGGCAGCAAGCCATTGAGAATCGTGTCGACCACAGCGTGGCTCCTGTTGTTGTGTGGCCTGTTGTACGGCCTGGTTATTCGATCAGGGTTATGGTCCGTTGTGCGACTCGCGCGCCGCGTGCCTCGCGGTTACGCCAAAGCACACACGCAAACACTCACCGGCGGCCCCGTGGAGGGGCACGCTCTTCGGCACACCTTGCTGCACCGAGCGGCCAGGTGTCTACCTCGCGGAAGCTTCAGAGCCGCCTTGTGGACACCCACGCAGCCGGCTTACGGCGTACTGCCGTCGATACGGTTATAAGGCACGTAGTGAGGTGTCCATACCTTGTTACGGATCAGACCGTCTATCTGATCCGTTTCGACGCCCTGGGTCAGCCCTTCCTTGTGCGCCTGTAGCGCCACTGCAAGCGCAACCGTGATCGACACTTCACGCAAAGAGGTCACCGGCGGCAGCAGGTTTTTGTTGGGATCGTTACGGGCCGGCGAAGCCGCAGCGAGCGCTTTCGCCGCCGCCATGAACATCTGGTCGCTCACACGCGAAGCCTTGACCGCGATAGCGCCCAGACCGACGCCCGGGAAGATATAGGAGTTGTTGGTCTGATCCACCTTGAACTTGGCACCATTGCGCTCGATCGGCGGGAACGGACTGCCCGTGCCGATGACGGCCCGGCCATCGGTCCAGGTCTGCAGATCTTCCGGTGTCGCTTCCGCGCGCGAGGTGGGGTTCGAGAGCGGAAAGATCACGGGACGCTTGTTGATTTCGGCCATCGCCCGGACCACCGGTTCGGAGAACGCCCCAGCCTGCCCCGACACGCCGATCAGCACCGTCGGCTTCGCGTTGCGCACCACGTCGAGCAAGGCGACGCGGTCCGGATGATCGAGCTTCCAGTCGGCAATCGCCGCCTTGTCCTGCAGAAACGGTTGCTGGAACGACGCGATGCCGTCCATGCCTTCAACCAGCAGGCCATCGCGATCGACCATGAAAAAGCGTTTGCCGGCCTCGCTATCCGACAGGCCGGCATCGGTCATCGCCTTGCGGATCAGACTCGCAATGCCGCAACCGGCCGAGCCCGCGCCCATCACGGCAATGCGTTGCTCCGTCAACGGCACGCCGGTGACATTGACCGCCGCGAGCAGTGTGCCGGTCGCCACTGCCGCCGTGCCCTGCACGTCGTCATTGAACGTACACAGACGATCGCGGTAGCGTTCGAGCATGCGCGTCGCGTTGTTCTTCGCGAAGTCTTCCCATTGCAGCAGCACATGCGGCCAGCGCTTTGCGACGGCGCTCACGAAGGCCTCGATAAAATCATCGTACTCCTCACCGCGGACGCGCTCGTGACGCCAGCCGATGTACAGCGGATCATTCAGGCAGTCGGGATTGTCCGTGCCGACATCGAGCATGATGGGCAGCGTCGTCGCAGGATGAAGACCGCCGCAGCCGGTATAGAGCGCCAGTTTGCCGATCGGGATGCCCATGCCGCCCGCGCCCTGATCGCCGAGACCGAGAATGCGCTCGCCATCCGTTACGACGATGGCCTCGACCTTGTCGAAGCGCGGGTGGGCAAGGATCTCCTCGATGCGGTTCTTGTGCGGCATGCTCAAAAACAGGCCACGAGGCTTGCGGAACAGACGGCTGAATTGCTGGCAACCGGCGCCGACCGTCGGCGTGTAAACGACGGGCAACATCTCTTCGAGGTTCTGCACCAGCAACGCGAAAAACAGCGTTTCGTTGGTATCCTGCAGATCGCGCAGGAACGCGTAGCGCTCAAGGTCCGTCCCAAATGCACGCAACACCTGCAGACGTCGCGACACCTGCTCTTCGAGGGTGCCGATAGTGGGCGGCAAGAGTCCGTGCAGATCGAAGCTGTCCCGCTCCGCCTCGCTGAACGCGGTGCCCTTGTTCAACAGCGGGTCGGCGAGCAGTTCATAACCGGAACGCGAAGTGTCGAGGGACGCGGCGTCCGCCTCGGTCGTCGATACCTGGGGCATGGCAAATCTCCTGGGAAGCGATGGGATCAGCAACGACAGTCTGGCTGCGGTCCATCCGGGTTGCGCTGAGGTTGCACTGTCAGAGTGGGGCTTGTCACAAGGTCGACATGGAACGTACCCGCATCGCAAGCGGAATGACCGTAATCAGTCTAGGCGGTGAAAGCGCCGGTGTCTGTCAATTTCACGCGAAATTTGTGATTCCGCACGGTGGCCGCACCACGGTCCTCTCGCCGATCGGCAGCGTCACCCTCTCGATACCTTCGGACAGATTCGCGCAGCCGATGCCGCGTGGATCAAAGTGCCTCGGAACGCTCGACGGGCAGCGCGAAAGCGTAGCCGTTCTTGCCGTTGCGTTTGACCTGATACATCGTCTCGTCCGCAGCGGCGAGCAGATGACGGTAGTCTTCGACAGGTTGCGGAAAGCTTGCGATGCCGATGCTGGCGCTGACAAAGCCGATCCGCATCTGCTCGCCCGTATCGACCACACAGGCGATCAGGCGCTCCGCAATCGAGCCGAGTTCAGCGTCCATGGAAAAGCCGCGCACCAGCACGGCGAACTCGTCACCGCCGATTCTCGCCACCACATCGACCGGACGAACCGACTTGCGAAAGCGCCGTGCTACGGCGATCAGGAATTCATCGCCGGTGCGGTGACCGCGCGAATCGTTGACCTGTTTGAAGCCGTCCAGATCGATATACAGAACGGCGAGCGTGTGCCCAAGTGGATCACTCCTCGCTACCGGCGGGGTTCGCGCAAGCGTGTCAAACAGATGACGCCGGTTTGGCAGCCCGGTCAGCGGATCGTGCAATGCGGCGAACTCGAAACGGTGCGACTCGCGTGCCAGTTGCCGCGTGCGCTTCGCGTACATGCCGAGCGCCGTGACCAGCGCGCTGAAGATCAGCGCCGACAACACCATCAGT
Source organism: Paraburkholderia sp. GAS33 (assembly GCF_050436645.1). NCBI lineage: Bacteria > Pseudomonadati > Pseudomonadota > Betaproteobacteria > Burkholderiales > Burkholderiaceae > Paraburkholderia > Paraburkholderia sp. GAS33. The sequence continues at coordinate 282,508 of NZ_JBNDMP010000002.1, forward strand.
GTTCTCGCGACGTGCGAGATCCGCGTGTGCAGATCCGCGCTGACGATATCGCGTCGCGTGCGCCAGTAGGCCGACTGCGAGCGCAACAAGGCATCCGTATCGTCGAAGTTGGCGTCGGGCGAGAGTGCCCGCTGAGAGATGTGCGGCGCGCCCGCCGGATCCACGTTCACGATTGCAGCGACGGACGCGAGACGGGCTGCAAGACCGATACGCGCATTTCGATAGTCCTGCGGCTCTGCGTTGCTGTCTCCACTATCTCCGGTTAGCGGCTGGCGAGCAGTGGCGAGATCGCGCGCGCTTTCGGCGCGACCGAGAGCGTCGAGAACCAGCCCCGTATATTCCTGCTTCAACTGATCGGAGAAGATGGCCTTGATCTGCACCGCAAGCACGAGAAGCCCGGCCAGCAGGCACAGCAAGGCAATCCCCGCCAGCGCAGCCGGCCCCCAGCCGAAGCGAACCGTAAAGGCCGGTTTGCGTGCGGCAGGCGCTGCAAAGCGCGGCTCACGAGTGGGCGTAGAGGTCCTGGTCCTGCTGGCTTCCGTTGCCATGCTGCCGATAGTTTCCACGATGAAAATACGATTCCATGCGTGCTAGCAAGCCGGTATTCGGCTTGGCGCGCACCAGCGGACGATGCCGGATCTGCTTCACGCCACCGCTCGTCATCGCTGGCCGTGCGCTGCTTGCATGCGGCGCGAGGGCATCGGAGGAAGGTGTGTCGCTTGAATCGGGCTGGGCGGGTAAAGCCGAAGGGGGTGGCTCTGTTTCATCCGCGTCGGCTAGCGTGGTCTGAGAGTTCGCGGGCGGTGCAGCTGCGCCTACCCGACCTGACCACGTTGTTGGCGTCTGCACTGGTGCGGCTGTTGTGGTGGTCATGGCGGTCGTCGGGGTCGCCGAAAGCGTCGGGGTCGCCGAAAGCGGCGGGTCCGGCACGAAAGCAGCGGCGGCCGATAGCATCTGTTCCGGAGGTGCGGCTGTGAGCGCGGCTGGGACCGTGGCCGCGACACGCGTCGAGAGCGCCTGTTGCGCCGTAGCCATCGCTCGCGTATAGGCGCGCTGATCCTGATCGAACCAGACGCCATACGCGACCGTGGCCGCAACGCCCACCGTCAGCGCACTCGCCGACGCAGCCCAGAGCGCGAGGCGCCCAAACCGCGCAGGCGGCATGGCGTACATGGGATCGAGGTCAGGATCGAAGCGTTGACTGAAGTCTTGCCCAGAATCTCCAGGGGGACCGTCCGCGCGGCTATCCACGGGACGCTCCGCAGGGCTATCCGCCCCCGATTCTGGTGGTCCGGTATGCTTGGCCATGGCGATAAACTCCGAACCCGTCGTCGACATCGCGACAGATTGTGTTCTGACGAGCGCGCAACATTGCTACTGTAGTCCCTCGGCGCATGAAATTCATCCACTGATAGCGATAGCCGTGGGATGGCCGTAGACCAGCAGTTAGCGTGCCCGCGCGCCTTATTGCGCTTCGCGCTTCCGGCACAGCATGATGCGGCGGGAATTGAACCAGCGGGGCAAACCCGGCCAGGGTTGATTCACCGCTTGTTCTATATCGAAGCTTTCGGCAAGCGAGCGGCGAAACGCCTTGAATCTGAAACGCACTCCGCCCGTCTGGCGAGAGAGCTTCGCGACCCGGCCGGACTCTCTTACGCCCGGCTCGTCGGCCCGGCGCGCTTCTGCCATGCGTTTGCGCGAGACGGTTGCCCGCCCGTAACCAACGGGCACGCGCACGATGAAATATCCGTTCGGTTTCAGCACCCGATTTGCCTCGGCGAACAGACAACCGCACTCCAGTTGGCTGAGATGGTCACACGTATCCATAACGGTCAAGGTGTCGAGCGAGCCCGCTTCGAGCAAGCGGATGGAGCGGACATAGCGGCGGCCGCCGAATTCCGGCGAACCATATAGTTCGCGGCCGAAGGCGTGCAGATCAGGGCGCCGTTGCGGCGAGTCGTCTACATAACCGAGTTGCTGACCGCAGCCAACCATCAGTGCGTCGTGACAGTCGAGAAAGCTGGTGATCCTGAGCGCAAAATCGATTCCTTCAAATGCGTTTTGCTCTCCGGACAGCCAGTAATGGAATGTTTCACGATCGATGGGGGCCGGTTCGGCCAGATCGACGGAAACGGGTTCCGCTACATTGTCCTTGAGCACTGTTTGCGCTTCCGACATATTTCACACTCCGTTTGCCCGCACCCGACCATACTCGGTTGCTAACCCGGTCAATGCAACCGCGTACGCCAGGCAGTAAACGTCAAGACACTGGCGCATCTCGACGAAACGGTAATCTGTTCTCCTGGTCTCGCAGATGGGTAAAAAACGTCGCGCCAATTATGTGCACACAATGGATGTGCTTAATCATTTCTTAAGTATGTGTGCCCACTTTTGTGCACGATCGATCGCGGTGAAAGAGAGGCGGAAGGATCGTAAACAAGCTGGGGCCGCCGCCAGGCGACCTGGTATACATGCAAAATGCCGCGCGGTGCTCAAGGGCGTCGCGCGGCATTTGATCGAGGGATCAGCTGTCGATTATCTAGCCTGAAACTTAAGCAGTACTTTGCATATTCATCAATTGAGCCGCTTCAGCTGGCCATCGTCCGCATACCAGTCGACTGTCGTACCGCTTGTGTTGACCGTCACGGCCCGCGGTTCGCTGAACTGGTCGAACGATTCGATGCCGGTCTCGCGCCCTACCCCACTGTTCTTGAAGCCGCCCCACGGCGAAGCTGGGTCCAGACGATGGTGATCGTTGATCCAGACCATGCCGAAGATGAGCTTGCTCGCCACACGGTGAGCACGTGCCACATCCTGTGTCCAAACCGAAGCAGCGAGTCCGAATTGCGTGTCGTTGGCGATGCGCAGTGCGTCCGCCTCGTCCTTGAACGGCATGATCACCGTGACCGGCCCGAACACTTCGCCTTGACCGAGTTCGGACTTCGGGTCGACGTCATAGAACGCGGTGGGTTCGAGATAAAAGCCCTCGTCGCGCAGGTGCGCCGGAATGCCGCCGCCGCTCAGCACTTTCGCGCCTTCCGCGATTCCTCGCTCCAGCATCGCAAGGATGCGCGTGCGCGAACGCGCCGAGATCACCGGACCGAGTTGTGTGTTGATGTCGGCGGGGTCGCCGACGCGGATCGATGCGACCTTCGCCTTGAATTTCTCGAGGAACGCTGCATAGATCGTTTCCTGAACCAGAATGCGCGCGCCGCATACGCAGGTCTGTCCCGCACCGATAAACGCCGCGAACGCCGCGCCATTCACCGCGCGATCGAGGTCCATGTCGTCGAACAGCATGACCGCGCCCTTGCCGCCCAGTTCGAGCGTCGTCAAAGCGAAAGTCTGCGCAGCCGCTTCACCGATAGAACGCCCCACTTCCGTACCGCCGGTGAACACCACCTTGGCAATCAGCGGATGACGCGCCAGCGCCGCGCCCGCTTCCTTGCCCTCGCCGTTCACCACATTCACCACGCCGTCCGGAACGCCGGCCTGCTGCAACAGTTCGACGAGCCGCACGGTCGTGAGCGGGGTCTGTTCCGAGGCCTTGATGACCACGCTATTGCCGGTCGCAAGCGCTGGGGCGAGACTCTTCGACAGAATCATCAACGGATGGTTGAACGACGTCATCAACGCACACACGCCGAGCGGCACGCGCTGGGTATAGCAGAGATACGGGCCTTCGATAGGGATCACGTCGCTGCGACGCGTCAACGCAAGTGCCGCGAAATAGCGGTAGAACTGCGGCAAGCGCGAAATCTGCGCACGCGTTTCGACGAGCGGACGCCCGTTGTTGAGCGTTTCGAGCTTGTAGAAATTCCCCAGATCCGCTTCGAACAGATCTGCAAAGCGGTTGAGCACGCGGGCACGTTGCTGGATCGAAAGATCGCGCCATACGCCACTTTCGAAGGCCGTGTGTGCGCCTTGCACCGCGCGATCCACGTCTTCTGCCGATGCCGCTGCGAGCTGCCCGATCACCGCGCCGTTGGCCGGGTTGATGATATCCATGGTCTTGCCCGAAGCCGCATCGACGAACTTGCCGTCGATGAACAGCTGTGCGTTCAGGTATTGCTTGTTCACTGCATCCATTCCAGATTCTCCGTATTTACTTAAGCGGGGACACCCGCGCATCCGCACCGACCTCGTGGCGCGCAGTCGCGCCGCTCGGCTGAATATCTTCGAGGCGCTGGCCCGTCGACTCGACGCCAAGCGCTCCCACCACCACGATCTGAATCGCCAGCAAGCCGATCATCAAGGCCAATACGCCGATCACACCGTAGTGCGCGAACAGGGCGACCACGATGAATGGCGTGATGATCGTCGCCCCGCGGCCAAGGGTGTTGCAAATACCGGACGCGCGCAGCCGGACTTCGGTCGGAAAGAGCTCCGGAACGTAGATGGCAAACAGCAGCGCGACCAGCACATAGATGGGAATCACGAGCAGCAATCCGACGATAGGCAGTAGAACTTCATTGCTCACGAACGGATAGATCGAGCCGAACACGATGGCGAATAGCGATGCGCCGATAATGGTTTTCTTGCGACCGAGGCGGTCGGCGGTCAACGCCCCAAAACCCGAGCCGAGCGGCGCACCCAGTGACATCACGAGCGCGAACCCGAACGACTTTGCGATGCTGAAACCCTGATGCACGAAGAAGGTCGGCAGCCACGTCACGAAGCCGTACAGCAGCGTGTTGATGACGATCAGCGTCACACAGCCGACAATCATCCGCGGGAGCATGACGCCGCTGAACAGCGAGCCGAGTTCGCGCGACGGTGCGATGAGCGGCTTCTGCACCGGCACAGGTAGTGGCGCGTTGCCGTGCTCTGCCTTCACCTCAGCTTCGATTGTCGACAGAATCGCTTCGGCTTCCTTATCATGTCCAGCGGACTCGAGCCAACGCGGCGACTCCGGTAACGACTTGCGCGCATACCATACGCCGATCGCACCGATCCCGCCGAGCACGAACATGCCGCGCCAGCCGAGCACGGGAATCAGCAGGAGTCCGATCAACCCTGCGACTGGCAGTCCGGATACCACGAAGACGGCCATCAAGCCCTGCAGCTTGCCCCGCGAGGCGGGCGGAGCGAACTCCGTGAGCGTCGAATAGCCGACCACGTTTTCCGCGCCAAGACCGAGTCCCATCACGAACCGGCAGGCGATCAGCACGGTCATGTTCGGCGCGAGCGCGGCGCCAAGCGATGCCACGCCGAACACCATCAGGTTGGTCTGGTAGGTGAAGCGCCGGCCGTACCGATCGCCTAGAAAGCCCGTTGCCAATGAGCCGAGCATCATGCCAAGGAAGGTCAGCGACACGAACAGCGCGTTCTGTCCGAGCGTCGAAAAGCCGCTTTTCAGCGTGGCGCCCAGCACCGTCGACGCCACATAGATATCGAAGCCGTCGAAAAACATGCCGATGCCGATCAGCCACATGATGCGGCGATGAAAACCCGACATCGGCAAGCGGTCGAGCCGCGCCCCTGCGTTCACACTCATTTCCGTCTCCTGCAGACCTGCCTGGCCTGTCGAATGGGTTGGCGCAACGGCCTACTTGCCCTGCAGACGCAGCGCTGCGACCGTCAACGTTTCGGTGGCGCAGCGGAAGTTGTGTTCGATCGGACTTTCCTGTGCGGACTGGAAGAACGCCTTGCACTGGCGGGCGCCCGTATCGTCGAGTGCGAGGACACGCTCGGTGAGCGCTTCGGCTTCGGCCTGCAGCAATTCTCCGGAGACCACGCGGGTGACGAGGCCTGCGGCAAGCGCAGCTTCGGGTGTGATTTCATCGCCGAACAGGACCATCGGGAACACGTGCTTGGGTAGCGAGTAGCTGCCGAGATAAGCCATGATCGCGGCGGGCGGCAGACCTTTCCTCATCTCAGGAAACGCGAGACTCGCGCTGCTCGATACCAGCGTGAAATCGCACAGGATGGCGAGGCCCAGGCCAAAACCGAAGGCATTGCCCTGCACTTCGGCAATGGTGATCAGCGACGACGCCCGCAGCAGACGCTTCAACTCGATCAGTCGCGAGACTTCCTGATGAATCGACACCGCATCGCGTCCGGCCCGCTCGCGACCGGTGCAAAAGACCTCGCCACGCGCGCGAATGCGCAACACCCGGGCGGCCGGCATGACGGCTTCTGCCCGCAAGACGGCAATCATCGCGTCGAACATCGGCGCCGTGACTTCGTTGCCCGCTTCCGGATTGTTGAGCGTAAACGTAAGAACCGAATCCGTCCGATCGATCAGGACCGGCTGCGGCAGAGATGCGTTGTCCAAAATAGTCTCCTCGCGACTAGCTTGCTGTATAATCTGTATACAGCGTATTCAGCCTATATCGGGATGTCAATGACTTCGTCGACGAAAAGTAAATTGCGGGAATCAGCGGTAGCGACACCGGAGCAAGCGCTCGATGCGATCGGCCGTAAATATCACTCGCGCATGCGCACCGTGGATGCGCCAAGCGATTCATTGAGCGACGGCGTCGTCGTGCCGGCGTTGCGCGAGGCGATCGTTGAAGGCGTGCTCGCGCCTGGCAGCAGGCTTTCCGAGGTGCAGGTCGCGAAGCAGCTGAACGTGAGCCGTACGCCTATGCGCGAAGCGTTTGCGCAGCTCGAGCGTGAAGGGCTGGTTACGGTGGTGGCGCGGGTTGGTGCGTTTGTTCGGTCGGTGTCGCTGCGTGACGTGGCAGAGATTTACCGGGTGCGTATGGCGCTCGAATGCCTGGCGGTGCAGCTTGCCGCTGAGCGGATCACGGCGCTCGGCCGCGCGCAACTCGAGGATGTAACGGACGCCATGCAGGCAAGTCTCGCGGCAAACGATCCCGCAAGCTATGTCGATGGCCTCGACCGCTTCTACGCGATCGTCATGACGCTCGCCGACAACCGTACGCTGCAGGCGACCCACGCGAGCCTCATTGGCCCCGTGCGGCGCTTGCGGCGCATCGCGATGTCGCGTGGTGGCCGCATGCGCGTGTCGTGCGAGCTGGCAGTAAAGATCAAGAACGCGATCGTCTCGGGCGATCCGATCGTTCAGGACCTGATGCGCGAGCAGTTGCGTGGCGCCTGTGAAGCGGCGACCGATGTGCTGAAGGAAAGCGAAGTGTAGTTTGCTTTCCGTTAGGATTACCTGGTAATTCGCACAAGCGAATTGTGCCGGCCATCAAGCCTATCAACAACGTTGAGACTCAGCCGGACAAACCACACGACGAACTGGAAAGTTACTTCGGACGATGAGCGCAGAACCTATTCACAAGGCCCTGCGCTATCTGTTTGAACAGTTCCGAACGGAACGTTTTGGGCAATCTGGCGGAGCGGACGGGACTCGAACCCGCGACCCCCGGCGTGACAGGCCGGTATTCTAACCAACTGAACTACCGCTCCAGATTTTGTACGCCGTCTTTGGCGTCCCCTAGGGGATTCGAACCCCTGTACTCACCGTGAAAGGGTGATGTCCTAGGCCTCTAGACGAAGGGGACAACGTACGCTTACACCTTTAATGAAAAAGCCCGTTCAGTTCACATGAACGGGCTTTGTCTGGCGGAGTGGACGGGACTCGAACCCGCGACCCCCGGCGTGACAGGCCGGTATTCTAACCGACTGAACTACCACTCCAGTCTTTACACCCAAGCTTGCGAGCGTCGGTTATTTCTCTGCAAGCTGCACCACTTTATTTGTCTTCGAACCTGCTTCATTCGAACATTAAAGCGACGCTGATGTTTGGCGTCCCCTAGGGGATTCGAACCCCTGTACTCACCGTGAAAGGGTGATGTCCTAGGCCTCTAGACGAAGGGGACATAATCTTTTCAGATCTGTCTTTATCTTGCTGCTAATTGACGTTAAATTCAGTCCGTAAGCAGCGAAGACCAATATTCTAACTACATTGTTACTGCTTGTGAAGTCTTTTTTGCTACCGCATCCGGACACCGGAAAAGACTTCAATCTGCTCTGATGGTGGAGGTAAGCGGGATCGAAAAACTCCCTGCGGACCTTTGCCACCAAGGGCTCTCGTGAATCACAAACCCCATCGGGTACGACTTGGGGCACATCACCCACGATCCGATGCTTTTCAGCAACATCTCGCCTCGAAACGACCTCAGTGAACCTGTCTTGAGGCGCTCAGCAGCGGAGAACGAAATTATACGCAGGCACTGCACCGATGCGCAAGAATTTTCTGTCGCCCTCCCTACCCTCATCGCCAACGAAGTTCAAAGGGTGTAATTGAGACCCAGCAATGGGGCGTCCCGCCGAACGTCGCTCCGACGAGCACATGACCCGTTCGGGCTCGCGCGCGGCGCCCTACAGTGAAAATGACCGTTGCTGCAACTCGATCATCCCGGTTTCCAAATAGCTAACAACCTCAGCATCGCGCTGCAGGGCGTGCGCTGCTCAGACACAACATGCCAGTTCGGGGGGCATTCGATGGAAGCCAAGATCTCATTTCTTAGAGAAATGGCAGAGCTAAGGGTAGATTTATCGCTGCACCCGTCCTCGTGCGGCGCGAGAACAGCGCCGCCCTTGACGCGGCAGGCGCGGCCGTCACCGGCGCCCACACCAGTGCCTGCGCCAGATGGTCGAGCGGCTCGCGTCCTAGCGGCTCCCCAGATCGAAACGCATTCCACGGATCGGCAGCAGCGCGCATGGTGGACGTTCGGTGCGGTAAAGGCCTCGGCGCGGTATACCTTGCATCACCGACGCTGGCGAGACGGCGTGAGTCGTAATGCGGTCAACTCCTTGCCGTCCAGACACTGGCGTGCCACCGGGGCGTTACAGAAGGACGGCGTGTCGCTTGAAAATCCGCGGCTCACCAGTGGGCAAGACGATGCGGTCATAGACCTCGTTCATCAGATCGGCTGCCGACAGATAAAACGCCAGAACGGCGGTAACGAGCCCCATATATCCGCCAGCCACGTGCAGGGCGCTTGAGCCAGTCCACTCCCCCGCAGCTAGCAGAAAGAAAGTGATCCAGAGTGCCAGAAAAATAGCCTGAAGTGCGCGCGGCGAACGAAAGGTGGCCAACCACATATAGAAAGTGAACGCGCCCCATAGAAACAGATACCAACCAACGAACGCGGCGGACACCTTGTCATGCAGAAACAGAACGAATAGTGCAAACGACCACCAGAACGCGCCGTAGCTCAGAAACGCGGTAGCGCCGAATGTATTGCCGCGCGGCAGCTCCATAATCCCGGCGATTGCCTGCGCAGTGCCGCCATATGCAAGCGCGCAAGCCAGTACGATTCCCATCCCGTCGCCGGTAATCCAGCCCGCGTTAATCATACTCAGCAACCATGTCGTCAACGCGAAGCCCGCGAGACCCAGCGGGGCAGGATTCGATAACTTCGGTAAAACGGCGGCATTGCTCATTGTCTGCTCCTGAGGTTCCGTCAACACCGCGTTCACGGTTCACAGCCGGTTGACGAAAATGCTTCTACATATCCAGCACGCGATGCCGGTGTCGATTACCCGAGTTGGTCGAGAATGGCCGGATTCTCGAGCGTCGACACGTCCTGCGTGATCTCCTCACCTGCTGCCAGCGAGCGCAGCAAACGGCGCATGATTTTTCCAGAACGTGTTTTCGGAAGATTCTCGCCGAAGCGGATCACTTTCGGTTTCGCGATCGGCCCGATTTCCTTGCCGACCCATGCCCGCAGTTCGTTAGCAATCTTCTCCGCTTCTTCACCTTCGGGGCGTGCGCCCTTCAGGACTACGAAGGCAAAGACGATCTCGCCCGTCGTTTCGTCCGCGCATCCAACTACCGCAGCCTCCGCGACAAGCGGATTGGCCACCAGCGCTGACTCGATCTCCATCGTGCCGAGCCGGTGCCCGGACACGTTGAGCACGTCGTCTATCCGTCCTGTGATGGTGAAGTAGCCGGTTTCCTTGTCGCGCACCGCACCGTCGCCGGCGAGATACAGTTTGCCGCCGAGTTCTTCGGGGAAATACCCCTTCTCGAAGCGGGCTGGATCGCCCCACACCGTCCGTAGCATCGACGGCCAGGGGCGCCTGATCACAAGGAGGCCGCCTTTGCCGTCCGGCTCATCCTGGCCCGTCTCGTCCACCACCGCCGCCATGATCCCCGGCAGCGGCAAGGTGCAGGAACCCGGCACGAGTGGCGTTGCGCCTGGCATCGGCGCAATCATGTGCCCCCCGGTTTCGGTCTGCCACCAGGTGTCGACCACGGGGCAGTGGCCACCGCCAACGTGCTCGTAGTACCACATCCATGCGGCCGGATTGATCGGTTCGCCGACCGTGCCGAGAATGCGCAGCGTCGACAGGTCGTAGGCGTCCGGATGCACTTTGGCGTCGGCCTCCGCCAGCTTGATCAGCGAGCGGATGGCAGTCGGCGCGGTGTAGAACAGCGTCACCTTGTGGCGCGCGATCATCTCCCAGAAACGGCCCGCGTTCGGATAAGTCGGCACGCCTTCGAACATGACCTGGGTGGCGCCTAGTATCATCGGACCGTACGCGATATAGCTGTGCCCCGTGATCCAGCCGATGTCGGCGGTACACCAGAACACATCGGTGGGCTTCCAGTCGAAGGTCCACTTCAGCGTCTGCGCGGCCCATAGCAGATAGCCGCCGGTGCTGTGCTGCACGCCCTTCGGCTTGCCGGTCGAACCCGAGGTATAGAGGATGAACAGCGGATGTTCGGCGCCCACCCACTCGGGCGCGCATTTATCCGACTCGCCCTGGGTGATTTCATGCATCCAGAGATCGCGGCCTTCGTGCCACGCGATCTTGCCGCCGGTCCGCCGGTAGACGATCACGCTCCCGACGGCCTCGCAGCCGCCCATCGCCAGCGCTTCGTCGGCGATGTTCTTCAGCGGCAATGCCTTGCCGCCGCGCATCTGTTCGTCCGACGTGACGAGCGCCACCGCGCCCACGTCGACGAGGCGCTCGTTCAGCGACTTCGACGAGAAGCCGCCGAACACGACCGAATGCGTGGCGCCAATGCGCGCGCAAGCCTGCATGGCGACGACGCCTTCGACCGACATCGGCATATAGATCACCACGCGGTCGCCCTTCTTCACGCCGCGCTTCTTGAGCGCGTTGGCCAGGCGGCAGACACGATGCAGCAGATCCTGATAGGTAACATGAGTCACGGTACCGTCGTCGGCTTCGAAAATCACCGCGACGCGCTCACCATTGCCAGCCTCGATATGACGATCCAGGCAGTTGTACGACGCGTTCAGTTCGCCGTCCTCGAACCAGGTGTAGAACGGCGCCTTCGATTCGTCGAGCACCTTGGTGAACGGCTTATTCCAGCTCAGCGTCTCTTTGGCAAGACGCGCCCAGAAACCTTCGTAATCGCGTTCTGCTTCCGCGACGAGAGCCCGGTACGCGTCCATGCCTGAGATCGCTGCCTGCGCCGAGATCGCCGCGGACGGGAGGAATACCTTCGGTTCCTGAAGAATCGGGGCAGCGACTTCGGTGACTAACATTTTTTGCTCCCGCACGGGTTTAGGCATGAGTTCGGAACGATCCCGGCGCAATTCAATTCGCGCACGAGATTCAACTCGGCACGCGCAGAGGAAGGCGCTTGCGTCGCTGGAACGAAATCACGCAAAGTGATCTGTCTTGCCGCGCCATTGCATAGCAGCGACTGTCTACGCCACGAGCGTGGCGGAAAGAAAAAGTGTTGCCGGATTGTGGGCATGATGGCCACTCCGTGCTGGAGGGGGCGGCCCGGGCGAGTGATCAAAGAAAATCATACTGCGCGAGGGTGTTTCGAGCGCCTTTGGATGAGAGGCGTTAGGCGCGCGCGATCATGGTGCGCTCAACCTCGGCGAAGGTCGGTACGGTGCCGTACAAGTGCGGAACCGGCCTCAATGCGCGGGAAGAGAAGTCTCGCTGTCCGTCGTCGTACCGACCGCTCGGCAAATCGATGCCAACCTTGCACGCAAACGTCCGCCATCGGACAGACCCCGATCGGATGCGGTGGCATTGTTCTCTTATTCAACCGAATTCGCTCGCAGTGCGCTCGCAGCGTTGGTACTTTGCAGGCAATACACCGTGAAAACCTCAATCACCCGCACGCCTGACAAGGGCGCGATGAGAGCACGGCTTTTGAGCGCAACTGGCCTCACGTTAGCGATCGCCTGCCTCGTTACAACAGCGCCTCTGCAAGCGGTAGAGCCTCACCACGGCGGCCAGCAGCATGGCTAGAGCCATGCCGCCCCACGCGAGGCGTACCGGCATGACGATCATCATCGCAATGGCCACGCTTACGGCGATCAAGACAATGGCTACGGAGCACCGCCGGTTGTTTATGCACAGCAGGAGGCCCCTGGAATCAGTTCGTTCCTGCCGCTCTAATTTCAATGGGGAATGGAAATGAAGAACCAGACACGTGTATGGATGCTTATCGCGCTGTCGCTAATTAGCGGCCTGAGTGCGTGCATCCTCGTCCCGGTCGGTGGCGACGACCACCACGGCGACCACGGCGGTGGCGACTATCACGAGGCTCACGACCATTACTAGGCGTGCCGCGCTCACCGCGTTTGCGCGTTGCGAGATCAGACGCAGCCAGGATACCGGCGGCCAGTCTCCAAGTCTCCACGGCTGAGCGCGATCATAGGCAAAGCATGTTCCGCAAGCATGTCATCCACCATCACCGGGGCTTCCTCAACGATGCGCGTCAGGTGATCTTCACCCAGGAAGCTCTCCGCATAGATCCTGTAGATATCTTCGGTCCCTGACGGACGTGCCGCAAACCAACCGCTCTTAGCGATCACCTTGATGCCGCCGATGGGCGCGTTGTTGCCTGGTGCACGGTCGAGCACCTGCTCGATCTGTTCGCCGGCCAGTTCGGTATGGGGAAACTGCGCCGGCGAGAGTCGGCGCAGCATCGCGCGCTGCGGCGCCGTTGCGACGGCTTGCACGCGACGTTCAACCGGCTCCCCCATCTTCTGGGTCAGATTCCGGTAGATTTCAGCGGGATCGCGGCCAATTCGCGTCGTGATCTCGGCTGACAGCAACGCCGGTACGATTCCGTCCTTGTCGTTCGTCCACGCCGTGCCATCGAGTCGCAGACAACTGGCACCCGCGCTCTCTTCCCCGCCGAAGCCGAGCGATCCGTCGAGCAAGCCGTCGACAAACCATTTGGATCCGACAGGCACTTCGTAAAGCGTACGACCGAGCCTCTCGCTCACACGATCGATCATCTGGCTGCTAACAACGGTTTTGGCCACCGCCACATGAGCACGCCACTGGGGCCGATGAGAATACAGATAATCGACGAGGACCGTGAGATAGTGATTCGGCGTCAGCAGACCGGTGTGCCGCGTGACGATGCCATGGCGATCGTGATCGGTGTCGCATGCGAAGGCCACATCGAAGCGATCCTTCTGGTCGATCAGCGTTTGCATCGCATACGGCGACGATGGATCCATGCGAGTCCGTCCATCCCAGTCGACGCTCATGAAGCGGAATGTTGGATCGACGTCGCCGTTGACCACGCTCAGATTCAGGCCGTAGAGTTCCGCAATCGGCCCCCAGTAGTGCACACCCGCGCCACCGAACGGGTCGACGCCCAGGACGATCGGTGCGCCACGCACCACATCCATATCGATGACACTGACGAGATCGCCAACGTAAGCGTTGAGGAAGGCATGCCGGTGTCGTGGTGGCGCGCAGCGCCTTCGATAGACACATACGCAGCACGCCATCAAGTTTGCTTTCGAGCAATCCGTTCGCTGCCACTTCGATCCAGCCGGTCACGATCTCGTCGGCCGGGCCGCCGCTCGGTGGGTTGTATTTGAACCCGCCGCTTTCCCGTGGATTGTGTGACGGCGTCACGACGATGCCGTCCGCCAGTCCTGCCGTGCGGCCGCGGTTGTACGCGACGACTCGTTCATCTGCAGTTCCGGCGCTTTGCTGGCTGTCCCGTTTGCGATCTCCACTTGCACTCCATTGCGCAACGGCACGATGAAACCGTGTCTGCTGGCATTCTGGAGATCGCAGTGTTCCACTCGAGCGCCGATGAACTACGCTCCTTCACCATGGATCTGCCATTCGCTGTTGTCGCCGATCCCGGGAAAAAGCTCTATGCCGAGTTCGGTGCGAAATCATCGCCTCGCGCATTAATGAATATGCGAGCATGGTTTCCAATCCTGCGGGGAGCGCTGCGCAGCCTTGCCAGGATTCTCCGCGGAAAACAGCCCGTAACGTCCCTCCATTCGGAGGGCGGCAAACTTGGTTTGCCAGCCGACTTCCTGATTGACAGTGGCGGCCAGATACTCGCGCGCAAATATGGCGCCCACATCTACGATCAATGGTCAGTTGGCGACCTGTTGACCCTGGCCAGACAGACCCCATAGACACACGGATGGCCTGCGGATTTTCTTCACCGGCATAGCGGACGATCGCCGACCCACCGCGGACAAACGAATCCTTGGCTCGTCGGTCCGGTTGCTAGCATGAACCGGACATTCGCGATCTCGCAAATCCCGTATAGGCGTGCGCTGCCATGGGCTGACGGATTTCGCCCGGCGCGCTTGTCAGCACAGCCGTGCCGGCTGCTACGGCTTCGCTTTGACCGGCTACCGTCAAACCGGCTGACAATGCACCAGATCTGTTCGCCGCCGTACTGGGCGTCCGGCGAGCCGGTGTGACGGAAGTAACCTTGAACGTTACCGTACCGAATTGCCTGCAGAAATCTGGGATCGTAGTGAGAGACGGCCCAAGGGAGACTGCGGTCCGCTTACGTTGCCGTACCAAACACAAAGCCACGCAACGATATCCTGAGGACGGCCACCACAGTACCGAAATGCTCGGCACGGTAACGTTGAGGACGGGTTCTTATCGCGGCAGCGCCGAAAGTCCAGATTCCTTTCCTTGGCGCTCATGCTACAACTTTTTTTACAACAGGACGGTGCACATGATCACGCATCAGTTTCATGAGTTCAGTGAAGACGAGAAGGCTGACGCGGAGTCAATTTTCTCCAGTCATGGCTTCGATATCATCGATTTCGACATCCGGGACGAAGATCAGTACCCGGCGGGAGATATTACGGGCCTGATTCGTCGACAAGTCATGGTTACCCGACGTAGCAATGAGAAGTCTGCTGTTTATGCAGCTGGTCAAGGCACCGCATGGCACGCCGATTTCGAGCGCGATCTGGCGACCGGAGTGTTCGGCGTCAGCTCGGTTTAGCTCGACGTTGCGCTATGCACGTGTTTTCCGCAGCATTGACACCCAGGAGCGCTCTTCAATGGATACACTAATACGCGATCCGATCAAACAACCGTCACGGCCGAAACTGCTTGAGGTAATGGGCCCCGGCCTCATTACGGGCGCCTCCGACGACGACCCGAGCGGCATCGCCACATATTCGCAGGTCGGCGCCCAGTTCGGCTACGGACTCGCTTGGACGTTGCTCTTCAGCTATCCGCTAATGGCGGCCATTCAGGAGATCAGTGCCCGCATTGGACGTGTAACCGGATATGGCATCGCCGGCAACCTGCGCCGCCACTATCCACGCTGGCTTTCCACCAGTGTCGTCGCTATGCTGATGACCGCGAACGTCATCAATCTGGGCGCGGATCTCGGTGCGATGGGTGCCGCGCTCAAGCTTCTGATTTCGGGCCCTGCGTTGCTCTATGTCTGCCTCTTCGGCTTGCTTTCGATCACACTCGAGGTGTTCACACGCTATGCGCGCTACGTCTCTGTTCTGAAGTGGCTGTGCCTGTCGCTGTTCAGCTATGTGATCTGCGCGTTCGTCGTGGAGGTGCCGTGGCGTGAAGTGGGCTGGGCGACCATCTGGCCACCGCTATCGGCGAGCCCCGACTATCTCGTCGCGATCGTCGCGGTGATGGGCACCACCATCAGCCCCTACCTTTTCTTCTGGCAGGCTGAACAGGAAGTCGAGGACCAGCGCGAGCGGCCCGGCGCACATCCACTTACCCACGCGCCGTGGGAAGCGAAGTCGGAGTTCACGCGGATTCGCATCGACACCTCCCTGGGCATGGCGTTATCAAACGTCATTGCGTTCTTTATCGTCGTGACAACGGCGGCAACACTGCACGCCCACGGCATGACCGACATCCAGACATCCGGCCAGGCGGCCGAAGCGCTTCGGGCTGTGGCCGGCCCCTTCACGTTTGTGATTTTTGCTGCCGGGATTATCGGCACCGGTCTGCTGACCGTTCCCGTGCTTGCGGGCTCGGCCGCTTATGCGGTGGGTGAACTACTATCGTGGCGTGTCGGCCTCGCGCGCCTTCCGCTCCGGGCAAAAGCTTTTTACGGCGTGATCGCGGCGGCAACGCTAATCGGCGTCGCGCTGAACTTCACCCATATCGATCCCGTCAAGGCGCTGTACTGGAGTGCCGTGCTAAACGGTGTGGTTGCCGTCCCAGTGATGATGGCGATGATGCATCTGTCCATGCGTACTGGCGTCATGAGTAGTTTCACCCTGCCCATGGCGCTGCGAGTCCTGGGTTGGCTTGCAACCGCGACGATGGCGATAACCGTTGTAGCAATGGCGATCGCGGTGTTTGCGTAAGCGCTAACCAGCGTTTAAGCATTTGCGAATATGTCATGAAGTGCGAGGCAGCTGCGCTGCGGTTCGGTGCCGTACCGACTGCCCTGTGTATTCAGTTCATCCTGTTCCGACAGATATGACGCTCAGGGAGAGCGACAGTGAACAAGGATCAGATACAGGGGTGGGTCAGAGAATGTTGCGGCAAACTGCGCAGCGGTCTTGGCAAAGCCATCGGCAACCGGACAATTACCTTGAAGGGTCGCGTCGAACAGGTCATCGGGAAAACACAGGCCTCTTACGGCAATGCGAGGGCGCGTTTCAAGAAACGCTTGTAATTCTCCAAGGTCCTCAACTTGTCATGTCCGTCGAGGACAATGCTCCTGACATCCGGATCGGCTACGACGGTCATCTGTCGTCCCGACCGGCGAGCCGCTTCGCGCTGTGTCTGCCGATCGCAAGCAACCCCGCATTACTCTTCTTCAGGACTAACCTCGAGCGAACCGCTGCCCATATGCATGCGACTTAAGGCTGCGTGCCGGCACGCGTAGAGCGTGCGACTCACTGAACGCTTGGAGGTCTGCCTGAGCGGAGTTTTGCTGCCTAAGTCAGCATCTGGTGGCGCTGCCGTATAATCATGTAAGGGTCACCTAGATCGCATTATCTAAAAAGTCATGCCGCAGGGGCACAGAAGCACCGTTCAGCCGGCTTCACGTCGAACCTCAGTTGAAGTCTGGCCTCAACAGTCGATTTTTCAGCATAATCGTTCGAAAACGGCGTCGTTTTTCAACAGAATGTCGAGGAATAGCGATGCCCAAATCGCATGATCCCAAAGAGAATCACCTGCTATCGGTCTTGCCCGACGCAGAGTGGCAGCGCATCGGGCCGCATCTCATGCCGCTCGATATGCCGCTGGGAGAAGTCGTCTACGAATCCGGCGACCGCCTCGATCACGTCTATTTCCCCACCACCGCCATTATCTCGCTGCTGTACGTCATGGAAGATGGCGCGTCCGCCGAGATAGCGATTGTCGGCAACGAAGGGCTCGTCGGCATCGCGCTCTTTATGGGGGGAGAGACCACGCCCAGCCGCGCCGTCGTGCAAAGCGCAGGGCACGCCTACCGGCTGGACGCACGCATCCTGAAGGAGGAGTTCCATCGCGCCGGTCCCGTGCAGCGGTTGCTGCTTCGGTACACTCAGGCGCTGATCACCCAGATGGCGCAAACCGCCGTCTGCAATCGGCACCACTCGATCGACCAGCAGTTGTGCCGCTGGCTACTGCTGAGCATTGACCGGCTGCCGTCCAACGAATTGAAGATGACCCAGGAACTGATCGCCAATATGCTCGGTGTGCGCCGCCCCGGTGTGACTGAGGCCGCCACCAAGCTGCAGGACGCAGGGTTGATCCGCTATAGCTATGGTCATATCGAGGTGCTGGATCGGCCTGGACTGGAAAAGCGCGTCTGCGAATGCTACGGCGTCGTGAAGCGCGAATTCGATCGCCTGTTGCCCGATCTACGTGCGATCTAGAGCGGGTTAGACAGACAGGCCACGGCCCCTCTTGAAGGCGCGTGACCTGCAAAGGCCGGATTCCCCCCGGCATCGGGGCTTATGATGCGGCCATTCGCTCACTCGGCAAAGCCGCCTTCTCCTTCAACCAATAACCCTCGCGACCGTAAAAATCGCACAGTGCCGTTTCGTATTCCCGATCTACTGGAATCGCATCGTCGTACGCCGGGCTGTGCTTGATCGCATCGCGCGTCAGCGTCGTGGAAACGGTTGAGCCGAACCAGTCGATTAACTCGATCCATTCGGTCGCCAGCAGGACCTCCTTTCCGCCGGGCCACCAGTTGCGCGTATCGACGGTCAGATAGCGTATGACCCAGGCTTCATCGTCGAAGATGAAGCCGGAAACATGACCGATGGTGCCGTCGATCGTCTCGATGTGGTAGCCCTTCACCGCTTCTGTGCTACGCAGATGCGTGTCCGCCGGCGGCTCATCGGCCTCGGGGTCCGGGTCGACAACCGGGAAAGCCCCCAACGGCAGAGCGGCCATGGCAGATGGCCCGTCGAAGGCAGGATAGGCACCCATGCCCCACACGTTCGCACCTCCCCAATACGTCGGATAGCCGTAGTACCGCAGGTACTGGATTTCATGCTGGCGCGAAACGGGCTTGTGCGCGTCGATATTCGGACCGTCCCGCACCTGTTGCCGCGTGAGTTTCACGTGCACGGCGCTTGATCCAGGATCCGAGTGAGACACGGCATACGGTGAAATCAGCACCTGCCGGTCCCTGAGCCAGTCGCCTGTTTCGACCACCAGATAGCGAACGCCCCACGCTTCGTCATCGAAATAGACTTGCGTCACCGTTCCGACGTCGCCGTCGCGCGCCTTGACCGTGACTCCCTGCAAGAACTCTATGTTGCGCAGCATCTTGGATACTCCATTTCTGCTTCGTGGCAGCCGATTCGCCGCGTCGTCTCCCAGATGGAAAACGTGTGTTCAATGAATGTGGCTACCGAAAAGTCCGAGCAGTCCAATCACTATCAGATAGATCGCCACGATGTAGTTCAACAGACGTGGCACCACAAGAATCAGGATGCCGGCGATCAATGAGACCAGTGGGCCTGCACTTGTGAGCACATGCACAATTCCCTCCTCGCTCGCACCCGCCACGCGCCGTATGCAAGCCCCGATCCGCTCGCGTTACAGGGTTTTGAGCCGGCTGACCTTCGTGCCGTCTAGCGTCGCGCCCGCCATCAGCCCACTGTTGGTCAACACGAACGCATCCACCTGACCGGTTGCCGTACCCGTATCGACGTTGCCGTTCGCACCGATCTTCAGCAACGCCACCGACGCATCGCCGCCCGCCGACCAGCCTTCGCTGTTACGGAATTTCGCCAGCGATTCTTCCGTCATGAACAGAAAGACAATCGCCTTTGACTGCGCACCGGCTTGCCAGCCGATCGAACCCGTTGCAGTGCTGTAGTATCCGACGGTACGCCCGCCGACCCGCAGCGAGCCCTCGCCATACTGGCCGCCTACGACGAAGCCGGCATCAATAACGGACGGGAACACCAGTACCCCACGGGCCTTTGCAACCAGTTCGCGCGATCCGTTTGCAGCGTTATAGAGACGCCCCAAGGTCGAGTCCACACCGGCGTCGATGCTGTGTCGCTTGTCCATCTGTGCACCGCTCGCGTCGGACGGACTTGTCGTCGTGCAACCTGACACCGCAAGCCCGATTGCGAGGATCGAGCCGGGTGTCGTGAATAGAAATTTCCTTCGTAGCATGATGGCCTCCACTTCTGCAGATAACGACTCCGACACTACGCCTGATCGGCTCCGGAAGCGGTACGTCAGCGTACAAACTGCCGGCTATCTGCGGTGCGTGGACACTCATTTGTGCCTTGTACGGTAACGTGCAGACGCCGAACCCGAGTCGGCTTAACTTGTGGCTGAGGCATTGACCAGCCTCCCAAAGGAAAATGAATGTCGCTACATGACTTCGCCAAAGATCTGGCCCACCTCGAATACGTTCTACCGTTACTCGAGCGCGGCAATCCGCTTTCGCTACCGTACTGGCGGCAACGCGTCACAGCTTTAGAGGCACAGCAGGCCCTCCTGCCAGACGGTGCCAAACGCGTAGCCCGGTTGCTCAAGCTCTTCAACGAGTTCGAGCGTGGAGCGATACCGGCCCGGTAACACGCCCATTCCGTATCCGGCTCCGCGAAACGCCCTGCTCTATAGACTTTCACGATCAGCCCCGCCGTTCGTCCTCGCGCGGTCTGGCGGGCAGCGCAGGAGACGGCGAACGAACAGCCTGGTGCATGTAGCGGTAAAGCGAGGTGGCGAACATCAACACCATTCCCCCTACGATTCCCCAAATTACTGATGTCATATCTTTCCTGTTACTCGGTTCATGCCCCAATCGTTCGCAGTGAAACATCACACGCCTGAAGCGGTGCACGCGCAGGATCATCGGTCAGATCAGCTCGTGCGTCTTCTCTCGCCAGCAAACCCACGATGGGCATTCGAAGCGTAAATTCGCTGCCACGACCAGGGCCGGCGCTCGACACCGATACAGTCCCGCCATGCGACTCAGCAACCGCATTCACGACTGCAAGACCCACCCCTAGCCCACCGGCACTTGCCCCGATCGTTCTGCTGGCTTGCGCGAACAGTTCATATACCCATACCGTCGTCCTTGACGGACAAGACAAGAATGTTGCGGTCCGCGAGCACTTTCACTGTGATACAACCGCTTTCGGGTGTGTATTTCAGCGCGTTGTGCAGGAGATTATTCACGGCCTGTGCGAGGCGAACGGGATCGCAGTAGACGCACAGCGATCTGTCGGAAATCTGGACCGTAAAGATCTGCTTGCGCAGCGCCGCTGCCAGCGCAGCTGCGGCCAGCGGTGCCGCAAGCACCGCGACGATGGCGACGGGGACCTTGGACACACGGAGCGCCCCAAGCTCGACTCGCATCGCGTCGATCAAATCATCGGCAAGCCGCGAAATCTGAGTGACTTGCCGATCGATCATATCGACCGACCGCAACACGTCAGCCTGGTCAGCCGACGCTCTGCGAATAAGATTCGTAGCGAACTGCAGTGGCGTCAACGGGCCACGGAGTTCATGTGCCCACCATTGCAAGGATTTCGTCCTTGTGGCGCAGCGCGTTGACCTGCATCTCGGGCTTTGAGGCATGCCGGAAAGTCTCATGGTGGATGGTGGCCGCACATGATCCATCACTGCGTCAATTACAGCTTCGCGGGGTGCATCGGCTGTGCCGACATACCAACGAAAAGAGCCTGAATAAGCCGACATGTCTACCTCCAATCGCGCGCCTGGCGAGAGCGATGGAACCATAGATGGCAATTCGCCGTGACCTGCCTCACGAGAGCGACCTGACAGTCACCGGTGGGCATGGGTTGAAAGTGAAGCGTCCCCTCCACGCTGCGGTAAGTCTGTACGGTAGCGTTCAGTCAGCAAAAACGACCGAATGGCGGAAACGCACAGTGAGTTGTGGAGCACGTCGAATGATCCGCGCGCACCTACTTCACCGGTATCATCGCGGGACGAACGGGCGGAGCATCCTGCCCAGTCGCCCAGTCGCTGCGGCGAACGTGGTGGATGATCAACGGAATGCCCGCGAACACGACGATGCCGAAGACGACCAGTCCCGTATAAAGCCAGGGCGAACCGACCGGTAGTTGGTCCGGCGGGAAAAACGAAACGATGAAGCTAAACAGCACCCCGGCAAAGCCGATTCCGGCAGTCAGCCACATGCCGGCTAAACCGCCCGGCACCGTAAAGGGACGCGGCAAAGCCCGCGCAGAGTAGCGCAGCCGGATCGCCGCTGCATACATCAGCATGTAGGCGATCAGATAAAGCGCGATCGTCATGGCGGAAATCAGGAAGAACGCCACCGATACGTCGCGGATCACAAAGTAGAAGCACGAAATGACGGTCACGATCAGACCTTGAACCAGCAGGATATGCGTGGGCATGCCCTTGCGATTCTTTGCCTGAAGGATCGGTGGCAACTCACCCTCATGAGCGGTCTCGAGCAAGCCGCGCGAAGGACTGCCGAGCCATGCCAGCACGCCACTGATTGCGCCGACGCCGACCAGCAGCGACAAGGCGGACACCGCCCAGCCCATGTGCCAGATTTCAACAAGCACGGCACCGAACGCATCGAACACGCCGGATTGCAGCGAGATCTTGTCGTAGGGCAAGATCGCGGCAATCGGCAACGCGCCGAGTGCGAAGATCAGCACCGAAATCAGCGCGCCCAGTCCAATGGCCGCCGGATACCCGCGACTTGGGCTGCGCATGTCCATCACATGAACCGCTTGCACCTCGACGCCGGCAAACAGCAACACGATCCCTGCAAGAAACGAGATCGTGCCGAAGCCGTGAATCGCGGGCCAGAAGCGGGCATGGCCGTCCTGCGACAAAGCGGCGTCGCTCAGGTGCTGCCAGCCGAGCGGATGCCCGCTGCCAATCCAGTAGCCAAGCAGCGCGAGCAGCACGATGCCTGGCACGATGGTGCCGATCACGAAGGTCCAGTTGGCAATCTTCGCGAACACTTCGACGCCTTGCAGCACGACCCACGTCGCGAGCCAGTACGCGGCGATGCAGAAAATGCCAACGTAGGTGCCGTTCTTCGCCAGTTCGGGACGGCCGATCGTGTAGGCGAGCGCGGCCGCCCCAAAGGTGAGCGCAACGGGAAACCAGACGACGTTCTGAATCCACTGCAACCAGATCGCGAGAAAGCCCCAACGCGTACCGAACGCTTCCGCGACCCACGTGTAGATGCCACCACGGCGGTCAGCAAAGGCACCGCCCAGCTCAGCAGAAATCAGCGATGCGGGGATCAGATAGAAAACGACGGTAAACGCGAGGTAGACGAACATCGTCATCTCTTCCTTGGCAAGCAAAGGAAGTCCACGCAGGCTTGTCACCACCGCGGCGGCCGTCATCAGACCGATCGAGGTGACGCTCAGATACTGGCCGCGCTTCGCGGCATCCGCTGTGTTGGCGGCCGGTAAAGCGACCGCCTTGCTAACAGTGTCATTCATTTCGTGCGCTCCTGTGACGAGGCGTGATCAATCGTGATGGAAGGTAGGACCGGCAGTCGAATGCGGCACCGGGTTCTTCGTCAGATGAGCGACGGCGTGCCTGATGTCCTCGAGCAGCATCGCCGCCATGTCACGGGTCACGCCCCGTCGGATCAACACGCGTTGCACAATCGTGTCCTCGCGCCCCGCCGGCAGTTCATACGAAGCAATCTGCCAGCCGCGCATGCGGACCTGATCGGAAAGATCGAAGAGCGTGAAGCCCGCTGTTTGTGGATGCTTCAGCTTGTAACAGACAGCCGGCAAGGCGCCACGCCCATCGTAAATCATCTCCAGTGCATCGATCTTCGCCAGACCGTCAGCGAGCGCCTGAGCGGTGTCGGCACACTCCTGCTGGATGTGCCGATAGCCTTCACGGCCCAACCGCAGCAGCATGTAGTACTGTGCGATGATCTGGCCGGCCGGTCGCGAGAAATTCAGCGCAAACGTCGGCATGTCGCCGCCCAGATAGTCGACCCGGAAAATCAGTTCGTCAGGCAAGTCCTGCGTGCTCCGCCACACTACCCAGCCGACCCCGAGCGGCGCGAGCCCGTACTTATGGCCCGACGCATTGATCGATTTGACACGCGGCACGCCGAAGTCCCATTCCAGGTCCGGCTGGAGGAACGGTGCGACGAATCCGCCGCTGGCAGCATCGACGTGAATCGGAATGTCGAGTCCGACATTGGCTTGCAAGACGTCCAATGCGTCTGCCAGCGCCTTCACTGGTTCATAGACGCAGGTGAACGTAATGCCAAGTGTAGCAACGACGCCAATGGTGTTCTCGTCGCAATACTGGGCCAGATCTTCCGGCCGCAGTCCAGTCGCGTCGCCGTTGAGTGGCACCTGGCGCATCTCGACGTCGAAGTAGCGGGCGAACTTGGCCCAGCACACCTGCACAGGACCGCAGACGAAGTTTGGCTTGTCCGTCGGCTTGCCTTGCGCTTGCCTGCGCTTTTTCCACTGCCACTTCAGCGCGAGACCACCGAGCATGCAGGCCTCGCTCGATCCTGTCGTCGAGCAACCGGTGGTCTTCCACGACTTCGGGGCGTGCCATAGATCCGCGAGCATGTGCACACAGCGCATTTCGATTTCTGCGGTTTGTGGATATTCGTCCTTGTCGATCATGTTCTTGTCGATCGACAGATCCATCAGACGGCGAACTTCGTCGTCTGCGTAAGTGGTGCAAAACGTCGCCACGTTCTGCCGCGAGTTGCCGTCCATGAACAATTCGTCGCGTACCAGATCGAATACTGCGCGGCGGTCGGACGATCCCTCCGGGATCCGGTACTTCGGTAGGGAAGAACCGGAGATCGTCGCAGCGTATTCGTCGGCGACGGCATCGGGCGTCGATGGTGGCGACTTAAGAAAGGTCATGTTGCGATACTCCTGCTGTGAAGTGAGTGCGACGGCTTCGCGAGCTAACTGCGGAGCGAGTGAAATGATGATATTGAGCAGACGGGGGAAGCTTCCACCAACACGGTGCGCGAAGGGCCGAAGGAAGTCGGTACGGTGGCGTACCGCACTACGGCATTTCAAGTAATCTGTTCATTGCATTACGCCGCTATTGAGCGCAAGGTGGTGTCATTCAATGTGCTGTTTCCGATCGGTGGCTACGCCGTCGATATCCGGACCGAGCTCAACGCAACCAACCGCTCATCAAGGAGCCCGTCATCATGATCATCCCCACCGCGACATACAACGGACACGAGTTACGTGCCTATGCCAGCCAGCAGTTCCCGCCTTTCGGCGATCCGTATGCCAAGGGTGCAAGGCGCTTTTCTTCCGTGGTGCGGATCGACACCATCCCATCGAACGAAGCAGACGCACGCCGCTACGCGACAGTCTTCAACGCTGTAAGCCCCGCCAGTTTCGACGATGCGATCGACCTTGCCATGCAGTTTGGCAAGGACATTGTCGACGGCAAGGTTCAGGCTACGGCGCTCTGAGCGCCTGCAATCCAATCCCGCGACGGTGCCCACCGTCTGAACGAATTCTTCGAGGCCGCCATGTATAAACGCATTC
The DNA here is from genome assembly GCF_050436645.1 of Paraburkholderia sp. GAS33. Lineage (NCBI taxonomy): Bacteria > Pseudomonadati > Pseudomonadota > Betaproteobacteria > Burkholderiales > Burkholderiaceae > Paraburkholderia > Paraburkholderia sp. GAS33. The sequence continues at coordinate 307,635 of NZ_JBNDMP010000002.1, forward strand.
TAGTAGCGATCGACGGCAGCGAAACGTCTGAACATGCGTTCGACACCGCGCTGCAGCTCGCACGCGATAACGACGCGCAGTTGCAGCCGCTCTATGTCGTTGACAACCCGTTGATGGCGTATGACGCGTCCGGCTACGATCCTGAGATCCTGCGCGATGCCTCCGTTGAGGAAGGCAAGCGGTTGCTGGCCGATGCACTGGCGCGGATGAAGCACGAGAACGTGGCCGGCGTGCCGCGTATTGTCGACGTCGCGCCAGTCGGCGAGGACATTTCGGAGCGGATCCGCATCTCGGCCAACGAATTCAATGCGGACCTGCTGGTGCTCGGCACGCACGGGCGCCGGGGGTTCAAGCGTCTGTTTCTAGGCAGCGTGGCGGAACGCGTCGTGCGTAGCGCAAGCCTTCCGGTGCTGCTGGTGCCGAGCCGGCAAGCGCAAGCCACAGTCGCGAACGCGGCCAAACCTGGTCAGACCGAAGTAGCCGCGGCGACGCATGAACTGCCCCGATAAGGCTCTCAAAAACTTGCCGTGCCTTCAATTGCATCTCGTATCATGAGCATCTCGTCACCCCACTCCGCCGGCGTTCCTCTTGCGCAACCAAAGCCGGTACCTGTTGCCGAGACCGGCCTCGTACACATCGCGCCGGGGTTGCTCGGCAAAACGTCGCGGCTGCGCCTGCTCATGTTCTGGATCGTCGGGCTGATGGGCTTTCTCGCCGTCATTCTGGTGGTGCTGCACCTTGGCTCGCTGCAGAAGATGGCCGAACTGATGCGCTCGGCTCGTCCTGGCTGGATGTTGGTCGCGCTTGCGGTTCAATCAGCCACCTATGTCAGCGCGGCGCTCGTATGGCGCGTGGCGTTGCGCCAGGCGGGACATCCGCTGTCTCTGCGCGCGCTGATTCCCCTCGGGATCGCCAAGGTCTTTACCGATCAGGTGCTGCCAAGCGGCGGCATCAGCGGCACGATGCTCGTAGTGCGCGGCCTGACCGGCCGACGCGTGCCGGCCGGGATAGCAATGGCTGCCATGCTTGTGGGCATGGTGTCGTACGACATCGCCTACCTGTTCGTGGTGCTCGCGAGCACCGGCGCGCTGTGGCTTCAGCATCGCATGAAGGTGGCGCTGATCGTTGGTGTGGCGATCTTTGTAGTGGTTACCGTGGCGGTGCCGGCTGCGGTGCTGGGACTCAAACAATGGGGCCGACGCGCGCCGGTCGCATGGCTCAGCAAGTGCCTGGGCGTCACCGCGTTGCTTCAGGAGTTGACCGACGCACCTACTCGCCTGCTCCGCAGCCCCGGCCTCCTGTTGCAAACAGTGGCACTACAACTTGCGATCTTCGTATTCGATGCCTTGACGCTCTGGCTCGCGTTCAAGGCGATCGGCGAGGTGCCACCGCTATGGGTCGTGTTCGTGAGCTTCATTGTCGCGTCTATGGTAGCCACCATTGGTCCCATTCCGGTTGGTCTGGGGACTTTCGAAGCCGCCTCCGTGGGAACGTTGAGTTTGCTTGGTGTGTCGGTGGAGGCGGCGCTCGCCGCCACGCTTCTGTTGCGAGCCCTGACTTTCTGGCTGCCGATGCTGCCTGGCATCTGGTTGGCACGCCTGGAAGTACGACGCAGTTAGCGGGATTTCGCCTCCCCAGCGAGCAGACGCGTCAACGCCGCAACATCCACTGGCTTGACCATGTGGTGATCAAATCCTACCTCGGCGGATCTGAGCTGATCGCCTGATTGGCCGTAGCCGGTGACAGCAATCAGCATAGCGCCTAGTGTGGCGGCCGACCCACGTAGCTTCTTTGCCACCTCGTAGCCGTCCATTCCGGGCAATCCGATGTCAAGGAGCACAACGTCCGGCCTGAAAGTGCTGGCGGCTTCCAAACCCTGAGGCCCATCCAGTCGTGTCTCCACCACATGCCCTTCACTCGCCAGAAGCATGGCCAGGGCCTCGCTCGCATCGGCGTTGTCGTCGATGATGAGGATCTTGCCCGGAGACGCCTTGATCTGTGTCTGCGGCGTGCCGATCTGTCCCACTCCGGGCGGAATCATGCCCACTGGAAGGTCGACGATGAACTCGCTGCCTGTCTTGCCATCGCTGATGGCCTCGACCGATCCGCCATGCAACTCAACCAGCCGCCGGACTACCGATAGCCCTACTCCCAGCCCGTTATGAAGCTGACCGTGGAGCACGGGACCCTTTACGAACATGTCGAACAGCGTGCTGAGCATCGAAGACGGAATCCCCCTTCCGTTGTCCTTGACACGAAGCGAAAGCCGATTGCCCGTTCTTATTGCGGTCAGGCTGACCGTGCCGCCGGGGGCCGTGTATTTAGCCGCGTTGATCACGATGTTTTCGACAACCTGCGACAGACGGGTAGGATCGACATACAGCAATACCGGCTCGTCCGGTAGCGACACCGACAGCGTGTGATGCCGTTCGTCAACAATCGGCCGGCAGACCTCGATCGCGCTCTGGACGATCGCTTTCAGCGTGACAGCTTGACGATGAAGCTCGATACTGCCACTCGTCATACGTGTGAGATCGAGCATCTCGTTGACCAGTTGCGTCATGGACCGACCTTGTCGCTGTATGACTCCGACGGCCCAATCTTTCTGCGCTGAATCGACCGTTTCCGAGGCGAGCAGGTCTCCCGCCGAACACAGGGCCGCAAGTGGATTGCGCAGCTCGTGCCCAAGCATCGCCAGGAATTCGTTCTTGCGTCGGTCGGCCTGTGCCAGGCGCTCAGCGCGTTCGCGAAGCTGGGCGTTGCTCATACTGCGGTCGGTGAGCTCGCGTTCCGTCGTCGCGACAGACATGGCAGTGCCTTGGCCGTCAGAGAGAATCGACAGCGTGATCCAGATATCGATCACGCGTCCGTCCTTTGTGACCCGCTGGGCCTCATAGGAATGCAGCGCCTCATTGTGCGCAGCGTAGCGGATGAAATCCAGATGATCTTGCCTCGTGCCCGACGGTAACATGTCGGAGACCGTCATACCCAACGCTTCGGCCTCGGTATAGCCATACAACACGGTCGCGGCCCTGTTCCACGCAATCACATGGCCGTTCAGATCGAACACGGTCATGGCGTCGTTCGAATCCTGAACCACTGCGGCAAGACGGCGGGACCGTTCGTCTGATGCCTTGACGTGGGTAATATCGGTCCAGGTCACCACCACGCCCGCTACCGGCACACCAGGCGTGGCGATATACGGCGTGATACGTCGAACGTACCACTGTCCGGTCGCCGTTTCGATTTCTGTGCCATCCTGGCCGGCCTCGGTCGACCGTACCCGGCGAATATCCTCCAGCAGGGCGTCGCCCAAAGGATTCCCGAGCACATTTACTATCGGGCGGCCGATATCAGCCAATCCCAGACCCAGGATGCGGGCAGCACTTGGAGTAAAACGCCTTATCACGCCGTGCTGGTCGAGGAGCAGCGTCGCGATTTCCGTGCTGGCCAGAAGATTCGTCACGTCCTCGCTAAGCACCTCCAGCTGATGAACCTTCTGTCCCATTTGGGAATTGACTACATTCAGCTGCTCGTTAAGTGCCTGCAGTTCCTCTTTCGAAGTCTCCAGTTCTTCGTTGGCGGAACGCAGCTCCTCGTTCATTGAGAGGATTTCCTCGTTCGACACCCTCAATTCGCCATTGCTTTCTTCCAGTTCCTCGATCGTGCTGCCAAGCTCGGCCTGCGTTGTGTGAAGTTCGCTCTCGAGGTGCCAGAGATCGGAGTCCACACCGGTCGGCACCAGCAACGCCGGGCGGTCAACCATCGGCAAGCGGGCGAAGAGGACAAGCCATGCCTTGCCTGCATGAGCCGTGTCGAATGGGCGCGTCACTGTTATTTTTATCGCCGGGGCGCCACCATCGGAGACGACTTCACTGACTGGCGAGGCTCCAGGATCCTGGGTCGCGCGGCGCAATACGATCCGCAGCTTGAGGCGCAGCCCCTCGCGTGCCATGTCGAGAATGTTGCCCGTCGGTTCGCCGGCTGGCTGCCTCAGGTACTCATCGGCCGACCCGCTTACATAGAGAACCTGGTGAGCGGTATTGATCAGCACCGATGCCGCATTGTGCTCCTCGAGCAGAGTGGCATTGACCAGTTCTGCATATCCCTTGCTACGCACGCCCACGCGACTCGACGGTGGGAATGCCTCACGGCGCACCGTGGCTGTGGAAAACCGATAGCCCGACACGGCCGGTACGACGACAGGACTGCGTTGGTAGATTCGCCAGGCCCTCGAAACTTCCTGAAACTGGCTGGAATCTGGATCGGTGCTCTCGGATCGCCCCAGAAACAGATAGCGCTTCGGGTTAAGCGCAAAGTGAAACACCTCGAACACACGCTGCTGCGCTTCAGGCTCCAGGTAGATAAGCAGGTTTCGGCAGCTGATCAGGTCGACGCGGGAAAACGGCGGATCGGCAATGAGGTTCTGTGGTGTAAACAGGATCTTTTCGCGCAAGGCCTGATCGATCTGATAGCCATCGCCGTTTGCACGGAAAAAGCGCTCGAGTCGCGCCTCACCCACGGGTAAGGCGACACCCGGCGCATAGATACCCTGTCGGGCACGCGCGAGGGCAGCACGGTTCACATCGGAGGCAAGAATCATGAATGACCGGGTAAGCTTACGCTTCTCGATCTCTTCCGTAAGCAGCATAGCTATCGAATAGGCCTCCTCCCCCGTTGCGCACCCGGGCACCCAAACCCGCAAGGGCTGATCGCTCTGCGGCTCGTTGAGCAGATTGCTGAGGACGCGTTCGGCCAAGGCCTTCCAGGCCTCAGGATCGCGAAAGAATTCCGTTACCCCGATCATCATGTCCAGACTCAGCGCCTGACTCTCCTCTGCCGAGGTCCTTAGGATTTCGTAATACGCGTTGAGGCTGTCTACCTGGTTGACCGTCATGCGCCGCGCAATGCGACGCTCGAGGGTACCTCGTTTGTAACCCCTGAAGTCGGAGCCGGCCGTTGCCAATGCCCTGAGAACCGGCTCGAGATCGGCCATTGCCCCGGGTTCACCTGACCCCGGCAATACTCCTTCGGTGGAACGCGCAATGTAATCGAACAGCACAGCTGGCATTTTTTCGACCGGCAAGACGTAGTCAACCAGCCCCGTCGCGATCGCATGCGTGGGCATCGAATCGTGTTCAGCCGTATCGGGCGCTTGCGCCATCACCATCCCACCAGCCGCCTTGATGGCTCTCAGGCCCGCCGAACCATCCGCGTTAGCGCCGGTGAGAACGATCCCGATCGCACGATCGTGCTGGTCGGCGGCCAGCGAAATGAAGAACTCGTCGATCGGCATCGGAATGATCGGGCGTTCGACCCCAGGCCACAGCCTGAAAGCGCCATGCTCGATAACGACCGACACTCTAGGTGGAATAACATAGACGTGTCCCGCACGCAGCGTTATGCCGTCCTCGATGGCCGATACGGCAAAAAACGTATCTTTGGCCAGCAGCTCCGGGAGGTGGCTCTCTGCGCCGGGCGCCAGGTGGACCACGACCGCGAAGGCGATATCGTGCGGAATCGTGGAAGCCGCACGAAAAAACAGGCTTAAAGCGTGCAGAGCGCCGGCTGATGCACCGATGGCGACGATTCGAGGAACAGCAGCAGCCTTGGGTGTCGAAGGAATATTGTTGGCATTATTCATGACACGTCGCTTTAGACTGCCGGAGCACCAGTGTAGCTGGTTACAGACAGTGCTGGGAGAATATCGGGCACGCGGGCGCCGTGCCAAGGCTGTTTCACAAAGCAAGGAGCACGAAGAGATCGGGTTTGATGTAAGTCAAGTCCAGCCGCACCTCCTCTATCCACGATGTTGCTTGCCTCGATTGTTTTCTATCGGTTGCCCCCCGGAGTTCACGCAATCGGCCCCCACAACGGCAGCGGCTGCAAAATCGACCACAGCCACGCATCATGCTGCCGATGCGGAAAATGCTAGCTTGCAGACCAGTAGACCTCTAATTTCACGTCTGTGGCATTGGCCAACTGCGAGATGGCATTTTTTTGCAGTGTAGCGGTCGCCGCGTTCAGCACATCGCGCTTAAGAGGGCCAGCAATCAGCAAAAACAGACGGCTAATCTGTTTCAACGCGGATAACGACAGGCTCACACGGGCATGCTGCGCGCTGCCCGGATGCACGGCAATGAAACGTGCCTTCGTGGTGATCGCGCGGTCCCATTCAGGTGAATCCGCGAAAATCGATGCGGTGTGGCCGTCTTCGCCCATGCCCAGGACGGCGACGTCCGGCACCACATGAGTGCGGTCGGTGTTCAGCGCGGCGACATGCGCGTCGAGCGATTCGTTGGTGTCGACCAACGGCCAGAACGCGGCGGCTTGCGCGGCATTTTGCAACAGCGTCTCGTGCGCAAAACGCGCATTGCTATCGCTATCCGTTTCGGGAACCCAGCGGTCGTCGACCAGCGTCACGGCAATGCGTGCCCAGTCGAACGGCTGTGTGGACAAGGTCTGCAGGAACGGACGCGGACTGCTGCCACCAGACACTGCAAGCGTTACATGGCTCGGGCCTTTAGCGGCCGAGGCTGCCTGAGCGGTGAGGGCTCCCTGTAAAGCGTCGCCGACCGCCTTCGCAAGGGCGTCGGATTGGGACTGTTGGTTGTCGAACTCATAAAACGTGATCATCTCTTCTCCTAGTGGTTCTCTTTCAGGTTGAGTGGCTGCTGCCCCCGGACATCGCAAGGGTGACCGCGCTAGCAGATGCGTGGCAGCTGTTCGCCGACCAGCATGTCGACAATCCGCCGCCCGCCGAACTCCGTTTTCAGGATCACAATTCCTGCGGGCTGCGCCACCACCTCGCCGATGATAGCCGCGTGTGTTCCAGCAGGATGGCCGTGCATTGCTGCAAGTAGCCGCTGCGCGCAGCGCGCGGGTACGAGCACAATCAGTTTGCCCTCGTTGGCCAGATAGAGCGGATCGAGTCCGAGAATCTCGCATGCGCCCTTGACCTCGTCCCGTACTGGTATCGCGGTCTCCTGGATATGTATTGCAACGTCCGACGAAATCGCGAATTCGTTCAGCACAGTAGCCATACCGCCACGCGTCGCGTCCCGCATGCAATGAATATCGTTGCACGCGTCGAGCATCGTCGCCACCAGCGAGCCCAGCGGCCCGCAGTCGCTGGCAATATCGGCCTGCAAGGCGAGTTGCTGCCGTGCGATCAGAATCGACACGCCGTGATCCCCAAGAAAGCCGTTGACGATCACCGCGTCTCCCACCTGGGCGCGGCGGGCGGAGATATTCACGCCCTCGGGTACGATGCCGATCCCAGCCGTATTGATGAACAGTTTGTCCGCGCTGCCGCGCTCGACAACCTTGGTATCACCCGTCACGATCAATACGCCCGCCTCGATCGCCACCCGCTGCATACTGGCTGTTATGCGACGCAGGGTGTCGACAGCCAGCCCCTCCTCTATCACCATCCCACATGACAGGAAGAGCGGCTTGGCGCCCGCCATTGCAAGATCGTTGACGGTACCCGATACCGCCAACGTACCGATGTCGCCTCCCGGAAAAAACAGCGGATCAACGACATAGCTATCGGTAGTGAATGCAAGGCGGTCGCCGTGTCGCGCAAGTTCGGCAAGCGGAAACACCGCCTGGTCCTCCAGCGCCGCGAGAGCGGGATTGTCGAATGCAGCGACGAACACGTCTTCGATCAGATCGCGCATCGCCCGGCCACCACCGCCGTGCCCGAGATTGATCGTCACGTCCCGCAGTTTGTTAATCCTGTCATTCATGCTTGCGCTCGCAGCGCCGCCGGAGCGGATCCAGGACGAACAGCGGCGCGTCCGGTCAGCGCCGAGGTATCGATGCGTGCGTAGCGATAGTGCGCCGCGCACGCGCCTTCGCTCGAAACCATCAGGGCGCCAAGTGGCCTGTCTGGTGTACACGCAGTGCCAAACACCTTGCACTGATGCGGTTTGATGACACCTTTCAGGACCTCGCCGCACTGGCACGCCTGCGGATCGGAAAACTGCAGGTTGGCTACAGGAAACTTGCGCTCGGCATCGAACGCGGCAAACGTATCGCGAATCCGCACACCCGAGTGTTCAATCGATCCAAGCCCGCGCCATTCGAAGAACTCGCGTGGCTCGAATACTTGCTGGATCGCCGACAGCGCCTGCGCATTGCCATCCTCGGGCACGATACGGGCATACTGGTTTTCCACTTCGCAGCGGCCCTCTGCAATCTGGCGCAACACCATGAAGACCGAATGCAGCACATCGAGCGGCTCGAATCCGGCGACGGTAATCGGTCGCCGGTACTGCTCCGCAATGAAACGATACACACGGGTTCCAATCACCATGCTGACATGTCCCGGGCCCAGAAATCCGTCGAGGCGCAGGTCCGCTGAGTCGAGAATGGCCTTGAGCGTCGGAATGATGGTGATGTGGTTGCAAAACAGCGAAAAATTTTCGATATGCCCCGCATGCGCTTGAAGCACCGTCATTGCCGTGCTCGGCATCGTAGTTTCAAAGCCGAGCCCAAAGAAGATCACTTCGCGATGCGGGGTCGCACGTGCAATCGCGAGCGCGTCGAGTGGAGAATAGACCATCCGCACGTCGGCGCCGTCGGCCTTGGCCTTAAGCAAACTCGTGCGGGAGCCTGGTACGCGCATGGCGTCGCCGAAGGTCGTGAAAATCACTTCGGGCCGCTCGGCGAGCGCCACACAGTCGTCGACGCGTCCCATCGGCAGCACGCAGACGGGGCAGCCGGGACCATGCACGAACTCGACCTCCGGCGGCAGCATCTGGTGAATCCCGTAGCGGAAAATTGAATGCGTGTGACCACCGCACACCTCCATGATCTGCAACGGCCGCTCCAGACCACCGCGTGTGCGGTCGATCCGCTCGACTAGCCGATGAATCTCGAGCGTCAGCGCACGGGCTCTGTCCGGATCGCGGAATTCGTCGACGTATTTCATGGTGTGCTTCCTGTCGCGCTGAAAGTGTCTGTCGCGTTCCGCAGATCGCCCAACTCTCCTGCCTCGTCCATTTCACCGAGTTCGCGCAGCAACGCGAGTGTGTGCATCGCCTCCGCCTCGTCGAGACGGCTCATGGCGAAACCGACATGGACAAGGACCCAGTCACCGACACACGCAGCCGGAGGCAGCGCTTCGTCGACGATGAACGCGATGTTGATGAGCCGCCGTACCCCGCTTACCTCGACCAGCGCCAGGTTATTGACCGCATCGTGGATGCCGATGATCTGTCCGGGAATGCCTAGGCACATGAAGTACTCCTTTGCTCTGTGCTTGCAAGCGCACGCGCCGCGGCAATCGCGGCCTGCCCCAACGCGATGCCGCCGTCATTCGCGGGAACTTGGCGATGAGTCAGCACCAACAAGCCGCATGCGGCAAGCCGCTGCGAAAGCTGTTCGAAAAGCACTGCGTTTTGCATGACACCCCCGGACAGCGCGACCGTGCGCACCGGAGGCGCCGATTCACGCCGGCTCGACCCAAGCACACGCTCGACCATCTGCACGATCGCGATTGCGAACCCTTTATGAAAGCGCGCCGCGATCACCGGCGCCGGCGTCGCGCGCATCAGGTCGTCGAGCAGCGCAATCCACATCGGCTTCGCGTCGATCAGAAGCGGGGCTCCCGCGTCCGACGTTTCCCCAATGCGGAACCGATAAGCCAGTGCATCATCTTCATCATGCAGCGTCCGCCGGTCGATCAGCGCCTCGAATTCGATTGCGGCCTGCCCTTCGTACTGCACCCGCTCGCGGCATACGCCACTTGCCGCGGCAACCGCGTCGAACAGACGTCCAGCCGAACTCGCGACCGGACTGTTCACTCCGCGTTCGATCATCTGTTCTAGCAGCGCTAGCGGCCTGCCGGCGAGAAAGCGGACGAGTTCGAGTTTGGCGTATCGCTGCGAGACCCATGCCCACCCCAGGCTGGCGCGCAAATGGGCATACGTATTGCGCCACGGCTCGAGGACTGCGCGCGCGCCGCCCGGCAACGCCACCGGCGTCAAGCTGGCCACGCGCGCGCGGTCGACATATCCGCCCAGCAGGAATTCGCCGCCCCAGAGGCCATGCCCAGCGCCCATACCAAGGCCGTCGAGGACGACGCCGAGAACATTCGAAGCGAGGCCGATATCGTTTTCCGCGAGACATGCAGCGAGATGCGCGTGATGGTGTTGGATCCCGGCAAGCGGCAGACTCCGTTGCCGCGCGATGTCTATTCCGAGTTTGCGCGACAGATACTCGGGGTGCAGATCGACCGCGACAACGCGTGCGTCGTGTCCGAACAGCTTTTCATATCGATCGAGCGACGCCTTGTAATCGCGATAGGTCTCGCCGTTTTCAAGCTCGCCGATGTGATGCGAGAGAATCGCTTCGCCTTCGCGCAGAAGGCAGAATGCGTTTTTCTGTTGCGCGCCCATCGCAAGCACCGATGGCGCGGCGGCGAAATCATGCGGTAGTCGCAGCGGCGCAGGTGCATAGCCGCGCGAGCGGCGCAGCAGGCGCGGCACGCCGTGCAGCACTCTCGCCACTGAATCGTCAATGCGTGAGGCAACGTCGCGATCGTGCATCAGAAATGCATCGGCGATACCCGCGAGCCGGACGCGAGCATCGTCGTTCGCGGTGCATTGCGGTTCGTCCGCGACGTTGCCGCTAGTGAGCACAAGTGGGACGTCGAGCGCACGCATGATCAGATGATGCAACGGTGTCGGCGGCAGCATGAAGCCTAACGTCGCGGTGCCCGGCGCCACGCCGGAAAGCTCGCCGCCCGTTAGCTGCCCGATAGCTGGCATGATGACAATCGGTCCCGCGGCGCTCTGCAGCAGCGCCGCGTCCGCATCGCTCACGACGCAATACCGTTCGATCATCGTCATGTTTCGCGCCAGCAACGCGAACGGTTTGCGCGCACGGCGCTTCAGCACGCGCAATTTCGTCACCGTCGCCTGCGCAGTCGCCATGCACGCAAGCTGAAAACCACCCAGCCCCTTGATCGCCACGATGCCGCCGATCCGGAGATAACGACACGCGGTCTCAAGCGGATCGCCTCGTTCCCCCGAGCCATCGGCCCGCTCGATCCATACCCGTGGCCCGCACACCGGACAGGCCACCGCTTGCGCATGAAAGCGCCGGTCTGCGGGATCGTCATATTCCCGGCGACAGGCAGCGCACAGCGGGAATGCAGCCATCGTCGTAGCGCAACGATCGTAGGGGATCGCGCCGACAATCGACAGGCGCGGTCCGCAATGCGTGCAGTTTGTGAACGGATAGCGATAGCGGCGACCCGATGGATCAAGCGTCTCGTCAAGACAGGCCCGGCAAGTCACCGCGTCGGGAGCCACGCCCGTATGGGCAAGACCACCACCGCTCGCAACGATCCTGAATATGCCGGGCGATGGCGACGTATCGGAAACCGCACGCCGCTCCACCGAGTCGATCCGCCCAAGCGGCGGACAGCGGCCATGCAAGCCCGCGACGAAGCGGTCAAGCACCGGCATATCCGCCCACGCATGAATCAGCACGCCTTCGCTGTCGTTGCAGACCGTGCCGCTCACGCCGCAATCGTGCGCGAGCCGCCAGACAGCAGGCCGGAAGCCAACGCCCTGCACGAGGCCGCGCACACGAATCGCCTCGCCGCCCCGCTGGCTTACCGGCGGGTCGTCATCGCGAACGGTGTGCAGGCAGAGAGGCATTTCCATCACATGACCTGTTGCAGCCCAGTGCGCCGCTGGAAGGACTGCTTCCGGGGTCGGAGATGCTCATCGGCGCGTGGCGGCAGCAACCAGTTCAGCCAGTCGTCCATGCCGTCGCCGCGCGTAGCCGAGACGCGGATCACGTCAATGGTCGGATTGACCTGCCGCGCATACTCGATGCATCGGGTCACATCGAAGCTAACGTAGGGCAACAGATCGATCTTGTTGATGACCATCAGCGTCGCGGCGGCGAACATGTCCGGATACTTGAGCGGCTTGTCGTCGCCTTCGGTCACCGACAGAACCACGACCTTGGCAGCCTCGCCCAGATCCCATAGCGCGGGGCAGACCAGATTGCCGACGTTTTCGATGAACAGCATCGCCCCGGCGTCACGACCGTGATGCGCTGCCGCGTGAAGATCGAGGTGCGCGAACGCTTCGCCGACCATTTGCGCGTCCAGATGACATCCGCGGCCCGTGTTGACCTGAATGGCAGGCGCACCGGTGGCGCGAATCCGCTCGGCATCGACGCTGGTCTGCTGGTCGCCCTCGATCACGGCGACGGCAAGGCCTGGCCGACGTACCCTTAGGGCTTCGATGCTGGCGCAAAGCAATGTTGTCTTGCCTGAACCCGGGCTGGATACCAGATTCAGCGCCGTCACACGGTGCGAGGCGAAATGCGCCCGATTGCGGTTAGCGTGACGTCTGTTTTCATCCAGCACGTCGGCTTCAATGCGAATCGCCCGCGCCTGGCTCATGCCGGGCACCGACAAGCGCGCAATTCCGGTGCCGTAATGCAGGTCTCCATTGGCCGAGGTCAGCGCGACGTGCGAAGCGTCGGCCGCCTCATCATCGGTATGAGTATGTTCGGGGCCAGCCCCGCTTTCACAACCACAGACGACACACATGGATCTCTCCTGAAAAATTTCAATCGTCGAACACAAGGATGTCGACTACACGCAGGTCTGTTCCCGCCGTGGCCTTCAGCATGAACTGGCCGCACTGCGAGCACGCTTCGGTGTGGCTTGCGATCTCTACGCTGGCGCCGCAGTGCAGGCACGAGGCGATACCGGGAATCTCGTCGATCGTGATCTCCCCGCCCGCGAGGCAAGTGCCGGGCATCATGGCGGTCAGCGCGAAACGCAAGGCCTGGGGCTCGACGCCGGCGAGTGCGCCAATCTCCAGACGCAGTTGCGCAACCCGCCGGAAGTGTTCGCGCGCGGCGGCTGCTTCAATCATGCTCACGATGCCGCCCGCGAGGCTGAGTTCATGCATGAGCAGCCTCGGACAAAGTGATAGGCGGCGCCGCAAGCCCTTCCAGCCAGGCCTGCCCCCATGCCAACGCCCGTGCCAGATGATCGAGTGCGAGGGAACCGGGGGGCGCCCCTAATTCGAAATGCGTGCCGCGTATCGCCAGCAGCGTGCACGGCGGCGGTTCGGCGTGGTACAGGTCCCGATACACGTGCATCACTGCTTCCGGCGAGATTGCGTGTGTCGTAAAGCTGGTATCGCGCGATGGACGCGGCGTGGTGACCTCGAAAGGCATCGCGCAATTGACGCTGGCATCCACGAACAGCACGCGCTCGCGAGAAGCCAGGTCGAGTGCGTGCTCGACCTGTAGTTGGTAGTCCTCCAGGAAATCCACCCGGTTGCCGGCATCGGCTCCTGCCAGCAGCCGCAGTTGCTGTACGAACAACGGACCGAGCGCATCGTCTCCACGGCTCAGATTTCCCCACCCGAACACCAGCAGCGGTGCGCTCATGCCATTGCTCCCGTGCTTGCTGGCGAATGGCGCATCAACTCGCCATCGTGCGACTTCGTCAAGTGGTCGAGCGGTTCGCCGCCAGGTCCCAGCAGCAAGACGTCAAGCGGCATCCGTCCCAACGCATGCGTGGCGCAGGACAGACACGGATCGAAGGCGCGGATCGCAACCTCGACGCGGTTGAGCAGCCCCTCGGTCAACGTCTTGCCATCCAGGTATTCGCGTGCCACCGAGCGCACGGCCTCGTTCATGGCCTGGTTGTTGTGCGTCGTGGAGACGATCAGGTTGCATTGCGTGACGAGATCGTCGGCATTCACGCGATAGTCGTGAATCAGCGTGCCGCGCGGGGCTTCGATGATGCCCACCCCGCCTGCGCGGCGCTCGCCGCTCGCCATCAAGTCACCCTGAAGGATATCGGGGTCGTCTAGCAGACTCTTGATGACCTCGGCCGTGTGCAAGACCTCGATCATGCGCGCCCAGTGGTAGGCAAGCGTCGCATGGACCAGCGAGCCGTTGCCCCAGTCGATGAACTCCTTGCGCTGCGCTTCAGCCAGCGGACTGGGGATGAAGTCGCAGTTCTGCACGCGGGCCAGCGGTCCGACGCGATACCAGCCGGTCTCACGTCCGAGGCTGCGCAGATGCGGAAACTTCATGTAGGTCCAAGGGCGCGTTTCTTCCTCGATCAGGCTCATATAGTCCTGGTCGCTCGCACCGTCGAAGATGATCGCACCGTCGGCGTCGCGGGCGCGCAGTACGCCGTCGTAGAGATCCATGGCGCCGTCCGCGCGCACCAGCGACAGCATGTTCGAACGGAAGCTGCCGAAGCTGTCGTAGAGGGCCGGATTTTGCGCGTGAAGCCGTTTGGTGATATCCACGGCATCGGCCGCCCAGGCGATCATCTGATCGACATCCCGGTACAGCATGTCGCGATCCGCCTGGCTGACATGCCGGTTCATGCCACCCGGCACGGAACCCGTGCCGTGGATACGCTTACCCGAGGTGGCGCGGATCAGCTCCTGGCCGAACTTGCGCAATAGGATGCCCTTTTTGGCGATGTCGGGGTGCGCCTGCGCCACCCCGACGATATTGCGCAAGTCAACCTCCGAATCGAAGCCGAACAGAAGATCGGGCGAGGCAAGATAGAAGAAGTGCAGCGCATGCGACTGCATGACCTGACCGTAGTGCATCAGCCGGCGGATTTTCTCCGCGCTGCGCGTGACGGGCCGTGCCCCCACCACCTGATCCATCGCCTTGGACGCCGCCAACTGGTGCGACACCGGGCAGATGCCGCACAGACGCTGCACCATCACCGGGACCTCCCAGTACGGCCGCCCTTCGATGAACTTCTCGAAGCCGCGGAACTCGACGATATGCAGGCGCACCTGCTGCACGCGATCCTGTTCGTCCAGCAGGATCGTCACCTTGCCGTGACCTTCTACGCGCGATACCGGGTCGATGGCCACACGCCGCAATCCTTTCGGATTGGCGGCCGTTTCGAGGTCGAAGCTCATGGTGCGGTGCTCTCCCTTTGTCAGTCGTAGTGCATCAGGGCGTGTCCGAGATGCGGCGTGCGCCCGGCCATCAGGTCGTTCAGGAAGCTCCAGAACGCATCCGCCGACGGCGGGCAACCTGGCAAAAAATAGTCGACATGCACCACCGCATGAATCGGACGCACCTGCTGGAGCAAGACCGGCAATTCCGGATCACTGGGAATCGCGCTGCCATCGCGAAGGCCCGCGCGATCGCGATAGACTTCGTTGAGCACGTCCGCCAGCGCGAAGCGGTTGCGCTCGGCCGGCAGGCCGCCGTTGATCGCACAGGCGCCCATGGCCACCAGTGTCTTGCAGTGCGCGCGAAACGCAAGCAGCACCTCCACGTTTTCGGAATTGCAGACACCGCCTTCGATCAAACCGATGTCGCACTGCCCGACTTCCTTGATGTCGGTGAGCGGCGAGCGGTCGAACTCGATGTGTTGCACCAGTTCCAGCAGGCGCTCGTCGATATCGAGGAACGATGTATGGCAGCCGAAGCAACCTGCAAGCGAGACCGTCGCCACCTTCAGCTTGCGAGGCCGATGGGCGGCATCGACGTCCGTCGCGGTGCTCGTCTGCGCGCTCGTGGCTGTGCTCATGACGCCTCCTGCGTGTCGGGATCGGCGGCCGTCTGCGGGTCGTAGCGGCGCTCGCCAATCGGGATCACGAAGCCGCGCCGCTTCGGCAGAATCGCGCCAACCGGGCAAATGCTCGCGGCCCGGTCGGTCAATTCCATATCGGTGTCGACGAGCTTGCCGCTGACGCTGTTGACCACCAGGTGTGTGCCGATCCCGTGCCCCGCGATAGCGAAAACATCCTTGCCGTCGATATCGTGACTCGCCCGTACGCATAACTCGCACAGAATGCAGCGGTTGAAGTCGATCATGACGTCGGCGTGGCTCGCGTCGATCGGCCGGCGCGGATAGAACTCGTCGAACAGCACGCCCTCCATGTTCATCTCGTAGGCCGTCGCTTGCAGCAGGCAGTTGCCGCTTTTTTCGCACGACGGGCAAAAGTGATTGCCCTCGACGAATAGCATCTGCAACAGCATCTTTCGCTCAGCGTTCAGTTCGTCGGTGTTGCTTTCGACTTTTTGCCCATCAGCGGCGTGCATCGTGCAGGCCGAGCCAGGGCGGCCCTTGACTTTCACGGTGCACACCCGGCACGAACCCTGCGGATGAAAGTCCGGATGCCAGCACAGGTGGGGAATATAACGACCGGCTCGCCGTGCGGCCTGCAGGATGGTGTCGCCAGGCTCGAACGGGACGTCCTCTCCGTCGAGCGAGAAAGCGTGGCTGGTACCGTTGGTACTGCCCGCGTTGACAGGTGTGCTCATGCTCCGCTCTCCCGTTGCGTGGCCGTGTCGTCGTCCCGCCCGGTTACACGGCGTGCCGCCTCGATCTCGGCGACGAGATCGAATGCTGGCTCGAATTCCAGCGACTTCAGACGCCGCTCATAGGCGGGCCGGAACTTCACAATCGTGTCGTGCAACGCATTACAGGCTGAGCCGCCGAGCCCGCAATGAGTGGTGCCGTGCATCAAGCTGTCGATGTCCGACAGCAGGTCCACGTCATGACGCGAGCCCCGGCCTGCGGCGAGCTTGTCCATGCTCTTCACCACCAGCGCGGTGCCGACCCGGCATGGCGTGCAGAACCCGCAGCTTTCTTCGGCGAAGAAGCCGGCATAGTTGCGCGCCACCTCGAACATGTCGCGCGAGCGGTCGAATACCATGAAGGCCCCCGCCGAGGGCACGTCTTCGAACGCAATCCGGTGGCCAAACTCGATGGCCGAAAGGCACTTCCCAGACGGCCCGCCGACCTGTACCGCCTGGGTATCGCGCGCGCCGCAATCTTCGAGGATACGGTCCACGCTGGTGCCCAGCGGATATTCATAGATGCCCGGCCGCTCGCAGTCGCCCGAGACTGAATGCAGGCTGGTGCCGGTGGATTTCGGCGTGCCAATGGCCGCCCACCACGCGCCGCCCTGCAACGCGACGTGCGTGGCAGCGCACAGGGTCTCGACGTTATCCACCACGGTCGGCTGGTCCAGATAGCCGTGTTCCGCCGGAAACGGCGGGCGGATGCGCGGCGTGCCGCGCTTGCCCTCCAGCGATTCGATCAGCGACGACTCCTCGCCGCACACATAGGCACCGGCGCCAACGTGGATATCGATGTCGAAATCGAAACCTGCATGGCCCAGAATTGAATCCCCCAGCAAGTGCGCAACGCGGCGGCGCTGCAGCACGTCCAGTAGCGACTCGAGCAGGTAGCGGTATTCGCCGCGCAAATACAGCATCCCGCGCCGCGCGCCGATCGCCAGCGCACCGATCGTCATCCCTTCGAACACCAGGTCGGGGTGACGGGTCAGCAATACGCGGTCCTTGAACGTGCCCGGTTCGCCTTCGTCCGCGTTGCATACGATGTAATGTTCAGAGCCTTTGGCGTCGCGGCAGAGCTGCCATTTCATGGCGGTGACAAAGCCGGCGCCGCCACGCCCGCGCAGATTCGAGCGGTTCATCTCGTCGAACAGCGCGGGAACGCCGCGTGCCAGCGCGGCCGCAATCGCGGAACCCGGTATCAGCGTCATGCCAAGCAGGACATCGGCACGACGAACGTGATCGTCTACCCGGGACCAGTGCGCCGGCCATTGAGCTGCCGGCACGCGCGATTCAATCAGCTCTGCAAGCTGCGCGATACGCCCGGCGTCGAGCCGCGTGACCACCTGATGATGATTGATCAGCAGGGACGGCCCCTGATCGCAGAGACCCGTGCAGGAACAGAAATCGACGCTGACCCTGCCATCCTCGCGCATCTGTCCGCGCCCGACGCCAAGGCGCCGGCAGAGGTCATCCAGCAAGGCTGCGTTACCCTGCATGCGGTCGGTGATATTGTCGCTGAACAGCACGCGGTATTCGCCGGCAGGGCTCGTATGGAAAAAGCGATAGAACGTTGCGACGCCTTCCACATGTGCGAGTGTCAGGCCAAGCGCGCCGGCGATATAGCCAAGCAGATCGCGTGACAGCCACGTGTGCCGTGCTTGCGCCTCGCGAAGAATCTGGACCAACGCATGGGGATCATGCCCCGCGCGCAACAGCAGAGCGTCGACGGACCCGGATTCCAGACTGGCAGGTCCGGGGCTGGACTGAGGATCGGGTACCGCAGCCATGTTAGCTCTCCCTTGCGCGCTCGGCGCCTCTACGGTCAACGGCTCGCGAACTCGAGCACCACGCGCGACGGCACATCGCCGTGTGCCAGGCGATGAAACACGTTGTTGATCGCCGACAGCGGCTGCAGTTCGATGTCGGCCTTGACCTTGCCGTCGGCAGCAAAAGCCAGCGCTTCCGCCATATCGCGGCGATTGCCGACGAAGGAGCCGCGAATCGTGATGCAGTTGGCGACGACATCGAACAGCGGCGTGGGAAATTCGCCCGGCGGCAGTCCTACCAGCACGCACGTACCGCATTTGCGCGTCATGCCGACGCCCTGTTTGAACGCCCCAAGAGACGGCGCCGTAATCAGCACGCCATGCGCGCCGCCGCCAGTGGCCTTTCTTACGGCGGCAATCGGGTCGCCATCCTTCGCGTTGACCACGGCATCGGCGCCGAGGCGTTTCGCATGGGCTAGCTTGCCGTCGTCGATATCGACCGCGCACACGTGCAAGCCCATTGCTTTGGCGTACTGAATACCTAGATGGCCCAGTCCGCCAACGCCGGAGACCACGACCCATTCACCGGGCCGCGCCTGGGTCTCCTTGATGCCCTTGTACGAAGTGATGCCTGCGCAGATCAGCGGTGCGGCTTCGCGCGCTGCCAGACCTGCCGGGATGTGGGCGACGTAGTTCGGGTCCGCCACGATGTATTCGGCAAATCCACCGTTTTTCGTGTAGCCGCCGAACTGTGCTTCGGCGCACACGGGCTCGCGTGCCGCGAGGCAAAACTCGCAGTGCCCACAGGCGGAATACAGCCAGGGCACGCCGACACGGTCGCCCTCCTTCACCGCCGTCACACCCGCGCCAAGAGCGGTGACAATACCGATACCCTCATGGCCCGGCGTGAACGGCAACGCTGGCTTTAACGGCCAGTCCCCATTCGCGGCATGCAAATCAGTGTGGCATACGCCACAGGCTTCGGTCTTGACCAGAATCTGGCCGGGACCGGGTTCCGGAATATCCAGTTCCTTAATCACCAGCGGTTTGCCGAACTGTTCGACAACGGCAGCTTGCATTTTCGATGTCATGGCTTGTTCCTCGGTTGCGATGGGTTCAGCGTGCTAAGCCACAGCGGGCAATCCGAGCCCCCTGACCGCTTCGCTCATCTTGATGAGCACGGTCTGGGCATCGCCATAGACCATGTTGCAGTTGTCTGCGTAGAAGAGTTCATTGACGATGCCGGCGTAGCCCTTGCCTTCCCCGCGCTTGATCACGAACACCTGCTTGGCGTGGTCGGCGTTGAGAATCGGCATGCCGTAAATGGCAGAGGATTTGTCGGTGCGCGCGGCCGGGTTCACCACGTCGTTGGCGCCGATTACCAGCGCCACATCGGTAGTGGCGAACTGATCATTGATGTCCTCGAGCTGGAAGATCATGTCGTAAGGGACGCCAGCCTCGGCCAGCAGCACGTCCATCTGGCCTGGCATGCGGCCCGCTACCGGGTGAACCGCAAACTTCACCGACACGCCGCCCATCTGCAGCAGCTTGACGAATTCGTATAGCTTGCCTTGACCTTGCGAGACCGCGAGGCCGTAGCCCGGCACGATAATCACCGACGCGGCATAGCGCATCGCGATACCGGCGTCGCCCGGCTGTGTGGGCTTGAGTTCGCCCTTGATCTTGCCCTGCTTGTGCGCGACCACGTCACCGAAATTGGTGAAAATCACATTGCTCACAGAGCGGTTCATCGCCTTGGCCATTAGCAGCGTCAACAACATACCGGCCGCACCCACCACCATGCCTGCGATCATCAATGCAGGGTTCTGCAGCACGTAGCCTTCAATGCCTACTGCCAGGCCGGTAAAGGCGTTAAAGATTGAAATGACCACCGGCATGTCGGCGCCACCGATAGGCAGCGTCATCAGGATGCCGAGTGCCAGCGCGCAAGCGAAAAAAAGGTAA
Source organism: Paraburkholderia sp. GAS33 (assembly GCF_050436645.1). Classification (NCBI taxonomy): domain Bacteria; kingdom Pseudomonadati; phylum Pseudomonadota; class Betaproteobacteria; order Burkholderiales; family Burkholderiaceae; genus Paraburkholderia; species Paraburkholderia sp. GAS33. The sequence continues at coordinate 327,713 of NZ_JBNDMP010000002.1, forward strand.
ATCCATGTGGGCATGGCCAGGATCAACGCCGCATTGCCCGCGCTAGCGAAGACGATATAGGTGCCGACGACGACTGTCAGCAGCAGCACCAGCCCGTTGAAAACCTGCTGACCCTTCACGCGTACCGGCTTGTTGATGACGCCGTCGAGCTTGGCCCACGCAATCAGCGACCCGGAGAAAGACACCGCGCCGATCAGCGCGCCCAACAACGTCATGATCAGTGCGGGTGCGCCTTGGGCCTTGTTACCGAACAGTTCCACCGCGGCAATCGCGCCGGCCGCGCCGCCGCCCATGCCGTTGTATATCGCCACCATCTGCGGCATGGCGGTCATCGCCACCTTGCGGCCGCCCCACCAGGCCACCCCGCCACCGAGCACCAGCGCGACGACGGCGAGCCCCAGGTTGACCGGCAGGTTGGGCCGGGCTGCCGCACCGACGTCAAAGGCGTACAGAAAGCTCGCGAGCACGGCCACTGCCATGCCGATCCCTGCGACGAAAATGCCCGAAGGCGCCGTCACCGGCGAAGACATGCGATGCAGGCCATAGAGAAAGAGAAAAGCAGCAGCGAGATCGACCGCGCCGATGCCGAGTTGGGGGATCAGGGTCAACATGGGGGCGCCCTCAATGCTTCTTTGCGTGGATGGACTTCACCGAGCCGGACTTACCATGTGCGCCGTGCCCCGCGGGGTGGCCGCTCGTCCTGAACATGGCGAGCATGCGGTCGGTGACGGCATAACCGCCTGCGGCATTGCCCGCGCCGAACAGCACGGCGACGAAGCCGATCGCCTGCTCCTGTACCGTACTCGCGTTCAGGAGCGCATAGATGCCGCCCACCACCACGATGCCGTGTACGAAATTCGAGCCCGACATCAACGGCGTATGCAGGATGGCCGGCACGTGTCCGATGATCACCCAGCCGGCGAACGCGGCCAGCATGAAGATGTAAATTGCGACGAAGCCGGAAATGCTGATCTGGAAGTCCATCTCTATGTCCTTGGTTCGGGCGTGTTCGTGCTAGTGTCGATGCCGGTGCCTGATAACACTGCTCACGCGGGCGTAACAGGTGCGGCTTTCGCTGGCGGCTTTTTCGCAGGAACAACAGGTTTTGCCGCCGCGTCGCTCGCCTCTGCCTTGTTCTCGCCCGCGTGGGTGAGCACCGTTTTGGCGAGAACTTCGTCGCTCCAGTCGATCTCGATGACGTTGTCTTTCATGATTAAAGCGAGCAGGTTGTACTGATTCTTCGCATACAGCTCGCTCGCGTCCTCGCCGAGCATCGAAGGCACGTTCAGCGGCGCGACGATCGTCACGTTGCCGATCCGTGTAGTCTCGCCAGGCCGCGTGTCTTCGCAGTTGCCGCCGCCTTCCGCCGACAGATCGACGATCACCGAGCCGGCTTTCATGCCGGCCAACTGTGCGTGGCTGATGAGCTTGGGCGAGGCCTTACCGGGAATCGCGGCGGTTGTGATGATCAGATCGGCGCTCTGGATGTGCTTCGTCAGCACGTCCGCGACCTTGATCTTTTCCTCGGCGCTCAGCTCGCGGGCATAGCCGCCTTTGCCGCGCGCATCGATACCGGTGTTGACGAAAGTGGCGCCCAGCGAGAGCGCCTGCTCCTGAGTCTCGGGCCGCACGTCATAACCTTCGACGACAGCTCCGAGCCGGTGCGCCGTTGCGATGGCCTCCAGCCCTGCCACACCGAGGCCCATCACCAGGACATGCGCCGGTCCGATCGAACCTGCCGCGCTGGTGATTTTGGGCACCACGCGAGCAAGATGCGTCGAGCCGAGTTGCACCGCGTAGTAGCCAGCCAGCGCGGACTGGCTCGATAGCGCGTCCATGGACTGGGCGCGCGTAATGCGTGGCACCCGCTCCATCGCGAAGCAGGTGATCTTCTTTTCGAGCAGGCGCTTCAGCAGCGCGGGTTCGTTGTGCGCGTAGATGAACGAAACGAGGATCGCACCTTCCTTCATTGCATTGACCACCTCCAGCGCGGGAGGCTGAACGGCGAGCACGACATCGGCGTCTTTAACCAGCGCAGTGCGGTCCGCTATGAAGGCAACGTTCCCGAACGCGGCATCGTCCAGATGAATGGCTACGCCTGCCCCCGGCTGCATGTGCAGCCGGGCCCCCAGCTTGATCAGCTTCTGGGCCACGGAAGGCACGAGCGCCACCCGGCGCTCGTGTGCCCGGGTCTCCGTCAGCACGGCAACGTTGATATACATGGCAGACGTTCCCAGCGGCACTCAGGCCGGTGCGTTGAGGTGGGCTGTGCGAACCAGCTTGGTATTGACGAACTCCTGGATCCCCATGTTGCCGAGTTCGCGCCCATAACCGGAATACTTGATCCCGCCAAACGGCAGTTCGGCATCGGACCAGTCGATGTTGTTGATGAACATCATCCCGGTATCGACCCCGCTCGCCACGCGCTTACCGCGTGCGACATCCTCCGTGAAGACGGAACCACCCAGGCCAAAGTCCGAGTCGTTGGCCAGTGCTATCGCGGCGGCTTCGTCCTTGACGCGGAAGAATGAGACGACCGGGCCAAAAAACTCATCGCGAAAGGCTGGGTTGTCGGGCTGGATGTCCGTCAGGATCGTCGTCTGCATGAACGAACCGGGCCGGTCGATACGCTTGCCGCCCATCAACAGCGTGGCACCCTTCGCAACCGCATCGTCAACCTGCTTGAGCAATTGCGTCAGGGCCGCCTCTGTCGACAACGGCCCATGCGTGGTCTTTTGGTCCATCGGATCACCGGGCTTCAGCTCATTGAGCGCGGCCTTGAATTTCTCCAGAAACTCGTCGGCAATCGAATCGAGAACGATGAAGCGCTTCGCGGCGCAACAGGTCTGGCCGGCGTTGTACATGCGGCCCCAAACTGCCCACGGAATGGTCTTCTCGAGATCGGCGTCATCGAGCACGATGAACGCATCGCTGCCGCCCAGTTCCATCGATGTCTTCTTAAGATTCTGACCAGCTCGCGCCGCAATGCTTCTGCCGGCCGCGACGCTACCCGTCAACGCCACACCCTGGACGCGCGGATCGTCGATGATCCGTTCGGCCTGCGTATGCGAGATCAGGAGGTTCGTGTACGCGCCCACCGGCGCGCCCGCGTCAATCAGCAGCTTCTCGAAAGCAATCGCACATTGCGGCACGCAGCCTGCGTGCTTGACAACCAGCACGTTACCCGCCATCAGTTGCGGCCCTGCGACGCGTGCAAGTTGATAGTACGGAAAGTTCCACGGCTCCACGCAGAACAGCACGCCGAATGGGCTCGTTTCCATATGGGCTTCGCCGACCTTCGGATTGAGCTTCGTCGGCGACAGGAACGTTTCGGCATGCCTGGCGTAGTAGTCGAGAATGTCGGCGCTGAAATTGACTTCTCCGCGTGCCTCATCAATCCGCTTGCCCATTTCGAGCGTCGCCAGTCTGGCGAATTCGTCAACGTTTGCACGCAGCAGCGCGGCTGCCTCGGAAACAATCGTGGCGCGCTCCGTGTAACTGGTTTTCTTCCACGCCTGGAAGCATGACTCGGCGGTAGACAGTGCTGTTTCAAGCTGCTGGTCGTTCAGTTCATCGAAGCTCTTCAATGTCTTGCCGTTATTCGGGTTGACGCTCTGGTAGGTCATGGTATTGCCCTCTTTCAATGGGAATGCGCTGGAGTCCACTGGATGCGCTCAGGCGTGCTTGAGCCGCGACTTCCAGGTCGGACTTGCTGGGTCATTCTGATGAGTCGATGCACCTTGACGGCGCCGACATTGCAGTTCAGTGACGTCCCGCACCATGCAGCGTGCAAGAAGAAGCGGTGAATTTTGACTGGGGACGCGCAAGCAACTGTGGTCACAGTGCGCGCCTCCCAGGTGGAAATCGGTACGGTGTCGTACCTTTCAGGAACTGAGTCAGGTATGCGCCTGCAACTACCACTTCCGTCGGATCTCACGGACACAGGCGATGCCCCATGTCAGGCGTACTGACGAAGGCGCATCGAGAATTCTTCAAGCGCATCAATGCCACTTTGCTCCGCTCGGCGACACCAGGCACCGTGTACTACTCGTCGATACCTTTACATGGGTAATACCTGTCCCGGATTTTCTGCGGAACGACCAATTCAATTCGAAGCGACTGCCTGAGGTCAAGAAACGCGAAGGCACACGCGGTGAGAAGAAAGAGCGTGAACGGGTTCATGTCAGTTATCCAGTTGTGAGGATGGCGGCCGAATGGTGCTCTAACCCATCTATGCCGCGGTCTTGAGCGGACTCACCGCGGCACCTGTAGTGATATCCTGCCCGGCAATCGCGAGCGCCAGTGCGGGATTCAGACTGTCTACCATCGAGGTTGGCATGAGGATAGTCGCCCCACGTTCCTTGGTGGTTTCATAAATGATGTTCATTGCGCGCAGCTGAAGCGCACCCGGCTGATTTTCGTAGACCCGCGCCGCTTCGACGAAATTCGCGGCGATCGCCGCTTCTGCGGAGCCCAGAATGACGCGCGCCTGCTTCTCGCGCTCGGCCTGCGCCTGACGTGACATGGCATCCTGCAGCGCGACTGGAATGGCGACGTCGCGGATTTCCACGGAACCAACCGCAATGCCCCATTCTGCCGTCTTGCTGCCGATCACATCTCGCAGATGCGTGTCTGCGAGCGTCCGGTCCGACAGCAGCGTGGCCAGCATCGAAGATCCGATCAATTCGCGCAACGTGGTCTGAGATACACGGTCGATTGCCTGGCGATAATCGGTGATAGCGAGCGCTGCTTTCTTCGCATCCTGCACGTGCCAGAAAATGATCGCATCGACATTGACCGGCACCGTATCTTTGGTCAGCGCCTGTTCCGCGTTGAAAGCGGTGGTCTGAATGCGTTCGTCGATGATTGCCACGACGTGATCCAGCATCGGAATAATCATGAAAAGCCCAGCGCCCTTGACGCTCTGAAGTTTGCCGAGTCGCAGGATCACGAACTTCTCCCACACATTGGCCACCTTCAGGGACAGTCCAACGAGGATACCAACGATGATCAAAGGAGGCGCCAGGTAGAGACTCACCCATTGACCAGCAGCGGCGCCTGCCACGATAAATGCAACTGCCAGAAACAAGGTGATCGGATTCATGGTGGCTAACCTCGTCTTGTGGACGATGGCAGTCGATGACGGCGATCGAATGGGATCATGCCTCACACGGCGGCATCGTAAGCACCTTGAAATTGAGAATCCAAGGCATCAGGAACACGATGCACGTCATCGGGACTGGAGTCGGTACGGTGCCGTACCGGGTTAACGATGGAACGGCGACGGTACGCCGGGGGCCACCGGAACGCTGCCCGTTCGCCAGCGTACAGACATTCGCGGCGGACCGGGTGCACCCTGTGCGCTCTTCCTCCAGGCCGATCCACCGCTTTTCCATTCAATGAAGGACACACAAACATGACTTCCCGTGACGTCGTAGTTGCCGTCTTCGATGATCACCACGGAGCCGACGCCGCAGTACGCAGGCTTATCGATGACGGCTTCGACATGAAGAATTTCAGCGTAGTCGGCAAGGGTTACCACACCGAAGAGAAGATTGTCGGCTTCTACAACATCGGCGATCGCATGAAGCTCTGGGGCAAGTACGGCGCCTTTTGGGGTGGCCTCTGGGGGCTGCTGCTCGGAGGCGTCTTCCTGACGGTTCCGGTGCTTGGGCCGGTCGTGGTGCTGGGCCATCTTGCGGTAGTCGTGGTCTCCGCCATCGAGGGGGCTGTGGTTATCGGCAGTCTCAGTGCGCTTGGCGCGGCACTATTCACCGCCGGCGTACCGAAGGACAGCGTCATCCACTATGAGGCAGCAGTCAAGGCGAATGGCTTTCTGGTCACGACGCATGGCACCACTGAAGAGATGGCGCGGGCCAAAGCCGTGCTAGCCACCTACCATCCGTCACGTCTCGACTGGCATGAAGGCGTCACGCCGGTCGAACATGCGTCGTCAGCCGCCGTCTGACACGCTCCGGCGTGTGCATGCTCGGGCTGTCCTGCCGGGCCACAGCGTGCCGATCCGCCAGGCCTGATTGAGCGGACGCGAACGTCCGCCATCGGACAGACGTCAACCGGGAATCGAGGCACAAGTGATCTATTCAATCGAACCCGCCCACGGTGTGGTACTTCGCTGGCGATTCGATTCCTGATCAAGTCCCAGGAGACCAACCATGAAGTGCACCGCCCACCCGTTTCAACTACGCGTTTCGCCTGCGCTCGCCACCACGCTGCTTCTCGGCATTGCGGTGCTCGCCAATCCGGCAAGCGCCGCCACGCCCACGCAGACGCAGTCAGGTGCGCATGTCATGACCGTTGCAGCGCACACCCCGGTCGACACGCGCATCAACAGTCTTCACTCTCGGCTTCAGATCACGGCTGCGCAGGAATCACTCTGGCAACCGGTCGCGCAGGTCATGCGCGACAACGCCAGCACGATGGATTCGCTCAGGCAGTCCCGAACCGCTAACGCGAACAGCATGAGCGCAATCGACGATCTGCACTCGTATGGCGAGGTTGTCGATGCCCATGCGGACGGCATCAAGAAGCTCACAGCGGCCTTCGAAGCGCTTTACAACAGCATGTCGAATACCCAGAAGCACAATGCCGATCTGATTTTCCGTAACGATAGCCACATGTCGAAGAAGGGGTAGAACACCATGAAAACCTCAATGACGCGTGCGCCGGGCAGCGGCATCACGAGAGCGGGATGCCTGAGGACGGTTGGCGTCGCATTAGCGGTCGCCTGTATCTTCACCACCGCACCGCTACGGGCAGAAGACGCTCACCGTGGCGGCGGAGGGCAGCAGCATAGTCAGGGGCATGCGCCCCGCCAGGCAGTTCGACATGGCGATCGCGGCCACGGCGGCGGTGGTTATGGTCATGGCGATCAGGGGTACGGCTACGGTTACGACGCGCCGCCAGTAGTCTATGCACCAGCAGTCTCACCCGGTATCAATCTGTTCCTGCCGCTCTAGTTTCGCGGCAAGTCCTATGGTTTCGAAAGCGACGGCATTGCGCCCTACGTAATCCGTAGATGAGCAAAGACCGGAATCTTCACCGCGTCCAATACGAGTGCAAAAATCACCGCGGCACCAAGTACCTCCACTATCAGTGCAACAGGGAGTGCGGTCATAGCGATCCCCTGAACCGCAAGGACCAGGGCGATCACGATATCCACAGCCGACGACGCTAGCAACCATACGCTGGGACGTGAACCCCACAAATGCCCGCGTTGACGAATGGCATAGAGCGTCGCCTGGCTGCCGAACACAAGGACCACAAAGGTCAGCGTTTGCAGCGCGCCAATTTGCAGACCCAAGGCGAATCGGCCGACAGCCAGCACACCGGTGCAGAAAGCCAGCAAAGCGATGCCGACCCCCACGCCCGCAATCGTCAGGTTGCCGATCCGCCATGCATTGGGCGCTGGCGAAGGCAACACGTCATCGGTCGTTAGCGACATGGCAAGAAAATCGCCCGCGATCATCAGGATCACCATCAGCAGTGGAGTCAGGATCGCATGTCCCGTCATGACCAGACCGAACACCAGCAGAAATGCGGTCACGATCTTCTTGATGATCGAATTCAGCGTGTAGGTCAGGATGCGCTGGAACGTCACGCGGCCTTCCTTCACCGCCGCCACGATGCCGCCGAGTCCCGGTTCGGTCAGCACCATCCCGGCGGCGGATTTCGCGACGTCGGTCGCGGTCGATACCGCAATGCCGATTTGTGCCTGGCGAAGCGCGGGAGCGTCGTTGGCACCGTCGCCGCACATGCCGACAATGTGACCACTCTGCTGGAACGCCTTGACGAGCCTGTATTTGTCTTCCGGCAGCACGCCGGCGAATACACTGAATGCCTCTGGCTTGACGCCATCTGGAATTGGTCCCGGCGGACAGACCGCACCGTCGAGCCCGACCGTATGCGCGACGATGGTCGCCGTCGCCGGCGCGTCCCCCGTCACCATCACGGCACGCACCCCCAGAGCGCGCAGTTCCGTAACGAGCGCCGCGGAATCGGTGCGCGGCGGATCACTTAGCGCAACAATCCCGATCAGCTTCAGTATCGGCGGTGCACCAGCCGCCACTGCCAGCACCCGAAACCCCTTCCCCTCGAGTTCATTGGCCAGCGCCACCGCTGTCGGAGACGGTTCGGCAATCCCCACGACTGCAGCGAAAGCGCCCTTCACAATCCGCTGCGCGCCTCCGGTCGAATCGGTTGCGCTCGCCTCCGACATCTTCCTCGCCGGATCGAACGCGGTGAACTTGACCAGTGTCGGTGCGTCGGTTGTAACGCGGCTAGCCGCGGCCGCGCGAATGGCGGTATCGACAGGGTCTTGTCCCCCCTCCGCGCTCGCCAATGCCGCGAGCGTCAACACATGCTGCTCGTCGAAGCCAGGCATCGGCCGCACGGCCGTGACCGTCAGCGCATTGCGTGTCAGCGTGCCCGTCTTGTCGGCACACAGCACATCCATGGTTCCGGCCTCGTCCACCGCCGTCAGCCGGGTAGACAGCACGCCGCAACCAGCAAGCGCGCGGGCGCCGAGCGCGGCCGACAAGGTGAAGGTGGCCGGCAATGCTACCGGAATCGATGCAAGCACGGCCGTCAGCACGAGCGGCACGATATCGGCAAATGGCATGTGCAGATATAGTGCACAGACAAGCAGCATTGCAATGACGACGACACTGAATATCGCCAGATTGCGCACGACGAGCAACACCGCTTTTTGCTGCGAACTCGCCACATGCGCGGTCCGGATCAGTTCCGCCGTGCGGCCAAAGCGCGTATGCGTGCCCGTCGCGGTCACCACCGCGACTGCTTCGCCACGCCTCACGAGCGCACCGGCAAATGTCTGCGCGCCAGCGGCGGCTTCGATCGGCACGGACTCGCCAGTGAGCATGGAATGGTCGAGCAGTGCGTCGCCCGAGACGAGCAGCATGTCCGCCGCCACCACACCGCCTAGCGAGAGCTTGACGACATCACCCTTGACCAGATCGGCTGCCCGGACAGTTGACCATTTTCCGTCCCGCAGCACTGAGGCGTTCAAGGCGAGGCGCGACTTCAATGCGGTAAGCGTTGCCTGGGCGCGGCTTTCCTGCACAAGTCCAAGCACGGCGTTGAACACGAGGAGGCCTGCAATGACGCCTGCCTCGACGAATTTTCCCATCGCGCATTCCAGCACGACGGCGGCTTCCAGCATCCACGGCACCGGCGCCCAGAACTTCCCAAGCATCATGCGCCAGGTGCTCGCCGCCGCGTCAGGGAGCGTGTTCGCGCCCGACTCGGCAAGCCTGCGGCGCGCTTCGCTGCTGCTCAGACCGGTCTTGGCCGTTGCATCCGACTGGCTTTTCGCCTCAATGATCGGCACAGGCACCGTTGTAAATGTCACGCCACTCTCCTCTATCGAATGAGTCTGCAGCGCGCGCCACGCGCAGGCAACAGTGGCTCCACGACGGAGTGAGTGATGCTGTTCCCGCAGCAAGAAAAAGTCAGTACGGCAGCGTACCGGTACACGGAATCGGAAGCAACTCATTGCCTCATGACTCTTTGCCTGCCGCTCTCCAGAACACACCCGCCGTAAAGCTCGCCTGGATGCAACGACGAAGTTGATGGCCCCCGCCGGCAGACCCGCCCGCGGGAATTTTGATGGAATCCTAAAGAATCCCTTTGTGACCAAGGCAAGGCCGCCCAGACCTGATGTGTCATCTGCGCTTTTCGCCGCAGCACTTCGCCGACGTACAGACGTTTAGCATCGCCTCCAAACCGCACGAGTCCGCCGTTCGCCACGTGAGTTTCACGCATCGTCAAGCAGCGCAACGGTTGCCCGGCCTCGTGGCACTCGTCTGCAGCGGTTTGCTCCCAATGCTGATTTCGCGAAAACCACAGCACGGGCGTTCCGGTGGACTCGCCCCCGATGCCGCCTGGGATGAGCATTCCGCTTGCGATGATGTGCTGAAATTTTCGTTCCGTGGTGTAGTGCCATGCCAACATCGTTTGCTCCGGTCCTCTGCAAGATAATTGCTCGATGCGTGAATCGTCAGGCGATCTGAGCACCCGACTGCACGTCTTCGCTAACCCCGACGCAAAGGGCGATCACGAGCGTATGCGACCCGGCATCAAGCGGCACGCGCACCCGTCCATCACCACATTCGACACCCGCGCCATCGAGCACCGCACGCATCACATCACGCTCGTCAGCGGACTCGACGCGGATCTCGTAGCGCGTCGAATGCATCGACACGGTTGCCTCAAACCCCGGCCACGTATCCGGAATGCAAGGATCGATCACCAGAAAATTCCCCTCGCGGCGAATCCCAAGAATGCCCTCGATACCCGCCCGGTACATCCACCCCGCCGATCCCGTGTACCACGTCCAGCCGCCACGCCCGGCATGCGGCGCCACGGAATAGACATCGGCGGCAACGACATAAGGCTCGACCTTGTAACGCTCGACTTCCATCGGTGTGCGCGCATGATTGACCGGATTGAGCAGTGAGAACAACGCGGCCGCCTTGTTGCCATCACGCAGTTTCGTCGATGCGAGAATCACCCACATCGCCGCGTGACTATACTGGCCGCCGTTTTCGCGCAGCCCCGGCGGGTAGCCCTTGATATAGCCCGGATCGTGCGACGTTTTATCGAACGGAGGCGTGAACAGCAACGCAAGCGCGTCGTCGCGACGGATCAGGTGCTTCTCCAGCGAGGCCATCGCAAGCGTTGCGCGCGCTGGGTCTGCCGCGCCGGACAATACCGCCCATGACTGCGCGATCGAATCGATCTGGCATTCGTCACTTTCGCTCGAGCCAAGCCATGTGCCGTCGTCGAACGTCGCGCGGCGATACCATTGGCCATCCCATGCGTCACGTTCCAGCGATTCTCGCAACGAGGCCGCATGAGCGCGCCAGCGTGCAGCACGCGCCACCGAAACCGGATCGCGCGATTCAGCCAGCGGTGCAAACAGTTCAACGGTCCGCAAGAGCAGCCAGCCGAGCCAAACGCTTTCTCCCTTGCCACCGGCGCCGACGCGGTTCATGCCGTCGTTCCAGTCGCCCGTGCCGATCAGCGGCAAGCCATGCTCGCCGGTCAGTTCGATGCACTGATCGAGACCGCGCGCGCAGTGCTCGAATAACGATGCGGATTCATCTGCGATCATCGGTTGAAAGAACGCATCGTGCTCGCCGGGTCGCAGCAGCGGTCCGTCGAGGAACGGTACAGTCTCATTGAGAATCGCGACGTCGCCAGCGCAGCCGACATAGTTTGCCGTCGCGAACGCGAGCCACACGCGGTCATCGGAAATCCTCGTGCGCACGCCCTGCCCCGTTTGCGGCAACCACCAATGCTGAAAATCGCCGTCGACAAACTGTCGCGCCGCAGCACGCAGCAAATGCCGGCGCGTCTCGTCCGGCTGCACATGCGTCAACGCCATGCCGTCCTGTAACTGGTCGCGGAACCCATAAGCGCCGCTCGCCTGATAGAACGCCGAGCGCGCCCAGATACGGCACGCGAGCGTTTGATACAGCAGCCAGCCGTTCAACATCAGGTCCATCGCGCGGTCCGGGGTCTTCACCTGGACGGTGCCGAGCACCTTGTGCCAGTGGTTCGTCACCTCGGCGAGAACGGCGTCAAGATCGGCCTTGCGATAGCGTTCGATCAACGCGCGCGCTTCTTCGACGGAAGCGCATTGTCCGACGAACGACACCACTTCGACGATCTCGCCGACGCTCAACTCAATCACGTCCTGCAACGCCGCGCAGGGATCGAGGCCTGCCCCCGTCGCGCCGGAGAGCCGTGCATTGCCGCTCAGCGCGGCGGGTGCTGCGCTGCGGCCATTACGGCCGAGAAATTCGGTACGATCCGCCGTCCATGCGGTCTGCCGGCCGCCGAGATCGGCGAACGCGACGCGTCCCGCGAACCCCATGCTCCAAGGATTACGCGCCAGCATCGCGCCGGTCGCAGAGTCGATCTCCGTCACGATGAAGGGACCGGATGCGCCGCGCGAGGTGCCGAGCACCCATTCGTTCCACGCCGTCACGGACAGACGTCGCGGCCTCGCGGACAGATTGCGCACCGTCAGCCGGGAAATCTTCAGCGGATCGGCGAGCGGCACGTATTGCAGCAAGTCGAGCGCGATGCCATTCGCCTCGTGTTCGAAGCGGCTATAGCCATGCCCATGACGCGCGACATAGGTCCCGCCGTCGCGGATCGGCTGTGCGGTTGCGCCCCACACCTCGCCAGTGGCTTCGTCGCGCACATAGATCGCCTCACCCGCCGGATCCTCGACCGGATCGTTCGACCATGGCGTAAGCTGATTCTCTCGGCTGTTTTCAGCCCACGTGTAGCCGCTGCCTTCTGCCGCGACCTGAAAGCCAAAGCCGGGGTTCGCAATCACGTTGATCCACGGCGCAGGCGTCGTCGCGCCTGCCACGAGAACGGTGACGTATTCCCGGCCGTCTTTATCGAAACCACCCAGGCCGTTGAAAAACTCGAGCCTCGACGCAGCCGAAGAAACTATGCGCGGCGGATGAGGCGCTGCAGGCCATGGCGACGACATCGACGGCCTCTGCTGGCGCAACGCCGACGCCTGGCCACGCGACTGCGGCAAGCGCGCGAGTTGCTCGGCGATCAAACCGCGCCGGGCGATCAATGCGACTCTCGCAACCGATTGCAGCAACGCACGCGCCTCCACGCCCATCAAATCGGCGCGTAGCGTAAAGACGGCCCCTTGCGCGAGTTCTTCGCCGTAGCGCGGCCGCAATTGGCTGCTACGCACGGCCGTTTCGATCGCGCCCTGCAACTCCTGGATATACGACGACGCCCGTTCGTTGATGATGACGAGATCGACGGCGAGCCGCTTCATCCGCCAATACTCGTGCGCCCTCAATAACTGCCGGACCTGCGCAATGTCTTCGACGTCGTCGATGCGCAGCAGCACGATCGGCAGATCGCCGGAAATCGCGTGCGGCCAGAGTCCCGACTGCACGTCGGCCCCGCGAATGATCGTGTCCGACGGCGCCCTGAAGCGGGTATCGGCGTAAATCACGGGCGCGGCCAGGCGCTGAAAATTCGCGGCCTCTTCGGCTTCGACTGCCAGGTGGCGCAACTGCACCTGAGCCTGCGTCCACGCAAGCGTTTTGGCGCGATCGAACGCGTTACGGTCATGGTGTTTGTCGACCAGATCCAGCAACAGCGCCCGCGACTCGGCTACCACCGTCCAGAACGTCACGCGTGCAACCTTGCCCGGCGGCACCAGCACGCGATACCTGAGTGCAAAGACCGGATCGAGTACGGTGCCGGCAGTGTTGGTCAACGGCTGATCGTCGAAGATCGCCGCTGCAGTGCCTGCGTTATTGCCGCGTCCGAGAAAACGTGCGCGGTCCGATTCGTATTGCGGATCGGCGACAATCTCACCGTCGACCACCGCGAAATGCGCTGCCCACACCTGCTTTTCATCGTGCGACCGTGGACGGCGCGTAGCCAGCAGCGCGCCGAATTCGGCGAGGTGCTCGGTCTGCACGAACATCCGCGAGAAGGCCGGGTGGGCGTTGTCGGAGGCAGGCGTCGCGAGCACGATTTCGGCGTACGACGTCAGCTCGATCTCGCGCGCGCGACGTCCGCTGTTTGCCAACGAGACGCGGCGTACTTCGCCATCCGCCTCGCCGGAAACCAGCACGTCCATCGTCGTGGTCAACGAACCGTCACGACGAATGAACTCCGCATGGTCCTCGCCGAACACAACCTCTTCGTACTCGGCTTCGCTGCCCACCGGCTGCGCACCGGCCGACCACACGTGGCCGCTGTGCGTATCGCGCAGGAAGATGAACGAACCCCAGTCGTCGCGCGTCGCGTCTTCGCGCCAACGCGTGATGGCGAGATCACGCCAACGGCTGTAACCGGCGCCGGTTGCCGTCAGCATGACCGCGTAGTGCCCATTCGACAGCAGATGCGTCACCGGTGCAGCACCGGCCACAGCTGACGCTGCGAGGCGCCGTACCGTCGACGGGGCGGCGCCGGCGACCGCTGCCGACGTATTCACTTCTTCCGCACGGGGATGCCCAACCGCAACGTTGCGTGGCATGCGTTCCTGCAACAACAGTTCGCTCGCCTGAATCATGGGCTCGCGATGGAAACGCGCACGCATCTGCGCGTCGAGCAACGTGTTCGCAATCGACACGATGGTCATGCCCTGATGATGCGCCATGAAGTTGCGCACGATTGCCACGTCCGCGTTGTCCGGCAACCGCGAGCGCGTGAAGTCGAGCGCTTCGTAGTAGCCATAGCGACCCAGCGCGCCCAGCCCGGCGAGTTGTGCATAGTTCTCTAGCGCGGCCTGCGGGTCGACCATTGCGGCCAGTCCCGTTGCATAGGGCGCGATCACGCGATTCTCCGAAAGCCCGCGCTTCAGACCGAGGCCAGGCACACCGAAATTCGAGTACTGATAGGTGAATTCGATGTCGCGCGCGTTGTACGCCGATTCCGAAATGCCCCATGGAATACCCAGCGAACGTCCATACGACGCTTGCCGTTCCACCACCAGGCGGTTCGTCTGCTCGAGCAGACTGCCGACCGGCGCACGCATCACCAGCGAGGGCATCAGGTATTCGAACATCGAGCCTGACCACGAGATCAGCGCCGAGCCATTGCCGACAGGCGTCGCAGCGCGGCCGAGGCGAAACCAGTGGCGCGTCGTCACGTCGCCTTTGGCGATGGCAAACAGGCTTGCGAGCCGCGCTTCGGACGCGAGCAGGTCGTAGCAGTTCTGGTCGAGGCTGTTATCGGACTGCGAATAGCCGATCGATAGCAGCTTGCGTTCCGGATCGAGCAGGAACGCGAAGTCCATGTCGAGCGCCAGCGCTCGCGACGTATCGGCGAGTTCCTTCAAACGGGCCTTCAGAAGACCGGGCGCCTCGGCAAGTTGTTGCCGGTCGCGAGCGTGCTCGACGAGACTTTTGCTCAGAGCGTCGACCCAGAACATCAGGTCGGCGCAGCTGTCGTCGCCGCCCGCCGGTACCAGTTCGCGCGTGGCCTTGCCGGCCTTTTCCGTCAAGCGCATGAGCAACGGCGACAGTGCGTCGAGCGTTTGCGCGCCGTGCAACTGCGTGCGGATCTCTTCGAAGATTGTTATCAGCTGCTTGCCGCGTTCACCGCCAGCGGCAGGCAAAGCGTCGATGGCTGCGCGTGCAAGCTGCAGGTTGTCCACCATGCCGGACCGCGCAGCCGGTGCGAGCAGATCGTGCTGCCACTCTTCGCATGCATTGGCGAGAACGATCAGATGACCGGCCAGATTGCCGCTATCGACCGACGATACATACGCTGGCGCCAGAACCTGCAGATCGAGCGTCCCGTACCAGTTATAGAAATGCCCCTTGAAACGGGCGAGCTTGTGCATCGAGGCGAACGTTGCTTCGATGCGCTCGACGGTTTGCGTCGTCGCCGCCCAGCCGAAATCGCGCGCGGCAATCGCCGACAGCAGATAGAGCCCCAGGTTAGTCGGCGAAGTGCGGTGTGCGACGACCGGCACCGGATCTTCCTGGAAGTTGTCGGGCGGCAGCATGTTTTCTGCCGGTGTCACGAAGGTCTCGAAGAAGCGCCACGTGCGGCGCGCGATGAGACGAAGGCTGCGCGCGTCCAGTTCCGCCATCGCGAAGCGCCGTGCGACTGTTGGCGATCGGCTCGACCATAGCGCTAGCGCCGGCGCGGCGAGCCACAACAGCGCAAACGGCAGCGCGAGTGGCCAGTGCGACGGCGCATACACAATCGCACCCGCCGGCAACACGAGGCCGAGCGCGACACCGCCTGTCATCTGCCGGTAAAAGCCACGCAGATCGAGACGCGGACTGCCCTTCGATTGCGCAGCGGTCGTCCATTCGAGCAGCCGGCGATGCGTCACGAACAGCCGCAGCAGCGTCCGGACGATCGCATCGCCCATGCGCCAGGCGTGGTCCGCGAGAAACGCAACGGAGAGAAATGTTTGCAAGGCAGCGAGCCGCACATCAGCGGCCAGCACCTCCAGATGATTGCGCAAACGGATCCCGGTCCGGCGCGGCACTACCGCGAACAAAGTCGGCAGGAAAGCGGGTATCGCGAATGCGCCTAACATCAGCAGCGCGCCTGCGATTGCGGCATGGGCCGGCATCAGCCAGCATAGGGCGAACGCGGCGACCATCAAGGGGCCGAGTAACGAACGGCGCAAATTGTCGAGCATCTTGAAGCGCCCGATCGACGGCATCGCGTGCCGGTCCGGGCCGCGATGGCCGACGATCCACGGCAGCAATTGCCAGTCGCCACGCGTCCAGCGATGCTGGCGCTTGCCGATCACGTCGTAACGCGACGGCACTTCCTCGACCACTTCGACATCCGAGGCGAGTCCGGCGCGCGCGAAAACCCCTTCGAACAGATCGTGACTGAGCAGCGTGTTTTCCGGCACTCGTCCATGCAAAGCGGCTTCGAAGGCATCGACGTCATAGATACCCTTGCCGGTGTACGAGCCTTCGCCAAACAGGTCCTGATAGACATCGGACACGGCCGCCGCATACGGGTCCATCCCGCCGGGTCCGGAGAAGACGCGCTGATGCAGCGACCCTTCCTGGCCGACCGGCAGCGACGGCGTGACACGCGGCTGCAAAATCGCGTAGCCGTTGACGACGCGTTGCTCGGCCTCGCTGAAGGTGGGGCGGTTCAGCGGGTGCGCCATCTTGCCGATCAGCCGCAGCGCGGCGTCGCGTGGCAAACGCGTATCGGCGTCGAGCGTAATGACGTAGCGCACATCGGGCGGCACCTGCGGCGCACGGCCGGCGATCGGCATGAAGCTCGTATCCGCCGCGCCGCGCAGCAGTCGATTGAGTTCGTGCAGCTTGCCGCGCTTGCGTTCCCAACCCATCCACTTGTTTTCGCTCGGATTGAACAGGCGACGGCGATGCAGCAGCAGGAAACGGCTGCCACCGGGGCCTGGCTCGTAACGGGAGTTCAGCGCTTCGATGGCGTCGGCGGCCACGGCGAGCAAATGCGCATCGCCCTCCAGCACTTCCTGGTCCGCATCGAGCCCGTCCGCGAGCAACGCGAAGGACAGGTCACCACCGGCGCCCGCGAGATGATGCACCTCGAGACGTTCGATCTGTTCGCGCAGATCGGCCTCGCTCGTCAGGAGCGTCGGGACGGCAACCAGCGTGCGCAACGACGACGGCACGCCATCCGTCAGCTCGAGACCCGGCAATACGATTGCGCCGAAACTCCATGTCACTGCGCGATTGACAAGCGCAGTCGCGATCTCGGTGACGGGCAGAAATCCGCACGCGGCGAAGAGTACGAACACCCAAGGTTCGAGACCGCTCGGCGCGAGTATCCACATCGCCCACAACACCAGCGCCAGCAACGTCGTGGCGACAGTCAGGATGGTGCCGACATAGCCGCCCATGCCGAGCCGGACGTTGAACCGGGTGATGCGCAGACGCGGCGGCGGACGAAAGCCGATCGCCTGCTCCAGCGCTTGCCGGCCTTCGGCGATCAGGTGATAGCCGGGGTCGCCTGCGCGTTCCGCCTGCGCGGTGTCCCCTGCTTCCAGTGCCGCCGTCTGCGCCGATTCCAGCGCCAGCCCCGCGACCTCGAGTTCGGTAAACGACGAGCCGCGCGCCAGTTGCTCGATTGCGCTGCGATACAGATTGCGCGTCGGAAAATCCATCGAGGCAAAGTGGCTGCCGGCGCGCAAATGGGCGTCGACGAGACTCACTTCCTCGAACAGTTCCGCCCAGTCGATGTCGGAAATCAGCCGCATGCTCGTGATCACATTGCGCACGGTGACGTTCGATGCGCCCTGGCGCTGCTGTGCGTGCTGCACGACCTCCTCGATGGAGGCGCCCTGAAGCGTGAGCCGCTCTTCCAGCCAGCCCAATGCCGGCATGGTGCGCGGATCCTGGTCACGCAGCCGTTTGGCGAGTTGCGCGGCGAACAGCTCCGACAACAGGCCTGCGGAACGAGAGGCGATGTCCGCTTCGAGCGCCGAACGGGCGCCGCCCGATTCGAGCAGACGCTCGGTGAGCGCGTCGGCGTCGGCGCGGGCGCTACGGCCTGCGGTGATCTGGTCAGTCAGGCGTCGCAGGTTCTCGATCAGCACGATGCGCAGCGTGATCGCCACGGCCCACAATTCGCCGATCGTCAGCGGTTGAACCCGTTGATACGCGCTGATAAAACGCCGCAGGATCTGCGGGTCGAAGTGACTGTCGGTATGGGCAACGAACGCCCATGCGAGACCAAACACGCGTGGATAGCCTGCGAACGGGCCCACGGCGAGCTTGGGCAACTGACGGTAGTAACCAGGCGGCAGGTCGTCGCGGATCTCGCGGATCTGTTCCTCGACGAGGTGATAGTTGTCGAGCAGCCATTCCGCGGCGGGCACCACGCCCCGGCCGCTCTCCAGTTCCTCGGCACTCGCACGGTAGGCTGCGAGCAGGACGTCGGCGTTGTCGTTCAGTCGCGTGTGCAACGATAAAACCGCGGGCGGTGTCTTCGTGATGGCTTGCGCGGCGGCCAGGCTCTCGGCGTGTTGCTCGAGCCGCTCGACGCCGAACAGCTCTTCGCGGACCGGCGCAATGTCAGTCCACGGCAGCGACGGCAAGCGATGCCTCGTCACATATCGAAGGATCGGGTTCATAGGCGAACTTCCTGCAACGCCGGTGAGTTCGCTGGAGCGAACGAATTGCGGTGGCGAGGCACGCTGGCGGCGAGCGCATCGTTCGGCATCGTTGTAGCGCCGGACAGTTCTTCGAGATGGGACATGATCGGATCTTCCTTCGGGGAGGTCGCACCGCGCGCGTCGCGTGCATGCAAGCCTCCGGGGTATGGCCTGATTCACGGGTGCGGGTGGGCGCGCGAGGAACCGTCAGGATGAGACAGCAGGCGCACAGTTTCTGTGTGCGTTCGGCCGTGACGCGCACGTGCGCCAACCGGTGGCTACCGTTTTAGCGATGGACTAAAGCGTCGGATGAGCTTTGAGCGGACCGGTGCGGTATGAATGAGGGACAGGCGCATCTTCACGGCCCTGTCGAAGCGCTTTCCAGCTGAACACCCGGAAAGTGTGGAGACGGACACGGATCCGTGTCCCGGTGGGCCTGTTATTTCTTTCTTGCCGGTGCGCTGGCCGAAGCGGTCTTCGGTGTGACCGTCGCGGACACACCAACTGCGGGAGCGAGCACTTTTTTGGGTTGTTTAGGCTTTTTGGCCTCGCGATTGCCGCGCGTTGTGCTCTTTGTCATCGTGCCTCTCCTGATTTGCCGGTCGCGAAAGCGACAGCCCTACCTCGCAGTCTGGGCGCATCTGGTCACTATGTCGCGATTTATATTTTAATTGTCTGTTGCGTGCCTTCCGCAGGAAGTCCGTGAAACGAACTGCAACGGATTCATAAACCCGTCAGCGACGAATATGGCGTATGCTGTCCTCGCGACATCTTATGTTCACGATGCTCGCAGCTTGCTTCCCGGATTTTCTGCATTCCAGAATTTTTCCTTCTCTCCCGCCCGGCCTACACGACTGATGCAATGAATCGGGTTGCCCCCTGAACGGCTGCCTTGCAGGCCAGCCCGTAGCATTACGCTTGAGATAACCATGTTTTTACACAAACAAAACCAGGTCGCGAAAGCGCCACCGGCTCCGCGATTGCCGCACCGCAATTTCGATGGAGAAGCCCGCGATCGCCTGATCGTCTGGATTCGCCGGCGCATGGATGAATATGGCATCAGCGCCGAGGATCTTGCTGCTGCCATCGAAGCGGATAAACCGCTGACGCCCCGTTACCGGGACCACAAAGGCAACGAATGGAACGGTGAGGGCGATATGCCGGACTGGCTCAAGCGCGTCCAGCAGCTCGGAGTAGATGCCGATTTCTTTGCTGTGCGGCAACAGGATGCAACTCCAGGAGTCTGTTCGCCTGGCGATGCGGAAATGCCCATTTTCTTCGGTGCTCGATAACAACTGGCATGCGGGTTGACACGCATGCACGACACCATCGGGCGCAAACGCCCCTTCTAAACGTGTTCCAGAGATGGATTCAAATCGCCCAGACATCCTTCGGCTTTAGTGACGGCTTTGGGCCAATCAACTTGCCTTTGTTGAGAATTTCCCGCCTGTATCGTGTTAGCTCTACGGACAACGCCACCGGTCAGAAAATCTTGTACCGGTTTTGAGGACCTTCGACGTACTGCTTCCTGGCAATTTCGAAGAGTTTCTCTCGCAACTGGTCGAAGGCGCTCAGCATCGACCGCTCGTCACAGCCAGCGTCAGGTTGCAGATTTCTTAGCATCGCGTCGTCAACCTGGAAGGTGATTTCGCGCGAATTGCCGTATCCCCAGAAACATACGCAATGTCTCGTAGCATCGTAGCTACCGCTGGGATTGGGGAATTGAAGTGCCACGATCATCCTTTCACGTCTGCAACCGTGTAATGCCACTTGCTGGCATTCGAATCGATTAAGGCAAAACTCGCGCGTCTCTATTCTGCGCGCAAAACATCCGCCGTTTCGAGGATAGCGGTTCCCTGCCGGTCAGTCCACGACTTCGCACACGCCCCACCGTGTATGGATGACAGTACCGGCTAGCAGCCCGCCGGCTTCGGTCAAACGTGCCCGGAACCGGACCTGTGTTCCGTTTGCTACGGACACGAACGGGCCAATCTCGACCACTTCAAGCTCACCCTCCTGATACGGGGTTCTCGAACCGACAAGGGCACTCGTGCGCACGCGTGCCCCGTTGCGCAGCCGCTTACTGAATATCGGGTCGCCGAAACTCATACTGAAACAGTCTCCAGTTGTCGGGCCGTACCTGGGGCGTCATCGTCGACGGCAAACACACGAGTGCCTCCCCTCCTCCGGCAGACTGCGAGAACGCTCTCGGGTAAACAATTTATCCGCCATATCGAGATGGTCGCACTCAGATGGGATGCGTAGTCAGGCAAACGCATCGGTAGGATTGGTCCATTCTGCAGGCCGGGATTCTACCAACCATTCCCTTGCGGCAAAATCCCTTTCCCTGAAACGCCGCGCGCATGGCATGTGAATCACCGCCTGCAAGCGCTTGCCAACGCCCGGAAGGCAGATACACTGCCCTCCCGACCCATCAACGCGTACCGCGAGCCGCCCCGGCGGCTGGTAGAATCGTTCGCTGAGAAAGCCTCCCCGGAGCATCGTGCGTCATGGAGTACCGCGTGAGTTATGAACACAGTCTGGCAAGCTCGCCCGATGACTTTATCGCGCGCGTAGCCTCTCAACTGGTCGACAATGTTCCTGCAAACATTCCGCGCGCCCTGCTCCCCGAATTCATTGCGGACCTGATCCTGGAACGTTCGCCCCAGATCGGAAGAATCCGCTACATGAGGATCCTGTAGCTCCTCCAACCCGTGCTTCTCTCCTGCGCGACACGCGTTCGCGTCGGTCGGTATCTCATTACGCCTGTATCGCTGGGGTGAAAATAATTGTAGCGCTTGAAAAAGGAAATTCGCCGGGGCACTCTATCCCGGCTGCCTGACCCAGTTCCTCCGTTCCCCAACCGTACCGACCATGCCATTGAAGAACGATTCCGATACTGTTGCGCGGACACCTGCCGATACCAAGCGTCGTCGCAAGCGGTTCGCTGTTCGCCGGTCACCTGTTCACGGCAGGGGTGTATTCGCCACGCGCGCACTTGCCGCGGGCGAACAGGTGTGTGAATACCGGGGCGAGCGTATCTCCTGGGAGGAGGCGTTGCTCCGTCACCCCCGCGATCCTGCGCATCCGGACCATACCTTCTATTTCGACATCGGCGACGGCACCGTCATAGACGGTGCGGTGGACGGCAACAGCGCCCGGTGGATCAATCATGCGTGCCGCCCCAACTGCGAAGCGGAAGACCGCAATGGCCGGATCTTCATACAGACCGTGCAGCCGATACGAAGCGGCGAAGAGCTCAGCATCGACTACGCGCTCCTTGTCGAAGGCCGGTACACCCGTCAACTGCGGCATCGGTACGCCTGCCACTGCGGCTCGCCAGACTGCCGGGGAACCATGCTGGCCGAACGCAGATGGCAGATCAAGGTGACACCGGAGTCAATGTCCGCGCCAGACCGGCTCGCAGACGTCGCGAATTCGAGCGCGGCGCCACATAAAGCCGCCCCCATTGTCGAAAGACAGTCTCAGGACGCGCTGGTCGTTGCATAGCATTCAGGAGCGCCTTCGGCGGCTAACCCTCCTTCGCTGAACAACAGCAACCGGATCTCACAGGGTAGCGTTTCTCAGATAGCAAGCATCGGCTGCGCCGCGGCATAGTGCCGGCCTTGCACGTATCGTCACTCTCACACGGCGTGCCCTGTGAAGCTAGACCACCCGATCGCCTGACGACCTGTGTGACCATCCCTCGTGCCGCGTGGTGGTTTGCCTCCTCTGTCCGGTCACACCCTCCTCGCCATCACATCCCGCTTCATACGTCCAGAGCGCCTGCACTCGTCCGGATCATCCTGATTGAACCCGACGTCGGCACCGACGGCGCGTCTTGTCCGTCACGGACGATCGGCGTTGCCACGTGCCTTCCCGGGCGCCGCCCTTCGCCTGCGCTACGGGCCGGGCTTTCGCGCTGCGCGTCGAGCCGCGTACCGCGTCTCGCCCCTGTCGGGCATCAATCCCTGGCGCAGCAGTCAACCCCGTCATCTTCCATCCGGCACGGCCGCCTGTCCGGTCAACCCGCGTCACGGCATGCACCGCGCTCCCAGGTTACCGCCCTCACCCCGCGACCGTAGCCGATAGCGGGCAGGCGTCAAGGGGCGAGGGACCGTGTTGCCCGCACCTCTCCCCCGCCTTTTTCCTTGACGCCTGCCCGCTATCGGCTCCCTGAGTCGCACGGGCGGAAACCCGGGAGCCTGGCGGCAGCAAAGCCAACCCCGGGTTCCACCGGGAGGTGTCCAGCCACAACGGCAAGACACATTCCCTCGCCCGGTTCAGGCCCTCAACCCTTTGCTGTGGAGATTGCCATGCAACTCGCTTCCTCTTTCTATTACGGTTCCCCGATGCTCCGCTCGGACTCGCCCCTGTCGGATGATCAGATCCGCCGCGTCGCCCCGTCCATCTTCGCCGACGGCAAGCACGAAAGCCGCTCCGCGCGCTACACCTACATTCCGACCATCGATGTGCTGCGCGGCCTGCGCAACGAAGGCTTCCAGCCTTTCATGGCCTGCCAGACCCGCGTACGCCACGGCGACCGCCGTGAGTACACGAAACACATGCTGCGGCTTCGCCACGCCGACCAGATCACCGGCGACGAAGCCAATGAAATCGTGCTGCTGAACTCGCACGACGGCACGAGCAGCTACCAGATGCTCGCGGGCGTGCTGCGCTTCGTCTGCCAGAACGGCATGGTCGCAGGCGACAGCGTCCGGGATATCCGCGTGCCACACAAGGGCAACATCGTCCAGAACGTCATCAACGGCGCATTCGACGTGCTCGACGGCTTCGACCTGATCCGTGAGCAGAAGGACGGTATGCGCGACGTGGCACTCGACCGCGACGAACAGCATGCGTTCGCACGCTCCGCGCTCGCGCTGCGCTACGACCCGACCGAAACCGAGGCACCCGCGCCCGTCACCGAAAGCCAGTTACTCGCTCCGCGCCGTTTCGAGGATCGTCGTGACGACCTCTGGACGGTCTTTAACCGCGTCCAGGAAAACCTCACCAAGGGTGGACTGCACGGACGCTCGCGCACCGGGCGCTCCATGTCCACCCGCCCCATCACCGGTATCGACCAGAACGTGAAACTCAACCGCGCCCTCTGGATGCTCGCGGACGCGATGCGCCAGATGAAGGCATAAGCACGGCAGAGGGGACAGCTTAAAACGCCTCAATGCCGTCACTTTCTGTCAGGACTCCTATCCGGGTCAGGTCCTGGCAGCATCCAGCACCAACTTGGCCCGGAGTTCTCTTTCCAACTTTCTGGAGTCAATCATGCAAGCCCATGAAATCGAAACCACCACCACGGTGGGTACAGCCGAAGCCGCGCCGGTTCTCGAAACCACTTTCGGCAACGAGCAGCCGGTCGTGACCGTGCCTTATTCCAGTCTGCGCCGCTCGCCGCTCAACGCTCGCACGAAGCCGTTGTCAGGCATTTCCGGCCTTGCTGCGAACATCTGTGCGAAGGGACTGCTGCAAAACCTCGTCGTCCACGAGATGAAGGGGGCGCGCAGCAAGCAGCGTAAGTACGGAGTCTGCGCGGGGCAGCGCCGGGAGGCCGCGCTCGACCTGCTGTTCGAGCAGAAGCACATCACCGCCGACTATCCCGTCCCCGTTCGGGTCGTCAGCGAAGGCGAAGCGCTCGCCATTTCGCTGATCGAAAACAGCGAGCGCGAGGGGCTCGACCCATTCGATGTGCTGCGCGCCTACCGGATGCTGGCCGAAGAAGGCCGCAGCGTCGATTACATCGCCGCGCTCTTTTCTGCGTCACCGATTACAGTCAGGCGGCGCATGAAGCTCGCCAACATTTCCCCGAAGCTGCTCGCGCTGCTGCGCGAGGACGCGATCACGCTCGACCAGCTTGCCGCGCTCGCCCTCGCAGACGACCACGAAACGCAGGAACATATCTGGTTCGACGCGAACGACTGGCAACGCCAGCCGAATTATCTGCGTCAGGCAATCACGCGCGCTGAGATCGACGCGAGCCGCAGCCGCCTTGTGCGCTTCGTCGGCATCGCGGCCTACGAGAACGAGGGTGGCTACGTGCGCCGTGACCTGTTCAGCGACGACGAGAACGCGGGATACATTGCCGACGCTGAACTGTTGCAGAAGCTCGTCGCGCAGAAACTCGACGCCACCGCCGCCGAAGTGCGCGCCGAAGGTTGGGGCTGGACCGAAACGCGCGTCGAGCGCGATGTTCTCGAACTGAACCGCTACGGCCGCCTGCGCCCCGTGCAGCGTCCGTACACCGAAGACGCGCAGCGCGAAATGGACGCTCTCACCGCGCAGCAGGACGAACTTGCCGGGAAGCTCGAAGCACTGTCGGAGGACGACGAAAACGCCTACGAGGAAGTCGACCGCCTCAATGAGGAAATCGGGCGCCTCGATGCGGTGATCATCGCGCTCGAAAGCCGCACGGTGGTATGGGACGCGCAGCAGATGGCCGAAGCGGGCGCGTTCGTCATCGTAGGCCCGCACGGCGAACTCGTCATCGAGCGCGGCCTCGTACGCCGCGAGAACGCCGATGCGCTCGAAGCGGCAGGCGCAGAGGTGACCGGCACGCCCGAAGCCGAAGCGAACGACATGGTGTCTGCGAAGGTTCCGAAGATCAGGCCCGTCCATAGTGCGAAGCTCTGCCAGCGGCTCACCGCGCACCGCACCGCCGCCACTCACGCCGAACTGGTCGCGCAACCCGCCGTGGCGCTCGCCGCCGTGTTGCATTGCCTGATCCCGAAGGCACTCCCCGAGCACTACGGCCACGCGTCTGCGCGCGGCTATCTGGCGCTGTCCGGCGAAAACAACCACGACACCCTGTTGCGCGCCGCCGATGACCTGCCCGCCAGCCCCGCATGGAACGCCATCGAGACGCAGCGGGCACGCTGGATCGCGGAACTGCCTGCAAAGCGGGCCGACCTGCTGCCGTGGCTGATCGAGCAAGACCCCGGCACGACGCTGCTTGACCTGCTTGCGTTCTGCACCGGCGCCCTGCTCGACGGCATCGCAGGCGAGGAAAAGCCGCATGCGATCAATACGCTCGCGGGCGCACTGAACCTCGACATGACGCTGTATTGGACGCCGACGCGCGCGACGTATTTCGATCACGTCAGCAAAGCACGCATCGCGGAAGTCGTCTCCGCCGCCGTGTCTCCGAAGGCTGCTGCCGACCTCGAAAAGATGAAGAAGTCCGACGCGGCTGCCGCCGCCGAGCTTCGGCTCGCAAAGGCGGCATGGCTCCCGGAAATCCTCACCGATCGTGAAGTCCCGGCCACACCATCATGCGAAAACCGTGACGAGGAGGATGAGGACGACAGCGACGATGCCGATATCGGAGACGGCGGGAACGAAACGCCGGAAGGTGAGGACGGCGACACGGAACCGGACGCCGGGACCGGCACGGAACACATCAACAGCACGCCTGCCGACACGGAAGCCACCCTCGTTGCTGCCAGCCCGTTGACGCCGTGGCCCTTCCCGACTGCGAATGGCATGAACGGCAGGCAATCTGGCCCGCTCGCGGCCTAACCCTATCCCTCGCCCCGGCAACGGGGCGAGGCAGGCGACAGACCTCTACCCGCCGCCTGCTTACCTGACGGAGAAAACCATCATGACCAACCGCCTCCGCATGACCGCGCTCGCCACCAACGCCGAAGGCGCGCCGGGCTTCTACCTGACGTTCGTCGAGGCGACCGACCTGCAATACAACGAAGGGCGGCACTATGAATGGCCGCTCGCCCCCGCCGAAGAAGGCTACCTCTCACCGATGATTGCCTTCGACCAGAGCGACGTGGCAGCAGGCATGCTCCGCCGCGCCACCGAGTTCATGGAAGACGAGACCAATGAAGTGTAGGCTGTGCGGGCGGACGGCGAACCGTCTGCCCGCACCGAATGGCTGCTCGCCCACCAACCTGCCAGCCCGCCAACGCCAACCGCCAGCACCATCACCACCAGCCCGCCGATTGCCAGCCCGTAGCACACCCTCACGAAACGGCGCGCGGCAACCCGTTCATACGACGCCACCGCTGCATCGAGCCGTTGCCGCTGATCGCGTGCCGCGATAGCCATCGCACCCACAAGCCGGTTCCCTGCTGCATGAGCAATCCGGTTCGCGGCCCGTTCCGACAGCAACGTCAACGCCTCGCTGTTCAATTCCGCGAGCGCAGCCCGATAGCGCGTTTCGTGCTCGCTGATCATCCGTTCGGCCAGTTCAATCGTCGCCTTGCAGCGCGCGAGCGCGTCGCGATGCTTCGCCATCAGCGCATCCGCCGCCGTGCGCGTCTCGGCACGCACCGCATCGAGACTGCCTGCGCCCGCCTGCCGGACGCGTTCCGGCATCGCCTCATAGAGCCGCTCGTAGTATTCGAGCATGACCAGCACAGACCACAGCGCATCGTTGTCGCGCAGGTTCAGTGCCCCCGACACCCGCCGCATCCGCAAGATACTGGCGTCGTCGGGTAACTCGCCCGTGACGTCGAGAAACAGACGGGCAAGTGCGTCCGGCGGCCTGCCCCGCCTGTTAGCCATCGACCATCGCCCTGGCAAACATCGTTCCGCATAGCGCGCGCCATCGCAGCAGCTCTGCCCGTTCGCCGATATGCATCGTCTCCGTTGCCTTGCGTATCGACAGACGCTGACCACGCAGTTCGTCGGCAACCCGATCCGCGAGTTCGGGAAAATCAAGCGACTTGCCCTTCGTCTCGATGGTTTTGCGAAGCTCCGACGTCTGATACAGCGTGAACTTGTCCGGCGTGCCGAAGTACCCGTTGCGTACAACGTGCGTTACCGCATCGGGGAAGGTCCGGCTGAAACCATGCAGCAGTTCCAGACTGTCGCGCTGCCGGTTAATCACCCACAGGACCACCAGCCGGCGCTGAAGCTCGCCCAACGTACCAGCCAGCATCGCACCAAATCGCGCGACACCCGCCTGGTTGCGTGCCGCTGTGTTAACGATCACTGCCGCGTCACGATGCCCATCGCAGAAGTTGACGAGACCAATCCAGCCATCCGCCTCGTCCAGGCTATAGGCAACGCAATGAATCTCGTCCTGAACTGCCTTCATGACGTCCGGATTCGCGGTATCGGTTTCCACCAGCGCGGCATGCATATCCTGCCGCTGGAGATAATCGGCCAGCGCAAGCGATACAAAGCTCTTACCCACACCGCCCTTGCTGCCACCAACCAGATAAATGGGGGGAATCGTCGTGTCCATTTGAGCCCTCTACAAGTTTTCAACATCGGGCGTGATCTCGAACGAGAACGCGTCCCGAATCACCATTGATCCCTGCTGACTGACTGCCGTTCCCCCATCCTGCGTTTTCCCGGCAGCCTTGTTGCCGGCATCTGATGAACGTTCCTGACTACCCTTCTTCACGCGTGCTGCCGTTGTCGCTCTCTGCACGGCGGTCCCTTCCGCCTGCACAGGTCGATTCTCTTTCGCCGCGCGCTGCATCGCGTATCTCAACGTGCTTGCGCTGATTTCGACGCCATCCTGAGCAAGCTGATGAACGATTTCCTCTAGCGTGTACCCCTTTTTCCGGGCGCTGCTGATCTGGGCCTGCATTGACTTGATTGCATCCCGGACATTGACGCGATGCTCATGCGCAGGCTTTTCTGGCAGCGTATCGAGACGGCGCGAGGCGGCGTCCCATTGCGCCTGGGTGAAGCTCTTCACCATCGGCATGATTCGCTCCGGTGTACGGCCTGAATGCCATCTTGCAAACGATTCCCGGTGATCGTCAATCCCCCGAATCGGGCCTGAAGCAAGGCACGGGAACGCGGTGGAATACAGAGGAACTGACCGGAACAGGAAATTTTTTTGCGTCGTTCTGCACGGGCAACACGCCGGGATTCGTGCGAGAAGGCACGACCGTCCAGGTTACCCGACGATAGCAATCAATGGATGCGCGCCGATACAGGTTTGACTGGTAGAAACATTGCTCACCGGAGAGAGCTGCGGTCGCGCACGTTGCACCGGGCAATCGCAGGATTCGATTTAATCCGCTTCGTTACCCAGGTTTTTCCTGCGCGGCTCGTCAACACCCTGCATCTTCAAGTTGCGGAGGAGGCTGCCTTCTCGTGTAGAAATCCAATAGGTCATCTGAATTTTACTGCGCGAAGCACGGAACCCTGCGTTCTCCATATTGCGCCATCACCTATGGGTTTCGTTCTCCAAACTGGTCGGTCAATTTGCGCGAGCAGGGAAATCTATCCGTAGGATGTCACGCACCGTCCCTCGCGAATGGCTCAATTTGTGGCGTGCCGCAGATGGTTTTTCTGCGGCAGTGGATCGCTTTTCTTGCGCTTGGCAGTCGTTCTTTTTGCGCAGCAGCGGCTACCCCGCTCACGGGATTTGCAGCCGACAAACTGAACAACGGGAAAACAAGGGATGGCAGGATTGGCTTTTGCCGGTAGTGGGCACCATGCACATTTCTGTTGTCGTCTGCACACGTCGAACCGTCGCCAACTCCGGCCGGTCACCTTTGAACCAACGGAGCCATGTGAGTGGCAGTCCCGGAGCGGATACCGGGCGTACGGAGGGGTTCTCCGCGAGCAAATTCTTGTATCATGCAATTCTGAAAACAGCGCGGTGAAAACTTATGGCGATGCTTGAGGATTTGCTTTCCAGAGGCTACTTTCCCGTCCAGCTGCCGCCGAATTTCACGTCCGAGACATTCGCCAGTGAACTCCCAAAATTTAAGGCACAGTGGGACGCTGTCGTCACGCCACCTAGCACTCTGTTCGAGCGTTTCTCCGTCCCCCGATCGTCTTACTATCGCCGGACGACGGCGTTACTAAATCCAATTTCGTTTTACTATCTCGCGCGCGATATCACTCACTATTGGACACAGATACAGGCCCACTACACGAAGAGTCCGCTGTCGAAAAGCACGCCAACCATCGCCGGCGGATTGCGTGCTATCACGATTCCCAAATTCAGCGAGCTTTACGAGGAGAA
Organism: Paraburkholderia sp. GAS33; assembly: GCF_050436645.1. Taxonomy (NCBI): domain Bacteria; kingdom Pseudomonadati; phylum Pseudomonadota; class Betaproteobacteria; order Burkholderiales; family Burkholderiaceae; genus Paraburkholderia; species Paraburkholderia sp. GAS33. Next base: position 357,337 of record NZ_JBNDMP010000002.1, read on the forward strand.
AATCACTGCGGCAGCTGGATTTAGATACGCACTGGTTACTGATATCTCGGCTTTTTTCCCAACAATCTATACTCACGTAATCCCGTGGGCGCTTCACACCAAAGCAATTGCAAAGGCCAATAGGGCAAAAGTGCCAGCCGTCTTCGGCAACATTCTGGACGGGCGCTCAATGGGCGTCCAGGACGGACAGACTATCGGCCTACCCATTGGCCCAGACACGTCACATATTCTCGCTGAGACGGTTGCCGTTGCGATTGATGAGCATCTCATACAGGAACTCGGAAGCGCGCCTCGCGGGTTTCGCTATGTGGATGATTTCTTTTTCTTCTTCAGCAAGCGCGAAGAAGCAGAACGCGCTCTTGCGGCAGTTACCCGGGCGGTAAGTAACTATCAACTGCAGGTCAATGCGTCAAAGACGCGCATCATTGAAACGAAAGAGCTTGTGGAGGAATCGTGGAAATATGCGATCAAGCGACTCTCAGTTTCATCTGCCAGGAAACAACAGCGGGACGACATTCACCACTACTTCGAAAGTCTGTTTGCTCTGGAGAAAAAATTCAAAGATGAGAGCCTTGTGAAGTATGGAGTGAAGCAAATTTCCTCCACCATCGTCAAAAAATCGAACTGGAACATCTTTGAGTCGTATCTGCTGAAGTGCGCATTCGGCTTTCCAAATACCATTCAGGTTGTCGCGCACATCCTTTCGACATACCAGCATCACGGTTATCCGGTTGACAAGGAAGCGGTTGCCCGCCTGTGCAACAATCTGATCGCTGCGTCCGCGGCTTCCGACCATCATGGCGAGGTGGCATGGTTACTTTGGGTTTGCAAGCAATTGGCCATCGATTTGGACCCGGCGGTCGTCAATGAGATCGAGCGTACGGGTAGTCCGGTGTGCACCTTGATGCTTCTCGATTTACAGCATGGTGGAACCATTACAACTCCACTTCCAGTCGACGCCTTGGCGCAGTATGCGGCGGCGGGAGCACTCCAAAGCGCTGACTGGCTACTTTCCTATGAGGGAGGGCGACGTCACTGGTTAGGGAATGCGAATACTGACTTCATAGACAACCACACGTTCTTTGGCCCTCTTCGAACTGCCGGTGTTCAATTCTATGATGAAAACAAGGTGGTGCCCCCTATTTTCGACTTCAAGACTCCGCCAGAGAACGTCGATGAGTTCGATTTCGATACCGACGCAGAAATCGAGGAGGAGTTCGATTTCGACGAAATGGATGAGGAATATTTCGATTCAAGCGACGTTTGAATCGAGTTCCGCCACGCAACGCTCTCCCGCCCGGGATCGGCCGCCCCTCGCAATGAAGTGTTTATGGTGCGCATCGACTCAGTCCACGCCGGCCGTGTTCAGCAGCTACAGGGCAGCCGGCCGCTCACCTTGACCGACCTCGTCTCGATCAATACCGGTCTGCCAGGGTCACTGGCCGTTGGAAGTCAGCGCATCTTCAAGCGCGGCACTTGACCGCCCGTGAAATAGATAGCTCGCCAAAAGCCCCGAACAGCGGCTGCGCTTCGTTACATCGAACAGCGCCAAGTTTCCGATAACCAAGAAGCTATCTTTCGCGCGCGACACAGCGACGTTGAGCATATTAGGCCCTTGATCGAAAAAAGTCCCACCTGTGTGCGACTCCCCATACGTCGGCGAGAAGATCACGATGGCGCGCTCAGCGCCTTGAAGGGCATGTACCGTACCGACTGTGAGTCGACTGCCCTTGCGCGTGAGGTCGGGAATTTCGCTACGAAGCGCACGCTCGATAACGCCCGCTTGCGATGCGAACGGCGTGATGATACCGACGAGTTTCCACAGCGGCGTAGGTGCACCGATCTCATCACGATAGTGCGCCTCGATCCGTGTGCGATTGGCCTTTAGCCATCCTACAATGGCCTTCGCTTCGTCGTAGTTCTGTCGACTTTTGCCGACCCGCTTGTCTCTAGCGGAAATCCCCAGGTAGCCGAAGGCCGGAAGCAGCCGTTTCTCCGGCTCGATCGATGGTCGCTTGGGCTGGAGGCGGTTCGAATAAATCAGCTTGTTGCAATAGTCAATTAACTCCGGCACACAGCGACGATGTTCCGTTAGCATCAGGCCGCGCATGTCGTCGAACTTCTGTACGGTGCAGCTTCGATTCGCAATGCGCATGACGTTGCCGCAAGCTGGTGTGTATCCTGCTTCCGCGATGTTGTTGTAACGGGGATCACGTGGCTCGGCAGTCAAGCCGAATTTGACCGCATTCGCGCGATCAGTCGCCTCTCCGTTATTCCAAACCGGCTCGATCTGATAGATGTCGCCGACGACGAGTGCGCGTTTCGCAAGCGCGAACATCGAGGCACCGATGTCGGGCGAAACCTGCCCCGCTTCGTCGACGATCAGCAAGTCGATCGCGTTCCAAAACGGGATATCCTCTCCTTGCCAAGCAGTGAAGAACGCCGGCGCCATATGGAAGTTGGAAACGAGGCAAGGTGAAAGCTTGGCGAATCTGCGATATTTTGCCTCGAGCGGAGCCCGGCTTTTTTTATCGACCTTACCCGTGCGCAATCGGTCCCGCATCTCGAGAATCCATCGCCCGGTCCAATACCAGTCGGCGAGCGGAAACATCCGCGCTCGCAGCATGACGTCGAGTTGATCGTTGAGAGCGTCCAACGACACGTCGAGCATGCTCTCGAATCCGCCCTTTAAGCTCCCTTGCCAGCTAAGGAATGCGCTGTTGATTTTCGACTGGGCCGCCTCGGCCACCCTGCGCCGTTCAAGCGCGGCTGACTTCCTTGTGTCGAGCGCAACGCGTCGGTCGTTCAGTGACGAGAGGATTGCTGCTTTTTTCTTCACGGCTGCCTGCTTGATCGCGGCAAAGTGCGACTCGATGCTGTCATCGCGATGCTTCCGCTCGGCTGTGATCGGATCGGCCATCAAGAACGAGCGATCGCGCGCCATCCGCCGCTGGCGAATCGGCGGCAGGAACGCCAGCAGGTCGAGCCACAGGGGCGAATGGGCGAGATAGTCGACCCAGCGACGTTCCGCAGCATCGATCGCGCGCCGCGTCTCCTCGTATGCATGTTCGGCCACCTCCGCATCTGCCCTGCATACGGAGAGGCCTTGCCCGACCGCATCGAGTTCCGCTTGCTCCGCATCGATCCGCTCTTGATACAACGCCAGCGCGTGCTTGCATGACTTCGCCGCGCCATCGGCGGTGACTTGGCCGGTCGAGTGAAACACCTCATACCTCGCTGCGACGATCGCGTTGAGCTTACGCTTCCAAAACTGCAAATCGCCTTGCAGTTTCTCAACGACCTCGGCAACCAACTCTTGCCGTTCCCTGAACGCCGCCGACGCCTTTTCGAGGAACAATTTCTCGGCTGCGTCGACCGCATCGGGCGTTTCATATTCGGAGAATGGATGGGTGCGACTTGTACAAGTCGGGTGATGGCTCTCGCGCGATTCCGACGCGAGAAACAGGCCGAAACCTCTGGCGTATGGATGCCACCGCTCATGACCCGTTTCCGCGCTGATTCGAGCAAAGCAATCGAGGACGTTTTCGACGGCCTTAACGTTCGTCGACGCGACGACGATGAGCGGACATTCTGCTGCTCGCAAGGCAGCATCGACCCACACCTGGGCAACGACACTTTGGAGCAGCGTGGTCTTGCCCGTACCTGGCGGCCCGTTCACCGCGAGGATTTTTCCCTCTCCGAGCTGTGAGAGCTCAACCATCGCCTCGCGCTGAGATGGCGACAGTGGATACTGCCGGTTCATATGACCGACGGTGTTCGCATGCCACTTTTGTGCGTCTTGCGTCGCTGTCGGCAACCGCGAAGGACGATCATCGATCGTGCGTAGGTTGTCGAGCAACGGAAGATTGGGGTTGCCGTCGATGATGTGATCGTAAAGTCTGATCAGGTGCTTGGCGACAATCGGAGGCTCGTAGGGAATCCCGTGCCAGGCCGATACGAGTTCGTATCCGTCCACTGAAAATTCGCGCGCCATGGACTCCTCGTCGTCGGCATCGCGAAGTAGCGGAAGGCGAGCATCCGTGACCGCTTCAAAGAGATTCGCGGCGATTTGCAGCGTTTCGCCGAGCGATGTCGGCCGCCCTGGCAAACCGCTCACAAATTCGTCGTAGCGCTCCAGCGAGCCGACGGACACGGCACGCAGCGTGGGTTCGAGCAAGTCGCGCGGTATCCATGGGTGGCGATCGGGATCGGGCCAAAGCCCACCGGACTTGTCGAGCAGACACGGAATGCAGAGGACCGATAGCCCTTTGTGAATGTCGCCTGCCTCCCACTTCACGCCGTGGCTTGCGGCTTCCGAAAGGCGTGCGGCAATCAGCACAAATGGAATGGTTTTCGCAGACTTGGTGTCGCTGTGCGCTTTGCTTGCAGCAAATTGAGCACGGACCCAGGAAGCGACATCCGGCTCGGCGCTTGTTATTTGCCATGCACTTTCGGACTCACCGATCAAAATCGGCTTGCTTTCCGGTGCGACTTCCGGGTGAAGGAGGCTGACCTCGGCCAATGCCGCTCGCCAATATCGCAGCGGCACTCTAGTCGCTTTCTTAGCTACACTCATGGATGCGCGTTGTCCTTCTTTCTAGTGTATCCCGGCTCGGGAGAAAACTTTTTTGGAGCTCGGTTATTTTTGCTGAATCGATACATGCACAGCCCAAAACCAACGCCGACGACCTTGCATTTGGACACCAGCGCTAGTTGTCACTCCAACATCCCTACAGGGTATCGCCTTCATGCCTGCCCAACGGGTCCCTAGACGACGAGTCGACCCAGTGGGGATTATTCGACGGCGGTGGCAATAACGCGTCCAAAGGGGAAGTACGGGCCACATCGATTCCCTACACCTTATCGGCACGATGGAGCGCTTTCTTCAGTCGTCGACTACGGCGCGTCTTGCGAAGGTTCACGTCGCGATCGCGTACGCAACGATTGAAAGGGATAGAGTTAGGCGCATCACGGATATGAGTGGAATACGCAGCCTGGCAAGCGAAAGTGCCCGCTTATGGCCAAGAATTGAACGAGCGTAACGTCTTCAAGATTACGCCGCACGCACTCCTCATCGAGAGGAGCTGTGACTCTAGCTATTTGGCCTACTGACACCCGGCTTCGCAAATTCAATGATCATGGGAGTCGACCGGTTGAATCCGCATCCCGTTGTGGACATCTGCGCTGGCAACGAAACCTCAGCAATGGATCGGTTTATGCCATTCGCATACACCGCACGAGCCAGCGCTTTGTGTCGGGAAGGACGAAGCCGTCACGAGCTTCGACGCATGTCAAATCGCGACCGCCGTCCGCTCCTTTTCCACTCCAGTTGACTATCAAGCCTTGGCGGAAAAGTATTATCTCTCCGACGAGCAGCTCCAAATCCTGACCATCTTTGGAAAGTTCGGTAAAGTCAGGCATGGCGAGATCTGTGGCAGGCTAGTTGGGATGGGTGGACATTCTAGCTTCGTCATCTGTAAATGTACGAGGACCGCTGCTACCTTGCAGATAAAGACGCAAATTTTCGACCAGGCCGTATCCGTTTGTCGTGGCCGAGATGGTGGTCGCTGCGGCTAGGTGACGGTATGGTCAATCGGTGAGCACCCGGTCGCCGTGCTGGTGCTTCAAAACTACTACGCTCGCCACCGACAAACGGAGCGGCCACACAAAGGCGCCATGAATACGCACGAGATTTCTCCTCCCTCTTCCGCCGCCAACCCAGCCTCGAGTCCCGCATCAAGCTCGCCCGCAGCGCCATCCGCCGAAGCAGTTGCGCCTCCCGGCGCTTCACCAATCCGGCTCGCCTGCGTCGAGGTCTGCAACTTCCGGCGCCTGGCAAAGACCCGTCTTGAGCTGGATGAGGCCACCACCATCCTGGTTGGTGCCAACAACAGTGGCAAGACTTCCCTTCTCACCGTCTTTCGCAACTTCCTGAGCGAGTCGCCCGGCTTTCGCGCTTTTGACCTCAGCCTCTCGCAGTGGGCGAAGTTGCGCGAGTTGAGTCAAATCTGGGAAGCGCTCGACGAGGATCCTACGACAGAATCCAAGGATGCCGAGAAATGGGAGGAGCAGTATCGCCAGCTCATGGCTTGCATGCCGTTCATCGATCTCTGGTTCGATGCCAAGGAAGGCGCGTACAACCATATTGCTCCCTTCATCACGTCGCTGAAGTGGTCGCGTGGCGCAGTTGGCGTGCGGGTTCGGCTCGAGCCCGTAGCGGACGCAAACGAACTTCGCAAGCTGGCCTGGCGCTATCGCGAAGCACGCTCTCCCGTGCGAAAGCTTCCGAAGGATGGCCACGCCTGGCCGACGGACCTACTTGACTACTGGCTCAGGTACTCCGCGGACCTGCGCCGCATCGCCGCTTACCGGCTGGACCCTGCGAAGGGGCCGCTGGCAGACAAGAAGCGCCGTGACCTGCAGGAACTTCCGCCTGGCTCGCAGCCGGTCGAACTGCAGTTCCTGCGCAAGCTCATTCGCGTGGATTTTGTGCCGGCTCAACGAGGGCTGGGCGCCGAAGAGGACGAGGCGCGGTCCGAATCGGCGAGCGCGCGCCCTGGCCTGTTCTCGAGCCAGCTTCTGAAGTTCGCCCGACAACACCTGAACGTCGCTCCATCGGGCCACGGTAATCGGGAGGACCTGGTGGCGGCCATCGCCAAGGCTCAGGCGGAACTTGACGATTCGATTTACAAGGCTCTCCAGCCTGCGATGGAGGATGTGGAAGTTCTGGGGTATCCGGGACTGCATGACCCCCAGCAGTTTCACTTCCGCACCCGCATCCAGACTGCAGACCTTCTTGCTCACAGCACGGCAGTCCAGTACCGCCTGGACAAGACTGCGGTCGACGAGTCCTTGCCAGAGCACTCTATTGGACTCGGCTATCAGAATCTGCAGTCGCTGAGCTTCATGCTCGTGTCGTTCCGCGCCGCGCGCCTCAATCCGCCGCAGGGCACCCCGGCAGCGGTTCCCTCGTCATGGTTGAGGAGCCTGAGGCCCATTTGCACGTTCAGGTTCAACGCAACTTCTCGTCGAACGCTCACGAACTCATTCGTCCAAAGGAACTGGTGCACAGCAACCTTCGCAGTCAACTGCTCATCAGCACACACTCAAGCCATCTGGCCCATGGGGACAGTTTCACGCATCTGCGATATGTGAAGCGGGTAGCAAGTACTGGCACGGGCGTCAAGCCCCGCACGGAGGTCGTCAATCTGGGCGACGCCTTTGGCGAAGACACCCAAACCCGGACGTTCGCCGAGCGCTATTTTCAGATCCAGCACACGGACCTCCTCTTCGCTGACGCAGCCATCTTCGTGGAGGGCACCGCGGAGCGAATGCTGGTGCCGCTTTTCATCGATCGGGACTTTCCGAAGCTTGCCAAGAAGTATGTGTCCTTCCTTGATATCGGGGGCAGCCATGCACACCGCCTCAGGCCGCTTGTAGAGCGGTTGGGGATTCCGACGGCTGTCATCACCGACCTGGACCCCGTAGTACCAACCAGGAACAAAAACGGGCGCATCGTGCGAGCTGCGGTGCACATCGCAGGCCAAGCAGAACTCGAGTGCGGGAACGACACGCTGACCTCGTGGCACCCGATGCTGTCGGACTTTCAGGCTTATGGGAAGCCGACGCCCGCTCAACTGGAATGGATCTCTGACTCGGGCGCCAAAGTCCGCTTTGCATGGCAGCTTCCCGTTGAGGCCGCAAGTGACCAATGGCCCAGTTCATTCGAGGACGCTCTCGTCCTTTCCAACATCGATTGGTTCAAGGCGTTGGACGAAGAGAAGGACGCCGTCAGCGGCAAGAAGAAAAACCACCGCGGCACCCTGGCGAAGGTGATAGGTCTCGTGCTCGACCACTCCGACCATACCGAGCTGCTTAAGGAGCTCCACGCGATGCTACGCGGGAACTTCGGCAAGGGTGACTTCGCGGCAACGCTGTTCGAACGACTGAACGCCGGCGAGGCCCTAGCTTGCCCCGCATACATCGCCGATGCACTAGCCTGGCTGAACGGTCAACTCGACATTACGGCCGGAGAGACACCTTGAGCGCCGCACCCCAGCCCCTTGGAAACGATCGCGACGCTCACGTCGTCGAAGACATCAGCGGCTACGTCACTGCAACCCCGCCTCGCAGCTTCTTCCTCTTTGCCGGCGCGGGATCGGGGAAGACACGCACTTTGGTCGAGGTCCTGCGCCGAATCACTGGAGTAGTCAAACATGAAGCAGGGGGCCGGTATGCAGAGCAGCTCCGGTCCCGTGGACAGTCGATTCGCGTCATAACCTACACCAAGAACGCGACCGCCGTCGTCAACGGTCGACTCGGCGACAACTACCTGACCGCAGTGTCGACCATCCACTCCTTCTGCTGGGAACTCATCACGGGCTTCAACGAAGATATCCGGGACGCTCTGCTTGCTCGCAACGCCAAGAAACTTGCGGCTGCCAAGGCCCATGCGATGACCAAGGTAAAGGGCGAGTCGGACAAGGACCGGGAAAAGTATGCCGAACTTGAGGCGGAGGCCGAAGAAATCCGGACGATCGACGTGTTCATCTATCACCCGGACCGAGACACCTACGGACAAGGTGCACTGTCACACGGAGAGGTCCTGGAAGTGGCAGCATGGCTCATTCGCGAACGCCCAACACTGCAGCGCATCCTGGAGGACCGACACCCCCTCATCCTCATCGATGAGTCCCAAGACACGATGAAAGGGGTGCTTGACGCGCTGTTCGAGCTTTCGAAGAATCGCCCGGGTCAGATCACGCTCGGGCTTCTGGGCGACCATCGGCAACGCATCTATCCGGACGGTCACGATGACCTCCCGTCGCATGTGCCCACGGACTGGGCCCGCCCCGCGTTGCAGATGAACCATCGCAGTCAGCAGCGCATCGTCGAGCTCATCAACAAGATTTGGGACGCGGACATCGAAGGCCGTACTCAACCCAAGACTGGCGTGCCCCAGCATTCGCGGATGGAAAAGACCGGTGGAACCGTTCGCATCTTTGTCGGTGATACCAAGACGGATACAGGAAGGCGCGCATGTCGGGAAAACAGAACAGGACTGGGTTGAAGGGAAATCGATAGAGGCGCTGCGCTGGTCGGCCCTCGTCGTTTCACAATATCGACGGTCAGGCCGTCCGCCGATGGTCTTAATGTCAGTCGCAGGAGCGCTAGCGATGAATCCTGCGCGGTGACGAGCGGCCTGACCATCACGAAAAGCGTTTCAGACGACTGCGCGGCCAGGTGCAGTCGTCTGAGCGATGACGCTTTCGCATACCCGGTCCAGAACACCACCGCGGCGCAACTGCCTGCGCGGAGAATCTGCTCAACCGACCACAACGCGTCTCCCGTCTTCGCCGCATCCACGCGAAACACCCGCTCGACAGGAAGGCCGATGTGGCGCAGCCCCAGTCCGTTGAGGGCATGGGGTGGCTGCACAAATGCGACCGGACGGATACCGGCCTTGCAGAGCCCTGGCTGCAGCAACTGCAACTCACCCGTACCGGCTTGCTGGACCAGCAGGTCGACCAGCGCCCCTACGGGCCATCCGCCGCCAGGCAGCTCCGCCGACAGCGCGGGATACCCCGTTTCCAGAAACCGCCCACGCCCGCGCGCGAGCTGGGACGCTCGCCACAGGGACGGGTGAATCTCCTCAGCGGGAACGGTAGCGGTGGACATGAGGAAGCAAAAAACCTGTATATTTATACAGTATCGTACACGCAATCTTGCGGTAGCGAACTGGCACTTTTAATCGGGGGCTGACTCATGGATGCACGCGTTCGGAAGGCCGACTATCCGATGCCCGAGCTGGCAGCCTTCATGGCCAAACTACGCTCAGCCTTCGGCGACGACGCGATTGACGACGCGGTGAGGCGTGGAAAAACGGCGAGCCTGTCTTTTTCGCATGCGAAAATGGCCATGCCGTAGGGACAGCAATGCCGGCGAGCGACAAGGTCTGGCAGGTCGATGACGCTGTTCGCGACCGACATTACTGCTCTGGTTGTAACGGCGAATGCGTCGGTCTGGGCGTCCGGTGCAGTGACTGGTTAAAGCGAGGCAACAGGGAGAAGGAACGGTGAGATTTTCTGGATGTGTTTTGTTGCTGCTCGGCTTCACGTCCTCTGCATTTGCAACTCAGGAGTACAAGGAAATCTGGAATCCGCCGGAAGCAAGGGGCGCTTCGCTTGAGCACCCGGCGACTGCGCACAGGTCCGCGAAGCATTCAGGTGGCGTACGACACATCGCGAAGGCGCGGGCTCACCGGGCGCCGGCGCCAAAGCTCGCAATGAAGCCGGGCAACACGCGGGACTTCTCCGACATCCCGCGCCAGATAACGCCCGAGGGAAATGTGCTTCGGGTTGATTCCCGCAATACGGCTGCTGAGGTCACGCGCTGATGGAGCCAGAGCGGTACAACGGCTACAAGGTCTGGGGACATGCCATCCTGCAGCAGGAAGACATTCTGATGCAGGAACGCTACGCCGCAAGCGGGACCATCTTTCAAAACGGCAAGCTTGTTGAGGCATCCGGCGTGCTGGGTCATTTCGATACACAGGGCGAGGCGCAGCAGGCCGGACTCGCCTGGGCGCGTGCATGGATAGATATTCACGGTTAGGCAAACAGTTATCAGGAAGATGATGTCCGGTGCGCATTCCTTGACCCGCCAACAGGCTGCATCCCTGCGCTGCTATCTTGCCGTCAGTGACCTTGCTGCCTATGCATTAGACGGGAAACAGTTGTCACCCGAATCACTTGTTGAGTCCGCGCGCATATGGCTTGCGCGCAATGCGTGTCACGCCAGCTGGTTCGAGAGACTCACAATTGCAATAGAAGCGCAGACTGTTGCCAAAACAGTGCTCGAAGCTAATGTGAAGAGTGGCGACGACATCCAGCCTGCTCGGCTCTTCACCGACGCGATGACGGTCAACTACGCAGACCCTCTCGTTGCGAAAGTCTGGCGTCGATGCAGCCGGTCGGAAGAAACGTGAGGGATGTCCACCTCTCTGGTGTCGGTACAAGAGTTTGCAAACCAAAGACGACCAGACTACTCCCAATCGTGGATTGCACAACCACTCAATGCAAAGTTTGGAAAATCGTTTCCAACGCCCTATCCTGAATCTTTAAGCAGCTATCAAATCGGCTGTCTCTCCGGGTACCCCTGCGGGTAACTCCTTTGGGCATTTTTCAATGCGCGGTGGACGCGCATCACCTTTGATATTGAGACGCACATGGAACCAGCGATGGCGCTTGCAATAATGTGTGCATTCTCAACAGAAAACGAAACAGATGCGCTTCGGGCCATGGTCAAGCTGGCACGGGTTCTTGCGGACCTTAACGGAAAGATTCCTGCTGAAGACTGGGAGTCGTTGGTCGAAGCCGGAGCGGCACTCTGGAATGCTGCGATGGGTGATTACACTGCCGAACAACTGACTGTGGACGCCTTGCGACGTGCGCGGCGTGGATAGCTTTTCAACGCCCGGGCCAGGCACGAAGAGCGGGCAAGGTCTGCGTAGACACAGCGTAACGTGACTGCAAGCCGTCAATTGACGAGTCAGGACGAATCGCCTGTCTCTCCAGTTACAGCTTTGAAAGCTACGAATCGACTGTTTATGGTACCGCCGAGGATGAACTGTATCTCTGGCTAACCTTGGACAGACGACCGCGTTAGCGTTCGCAACCCGTAGAGAAGTACATCCGAACCAGTCAAACTTTTGACTCACACCCGTCGTAGTACACCAAAGCCCGCTCATCATACGTTTCGTTCGCAGTGCTATCTGCGTGGCTGGCGTATTCCGAATGGAACTGCCTTGACTTCCTTGATGGACCAGCTATGACGTAGCTTTAGCATCGGTGACACTCCATGCCATCCGGCATACCGGCATCGGGCCGCACACGAGGAGCATCGCGTGCGGTTCAATACATACGTATGTCTACGGACAGGCAGGAATACTCGCCCGTCGTTCAGCGCAGTGTTAATGAAGAGTACGCAAAGAAGCATGGCCTCAACATTGTGGGCGTGTATGAAGACTCAGGCATAAGCGGACTTACGTTGCGCGAGAGGCCGGCGCTCATGCGCCTCCTGCTTGACGTGCAGAAACCGAAACGGCGGTTCGACGTAGTCCTGGTCTACGACGTGAGCAGATGGGGCAGATTCCAGGACGTCGACGAGAGCGCCTATCACGAATATCTGTGCCGGCGTGCCGGCGTAGACGTCCGATACTGTGCAGAAAACTTCGAAAACGATGGCAGCCCGGCATCGTGTATTTTCAAGACTGTAAAAAGGGCAATGGCCGGCGAGTTTAGCCGTGAACTGTCAAAGAAGGTTTTCCTCGCGCAATGCCTCGGCGCCAGTCGCGGGTTTCACGTGGGAGGTCGACCTGGTTACGGACTCCGACGTCAACTGGTAGACGCCGAGCGACGCGTCAAGTGTGTACTTGAGCGCAACGAATATAAGAGCGTTCAGGCGTACCGAACGGTGATGGCACCTGGTCCGGCTAATGAAGTCGCCCTGGTGCGGAAACTCTTCGAGTGGTTTGGTAGGGACAAACTGTCTGCCGAGCATATCGCCCAACGTCTGAACAGCTTCGGGATTTGCAACGACTCCGGCAGACCCTGGCAAGCCCAGAGCATCCTGCGAATACTTCGAAGCGAACGTTACATCGGCACGAACATCTACAACCAGACCTCGTCAAAACTCGACGGCAGGTGGATGCGGGTACCGTCTTGCGAATGGGTGCGTTTGCCTGGCGCCTTTGAAGCGATAGTCGACAGGAAGGTTTTCGATGCCGTCCAGTGTCGCATGGCTGCCCGTCGATATCAGTCGAGCGCCGAAGAGGTCGCGCTGGGTCTGAAGAAGCTGCTCGCACGAACCGGAATTCTGAGTCAGAAGACAATCAGGAAGGATGCACGCGCGCCGTCGATTGAAGAGGTAATGAGGCATTTTGGAGGGCTCATCGACGCCTACAAGGCAATTGGATACGAATCGCGATGGAGCTTCGAACACTTTTATCGCAAGCGGGTCGCTCTCGACCTGGAGCGTCGCTGCATGGAAATCATATTGGCGGAGTTGCGCAGTGCAGGCCACAGCGCAGAGTATGAGCCGCACACTTCGACGATGTGCGTTAATGGAGAGTTACGCGTGCAGATAGTGACCAGAACCACGCGCTTCACCCCAACCAGGAGCCCTTTCTGGACCGCACGCTGGCCCGATTGCTTTCCTGTTGACGTACTGGTGTTTGGTCGCACCGACGCGGAGGCTACTGAATATCTCGATTTTCACGTCTTTCCCCGTGGGGTTCTGAAACCCGGTGAGGAGGTCATCCTGTTCAAGGATGACAGCTCGCGCTTTGGTGCGTTTCGCCATCCTGACCTGAAGGTACTGTTGGGCATGGTTGCTCGCCGACCGCTGGAGGTTATCAATGAGAAGCAGCTCAGTCATCAACGTGGCACTGGACAGCGTAAGAATCCTGAATCCCCGCGTTCGCGCAAAGCGACAGCATCAGGGCATCATTGACAGCATCGCCGCCGTAGGGCTGAAGAGACCCATCACCGTAAGCGTAAGCGCTCTCGGTAACCCCGGACAGCCATACGACCTGGTCTGCGGCCAGGGACGCATGGCAGCGGTTCACGCGCTGGGTCATACGGAAGTGCCTGCTCTTGTCATCGACGAGGACGAAGACGAATGCCTTGTGCGGGGTCTTGTCGAGAACGTTGCCCGACGGAACCATACCCCACAGGAGCTACTACGTGACATCGAATCCCTGAAGAAGTCAGGTCTCACGGACGATGAGGTCGCAGACAGGACAGGGCTCTCTGTCTCTTATGTGCGGGATGTACTGACGTTGCTGGAGCATGGTGAGGACCGGCTTCTTGAAGCTGTTGAACGCGGGTCCTTGCCTATCGGTATCGCGATGGAAATCGCCCGATGTGACGAACCGGATATGCAGAAGGCGTTGGCCAGTGCCTATGCTGGCGGAACATTGAAAGGCAAGCAGCTTAAGGTGGTTCGCCAGCTCATCGCACGGAGGGCTTCGGCCGGGCGCGCATTGCAGGCGTCGGGGACGCATGGTAACCCCAGAACCAAGCGACTGTCCCCCGAGCAACTCCAGAAGCTATACGTTCAGGAGACGGCTCGCCAGAAGATTCTGGTAAAGCGGGCGGAGCTGACGCACTCACGACTGACCGTTCTGATTGAGATGCTTCGTGTCTTGCGTGCTGACGCCGAGTTCGTCGCGCTCCTGAAGCAGGAGGGCTTCACTACTGTACCGGAAGCGGTCGAACAGCGGATTCGCAGGGAGATATCGTGAACGATGTCATCGTGTTGACGAAGAGCGCACTCAAGGTTGCCTTCGAACCTGAAACCATCGTTCTTGCTCTGGACGTTCTGAAGACGGGCCGGCCACTCGTTCCGACGGTATTTACCTCTAAAAAGTTCCTGCAGGTAGTCGCCTCGATTGCGGCCATCGGCCTGGTTGAGCCCGTAGTAGTTATCAGGGACGAGGATGGAAGGTTTCGAGTGCTTGATGGACGTATGCGAGTGGAAGCCCTACGACGTCTCCAGAAAAGCGAAGTGCTTTGTCTGGTTGCGACCGACGACGAAACGTACACGTATAACAAGCACATCAACAGACTCACCACAGCCCAGGACTCCCGGATGATTGCGAGGGCTATCGAACATGGCGTGCCCAGAGAGCGCATTGCGGCGGTGTTGGGAATCGACACGGAAACGGTCCGTCGCAGGTCAACCCTGATGAACGGCATATGCCCTGAAGCATACGAATTACTCGCACCGAAGGTTTGCCCTGGGACCACGTTCGCAGCACTCAGGCGCATGACGGCCATGCGACAACTCGAAGCTGCAGAACTGATGTGCGGTCAGAACAACTTCGGTTCGACGTTCGCGAGAGCAATCCTTGCCGCATCGACTCCTGAGCAACTGGTCACAAAGCGCCGTTCGGCTCAACATACTCACAATGAGTTGGCGGCGCAGCTTGCCCGGATGGAAAGGGAACTGGGAAAGCTGCAGATTCGGGTCGGAGGAACGGAGGAGATGTACGGCATCGAGCATCTTCATCTCGCTGTTACGTCCAGTTATATCGCGAACCTCATGCGCAACGTGTCAATAGCGACGTGGCTACGACTACGCTTTCCGGAATATTTTGCCCAGATGGAGCGAAGCGCGAAACAGATGGAGTCGGCAAAAGAGCCTCGCCGGACCATGAAACTGCCATATGAACGCAAGTCAAAATCGTTACCCGCGATGCTTCCGCCTGGTTGAATTCAAGACGATGCAACGTTTGCGATTGAAACATACAGGGAGCAGTAATGTCGCGCTCGACCAATTCCTCTACTTCCCTCGCGGGCACGGTACAAAACAACGTTAGGAGACTTAACATGGACCTGCTCTACATCGGCGCAATCCTTGCCTTCGGCGGGATATCGTTGGCGATGTTGATGGGCCGGGACAAACTGCGCCGCACCTCCCGGGATCGTGGAACACACTAGTTGTGACGCTCGCCAGTACTCCGGATCGATCACGTCAATCATTGAATGACGGCGCTTACCGCACTGAGTCGGTCGTCGTCCGGTTCAATGCGGCCATAAGCGCTCGTTTGCGGCTGCATCGCGAACGTCTCTTGATGAGAGCGGACAGGCACCCAGACTGTGCCCGATACTGATACAGCTTGGATCATCCACTATCACTCGCGACCAGGAACGGTAGCTGGCTGGCTATGTGATTCAAAGGTGACGCGCACAAGCGCTGGCCCCCGGCCAGTTCGTCGAGCCGGTCATGACGGACGTCCAGCCATGCGCTGCGACCTCAACCGTGCCGTGCTATTGGGAACCAGTACTTTCGCTCGACTTGTCGGTCGTCGCGGACTGCGCATCACCGGCGGAACGGCTGGCCTGTTGCGTGTCAGCCGGTTGTAGGGCGACACGCAACTGATCAAGCGTAAAGGGCTTGCGCAGCGCCGACCATTCGAACCCGAAGCTCTCGTGGTCCGCGACAGCGTTTCCCGAAGCGAAAATGATCCGAAGTTCCGGACGGATGGCAAACGCGCGTCGCGCCAGCTCGGTGCCTGACATATCTGGCATGACGACGTCCGTGAGCAGGACGTCAAAGTCGTTTCCGTGAAGCGCGTTCAGCGCCTGGGATGCGCTTGCCGCGCGCTGCGGACGCATCCCGATCAGCGCCAGCAGTTCGCAGGTTGCCTCGAGCGATGCGGCGTCGTCTTCCACGACCAGGACGCGCATGCCGTCCCCGTTTCCATCTGCCTCAGGCCCGCTGCCCGCGCGGTTGCCGGCCGTTCCCGCTTCGCCCGCCTTTTTATCGCCGGTGCCGAGCACCTGCCGCACTTTGGCGGCGAGTTGCTGACGGGTGTATGGCTTGCTCAGCAGCTCCACACCCGGGTCCAGCCGGCCGCCGTGCACAATGGCGTTCTGTGTGTACCCGGAAGTAAAAAGAACCTTCAGCCCGGGCAACATCGCAACTGCCCTCCGAGCCATTTCGGGACTGCGCAAGACGCCGGGCATCACCACGTCCGTGAACAGCAGATCGATGTGCACGCCGCTCGCCGCCACGGTCAGCGCCTGCTCGGCGTCGTTGGCCTTGAGCACCGCATAGCCGAGGCCTGAGAGCAGTTCCACGACCGTCGACTGAACCTTCAGGTCGTCCTCCACAACGAGAATTGTCTCGTTGCCGTGCCTCAGACCGGCGGGCGTGGCCGCTTTGGTCTCAACTGCCGCGCCAGTCGAACGCGGCAGATAGATCCTGACGGTCGTTCCTTCGCCGATCTCGCTGTAGAGCCGGATGTGGCCGCCGCTCTGCTTGACGAAGCCGTACGCCATGCTCAGGCCCAGCCCTGTACCTCGACCCTCGGGCTTTGTGCTGAAAAATGGATCAAAAGCGCGGGCCATTACCTCCTGGCTCATGCCGGTTCCGGTGTCCGTGACGGCCAGCATCACATACTGGCCGGCGGCGACGTCGGGAACCGAGGACACGTACTCGTCGTCGAGCGTCGCATTCGATAGCTCAAGGGTGAGCTTGCCGCCATCGGGCATCGCATCGCGGGCATTGATCGCGAGGTTGAGGATCACGTTTTCAAACTGATTCGGGTCGACGATGGTATTCCACAGCCCCCCCGCCACGACGGACTCGATGTCAATTGACTCACCCAGCGCCCGTCGCAGGAGGTCGTCGAGCGACCGGAGCCGACGCGCAGGATTGACAACTACCGGGGCGAGAGGTTGCTGTCGACCGAAGGCAAGCAGCTGCGATGCGAGCTTCGCGCCGCGGTCCACTGCGTCGATCGCGTTACCAAGCCGCTCGGCGCTCCATTGATCGCGGCCATGCCTGCTTTCGAGCAGCTCCAGGTTGCCCCGCAGCACCTGCAGAACGTTGTTGAAGTCGTGTGCCACGCCGCCCGTGAGTTTGCCCAGCGCTTCCATCTTCTGCGCCTGGAACAGTTCGCTCCGCGTTTGCTCAAGTAGCTGGGCTGCCCGCCGTCGCTCGGTAATGTCCCGCGTGACCTTTGCAAATCCCACCACCTGTCCATCCTCATAGATGGCGTCGATAATGACGTGCGCGAAAAATCGGCTACCGTCGCGCCGTACGCGCCAGCCTTCGGCCTCAAAACGTCCCTCCCGTCTGGCCGTCTCCAGTCCCCGGAAGGGGACACCCGCTGCCACATCCTCGGGTGTGTAAAACCGGGAAAAGTGGGAACCAACTATCTCGCCCTCGGTGTACCCCTTAATCCGCCGTGCGCCCGAATTCCAGCTGGTGATGTGCCCATCGGGCGAGAGCATGAAGATGGCATAGTCGGTGACGCCCTGAACCAGCAGGCGGAAGCTCCGTTCGCTTCTGACTACCGCGTCGTGGGCGGCCCTTTTGTCACTGACGTCGGAGATCACCTTGCCGAACCCGATAAGCTGCCCCCGGCTGTCGCGCAGTGCCGTGATGACGACGTTTGCCCAGAACGGCGTCCCGTCCTTGCGCAGGCGCCAGCCCTCGATGGCACATCGTCCGGCCTCGGCCGCGGCCTGTAGCGCCGCCTCGGGGGCACCAGCAGCGCGGTCCGCCTCGGAAAAGAAGACGGAATATGGCCTTCCGATAATCTCGTGAGGCCGATAGCCCTGGATGCGTTCGCCGCCGGGGTTCCAGGTCAGGACAATGCCCTCGGGCGAGACGGCGAAGATCGAGTAGTCCTGGGTGGCTTCAGCCCAGAGCTTGAGCCAGATAGAGCTGAATGCCGCCGGTTGTGAGTCAATGTCGTCCATTTGTCTGGATTGTGTAAACGTTAGGGCCGGCGCCGGTAAAGAAGAGACTACCGACACGCAATAAATGGACCCGCCGCGGACTTACTCATCACGTACACTTTCACCGACTGTATGTGTCATCGTTATCAAAGGTGATCATGACATGCCGTCTACGCTTTGGAGGCGCCTACATGCGACTTGCTGACTTTATCTCGCAAGGCATGGAGCCGATTCTGGCGCAATGGGAGGCGTTCGCCGCTAGCCTTCTGCCAGCGGCGGCGAACATTGAATCGCCGGGGTCGCGCGACCAGGCGGAGCAGATCCGCACACCGTGGCAAAGGACTTGCGGAACTGGCAAACCAGGGAAGCCCAGCGCGAAAAATCAATGGGCCGAGCGCCCACGCTGATCGATGCGACCGAAACAGCCGCGCACACGCATGCCCTTCTGAGGGCACGTGCCGGCTTCAGCATCAACCAGCTCGCTGGCGAATATCGCGCGCTGCGCGCAAGCGTGCATCGCTTGTGGATGGACGATTGTGCGCCCGAAGCGCCTGATCTGGACGACATGATCCGCTTCAACGAAGCGATCGACCAGGCGCTTACCGAATCGGTCGCCTTTTTCAGTGCGCAGGCCGAGCAGAACCGTAACCTTCTGCCTGGCACGCTCGGGCACGACATGCGCAGCCCACTCCAGGCGATTCAGGTGACGGTATCGTATCTGGCAGCCCTTAATGCCGGGGAGAGGGTGTCAGGCGCCGCCACCCGCCTGACACGGAGTGGCGCCCGGATGCAGGCGTTCCTTGATGACCTGACCGATTTCAACCGGACCAACCTGGGCCTGGGCAACAACGTAATACCCACGAGTCTCAATCTGGCGGATGTGCTTGCTGACGAACTGGACGAGTTGCGTGCGATTCATCCTGAGAGGCGGATTGAAATACACATGGGTGGCGATTCACAGGGAGTCTGGGACGGCCAGCGCCTGCAGCAATTGCTTGGAAATCTCGTTCTCAATGCCATCAAATACGGGGCAAAGGACACGCCCGTGCGCGTGGCTGTGACGGGCGATGTAACGCATGTCCGTATCGATGTCAGAAACTGCGGACCTGCCATCGAACGTGCAACGCTGGCGCGCGTCTTCGATCCGCTGACACGGGGGCCGGACCATCAAAGCGAAGGTGACGGGGCGGGAAGCCTCGGACTGGGTCTGTATATCGCCAGCGAAATCGTCAAGGCTCATCACGGTGCCATTGAAGCGCGGTAGGACGAAACGGAGACTTCGTTTTCAGTGTCACTCCCCGTGCGGATGGACCGCAGCAAGAGCTTGACAGTTCGTCGCGGTGTGGAGGAGCAAGCCACTCGATGTCGCTGTCGCCGGCACCTGCCGCGCAGAAAGCGGTCATCCATCGACGGAGTCCAAATGGTGTCTTTGGGTTGCATGCTGTCGATCCCCGGCCCGTAAGTTTCAGGCAACGTGTGCTGACTGCATCGGACCAGCTTCGGCCATTTTGAGACGCTCGCAAGCGAAAAATATCGGATATCGGAACGACCGCTTTCCACGCGGATCTCGTCGCTCAGCCGGGTACGCATGCCGACGGCATGCATTCGGTTTTTCCAGAGTGCCCGGATGTTCGTTCGAGCAATCGGACTATTCACGCAATGAGAAGCCTAACCCGAGGGTTAGCGATGGCCCCGCACGTAGGATTCGATTGCCGTCACCGCCGCGCGGACGTGCGATTGCTTGCGCAGGTCTCGGTGATAGACAAGATAGAACGGTTGAATGGGTCCCGCGACATCGGTTTCGACGCGAATCAGGTCGATGTTGCGCGGATCGTTGTCGAGGAATGCGGCAAGGCCGATCCCTTGGCGAACCGCCTCTACGATTGCGTCCATCGAGCTTGAACGGAAGGCGAATCGCGTCGCCCCAAGCGAACGCGTCCATTGCTCATGCGGCAGACCCTTCCAGCGTTCGTCGAGTCCGACAAACGTATGCGCTGCGGCCTCGCCCTTACCAAGCCGCCGTGTGGGCAGGTGGCGCCGGACATAATCGGCGGACGCGAACAAGGCGAACCGAAAACTGGCCAGATGCTTTTCCACGAGCACATTCGACGTGGAGCGTGTGAGACGAACGGCGATGTCGGCCTCACGCGCGGCCACATCCGCCATCCGGTTCTCTCCTACCAGTTCAAGATCGACAAACGGGTACGCCTCGCGGAACGCCAGCAGCGAGCGGGCGAGCGTCAGGGCCATTCCATCCGGCACGCTAACCCGCAGCGTGCCTGCCAGCACGGTTTGATCGCGGCGCAGGGCATCGAGACCGTGCGCCAGCCCTTCAGCCAGCCGCACCATTCGCAGCGCCTCCGGCTTCAACTCAGTGCCCGACTGGCTGCGGTACACCAACTGGCATCCCATCGCAGCTTCCAGCGCATCCAGCCGGCGCGCGGTCGTGGATGTCGACAGGCCTAGCGCCTTGCCTGCGGCAAGCAAGCTCCCGGCTCGATGCACGGCCAAAAGAATACGCAGATCGTCCCAGGAGAGTGTTTCCATATATGGAAATTAGATTACCTCAATATTCCGTATACAGGAACATACGGGATGCGCAAACTTGACCCATGAAAATCATCCTGATTGGCGCGGGGCGAATCGGCAGCGCCGTGGCCTTCTGTCTCGCCAAAGCCGGCCATGACGTCACCGTCGTGGCGCGAGGGGCGCGCTTCGACACGCTAAATCGCGATGGCGCGATCGTCACCGTCGACGGGCAACGTGTGCCGGTTAAGGTCGCGTCGACGCTCGATCCGGCCACGCCCAACGATCTGACGATCGTTACCATGCCCGAACACCAGGTCGCACCGCTGCTGCCGGCGTTAGCGGCAAGCCGCGCGAACACGATCCTGCTGATGTTCAATACGTTCAATGGCGCCGCACCCTATCGAGCCATCGTCGGCGCGGAACGCTTCGCTTTTGGGTTTCCGAATATGTCGGCCTATCTGGTGGACCAGCAGCTACGCTTTCGTATAGATGGTCCGGGCATGGTGACGACGATATCGAGCCCCTATCTGGCGAAACTCTTCAAGGAAGCAGCCATGCCGAGCGAGGTGGAAGACGACATGGATGTGTTTCTCCGCAGCCACGTCGCTCTCGTGGTGCCGCTCTTTCTCGCCGCGCTGCTCACGTGGCAACGAGCGCGCCAGCTCACATGGTCAGAGGCAACACAACTCAACGCTGCGTGGACGGAAGGATTTGACGTAGTCCGTAGTCTGGGTCACACGCCAAAGCCTCGCCTTCTTGCGACACTGTTACGGATGCCGTCATTTGTGCGCACCGGTCTACTGTGGCTTCTGAGCCGGTCGCGGCCCGTCAAGGATCTCGGTGAGTTCGGTCCAACAGAGACGCGCGCGCTAATCGATCAGATGGCGGCAGCGGCGCCTGACAAAACGCCGCACCTGCTGGCGCTTCGGCCTTAGCCTCCGAAGGGCCGGTGTCGGTTCGTAAGCCCTTGACGAGAGGACAACGCAACAGTCCCTTTAGGGTCGATTTGGTGCGCTCGCCGTCGGCCCGGGTTCGGCCAGTTACCGTCACTCACGTCGCGGACAAGTGGCCGTTCGAACGTCCGCTTGGCCTCGGAACGCGACACATAGCTGCGTTGCGCGAAAAGGCCGGAACGAGAGGGCGCCCGAGCGTTAGCGGACGTTTTGCTACGAGCCTGCCGGGATATCGAAGGCGATTCGCTTAGCGTGGAAAACGGGCTTCGATTTATGAAAGTCTGAAACTTGATAGCTAATATTCACCCCTGCAGGCCTACGTTTGCTTCTGCGGCGGGCGTGAGGCGAGCGACAGCGAACGGCGCTTCATCAGGCGTTGGCCGGCGAGAGGAGACGCTGGAAAATTGAGCAAGGCGACATCTCCCGCGTGCTGAAGCGCGTAGCCGCTTACAGGTCGAGCACCAACTCCGGCGTTCGTGAGCGCGAACAACACGGCAGAAACTGATCGTTTCCTGCCCGCTCCGCTTCCGTGAGGTACACGTCGCGGTGATCGGGTTCGCCCTCGAGCACGCGTGTCAGGCAGGTACCGCAAACGCCCTGCTCGCACGACGTTTCGACGTGGACCCCATGCGCGGCAAGTGCCTCGATGACCGTCTGGGACGCGCTGACCGGAATGACACGACCACTTTTCGCGAGCCGCACATTGAACGCGTCGTGCGGCGAAACGGCGTCGGACGCTTGCGCCGGCGCATGGAAATATTCGCGGTGAAGATGCGCGTCGTCCCATCCCGAGTGCTGCGCGGTAGTCAGCACATGGGTCATGAACCCGCCCGGACCGCAGACATATAGATGCTTTCCCGGCGCGGGCGCACCCATCGCAAGCGCCGCATGGAGCGCCGGGCTTGCCGCCTCCGCGTCGACATGCATAAATGAACGCTCGCGCAACGCTGGCGAATCCAGCCGGTCAAGAAACGCGGCACGAGAGCGCTCCCGCACAAAATAGTGAAGCTCGAACGATGCGTTCAGCGCGGCAAGATGTTCGGCCATGGCGAGCAGCGGCGTGATGCCGATACCACCGGCGAACAGGATCGACTCCGTAGCGGCCGCCTCGAGCGGAAAGTGATTGCGCGGACCTTCAATGCGCAGCACGTCGCCGACCCTTAGCGCATGCATCGCGATTGATCCGCCTCGCGACGCGGCATCGAGCTGAACCGCGACCATATAGGCGCCAGTGGCTTCTCGCCGGCCGCACAGCGAGTACTGACGGACTACGCCCGCCGGCAGACAGATGTCAATATGCGCGCCCGCTTCGTAACCGGGCAATGATTGTCCGTCGAGCGGCGTGAATTCGAACGCGCAGATGTCTTTAGCGACATCCTCAATACGGGAGACGACAACATTCATGGCAAAGGAAACGAGTAGTAAGCGATGGTTCTATAAAAGGCTGTTGAGCTCGCTGAAAAATGCTCCGGCAGATCAAGCAACAGTCGAGTTTGCGGAACGCTTCGTGACTGTCCGTACGATGTTCAAAGCGAATACGCAGGCGGCGGATGTTATGAAACCAGGCACGTGTGCGCTCGACGTGGTTCGCTCTGCGCTCATCGGAATAAGCAAAAAGATCGATCACGAGGCCAATTTCTCGTGGCAAGATGCAAGTAAAATCGACTGAGCCTCCATCACGCCAACCTTTTTCGGGACTCGAACATAGAGCAATCCGTCGGTTTCCCTTACATCAAAAACCTTGATCCGAAATCCAGGGCAGTTCACGCCCTTTCCATCGGAGAGTCGGAAGGTAAAGGCATGAAGTGGACACTTGATCATGGATTCGTTCATGATGAGATCCCCCTGCGTCCAGGAAGCGCCCTGGTGTGGGCAACCTTTATCCACGGCCCGGAAGCCGGCCTTGGTCTGGTGAATCACGATCGTCTCATCGCCGACCTTCACGCGCAGCGGAAACTTGAGGTCGTTAATTGGTACCGGTGATGCTATAGCCCAGTCAGCATCAGTGCTATGCGCTTGCTCGCAGTTCACAGGATCTCCACAGAAACTTGGTTGGCAAGGATTTCGCGAATACGCGAGAAGAAGAAGTCGCGCTCCTGACACATGATGAATAGTCCAGCCTGTATCGGGAATGGGTGATCGGTGAAGCTGAAGTGGACTGAATCCAAACAGGCCTTGAGCTTCAAATCGTGGCGTTTCCTAACGAAATGGAAGATTCGCTGTAGCTCCAATGCTTTGTCGTAATCGAATTCTTCCTCTGGAGTGATACTCCACTCCACGGAAGCAAGCGCTTCGGCCAGATCACTCAGAAATTGTTTCTGTGGAGCGGTCAGCCACTTCGCCCTTTGTGGAACCTTTTCGTCAGAGTACTGAACCAGCCAGTTACTCTCTTTCTTTGCTCGTTCCATGTCACAGTCGAAACGTAGCCCCTTTTTGAACGCCATCAGAGGCCTCAGATACGCGGAAGCTGTGCGTTTCTGCAGAATGCAGTCGGTTACCACAAGGGGCTCTTTGACCAGGTCGAACACTGTGATATCCGCGGGCATACCTGGAGCGAGAGTACCTGCCTCGTCCTGCAAGGAGATAGCCCGCGCCGCTCGATCGGTCACTCTTGAGATCACGTTGTACAAGCCCATTCCCAGGACCATCATTGCCGTCATCACGTTCGCCAGAGACTTAACCGGGGTGACAACGTTGAACTGCTGCAGATCCGAGCTGATGGTGTCCGGAAGTAATCCCTGATTGAACGCCTGCTCAGCCACTTTCCAGGCAAAGTTGTAGCCACCGAAACCAACATCGAAAAGGACGCCCCGGTCCTGCGCTCGACGCACAAGATCGAGGACTTTGCCGTGGTCGTCGACGACCTTTCCCATGTTTCCGTGATAGACATGCGTAATCATGTCACCCGGCTCTGCAATCCGGAAAGCCTCCATAGCCAGAGTTTCTTCGACCTTATGCTGCTGGAACTCCCCAATGTGCATGTAGAGAGGTACGCCAAGAACCTGCGCCAGTCCCTTCGAGATCTTGAGCGACCCTGGTCCATAGTTGCCCATCGCGTTGCATTTGAGATAGCGGACCATGCCGCGCTTCTGCTGCATGAAATCCACCCATTCGGACAGGGGAATATTTCCCAGGCTACGGATCTCACCCTCGAGGAAGTTCAACGCGATCAACCCGAGTGGACGCACGAACGGACCGGCGTACAGGCTCGTATGGAGACCATCCATGGTTGCCTCGAACTCGTCGAGCACACCGATACCTGCGCCTCCCGCATCCACAAAGGTGGTAACCCCCTGGTAGACACCAATTGCGTCGGGATCCGAAAAACCAAGCGTGCCATATGTATGAACGTGAATATCGATCCAGCCAGGTGACAGGTAATGGCCGGTCAAATCCAGCACTTCGCCGTCAACGTGCGATGCGTCACCAACGAATTCAATACGCTGATTCGCGACGACCACATCAGCAATGGCATCGATTCCTTGCTTGGGGTCTATGACGTGTGCCCCCCGCAGGATCAACGTATTCGATTCCATATTGAAATCCTTGTATATATGAGCTTCGGTAGGGCAATATTGGACCGTCGCGGTGTTGATTAAAAGCGCTATTTTTAGTCTTGGGTGTCGACTTTTTGTCTACACTCATCCCGACCGGACGCTACATTGCATGATAGGAGCCCCCATGCACCTGCATAGCCGAGCCTTGAAATATCTTGACGAAGTCACACGCACTGGTTCGATCCGCAAAGCGGCGTTGTCCTTGCATGTCACCCCTTCCGCAATTGACCGGCGGATACTGTTGCTAGAGGAACAACTCGGCACAGCGATCTATGAACGTCACGCATCTGGTTTGCGCTTGACGGCCGCCGGCGAGATACTGGCTCAACATATCCGGCGGACACTGCAGGATATGGAGCGCACCAGATCCGAGATCGAGGATTTGCGAGGCCTGCGCCGCGGACGGGTCTCTATTGCGGTCATTGAGGGGGTGGCAATTGATCTACTTTCAACAGTGCTCACCGAATTCGGCAAGAGTTATCCCAACATTACCTTTTCCATCACCGTTGCTCCCTCGGCTGCCATACCAACCCTGGTTGCGTCAGGCGAAGCCCATATTGGCGTCGCGTTTAATTCGCCGATAACTCGCGGGGTGCGTCGCATCGCTTCGGCCGAACTTGAGATAGGCGTGGTTATGCGCCCTGATCATCCATTGGCCTCGAAGAAATCGATCAGGGTCGTGGATTGCGCGCACCATCCGATATGTTTTTCTACAACCTCTATCTCAGTCACGTCCGTCGTCAATGACGTTCTGTCGCAACAGAACTTCGACCTCGAACCGTTTATCATGTGTAACTCAGTAGAGACGTTGAAAGCGTTAGTGCGGGATGGGTCCGGCCTCATGTTCAAAAGCCGGCTCGGAATCGAACGAGAGATCCGTAATAACGAGCTTATCTTTCGACCACTCGTGGAAAAGCTGACTGAACGTCTACTACTCATTGAACAAAGCGGACGTAAACTTCCACCGATTGCATCAAAACTTCAGGAATACTTCAAAGACGCAATAGCCAGCATGGAAATGCAGCGTAACCGTGGGGCTCATCCTCGGAAGAGATCTGGAACAATAGAGTGATCAGCTCATAGCTCAATAGTAGAAGGCGCCAAAGAGCAGATCGATTATGACGTCCTCTTCTTGAGGCGACATGCTCGCCATTTTCAATACATTGCGTTCCTCTTCGCGTCACGGGCCAATCCACTTCTCCCAGAGCTCGCGCGAGTTCTGGGTCCGACTGCGTCGCTCCAATCAGGTGGTGCGAAAGGTCGCGATGTGACGAAGCGAGCGCGCGCGAAGTCGCGAAGAACGTTCCGGAAGGTTTCGCGTAGCGTTGATCCCGTGGATAGGCAATATGGGGCTGACATGCCCGCAAGGAACGCGTCCATAATTACAGCCGCAGCATTCGGCCAGCGGCTGTATATGGTCGTCTTGATGACACCAGATGTAGTTGCGATGCCGTCAATTGTGACCCGGCTTGGGCCAAGCTCCCGAACAAGGTCCAGTGCCGCAGCTTGAACTGAAGCCGTCGTCGCGTTGCTTCTGATCCGCCCCGCGCGTCCCTTACCCGCCGTCATTCAATCGAATCTTCCTCCTCAGAGGAGTAGCGACCTTCGATGTTCTCATCTAGACTCACCTAATTGACAACGCAACGTATCGTATTGTAGTTTGGGGGGAAATTGTACGGAGTGTCGAGTCGGCAGGCACAGTTCTGCTCTCATTTAAACCTTAAGGACGTTGCATGGCCCGGTTCATCCGGGCCTTGCCGCTGTTGTCGAAATTACGCGGGTGTCGGGTTTGACGTGGGGGTGCCAGCAATGTCCGATCCTCCGGCAGCCGCCACTCCAATCGGTGGAATCGCGATCGGAAAAGAACATGGCAGACAATGAACTTAATTCGCAGATGGATGACAGCAGCGTCATTCGAGCGGTCTGTGTTTACTGTGGGTCTTCGCCCGGTGCTGATTCCACCTTCATGGGAGCAAGTCGCGAGTTGGGGCGGGCGTTGGCGGGGGCGAACCTTAAACTGATCTATGGCGGCGGAACGACCGGCCTGATGGGCGCGGTAGCGCATGGGACGCTCGATGCAGGAGGTGACGTTGGTGCGATTATCCCAAGCTTCCTGATAAATCGCGAGGCAAACCATGCATCACTAACTATGTTTGAAGACTTGACGATCACTGACACGATGCACGAGCGGAAGCGTCAAATGTTTGATCGCTCGGATGCTTTTGTTGCACTCCCAGGCGGTATCGGAACGGTCGAGGAGATCGTAGAAGTTATGACTTGGGGTCAACTTGGCCGCCATCGCAAGCCGATTGTTCTCGTCAACATAAATGGTTTCTGGAATCCCCTAATTGCGCTTCTCGATCACCTGCGCGATACCGGATTCATCCATAGCGCCAAATTGCTTCAACCAATTGTTGCTGAACAGGTGAAGGATGTTGTTCCAGCAATTCTGGATGCGGCTGTTCTCGCCAGAGTTGCGGCCGAGAGCGAACCGGCGATTATCGAAAAGCTTTAGCCCGCCGTCCACGGTGCCGCCTAGGTTCCAAACTCAATCAGGATCCGTTTTCATCTATTGTTGTTTGTTTACATCCTGTGTCTTGCGTAAGCGGGACAAGATAATACGACCGCTGCCTGAGCAGTGGTTGCTTGTATTCCCCCCTCGCTGATCGATCACGCCCAGGTGAACGACCGGGCGTTCTGTGCTCATTTCCGCGCGCGCGCGGACGCTGGGGCTGGCTCGTCATCAAGCGACACACCCGCAAAGACCTGTCGTGCGAGTCTGCCGGCAAACTCTCTATTGAGGCCCGCATACGGCATCAATAACCTGTAATAGACGGCTCCGAAGATCACGTCGATCAACACGTCCACGTCTACGGGTTTCTTAAATTCGCCACGTTCTTGCGCACGCGCGATGACCTCGCGCGCCTGCGCTCGGCGAGGCAAGACCCATTTCTCCAGAAATACCTGCCGTAGCGCACCGTCGACCTGGGCCGCGGCCAGTAGCTGCCGCAGCAGTGTGCCTCGTTGCCCATCCAATGCCTTGATGAGTTGTTGAACCGCCCGCTGGAACGTGAGGGCAATCGTTTTCTCCTCACGATACGGAATTTCCGGTGCGATATCGCCCATGAAGGCATCCATCACGACCGCGCCTGCACTAGGCCAGCGACGATAGATGGTGGTTTTAGCGACGCCGCTCTGCTGCGCGATTCGCTCGATGGTTGCCGCTTCGA
Organism: Paraburkholderia sp. GAS33; assembly: GCF_050436645.1. Lineage (NCBI taxonomy): Bacteria > Pseudomonadati > Pseudomonadota > Betaproteobacteria > Burkholderiales > Burkholderiaceae > Paraburkholderia > Paraburkholderia sp. GAS33. The sequence continues at coordinate 385,860 of NZ_JBNDMP010000002.1, forward strand.
TCCCGTGATCGTAGGCCAGATTCAACGCAACACGTAGAACCGCCGTACTGATGTCCTGGCTTCGAGGCCGGCCCGGGCGTCTCATCGTATCCAAGGCTTCTTCGGTCTTTACCGTCATGCGTTGCTCGTCTCTAAAAAGATTTTTGACATTTTGACTACGCTTCGTATCGTATCTAAGATTCCTCAATCGACCTGTTGTTCACTTTGAAGGGGATGTTCCCATGAACGTTTACCGTCCTGAGTCGCTTGCCGAAGCCGAAGACATGCTTCGCACGGTCGACGGCACGGTATGCGTTGGCGGTTGTACCTCAGTGCAATTCCTGTGGCGCCGCGGCGTCCCAGTGCCTGCCGCCCTCGTATCCATGGCACGGATCGATGCGCTGAAAGTATGCGTCCGGGATTGCGAAAACGCTATACGGCTCGGCGCCGCATTTACATTAAGCAACATCGTACAGCGTCGCCGGGCACTCGCGACACACGTCGCCCTCGCTGGAACGATCCGCAGAATCGCTGCGCCCGCTGTTCGGCGGCTCGGCACGTTGGGTGGAACCATCGGATCGTTAACGGGCTGTTTGCTGGCAATAGGCGCGTTGGTATGTTATTTCGTGGACGGCGAATCGCGCGATTCGGAACTCGAAGGCTGGTTGGCAAAAGACATTCGTGCACGTGGAATCCTGATCAGTGTGAGCCTGATGCCGAGTGAGCGCGGTACCTTTTACGCGCATCGCAAGATTGGATTGCGAACGGCGTTTACGCCCAGCGAGATCGGCGTCGCGGCGCTACTCAGTGTTGGCGGCACCGGTGTGATCACCGAAGCGAGATTTGCGGTGGGTGGTGGCATTGTGCGACCTTGTTTGTTGGTGTCAGCTTCGGCGAGTTTACCGGGAATACCGCTCGAAGGTCTTGATATGTATGCGGTTAGGACGCGGTTAGAGAGTGAAACCGATGCGCCAACGGATGGATTTCACACCAACGCCTATCGAAAAGCGGCTGGCGCTGGTGCACTTGTTGCGGAATTGGAAGCCTCGCTCAGGGCTTCGGCAACCCCGCCACGGGTGACCTTCACAACCCATACGACGTCGGTTTCAAAGCTCAATGTCAATCGCCTATGTCCGGAGCGGCGTAACGCATATGCGTCTGACACAGCCGCTAGCGTTGCCGACCGGTATGCCGGTGCGGCAGGCAAAACGATCAAGCAGGATCGAGCCGCTCGCTCCATTTTGCAGCGCGCATCGTACGATACGTTTAAAGAGCGCCGTCATAGTCGTCCAGACATTGCGGAGAAAGTGGCTGGCACGCTTCAATACATGACAGACACCGCTCATGGCGACATGCACGTCGGTCGAATATTGCGGGCTGAGGTGCCGCATGCGCGGATCGTCTCGATCGATACATTCGATGCGGAGCAGTTGCCGCGCGTGGTAGCCGTCGCCACGTCTAAAGACATTCGTGGTCTGAACGCATTTGGCATTCTGCTTCCGAATCAGCCGGCCATGTGCAGTGATAAGGTCCGACACATCGGAGACGCAGTCGCTGCGATCGTCGACGAGCCGGGAGCGCACTCAAAGCCGATTCGGCCAAGGTCCACGATGGCGGCAACCTTCGGCACGACGCGCGCTTTGAGCGCGCCGACATTGAGCGCGTTGCAACGGCCTGCATCCCTATCGTAGAAGACGAGTATGCGATGTCGCGATAAATCCATGCGTTCGTGAGGACCGAAGGTGGACTTGCGGTACCGCAGGTGGACGGTTCGCTGACGATGATTGCTGGCGGATAACACGGCTCACGCTGACCGAAAAAGACGTTGATAGAGGCCGGTGAGGTCATCACACGGAACCTTGACAGCTACATGTTGCCCAGTATCGCCGACGCACCGCTAACTTCACGTGTGTTTGCGCGTGAGGACCTTCACGAAGGCGACTCCTGCGGACCTCGTGGTGTAGGCGAAATTGGTATCGGTGCCGTGACGCCGGCGATCACAGCTGCCGTCGCCAATGCAATCGGCTGGTAGCCGACCGGGCTTCCGATACGCCCCGAGCACGTGCTGGCCACGCTGGCTAGGTCTGAACCTACCCCGGAACCATGCGCATCCAGCTTTGTGGACATCATTTAAAGGCCCCGATGATTAAAACTGTTCGGTTCGTACTCAACGGAGAGTTCGCTGATCGTGGCCCAGCTGGATATGCGCCTCGCCGAAATCTTGCGAAGCACGTGTGCTCTCACAGGCAGCAAATTCGGGGGTAGCGTCGGTCGCTGCGGCAGTTGTGTGGTGTTGGTGGATGGCTAGGCATTGAATGGATGTCTAATGATGGCGCGGCAACTCGAAGGTAGGCATGTCGTGTCCCCTCAAGGGCTGAGGGACTCAGCGATCACAGTATGGTCCGAAGGACACTCGTCGACGAAGTGTCATTCCAGTGCGGCTGTTGCGCCCCGGGTTTTGCAATCGCGTTGACCGCTCTGTTCATGAGCCGTCAACGGCCCGACGACGAATCGATCAAGGCCCCGATGGAGGGCAATATCTGTCGCTGCACCGGCTACGCTTCGATCATCCGCGGAGCTCAGCGCGCTCGGGATGTTTTGTTTACCGAATGGCTTTGAAATTTGCATAGAGCGGTGCTTCGTCCGTATTTGTGGCGGCCATCAGGTTTTTAATCAGGAATACTAACTATATGGAAATTGCTATACCGGGAATAAACGGGCTTATTTTCGTCGATGAAATTGGACCTTGATGATGGGCACTCCTTCTGCGGCCCACCCCCAGAAGCTACTCAAATAACGGCGCGACGAGGTGACGTCCCTCGCCGGCCACAGTTATGTTTTTTCAAAAAAATTACTGGAGTATCCATGAAGCCTCTCGTCCACCGTACGCTAAAAGCCGCGGTCAGATTCACAGCTCTCGCTAGCATATGCGGGTTGTTGGTCACAAATTCAGCGCACGCGCAATCAAGCGTGCAACTCTATGGTCAGGTCGACGAATGGGTCGGCGATCAGAAATTCCCGGACGGCAAGGGTGCAGCTGAGGTGTCGGGCGGTGGCATGTCCGCCTCTTACTGGGGCTTGAAGGGAGCAGAGGATCTGGGTAACGGCTACAAGGCGATCTTCACTTTGGAAGGCTTCTTTATGGCACAGAACGGCGAGTACGGCGCCTTCAAGGGCGACACGTTCTTTTCGCGTAACGCGTATGTCGGTATCGAATCGCCGTACGGCACGGTAACGGCCGGATATCTGACGACGTCGCTATTCGTCTCGTCGATCCTGTTCAATCCGTTCGACGACTCGTACGAGTTCTCGCCGATGATGTGGCATACGTACCTCGGCCTCGGCACCTTCCCGACCTACAACACCGACATGGGCGTGGTCGGCGGTTCGGACTGGGCCAACGCGGTGGAATATTCGTCACCGAACTTCAATGGCCTCAGCGCCAACGTCATGTATGCCCTGGGCAATACGGCGGGTGAGAACGGCGCGAAGAAGTGGAGCGCCCAGTTCCTGTACTTCCACGGCGCGTTCGCGGCAACCGGCGTTTATCAGTACGTGAACTTCAACGACGCCCCTGGCGATCTGACCAGCCTCGCACAAAGCGTGGGGCTCGCGAGCATGAAGAGCCAGAGCGTCGCTCAGTTGGGCCTGTCCTACGACCTGAAGTACGTCAAGTTCTTCGGCCAGTACATGTACACGTACAACGCACAGGACATCGGCAGCTGGCACGTGAACACCGCACAAGGCGGCGTGACGGTTCCAGCGGGCCCCGGCTCGATCATGGCGTCGTTCGCGTACTCGCGCGACGGCAGCGGTCTGGACCAGACTCGTCAGACGGCTGCAATCGGCTACGACTATCCGCTGTCCAAGCGCACCGATGTCTACGCGGCTTATATGTACGATCACTTCACCAGCCAGACCTCGGGCCAGACCTACGGCGTGGGTATCCGCACGAAGTTCTGAATCTCACAGAACGACTTCTGCAATCGGCTTCTCGAATCCGTGCGCTCGGGTATCCGCGCCGACTGACAACGGGAGGCCATCTTCGATCCAGGGACCGGATGAATCTAATTTGCAAACATGGATGGAAGATCGGGCATATCCAGCGCCCTCGCCTCGAGCAACTGTCAATCACTGTGATGTGCAGCACCACGCCGGGGAGAGGATTAATCCCATGCTTGTGGTCGACCCATTTTCCTCAAGATATTTCACGACAACATAGAAACACCGTACAGGACAGGAGAATCACGATGAAGAAAACATGGTTGAACGCGCCAAGAGTCGCCCGTTTAGCACTTGTGCTGTCAGCAGCGATTGGTGCATCAGGCGCTTGGGGAGCCGACGTCCCCGGTGTCGCATTTGTCTACCTTGGCAACCCGGGAGAAAAAAACCGCATCACACGCGAGCACTTTCCATTCCTCCCCAAGTTTTCTCATTCACGTGTATGAGTCCCGCAAATGCAGGGAGGCTCGGGCGCAGGCCCGCTTCATGCGCATCCGCCATAAAGCCGTGTAACGCGTTTTCGCGCGAAAGGCATTCATGTCCAAAGCGATCCGTAGTGACGGGAACATCCCGGGAATGAAGACCGCCATGCAGTCCTGAATGCACGTTGCAATAGCTATGCGCCGGTTGCGGCTGCAACGCCCAGTCGTCGCCGCAGCGGAACACGCCACCAGGACCGGCCGACAACCCCTGAGAAGAGGAGAAACAAAAGCATGCTTGCCGTCATCATTCCCACCCGCAATGTTCACGGGGGAAAACGTGGGCGTGTCCGCCAGGGCGTACCAGGCGGTGGGTGGTTTCAGGTCACTTGAGTCGAACGAGGATGTGGCGCTGGTTGACGCGCTCCGAGCCGTAGAAGCGACTATTGCGTGGGGTGCCAATGTACGGGTAGTAACAAGCTCACGTCTGGATTCGCGGGCGCCTGCGGGTTTCGGCGCGACCTTGAGAGCCGCCGGTCAGCGACTCGCCCGGGCGCATGGGACACCGGAGACGAGCTGTCACAGCCGGCGCAGACAGCATGAACAATCTCGCAGCCGTCACTGACCGGCGGCGCGCGTTTTACTTCAAAGGAGACTCTGCTATGAACCGGGCCGCTGTTTTTGATATCGACGGAACGTTAGTGGACTCAGTCGACCTGCATGCGAGTGCCTGGCAGGAAGCGTTCGCGGAGTTCGGGCATGACGTGGCGTTCGAAGAGGCACGTAGCCAGATTGGAAAGGGTGGCGACCAGCTTTTGCCGGTTTTCCTCAGTGCTGAACAGCAGGAGGACCATGGAGACGCGCTGGAGAAATGGCGCGGCGAGCGGTTCAAATCCAAATACCTGCCGATGGTTCGTGCGTTCTCGGCTGTGCCGCAGCTACTTCGGCGAGTGCGTGATGCCGGTCTCAGGGTGGCAGTGGCATCGTCAGCCAAACAGGACGAACTTGATATCTATCTGGAAATCGCGGGAATCGGGAACCTGGTTGATGAGTGTACGTCGTCTGCAGACGCTGAAAAGTCAAAGCCGGCACCCGACATATTCAGAGTCGCGTTAGAGAAACTCGGGATTCCGGCGACGGAGGCAGTGGCGATAGGCGATAGCCCTTACGATGCGCAGGCGGCAGGAAAGATCGGTATGCGAACCATTGGCATGCTGTGCGGTGGATTCACCGAAGCAAGCCTTGGGGGCGCCGACTGTGCCGTAGTGTATCCGGGCCCGGGTGCACTGCTCGCCTGCTTCGATGCGTCACCGCTCGCAACGTGAAGCCGGTGACATTAGCGATGGTGGGACACTTGCCGGGCACGGCACGATGCTTGCGCAATGCTGTTGCCGCCGCCACTGTGGCAGGCACCGGGCGTTCGTGTATCGCATAGGAATTTCAGCCACGTAGCGGAGCAGATCATCATGGAAACCAGAACGGGCGAGGCAAAGGCAGGATCCACATTCCACGACGCGTTGGCATTTCTCGAAGCGGAGCATCGCGCTGTTGAGGAGCTGTTCACTGCGTTCAGGAAGTCTACCGACGATGACCTCGAACGGAAGGCGGCGCTTGCTCAGCGGGCCTGCGAAGAACTGTCCATTCATACAATTATCGAGGAAGAACTGCTGTATCCGGCTGCGGAGAAAGCGTTACCAGATAGCGACAAGGTCGACGTAGACGAAGCTTACATCGAGCACTTTCTCGTCAAGACCCTGATCGCAAAATTCGAGACCCTGAAGGCCGGGGAGAAAGGATTCGATGCCACTTTTAAGGTCATAAGCGAAATGGTTGGGCATCATGTCGAGGAAGAAGAGGAAGAGCTTTTTCCAGAATTGCGCAAGTCAAAGTGCGATTTGCGCGTGCTGGGGGAAAAGATGGCGAGACGCAAGGCGGAGTTGCAAGGTAAGCTCGATGCGCTGGGAAGCAGGTCGGTGGGTGACAAAACCGGCTCGCTTTAGACGCGAAACATTTACCGGGATTGGCGCGGCTTGACAGGATCCCAAGGATTGCACGTGGAAGACAGTCTCGAAAGACGTGCACTTCTCCTGCACCTCGGCGATGTACTGGAGGCAATAGCATGCATCATGAAGTGCGCGGACAGGTTTAACACAGTGGGCGATGCAGTGGGTCACGAAGACTCACTGATAGGGTTCCCGATTCTGCGTCTGGTCGATGCCGAGATGACGCCTCTTGAATTCGCGAGGAATGCGACCAGCGCATTCTTCCTGTGGCCCAAGGCGCTTCTGGATGAGCGTCTTAACCGTCATCTGTGGGCCAGCCTTGTTTAGCATGACCTGTTCAGCGGCCATCAAAGCGGGTGGAATGCCTATGTGGCTGAGCGTAGGCAAAATGTGCCGTGGTTCGGAGAAGATCTGGAAGCGGTTTCCGAGCCGGATCTTGAACCCGGCAACGCTGGCACGCCCCCAATTGGGTACTGACCGGCGCCTGCGGACCGACCGGAACAACAGAAGCGCGCAATGTGCCAAATCTTAGACTAGCGACCTTTAACATCAACGGGATTCGGTCCCGGCTGCCCGCGCTTCTCACATGGTTGCGGAAAGCGGCGCCAGACATCGTCTGCCTGCAGGAACTCAAGGCCACTGACGCTGCGTTCCCGGTTGCTGCAATCAACGACGCCGGATACGCCGCTGTGTGGCTCGGTCAAAGCGCGTGGAACGGCGTAGCCATTCTTGCGAGAGATATTGAGCCAATCGAAAGCCGCCGCGGCTTGCCAGGAGATAGCGCGGACAGACAGAGCCGTTACATCGAGGCGGCGGTGTCCGGCTTGCTGGTCGGTTGCCTGTATCTACCAAACGGCAATCCGCAGCCGGGCCCCAAATTTGACTACAAGCTCGCCTGGTTCAGGCGGCTGATCGAATACGCGCAATTGCTCGCTGACAGCGGTCACCCGGTCATTCTCGCCGGCGACTACAACGTTGTTCCGACGGATGCAGATATCTACAATCCGCGTTCGTGGGTTGACAATGCCCTCCTTCAACCACAGAGCCGTGAATGCTTTAGCGAGCTTCTAAAATTGGGGTGGACGGATGCCCTGCGCCACATCTATCCAGACCAGCGGATCTACACCTACTGGGACTATCTGCGGCGACGCCGGGGAACAGAATTTGGTCTGCGCATTGATCATCTTCTACTGAGCGACGTCGTCCTGCCACGCCTGCGCGACGCGGGCGTCGATACATGGGTCAGAGACCTGCCCAACGCTAGCGATCATGCGCCCACCTGGATCGAACTCTCTCCGCCAAAGCGGACAATGCGGCCCGCACGTTGACCGCGAAACGTGTCCAGACTTCGCAGTGCGGGCGGGCGCTCCGCGGCACTACGAAATCGCGACAACGCTAGTCGGCCTTCACAACGCGGCCCGAACACGCCGACTCATAGATTGCTTCAATGACGTGCTGATCCGGCATCCCTTCCCCTCGTGCGCTGAATCTTGTTTCCCGTCCGGCGCGCATTTGCCGGAAGGATGTGCTCGCGCGATCAATTCTTCTTCACGTGCTGGAAGCCAACGCCCAGCATCGTTCTGCTCAAGCCGATCTGGCGTTGTGCGCGGTCGTGTGGGCGGCCGTCTCCGCATCTCATTGTCCGACGGTCAGGATCGCCGACGAGAACGCGCGTCGATCGGGCCCAACCCTTGCGCGTTCTTTAAGCGATTCCTGCGGCTGGGAGCAACGCGGAACGAATCGCAACTCGCCGTTGGTGATACCGATGAAGTGTGTCGCGGGGGCACCCCCGCGCCAATCTGAGGAGCAGGCAATGGAAACGACAAACGGCGAGAAAACGCTACAGGAGGAGGCCGAGAGTGTGAAGGAGGCCACCGTGGATCTGCTGGGCGACGCGACAGCGCAAACTGCCGAGAAGGCGAAGGAATTGACAGGCAAAGCGCAGCAACTATATTCGGACTTCGCGGCAATCTTGCGCGAGTCGATGGTCGAGCGCCCGTTTTCGGCACTCGCCATTGCCGCGGGGGTGGGTTTCATCCTGGGTACGTTGCACGCGACAGGTCGCCGACAACCAGAATACCGGAGGGAGCTGGATTAAGCGTGACCGCGTCTCGTCTCGCAGAGAAAGGCGCACGGCGGGCCAATTGCACGCGCCTGGCCCCATCCAAGTATGACTCCGTCGTCGCGCTTCATCGAGCCGACGCCGGGAGTGCGTTGAGCCCAGCCGAACTTCTCGGCGCCGGTCCGAAGGCATTCACACCGGTGTGCGCACTCAGGAAAGCCATTCGCAAGCGAAGCGCGCAACGAGAGCTGCGCCCATGCACAACGTAGCGAGCCAGCATAAGCCGCGTAGTGTCCAGTGGGCGCTGAGGTCCCCGACCGCCGAGCGTTTCGTACTCAGCAGGACCAGCAAAACCATGACAGGTGTCGCCGTCGAACCGTTTAATACCGCGGCCCAATAAAGCACACGGACAGGCTCGATCCGCATCAGGGACAGCGACACGCCGATTGCGACGCCCAAAGCCATGACAACGATCAGCGCCAGCGCGATGACCTGGTTGCGGGTGTCGCCGCGTTGCTCGAAGGCACTCGCCGCGGCATGGGCAGCCGAACCTGCGAGCGGCGGCAACGCGAGAAGTGCGGTTCCAATGAATGCAAGCCCCAGCACAGGACCAGCAAAAGCGTGCGTCAATGGTTCGATCACGCGAGCGGTATCGCCCGCGTCGTGAAGTGCGAGTCGCATCGAATAAAGCGTAGCTGCGGCAGCGCACATGATGAAGATTCCCACCGAATTCGATAACGCGGTCCTGATCAGCGTATCGCTGCGCACCCTGGCCAAATGGCGCTCGAGCGGGGCGCCGTGATCGCCTCGATCGGCGGGGCGCTTGTCACCGTCATTTCGTAGCTCCTCCACTTGCTGCTCAGCCTGGGAATACAGCAGATACGGACTGATGGTCGTGCCGAACACCGCGAGCAGCATTGTGAAGTAATCCGCCGTCCACGAGATCTGTGGCACAAACCCATGAAAAGCGACCGCCCGCCAAGACAGGTGCAGCACAATAGTGACGCCCACGTAGGCGAAGAGTGTTGCAGTGAGCCATTTGAGCAATTGGGCATAGCGTGCGTATGGCACGAACCACTGAAGCGCCATCGACGCGATTCCGAAGACGGCCGCAAACACCGCGAGCGGTCCATGCCACAGGAATTGCGCCGCAACGCCCATCGCGACGACGTCGGCCGCAATGTTAAAAGTATTGGCGATCAGAAAACGGATGACAGCCAGATAGAACCACAAGGGCGAATAGTGCTCGCGCATGTTCGCCGTGAGGCCCTTACCCGTCGATGCCGCGATTCGCGCCGCCACGAGCTGAAAGGCCACCATCGACGGATAGGACAGGACGCAGGTCCAAACCATGGCATAGCCGAACTGCGCGCCGGCAAGCGAGTAGGTGACGATGCCACTGGGATCGTTGTCGGTGGCCGCGGAGACGAGGCCGGGTCCCAGATTTGCCGCCCAGGAGTGAGCAGGGGTCTCGTTATGGTCCATCTTGCTCCGGGCGCGGGTCGACATTCGTGTCCCAATATGCGGTCGGCAAGGGATTCGCCGATCCGCTGTCTGAATCGGGCTGCTGGAAGTGACTGATAAGGCCACTTCCTCAAGATGTAACTGCACAACCCGATTTCGAAAAGCCTAGAGAATGGGCGTGCCACCGGTCACAGCGATCGTCGCGCCAGAGATATAGCTGGCTTCATCCGAAGCGAGCATCACATAAGCTGGTGCGAGCTCGGCAGGTTGTCCGGGACCCTTCATCGGCACTTGCTCGCCAAACTTCTCGACCTTCTCCGGCGGCATCGTCGCAGGAATCAACGGCGTCCAGATCTGGCCTGGCGCGACGCAGTTTGCTGCGGATACCCCTTTTCGGCGAGCAGTTGCGCAAGCCCTCCGGTGAAGTTCTGGATCGCGCCTTTGGTCGTTGCATAGACGAGCAAGGCGGGATTCGGTGGTCGGCGTTAATCGAGGCGGTATTGACGATCGAGGCGCCGGGTTTCATGTGCCGCACCGCAGCGCGTGTGATCCTGGACATGGCGCCGATGTTGGTGTCGACGGTACGATGCCACTCTTCGTCCGTAATCTCATCGAGCGACGCATGGGTCGACTGGTGAGCAGCATTGTTGACCAGCACGTCGAGCTTGCCGAAGGCGTCGACCGCCTGCTGCACGATGGCATCGCAATGCTGCGCGTCGGTCACGTCGCCACGCGCTAACGGGGCGCGCCGACCGGCCTTTTCGATCCAGCGTGCTGTTTCGCGGGCATCGTCGTCTTCGTCCAGATAGCCGATGAGTACATCTGCGCCCTCGCCGGCGAAGGCGATTGCCAAAGCGCGGCCAATCCCGCTATCGCCGCCCGTCACGATGGCCGCCTTGCCTGCCAGTCGCCCCGATTCCTTGTAGGACTCTTCGCCGTGATCCGGACTGGGTTCCATCGGGGCGGTATGGCCGGGGTCGCTTCTTTGCTGCTGCGCTGGAAAAGGTGGAGCGGGGTATTGGACCTGGGGCATAAGGGTCTCCGTGGAGCTTAACATCGCAACCCGCCGTAAGATCGCGCGTTGCATCGTTACGCCCATACAGCAAGAGGCGGTCCTGCCCATGTAACCGGCACGGTGAGAACAGGCATAAAAGGATTCGCCGCAGCCTCGCAGGTGCGACAGCCGTAACAGCCTTCCCCGAAATGGCAGCCAGAACGGTTTGGCGCGGGAGTCTCCGGCGAGGTCGGCAAACCGTTCGCGCACGGATCGACCGGCTCGGCAATCGAGCCGGAGGGCTCAGTTGCTCTGTCAGTACCTGTACCTGAACCAGTTTGATGACGGTATTTCCGAGATCGATGCAAACACAACGAACGGCCTGCGAGGCCGTCTATGATTCCGGCTCTTCAAGGCCAATCTGAGCAATGCTCGAAGACCTCGACGCTCCCCCCGAGTTCACAGCGGATGTGCTGCGCACGCGAAGTCTTGGCAAAAAAACTCCGTTGACCCTTTGTTGAACCCTTAAAAAAGACGATGGCCGAGCAAGTACGTAGCTCTTTGATTTCTTTGGTGGGCCGGGTGGGAGTCGAACCCACGGTGTCCTTTCGGAGGCGGATTATGAGTCCGCAGTACGGAATCGAGCGGACTCGCGTGAAGAAAGGCACTAATCATGCCTCCAACAGTTGATATCAACTGGTCCGATCACGACTGTTTATCTCAGCGCTCACCGTCTCATTAGAAATGACTGTCCGACGTCCGCAGTCTAGACCGAGGAGAGATCCGGCAACGATTTTTTAGTCACAGTACCGGACTCCTAATCGAATGAGATTCTTCTCCTCCGATCGATCCGTATTCGCTAGGCTAATAGCCTCTCTCGGGCACCGTCAGAAATGACAGCACGCAACCGCTATAACTGGCTGCCTGTGGCGTACGCACACACTGGTTTACGAGCGACCAGACTTGCCCCTAACTCTCTCGATGAATGTGCGCGAACCGCCCCCTCCCCCCGCCGAGAATTCTGCTCCGTTCCCGCGAGAGCCGGCTGTCGTGTGGGGGCAAACGTGGGGGCAAAATCGGCCTAAGATGAAAAAGGCCCTCAAAGCCGAAGCCGTGAGAGCCTTATATCCGTTGGTCGGGGCGAGAGGATTTGAACCTCCGACCACCTGCACCCCATGCAGGAAATAGCGCCCCTCCATGATGCGACAACTTGCAGCCTCGGGATGCGATCAATACGATAAACCGGCTCGTTCCAAGATATGCCATAGGTCCCCCCCAAATATGTAGGTAGATGGTAGCTAGGGCGGTCTCTCAATCAAGAAGTAGCCTCATAACCCTTATCGTACTGGGATCACAGTGTCTAAAACTGAACAGTACGAACCTACTCCGTGATGAAATCAGCCTGCATCTTGCCGAACTTCCTGACCGGCACAGCAACCTTACCTCCGGCCAGAGCATCGAGCAGGTCCGCCCATGCCTGAACCATATGGCGCCGTTGCTCTAGAAGGGTCGCCCTGTCGTAACTGTCTCCCAGTTCCTCATCGGAACCGTGCGCAAGGTGCCGCTCAATGACGTCCGGATCCCAACCAAGATATTCACGAATCAGTGTCCGGGCTGTCGCCCGGAATCCGTGCCCCGTGATGTCCTCCTGGGTGTCATAGCCAAGCGTGCGTAGTGCGCTGTTGATTGTATTCTCGCTCATGTATCGCGAGCCCTCTGACCGCCTGGCCATGTTGCGAAAAACCGGTCCGATCGGCCCAGTAAGCGGAAAGATATCTCGCAAAATTTCTACTGCCTGACGCGGCAAAGGCACGAGGTGCGGTGGCGTCCGACTGTCTTGCTTTCTCCACTCGCGAATTTTCATTTTCTCGGGCGGACAGGTCCAAATACCCGCATCGAGAGCCATGTCCTCCCAATGGGCGAAACGTAGCTGACCGGGTCGCTGGAAGACGATTGGAGCAAGTTGCAGCGCGGCACGCGTAATGATATTGCCCTTATATCCGCGAATATCGCGTATCAGCTGACCCAATCGTTCCGGGTCGGTGATCGCCGCATAGCTGCGCTCACGGGGTGCAGGGAGGCCACCCGTGCTGCTCGTCATAAAATTCTGCGCCGACTCAAGCACACCGGTATCCGCGGCGTACTGGTATACCTCCCGGACATACCCCCTGATACGCTGCGCGGTCTCCAGATGGCCGCGATCCCTGATCCGATGCAGGCATCGCACGACCTCGGTCTGCACGACTGACGGCATGGGGTGACGCCCGAGCCACGGAAACACGTGCAATTCGAGCGCCCGCAGGACCTTATCCGCATAGTCGTCAGACCACGCCCTGTCCTTCTTTGCCTGCGCGTGCCAAGCAAGCGCGACCAACTGGCACGTGTTCAGCCGCTCGACGCGCTCCCGCTCCTGTATGGCCCGCCGATCCTGCTTTGGATCGATACCGCTTGCTCGCTTCTCCGCCAGCGATCGCGCCTTCTGGCGCGCGACGGCGAGCGAAACCACCGGATAACGGCCTAAGCCGAGCTTGATCTCCCGACCGCCCTGCTTGTAGCGGTACACCCATACCTTACGTGTCGGACGCACGCGCAGATACAACCCGTCCCCGTCAGATAGAAAATATTCGGTGGGACGATGAGAAGCAGACTGGATCTGACGATCGGTGAGCAAGCCCATGGCGGTGTACCCCAAAATCGAGAATGGCGGCAAACCCATTTTGGGGTACACCGGCGGGTACACGCAAACGCTGGAACAGCCCGGAATCGGGCGGAAAAGATAGGACGAGCAGAAACGACAAAGCCCTGATTTCTCAGGGCTTTTCGGACTTCAGTGGCTGTCTGCGGCACATCAAATCTGATTTGATGGTGGAGGTAAGCGGGATCGAACCGCTGACCTCTTGCATGCCATGCAAGCGCTCTCCCAGCTGAGCTATACCCCCCTTGCAGAACAGAAACGAGATTTTAGAGAGCAAACCTCGCTTTGTAAATACCCTCTGAGTGATTCCATGCGACTTTTTTCAGGAGTCGCATGCAATCCCTCTCACGCCGCTCAGGCTGGCGCTTTTTCGAGGCGGCTCACCACCACATCGCGGCCAAACAACATCAACACCGCATCGATAGATGGTGTGTGCGTCGTACCTGCCACGAGCAGACGCACCGGCATGGCAAGCTGCGGCATCTTCAGCTTGTGGGCGCCGAGCGTGGCCTTGAATGTGGCCGAGATGCTCTCCTTGGTCCACTCCGCGCTCTTCAACGCAACCGCGAGTTCGGCGATGGCCGGCCGCACGGCATCGGTCACATGCTGTGCGAGCGCTTCCGCTTCGGGCGCAGGCGTGCGATAGAACATCGCGGCGTTCTCCGCGATCTCCTTGACCGTCGTAGCGCGATCCTTCAGCAGGCCCACGACGGCGACGAGGTCCGCGCCTTGAGCAATCGTTGCTTCCTCGATGCCCAGCTCCGCGAAGAACGGTCGCGTCAGTTCAGCCAGACGTGCGTTGTCTGCTTCCTTGATGTAGTGCGCGTTGAGCCACTTGAGCTTGTCGTGATCGTACTGAGCCGGCGACTTGCCGAGGTGCTCGAGGTCGAACCATTCGACGAACTGTTCGCGCGAAAAAATCTCCGCATCGCCGTGCGACCAGCCCAGTCGCGCGAGGTAATTCAGCACGGCTTCCGGCAGAAAACCGGCATCGCGATAGCCCATCACGCTCATCGCGCCATGACGCTTGCTCATCTTTTCGCCCTGCTCGTTCAGCACGGTCGGCAAGTGCGCGTAGACCGGCGGCTCGCCCCCCAGCGCGCGCAGGATGTTGATCTGGCGCGGCGTGTTGTTGACGTGATCGTCGCCACGAATCACGTGAGTGATACGCATGTCGAGGTCGTCCACCACCACGCAGAAGTTGTAGGTCGGCGTGCCGTCCGGACGTGCAATCACGAGATCGTCGAGCTCTTCGTTAGAGATCTCGATAGGGCCTTTCACCGCGTCGTCCCAGGCCACGACGCCCGTGAGCGGATTGCGAAAGCGCATCACGGGCTGTACGCCCGCCGGCGGCGTCGGCAGCACCTTGCCGGGTTCCGGGCGCCACGTGCCGTCGTAGCGCGGCTTTTCGCCGGCCGCACGCTGACGCTCGCGCAATGCGTCGAGTTCTTCGGTCGACATGTAGCACGGGTAAGCCAGCCCCTGCTCGACCATCTGCTTGACCACTTCGCGATAGCGGTCCATGCGCTGCATCTGGTAGAACGGGCCTTCGTCGTAATCGAGGCCGAGCCACTCCATGCCTTCGAGGATGGCATCGACGGACGCTTCAGTGGAACGCTCCACATCGGTGTCCTCGACCCGCAACACGAAAGCGCCCTTCGTTTTGCGCGCGAACGCCCACGGATACAGCGCAGAACGGATGTTGCCGAGATGGATGTAGCCAGTGGGGCTCGGTGCGAAGCGGGTGCGAACGGAGGTGGTCATAAGCGGTTACTCGGAAGGCAGGCGCCGGCGCGCGGCAGTGAAACACCAGCAGGCGCGGCAGCGGAACGCGTCCATGCGGCAACAGTCGCCGCGCACGGAGGCGGATGAAAAATGCAAGAGCCGAATTATACCTTCCGACGGCCTGTTCCCAGCCCTGGTGCGCGCGAAGCGCGGCGTCGTGACAGAGGTTTGCGCGAGTCCTGTCGACGCATCTGTAACGTTTTTTCACGCGTAACGCGCCGTCATCAGGCTTTGATTTATGATGTGCGCGCGCCGTGATTCGCCTCGATTGCGGCGCCGTAAAAAGAACGCCACGGGCGATCCTGTTCGCTTGAAACGCGGCCGCTCTGGAACCCTCTGCGGGACCGGCGCCGTTGCTGGAGAAATCGTTGACACAGTCCACCCCACGCCTTACCCGCCGCAGCTTCTCGATTGCCGCGGCGTCCGCTGTCCTGACCGCCTGTACGACGGCCGGCAGCCGGCCGGAGACCGCCTCGCAGCCGCCGCTCAATACCGCGTCGACCAATCCGCCGGCCACGCCATCCGTCGTCCCGCCGCTCGCCCGACCGCAGCGGCCCATTCGCGTCGGCCTGGCCCTGGGCGGCGGCGCGGCGCGCGGGTTCGCGCATATCGGCGTGATCAAGGCGCTCGAGGCGCGCAACATTCAGGTGGATCTGGTGGCGGGCACCAGTGCCGGCTCGGTGGTGGGCGCGCTCTATGCCTCCGGCATGAACGGCTTTGCGCTCAACAAGCTCGCGCTGACCATGGATGAAGCCTCGATCAGCGACTGGGCCATGCCGTTTCGCACGCGCGGCTTCCTGCAGGGCGTGGCGTTGCAGAATTACCTGAATACGACGCTGAACAACCGTCCGATCGAAAAGATGGCCAAGCCGCTCGGCGTGGTCGCCACCGATCTGAACAGCGGCCAGCCGATCCTGTTCCAGCGCGGCAACACGGGCATCGCCGTGCGCGCCTCGTGCAGCGTGCCGTCGATCTTCGAGCCGGTGACGATCGGCGGCCATGAGTACGTCGACGGCGGTCTGGTGAGCCCGGTGCCCGCGTCGTTCGCCCGCAAGATGGGCGCGGACTTCGTGATTGCCGTGGACATCTCGCAGCGCCCTGAAGCGGGCCTCACGACCAGCTCGTTCGACGTGCTGCTGCAGACCTTCACGATCATGGGACAGACCATCAAGGCCTACGAGCTCGACAAGTACGCGGATGTCGTGATCCGCCCGAATCTCGCGGCCATGAGCGGGAGCGACTTCTCGCAGCGCAACGCGGCCATTCTGGCCGGCGAGGAAGCCGCCGCGAAGATCATGCCGGAGTTGCAACGTAAGCTTGCAGCGAGCCGCGTCGCGGTATAACCGGGTTCCACCCGGGCGCCCGCCGAAGGTGCCGTTTGTACGTTTTGCACCCTTTTCGCCGTTTCCGACGAACAAAATAAAAAAAGCCTGCTTCGCAAGAAGCAGGCTTTTTTAACAGTGGATCTTTTTTGGTGCGAGGCGTCAGTTATTCCCGCCGCCGATCGCAGCATTGACACGCTGCTTCAGATCCTGCGAGCCCTGATAGGACGTTTCGACCCGGCGTGCACCAGTGAAGCGCTTTTCCCAGTAGCCGTCATCCAGATCGTCGACGCGGATAGTGCTACCGGTAGACGGCGAATGCACAAACTTGTTGTCGCCGATGTAGATGCCAACGTGCGAGAACGTGCGGCGCATCGTATTGAAAAACACCAGATCGCCCGGCTTCAGGTTGCTCATGCTGACCTTTTCGCCAACCCGGCTCATTTCCTCAGCGCGGCGCGGCAGGGCCATGCCCAGCGTATCCTGGAACACGTAACGCACAAAACCGCTGCAATCGAGGCCGGAGTCCGGCGTATCGCCACCCCAACGGTAACGCACGCCAATCATATTGAGCGCGCCGACCACCACATCACCCGCTTTGCCTGCCATGCCGGACAAAAACGACCGCGCGCTGCTGCCGGTGTCGGTGCTTGCGCTGGAATTTTGCGAAGTGGGAGCGGACAGCGGAGTCGACCCATCCTGGGTCAAAAATGAGGCATTCTGATTGAAACTGCTTACTTCGTCGGCGAAAGCGCCGGGAGCTGCTGCCATCAGTACGCCAATGAACATCCCGGCGACGACGCGCGTGCAAGCCTGGGTTAAGTTTCGGTGCTGCATTGGTCGGTAGTTATTGCCTAAAAATCAGTGGAGAATCAGTAGCATACGGAAAAAAGTTTGGTCGATACTAGCCAGTAAGTATTCGTGTGTCAAAACAAATAGAAAAATACAATCGAGACACGCACCCAATTGGTGAATTTCAGTCCACGAGCGCCGCTTGCAGAAGCTTTCGAGTGTAAGGATGGGCGGGCGTCGCAAAAATCTGCTCAACCTCCCCCGATTCCACGATCATACCGTTCTGCATGACCGCGACCCGGTGCGCCATCGCGCCGATTACCGCCAGATCGTGGCTGATGAACACGAAGCCGAGGTTGTACTTGCGTTGTAACCCGGCCAGAAGCTTGAGCACCTGCTGCTGGATGGAGACGTCGAGTGCACTGGTGGGTTCATCCAGGATCAGGATGCGCGGCTCGAGCACCAGCGCCCGCGCGATCGCGATGCGTTGCCGCTGTCCGCCGGAGAACTCGTGCGGGTAACGGTACAGCACCGTGCGATCGAGCCCGACTTCGCGCAGCACCGCAATCACCTTCTCGCGCCGCGCCGCTGCGTCCATCTGCGGACGATGCAACGCAAGCCCCTCGCCGACGATCCGTTCGATCGTCTGGCGCGGCGACAGCGAACTGAACGGGTCCTGAAAGACCACCTGCATATTGGAGCGCAGGACCGTCTGCTCGTGTCCGCGGTAACTCGCGAGCGCCCTGCCCTGAAACTCGATCTCGCCATGCGCGGTGCGCTGCAAGCCGAGCAATGCCATCGCCAGCGTCGACTTGCCCGAGCCCGATTCACCGACGATGCCGAGCGTCTCACCCTGCCGCACCGACACCGTTGCATCGGCAACCGCGCGGAAACGTCCCGAGCGGAACCAGCCGCCGAGGCCCGGCAGCTTCGTTTTGAATTCGACCGAGACGTCACGCGCCTCGAGCAGCACCGGTGAGATCGGCAATACCGGCACCACGGTGCGCTCAGGCCGGCTTTGCAGCAGACGTTGCGTGTACGGATGCTGCGGCGAATTGAAGACCTGCTCGACAGTCCCGCTCTCGACCAGCACTCCACGCTCCATCACCGCCACGCGCTGCGCGAAATGACGCACGAGGTTCAGATCGTGCGTGATCAGCAGCACGGCCATGCCGCGCTTTTCTGCTTCGTCTCGTTGCAGTTCGAGCAGCAGCTCGACGATCTGCGCGCGGATCGTCACGTCGAGCGCGGTGGTCGGCTCGTCGGCGAGCAACAGACGCGGACGGCACGCAAGCGCCATCGCAATCATCGCGCGCTGGCGCTGTCCGCCGGAGAGCTGATGCGGATAACTGTTGACCCGCTTGCCGGGCTCCGCGACACCGGTACGCGCGAGCAGAGCAACAGCGCGCTTGCGCGCCTCCTTCGCCGGTACGCCATCGTGGATCACGATCGTCTCCGCGATCTGCTCGCCCACCGTATAGAGCGGGTTGAGCGCCGACATCGGCTCCTGGAAGATCATCGCAATAGCTGAGCCGCGCAGACCACGCATCTCGCGTTCGCTCTTTGCGAGCAGATCCTCGCCGTTAAAGCGGATCGCTCCGCTCACCTCGGCATCGTTCAGCAAGCGCAGGATCGACAGCGCAGTGACGCTCTTGCCCGATCCCGATTCACCGACCAGCGCTACGCGCTCGCCACGTTCGATTGCGAGCGTGACGTCGTTCACTGCGACAGTGTCGCCGAACGTCACG
Source organism: Paraburkholderia sp. GAS33 (assembly GCF_050436645.1). Classification (NCBI taxonomy): domain Bacteria; kingdom Pseudomonadati; phylum Pseudomonadota; class Betaproteobacteria; order Burkholderiales; family Burkholderiaceae; genus Paraburkholderia; species Paraburkholderia sp. GAS33. The sequence goes on from NZ_JBNDMP010000002.1 coordinate 405,125, forward strand.
TGCAGGTGATCGAGCTCCAGCAGCGGCCCCGGCGTGCCATGCATCGTCTGTTCGCTCACTGGTTACCTCCAGCGCGCATGGCATCGGAGATGCGGGTGTCGAGTGCATTGCGCAGCGCATCGCCCATGAAGGTCAGCAGCAGCAACATCGCAACCAGCACGCCGAAGGTCGACAACGAAATCCACCATGCGTCGAGATTGTCCTTGCCCTGGGCAAGCAGTTCGCCGAGGCTCGGAGTCGGCGACGGTACGCCGAGACCGAGAAAATCGAGGCTGGTAAGCGCGAGGATCGCACCGCTCATGCGGAACGGCAGAAACGTGATGACCGGTGTCAGGCTATTGGGCAGAACGTGACGCCACATGATCTGCCAGTTCGACAAACCCATGGCCCGCGCCGCCCGCACATAGTCCTGGGTGCGATTGCGCAGGAATTCCGCGCGTACGTAGTCGGACAACCCGATCCAGCCGAATAGCGAAAGCAGCACGATCAGCAGGATGAAGCCCGGTTCGAAGATCGACGCGAAGATGATCAGCAGATACAGTTCGGGCAACGCACTCCAGATTTCTATGAGCCGCTGCCCGATGATGTCGGTCTTGCCGCCGAAAAAGCCCTGCACCGCGCCCGCGAAAATACCGAGAACCGTGCCGATCAACGTGAGCACCAGCGCGAATTCGACCGACACGCGAAACCCGTAAACGAGGCGCGCCAGCAGATCGCGGCCGCGGTCGTCGGTGCCGAACCAGTTGTCATGTGAAGGCGGCGCGGGATTGGGCGCCTTCGAGAAATAGTTGAGCGTGTCGTAGTAATACGGATTCGGAGGATAGACCGCGAAATTGCCCGGCTTGCTGAAACGGTCGCGCACGTAGGGATCGAGGTAATCGGCAGGCGTCGGAAAATCGCCGCCGAAGGTGATCTCCGAATAGGTGTTGAACAACGGGAAATACAGATGCCCGTCGTAACGGACCACGAGCGGCTTGTCGTTCGACCATAGCGGCGCCGCGAGACTCACCGCAAAGGCGACGACGAATACGATCAGACTCCAGTAGCCGAGGCGCTGCTTGCGAAAGCGCTGCCAGACGCGGCGCGCGGGCGACGGCGAGATAAACGCGCGCACGGGCTCGTTGCGCGGCGCCAGCTCGGCTCGGGTGCGGGCTCGACTCAAGTCAGCGCTCCAGTTGTTCGAATTGAATGCGAGGATCGACCCAGACGTAGCAGAGGTCGGAGATCAGCTTGGTGGCTAGCCCGATCAGCGTGAACAGGTACAGCGTGCCGAGCACCACCGGATAGTCGCGCTGCACGACCGATTGATACGACAGCAGGCCGAGGCCGTCGAGCGAGAACAGCGTCTCGATCAGGAGACTGCCGGTGAAGAACGCGCCGATAAACGCGCCCGGAAAACCGACGATCAACGGCAGCGAGGCATTGCGAAACACATGCTTCCATAGCACGCGCCGCTCGGAGAGACCCTTGGCTCGTGCAGTCAGTACGTACTGCTTGCGGATCTCGTCGAGGAAGGCGTTCTTGGTCAGCATCGTGATTACCGCGAAGCTGCCTACTACCGAGGCAATGATCGGCAGCGTGATGTGCCACAGGTAATCCAGTATCTTTGCGCCGACGCTTAGTTGAGCCCAGTTGTCGGAGGTGAGACCGCGCAGCGGAAATAGTTGCAGGAAAGAGCCACCGCCGAACAGTACGAGCAGCAGCACACCGAGCACGAAACCAGGAATCGCGTAACCGATCAGCACGATCAGGCTGGTGACGAAATCGAAGTGCGAGCCGTTGCGGATTGCCTTGGCGATACCGAGCGGCACCGAGATCAGATACGTGAGCAAGAAAGTCCACACGCCGATGCTGATGGACACCGGCAGCTTCGAGACCACCAGCGACCACACGCTTTGATGACGGAAATAGCTTTGCCCGAGATCGAAGGTCGCGAAGCGTTTGAGCATCAGCCCGTAGCGTTCGAGTGGCGGCTTGTCGAAGCCGTAGAGCGCCTTGAGCTGTGCAACCTCCTGCGCGTCGACGCCGTTATGCGCGCGTAGCCCGAACGGTGCGCCGTTCTCGTTGCCCCTGCGCAATTCGTGCACCATCTGTTCAACCGGGCCGCCGGGCACAAACTGGATCACAGCGAACGTGAGCGTCAACACGCCGAGCAAGGTCGGGATCATCAACAGCAGGCGTTTGAGGATGTAGCTCCACATGGTGGCGTTTTCCGGTGCGCTAACGTGAGACGTTGAAATGACGGATCAGAACCTGGCGGACCGCTTCACTTCTGCGGTTTGAACCACCACGTCGAGGTGATCCAGTCATCCGGAGCATAGTACAGCGGCAAGGTCTGCGGCCAGGCGAGTTCACGTCTGAACGCGACCCGGTGAACCGCGCTGTACCACTGTGGAATCACATAGTAGCCATGCAGCAGCACACGGTCGAGCGCGTGGGTAGCATCGACGAGTTGATCGCGCGTCTGCGCCTGCACCAGCGAGCGCAGGATGGCGTCGACTGCCGGCGATTTGACGCCTATCAGATTACTGGAGCCGGGGGTATCGGCTGACTTGCTGCCGTACCGGTCGACCTCCTCCGTACCCGGCACCTGAACGTCCTGCATCCGGATAGTCGTTACGTCGAAGTCGAACGAATCAAGACGCTTCTGGTAGACCGCGAAATCGCTGGTGCGAAATTTCGCGGTGATGCCGAGCTTCTGCAGATTGCGTGTCAATGTAGCGACGATCGGCTCCATCGAGGTGGCCGAGGCCGAATCGTCGAGAATCTCGAACTGGAACGGCTGTCCCTTGGCATTGCGCAATGCCCCATCGCGATAGGTCCAGCCGGCCTGCTCGAGCAGCGCTCGTGCCTCGAGCAGGTTGGCGCGCAACGAACTGGGCGGATCCGTGTCCGGCTGTTTCGGCGGTGGCCCGAACACCGCCGGATCGAGCTGGGCTCGCCACGGGTTGAGCAGAGCGAGTTCGCCTGCTGACGGCAGCCCCGTTGCCTGCAGGTCGGTGTTGACGAAGTAGCTGTCGATACGTGTATAGAGATTGTAGAAAAGCTGGCGATTGAGCCATTGGAAATCGAGCGCGAGGTCGAGCGCCTTGCGCACGCGCACATCCTGGAAGAGCGGCCGCCGGGTGTTGATAATGAAACCTTGCATGCCGGTGCCGTTGTGCTGCGGGAATTCGCGCTTGATCAGCTCGCCGCTATCGAATTTCTTGCCAACGTCGCGTCTCACCCAGCTACGCGCAACATACTCGACAAACGCGTCGTATTCTCCGGCCTTGAATGCTTCGCGGCGCGCCGTGTCATCCGAATACAGCTTGTACACGATGCGGTCGAAGTTGTAGGTACCCACCCGAACCGGCAAATCGGCGCCCCAGTAATTCGGATCGCGCCGGTAAGTGATGGTGCGGCCATTGTCGTATTGCTCGATCAGATAAGGACCGCTACCGATCGGCTTTTCAAATGTCAGTTGATCGAACGGAATATGGCTGCCGTCCGGCTTCGCTCCCCATTTGGGAGAAAACACCGGAATGGCGCCCGCTAACAACGGCAACTCGCGGTGCGGCTCATCGAAATCGAAGCGGATCGTGAGGCGGTCCACCACCACTGCGCGCGTGATCTCAGCGAAGTACGCGGCATATGCCGGTGAAGCCTGCGGGCTTTTCAGCGTATCGAGCGAGTATTTGACGTCCGCGGCGGTCACCGGATCGCCGTTCGAAAAGCGCGCGCGTGGATTGATGTGGAACGTGGCCGAGCGGCGATCAGGGGCAATCTGCACGTCATCGGCCAGCAGGCCATATGCCGATGCCACTTCATCCGAACTGCCGGCGAGCAGACTCTCGAACAGAAAGCCAGTTCCTGGCGCCGCATTGCCGCGCAACGTGAACGCGTTGAACTTGTCGAAACTGGTTTGCCGGTCCGGATTGCCCAGCACCAGTGTGCCACCCTTCGGCGCGTCCGGATTGACGTAGTCGAAGTGCTTGAAACCGGGTTGATATTTCGGATCGCCGTACTGTGCAATCCCGTACGATGCGTACGCCGGCTGCGCCCCCAACAACGCCGCGGTAGCCCCCGCCAGCAAAAGCAGCGCCGCCGCGAAACCTCCCCGTACACCGTGCGAACAGACCCGCGAGATTCTTTCCACCATGGCGCGCCTGCGTGCCCGAGGCGCTTGAATCCGTGGCGAGCCAGTTGTCATGGGGGCCTTATTGGTCAGTGGGAGGTTGCAATGTGAGAGAATTCTACCTAATAATCCCGCGCGATCCCGCACATCTGAGCTCGCGGCGCGTTGACTTCATTAGGAGAATTCATGGGCTTCCTCGCTGGTAAACGAATCTTGCTGACCGGCTTGCTGTCGAACCGTTCGATCGCATACGGCATTGCACAGGCGTGCAAGCGCGAAGGCGCAGAACTGGCGTTCACGTATGTCGGCGACCGCTTCAAGGACCGCATCACCGAGTTCGCAACGGAATTCGGCAGCGACCTGGTGTTTCCTTGCGACGTGGGTGACGACGCGCAGATCGAAGCGCTCTTTACTTCGCTGAAGGAACGCTGGGATAGTCTCGACGGCCTCGTCCACTCCATCGGCTTTGCGCCGCGTGAAGCGATCGCCGGCGACTTCCTCGACGGCATGACGCGCGAAAACTTCCGCATTGCGCACGATATTTCCGCCTACAGCTTCCCAGCGCTCGCCAAAGCAGCGCTGCCGATGCTGTCGAAAGATGCCGCCTTGCTGACCTTGACGTACCTCGGCGCCGAACGCGCGATTCCGAACTACAACACGATGGGTCTCGCCAAGGCTTCGCTCGAAGCGAGCGTGCGTTACCTAGCGGTTTCGCTCGGCGCCAAGGGTGTGCGCGTCAACGGCATTTCCGCCGGTCCGATCAAGACGCTGGCGGCAAGCGGTATCAAGGGCTTCGGCAAGATTCTCGATTTCGTCGAAGACAATGCGCCGCTCAAGCGCAATGTGACGATCGAACAGGTCGGCAATTCGGCCGCGTTCCTGCTGTCGGACCTGGCGGCCGGGGTGACGGCAGAAGTGCTGCACGTCGACAGCGGCTTTAACGCGGTAGTTGGCGGCATGGCTGCTATCGCCGAATAACGCGGCTGTTGGCGCGTAACAACAAAAAAACCGCCCCAGAGGGCGGTTTTTTACTTTCGGCGCTAGAACGCTACGCGACCGGATCAATAGCGGTGGTCGTGATAACCACCATGGTCATGGTAGCCGCCGCCGTAACCGCCGTGATGGCGATACCAGTCGTCACGCGCCCAGTAGCGATGGCCGTCCCAGTAACGGTCGCCGTGCCAGCCGATCACGATGGCCGGGCCACCGTAGTACACCGGCGCAGGTTGATAAACGACGGGCGGCGGAGGCGGCGCGTAGACCGGTGCCGGAGCGACATAAACCGGCGCCGGAATACCGATGTTGACCCCTACGCTCACGCCAGCCATTGCGACACCTGACGCACCTAACGCGAGAACCCCGACCAGAAGCGGAACAAGACGAGCGGACTTCATAGAATCACCTTTTTCACAAGTGGTGTGTTGTTGACCGGAATATAGCGCAAGGTAAGGACGCGCGTATTTCAAGTTTGTAAGAACTGATGCATAAAATCGCACCTTGAACCGCTACGTTACGTCTCGTTACAAGCGACGAAGATTCGGTGAAAAGCGGGCCTGCCGGTAACACCTGCCAGACAGGTTTCGGGGTTCGGGATGCTTAAAAGCATGCGTCAGGTAGCGTTCGCTTATGCCCTGCTTCTTTTAATACTAACGATCTGGCTACAGACCCAATCGTTATTGATTCGGCATCCGAAGCATATTCGACACCTGAAGGACGGCCTGAATTTCATACCGCACCAACTACGCACAACTCAGCAGGATTCGCTCATTCAAAGATTCAAATCGGAAGCGATCAAAAACGGCCGCAGAAAAAACAAAACCCCAAGAGACCGCGATCTCTTGGGGTTCCGCCGCCATTGCTGGCGGAGACGGAGGGATTCGAACCCTCGATCCAGGTTTTGGCCCAGATGCTCCCTTAGCAGGGGAGTGCCTTCGACCTCTCGGCCACGTCTCCCAAACTTTCGGTCGCGCAGGGAGTCAGCGCGACGAAGCCAAGATAATAGCGGGCCGAACCACGAAGGTCAATGTTTCGGGAACACTTTTTGTGCCAGATTCGTCACCAACGACGCAAATTCTTCACATCCGTCGCGCGGATGGCACAAAGCGTAAATGGGGTACCCGAGAGCGTCCCACCATTCAACGCAAATTACGCCTGATCCAGCTCAAACGCCTTATGCAGCGCGCGCACGGCGAGCTCCATATACTTCTCGTCGATCAGCACCGAGATCTTGATTTCGGAGGTAGAGATCATCTGAATGTTGATGCCCTCTTCCGACAGCGTGCGGAACATCGTGCTCGCGATACCCACATGCGAACGCATCCCGACGCCGACCACCGAAACCTTCGACACCTTCGGATCGCCCAGCACCTGTTCGGCCTTCACATGGTCCTTCACCTGACCCGTGAGGATCTCCATGGCGCGCTGATAGTCGCCGCGGCCCACCGTGAACGTAAAGGCCGTTTTGCCCTCGACGCTCTGGTTCTGGATGATCATGTCGACGTCGATATTCGCGTCCGCCACCGGTCCGAGGATCTGGTAAGCGATGCCGGGCTTGTCGGGTACACCCATCACGGCGATACGTGCTTCGTCGCGCTGAAACGCGATGCCCGAGATGACTGCTTTTTCCATGGTCTCGTCTTCTTCAAAAGTAATCAGGGTGCCCGAAGTCATTTCACCTTCGAGCGGGATCAGCGGATCAGTCAGGCTCGACAATACGCGCGTCTTCACCTGATATTTGCCGGCGAATTCCACCGAGCGGATCTGCAACACCTTCGAACCCAGGCTCGCCATCTCCAGCATTTCTTCAAACGTCACGCGATCGAGCCGACGCGCTTCTTCCACCACGCGCGGGTCGGTGGTGTAGACACCGTCCACGTCCGTATAAATCAGACATTCATCTGCCTTCAGCGCAGCAGCAACGGCCACCGCCGATGTGTCCGAACCGCCGCGGCCGAGCGTGGTGATATGCCCGTCCGGGTCGACGCCCTGGAAGCCCGTGATCACCACCACTTTGCCCGCTTCGAGATCGCGCATCACGCGCTCACCGTCGATTTCGCTAATGCGTGCCTTGGTGAATGCGCTGTCGGTTTTGATCGGCACTTGCCAACCGGCGTAGCTGACCGCGTCGACGCCCGCTTCCTGCAGCGCAATGGCGAGCAGCCCCGAGCTGACCTGCTCGCCGGTGGCGGCAATCAGATCTAGCTCGCGTGGGCTCGGCTGGGCCGAAATGTCTTTCGCGAGACCGAGCAAGCGGTTCGTTTCGCCGGACATCGCCGAGGGCACCACGACCATCTTGTGGCCAGCCTTGTGCCATTTCGCGACGCGCTTCGCGACGTTCTTGATGCGCTCGACCGAGCCCATCGAAGTACCGCCGTATTTATGTACGATGAGTGCCATTGTCGTTCTGAACTGGAGAAGTAACCGCGCTGCCGCGCTGGAGACGACCGCACCGAAGCACAAGAGCTCAACGTTTCAGGAACGACGGCGAAGTGTGAGGGTGGCGGCGTAGATGCAGCGCACGTGCAGCACGCGCGGATTTGCCCGCGAGGAATCGCCAAAGGCCGCTGGCTGGCGGCTCCCCGGTGGCTTATGGTCGCCGGGAAACACAGAAAACGGCCGGAAAACAGCAAAAGCGCATCAAAATGACGGCAATAGCGGCTTCGGGCAAGCATGTTAACGTACCCGATCAGGCGTAAAAAGACAAGCCAAAATGCCGGTAATGGGCGATGCAAAGGCTTGTGTGCAAAGGGGTTACGCCTGCTTTCGACACGTCGACGGCGGTTCTTTAGCGCCAAAGCGGTGCTTCGGCCAGCGCGCCCGACCGGTCGGTCAGGCGATCAGCAGATCCTCGCGCCAGTCGATCCGCACGTACGGGCCGCGGGCAAACGCAGCGTCGGCCGAGGGCGCGCCGGCAAGGGTGTCAGCGGCATCGGCCTTCGCTGGTAAAGCCGCGTGGTTGACACCGAGCAGCGGTACGAACAGCAGCACGTCTCCCGCGTACAGCAACGGCACGTCCCGCTTCCATGCCGGCACGCCCTGCTCCTGGAACAGATTCTTGAGCGTACGGCTCGGGCCCTGCGCGTTGTTGCGCATGCGCTCGCCGCCGCTGCGCGAGCGCGCGGACAACGGCGCCGTAAGCAAAAGCGCGACGGGCACGGCGCAGGGATCTTCAGCATTCGCCTCGGCAAACACGAAGGTGCCGCGCCATTGCGGCAGACGCCAGATCGATTCGCCCTGCCAGGCAAATTGGCTGACCGCGCGCGCCACAAGCGCTGTTTCGTCGGCGGCCTCGGCGCTATCGCCTGCTTCCCAGTAAATCTGCCCACGATAGCTGCGCAGCGCCTGGCCGGCGTGATCGACGCGCAAGCTATGCGCCTCGCCGACCTCGCGCAGTTGCCGCAGCGCGTCGGACAGACGCGCCGTCGACGCGGCCGGCAAGCCAAGTGATCGCATCCAGAAACGCAGCAGGTTAAGCGCGCGGTCGTCGTCGAGTGTGAGCACGGCGTCGCGTGACAGCACGCGGTCGCCGTCGCACGAAGCCGCTTCCATGTCGATACGCGCCAGTCGGTCCAGCAGACGCTGTGAGGATGCCGCGTGGGCCGCCGTGCGCGCCAACGCATCGCGATAACCGGGAAAGTGGACGGCCAGTTCCGGCAACACATCATGACGCAGCGCATTGCGCGCATAGCGAGTGTCGGCATTCGATTCGTCGTCGACCCACGTGAGCGTTCTCGCCACCGCGTACTGCTCAAGTTGCGCGCGCAACAGATGCAGAAGCGGTCGCACGCGGGTCACCGCAGCGCCCGCTGGCAGGTATTCAGGCGCCATCGCCGCGAGGCCCGCCAGCCCGGCGCCACGCAGTAACTGCAGCAATACCGTTTCGGCCTGATCGTCGGCGTGCTGGGCGAGCCACAACGTCGTCACGCCGTGCTGCGCGCACAGCGCATCGAGCGCACGATACCGCGCATCACGCGCGGCCGCCTCGACGCTCACACCGGATTCATGGGCGACTTTGACATGCGCTGCCGCGAACGCGATGCCACGCTCACGCGCGAACGCCTCGCAATGCGCAAGCCACTGATCTGCGTGCGGACTAAGGCCGTGGTGAACATGCAGCGCGACACAGCGCGACGGTCCCGCGACGCGAGCCACGGCGTCGAGCAACACACTGGAGTCGATACCGCCGCTAAACGCCACCGCAACGCGCGCGCCTTCAGCCAGCGCAGGTCGTGCAGGCAGCGCGGAAAGCGCCGCGCCGACCGCCTCGAGTACGAGGCGGTCGGCGGGAGAGTCAGCGGTATCGGTCACGGCGGCGAGGCGCGGAGCGCCTTCGATTGAAGAACGGGCCGGCTTATGCGCCGGGCGTCGTTTCCTTGAACTTGCCGTACGCCATCAGCCGTTCGAAACGGCGTTGACGGAGGTCCGGAACGCTCATGCCCTGGAACTGACGCAGCGAATCGGCCAGCGCGCGGCGCAGCATGGCAGCCATGCCCTTCGGATCGCGATGCGCGCCGCCGAGCGGCTCGTTGACGATCTTGTCGATCAGGCCAAGTGCCTTCAGACGATGCGCTGTGAGGCCCAAAGCTTCGGCCGCTTCCGGCGCCTTCGCCGCGCTCTTCCAGAGAATGGAGGCACAGCCTTCTGGCGAGATCACCGAATAGGTCGAGAATTGCAGCATCAGCACACTGTCGCCCACCGCGATGGCAAGCGCACCGCCCGAACCGCCTTCACCGATGATCGTCGCGATGATCGGCGTTTTCAGCTCGGCCATCACATACAGGTTACGGCCGATGGCCTCCGACTGGCCGCGCTCTTCCGCGCCGATGCCAGGATAAGCACCCGGCGTATCGATGAACGTGAAGAGCGGTAGACCAAATTTTTCGGCGAGGCGCATCAGGCGTTCGGCCTTGCGATAGCCTTCCGGACGCGGCATGCCGAAGTTACGCAGCGAGCGTTCCTTGGTATCGCGGCCCTTCTGGTGGCCGATCACCATGCAAGCCTGGCCGTTGAAGCGCGCAAAACCGCCGACAATAGCCAGATCGTCCGCAAACGCGCGGTCGCCATGCAGTTCGTGGAAATCGGTGAACAGTTCGCTCACATAGTCGAACGTGTAGGGACGCTGCGGATGACGGGCAATTTGCGAAACCTGCCACGGGCTCAGGTTTGCGTACAGATCTTTGGTGAGCTGCTGACTCTTCTTGGAGAGCCGATCGATTTCTTCCGAAATATCGACGGCCGAATCGTCCTGCACGAAGCGCAATTCTTCGATCTTCGCTTCGAGTTCAGCGATCGGCTGCTCGAAATCCAGAAAAGTGGTCTTCATTGGTTGTAATCCTTGGACTTACCAGGCAGCGCGTATTCTAACCGCGACCGCCGCTGTCAAAACTACCTCGAAACTATCGAATTCGCGAAACCGATAGTCTCGGGTAGCCTCACATCACATGACATCAAATCAGGTCGTGGCAGATTAATAGTCGACCGGCAATGGATCAAGACTACGCCACATATACCAGGTGGCGACTGTGCGCCACGGCTCCCAATTCGCAGCAACCTCGCGCGCCTCGCTGCGCGTGACGGGTTCGCCACTGAAGTAATTGACGCTGATGGCGCGGATCAGGCCGAGATCGTCCAGAGGCAGGACGTCCGGACGCGAGAGATTGAAGATCAGGAACATCTCCGCGGTCCAGCGGCCGATACCGCGGATCTGCGTGAGCTCGGCGATCACCGCCTCGTCTTCCATCGTGGTCCACTTGCCGACGTGCAAGGCGCCCGAAACGAAGTGCTCGGCCAGATCGAGAATGTATTCCGCCTTGCGCCTGGACAGGCCGCACGCCATCAGCTTGTCCTGCCCCAGCTTGATGAACTGCTGCGGCACGAGCTTCGGACACGCACTTTCGACGCGATGCCACGCCGCCTGCGCCGAAGCCACCGAAATCTGCTGCCCCACCACCGAGCGCGCGAGCGTCACGAACGGATCGCCGCGGCTCAACAGATGCACCGGGCCGAACTTCGGAATCAGTTTCTTGAGAATGCGATCGCGCTTGACGAGATCCGCACACGCCTTGTCCCAGTAGTCGGGGCGTGTGACTTCCGGCGTGAGACCGCCAACCTGCACCGGCACGGCGACTTCCGCGTCGTCCAATGCACGCGTTTTGCGCACGACTTCACCTTCATGCAGCGTGTCGCGCGCGAGTTCCTGTACGTCGCCGGCGAGTTCTGCCGGCACGGCACCATTGCCAGCATGATTTTTCACGCGTGTTGTGCGCGATGCTTTTGCGCCTCTCGCGAGCTTCGGCGCATGCGCTGACGCACCGTTGAGCGCGCGCTTCACCGGGGTGTTCTTCGCGGCGCTACCTGCCTTGGCGGCGACCTTCGCCGCGGCGGGCACCGCTTTGATCGCGCTGCCGTTACGCGCGCGAGTCGATTTCACTGCAGCTGCCGCGCCTGTTTTAGACGCAGCCCGTTTAGACGGCGTCTTCGTGGCCGTTGCCATCCTGCCTCCTGCCTGGCGAGTCGATCAAAGGGAAGTACGAGGTGCGCTCACACGCGCCGCCACTCGGTCAACCCGCCGGGTTTGTCTTCAAGTGCAACGCCAGCCTCGAGCAATTCGGCCCGAATCCGGTCTGCTGCCGCATAGTCCTTCGCCTGCTTGGCGGCCACGCGCGCTGCGATCTTCGCTTCGATCGCGGCGGGCTCGAGCGCGCCATCACTCACGCTACCCGCAGCCTGCTGCAGGAATGCACGCGGCTCACGGCCCAGCAGTCCGATGATGCGCGCAAGCGCACGCAGTTGTCGGGCCAGCGCGGCGTCGCGCGTGCGGTTTACCTCACTTGCCAGCTCAAACAGCACCGACACTGCAACCGGCGTGTTGAAGTCGTCGTTCATCGCCGCCCTGAAACGTTGCGCATGCGCTTCGTTCCAGTCGAGTTCGGCGCCGTCCGGGCTCACGTCTTTCAGCGACGTGTACAAACGCGTGAGGGCGTTGCGCGCGTCGTCGATATGCGTGTCGCTGTAGTTCAGCGGCGAACGGTAGTGCGCCCGCGCAATGAAAAAACGCACCACCTCGGCATCGTACTGCGCGAGCACTTCTCGGATCGTGAAGAAGTTGCCGAGCGACTTCGACATCTTCTCATTGTCGATCTGAACGTACCCGTTGTGCATCCAGTAATTCACAAACGTTTGACCTGTCGCGCCTTCGCTTTGCGCGATTTCGTTCTCATGGTGCGGAAACTGCAGATCCTGCCCGCCGCCATGAATATCGAAATGATCGCCGAGCAGCGTGCAGCCCATCGCCGAGCATTCAATGTGCCACCCGGGACGGCCGCGGCCGTACTTCGAGTCCCAACCCGTGTCCACAGGCTCCTCCGGCTTGGCCTGTTTCCACAGGACAAAATCGAGCGGATCCTGCTTCGCGTCGTTGGCCGCCACACGCTCGCCTGCGCGTAGATCTTCGAGCGACTTGCCCGATAGCTTGCCGTAGCCAGAAAATTTTCGCACGGCGTAATTCACATCGCCATCACTCGCCTGATAGGCGTAGCCGTTTGCTTCCAGCTTGCCGATCATGTCGAGCATCTGCGGAATGTAGTCGGTTGCGCGCGGTTCGAGATCGGGACGCTCGATGCCGAGCGCATCCGCATCTTCATGCAGTGCGGCAATGAAGCGATCGGTCAGCGACTTGATCGTCTCGCCGTTTTCGACGGCACGGCGGATGATCTTGTCGTCGATATCGGTAATGTTGCGCACGTAGGTCACCTTGTAACCGAGCGTGCGCAACCACCGTTGCGCGATATCGAACACGACCATCACGCGTGCATGACCAATGTGACAATAGTCATACACCGTCATCCCGCAGACGTACATCCGTACGACGCCCTCTTGCAGCGGCACGAAAGTTTGCTTGTCACGCGCGAGCGTGTTGTAGATGCGCAGTGATTCCATAGAGACGATGCGTGGGTCGAAAGAAATCCGCAATGTTTTTCGTGCGCGCCGCGCCCGCTTCTGATACCGGCCCGGTACAAGCTCAGTACAAAACAGGTGTAGCGCATACAGCAGCAAACCGGTGCACCGGGTGCGGCGGTCAGGCTGCGATCAAGGCGGGACGACCACGAGTGGCGAAAGACAGTATGCGGTTCAACGGAACGCGCAGACCTTTTGTTAGAATGGGTCGGAGTATAACATCCAGACCCGAGCCTATGAAACCTTCCAGCGGCCGCGCGCGAAGCGCCGCGACCCTCGCCGCCACGGCCCTGTGCGGCCTCGCCGTCATGCTGCTGCCGGGCGCGCCTGCCTATGCGCAGAAGTCCCCCATGATCCCGCAGGGTGCTCCTGTGCGCGACAACACGCCGGAAATCGACGCGTTGATTGCAAAGCAAAACTGGAACGCCGCGCTCACCCAGCTCGACGCCCGCATCGCCGCAAATCCGCGCGACGCGCAGGCGCAGTTCAAGCGCGCCACGGTGCTGGCTCAACTGAATCGCGACGACGAAGCCATCAACGCCTTCATTGCGCTGACGCAGACTTACCCGGAATTGCCGGAGCCGTATAACAACCTTGCGGCGCTGTACGCGAAGCACGGGCGCTATTCGGAAGCACGCGCGGCACTCGAAACCGCGACCAAGGCGAACCCCAACTACGGTCTCGCCTACGAAAATCTCGGCGACCTGTACCTGCGCCTCGCGGCCTCCGCCTACCAGCGCTCGCAGGACCTGGGCCAGGCAAGCGGGCCGACGAAGCAGCGCCTCGCCGACATCCAGAAGATCGTCTCGCCGCCAAAGAGTGCGGCGCAGCCGGTCAAGAAGGTTGCCGCACCGCAAGAGGACGCGACGCCCGTCATGCCGAACATCACGAACTCGCCAAGCTTCCAGTTCGGCGGCTCGAATGGCTCGCTCGCCCTGCCGCCTTATATGGCGCCGTCGCAATAACTATGCGTATCCGTATCGCACACTCATCGCCAACGCTTTTTTCCACCCTGAGGATCTTCATGAAATGGTTGATGCTGGCGCTCGGTAGCGCCGCCCTGATCGCGAACGCACCCGCCTTTGCCCAGTCCGCCACGCCGGCGACGCATCCGTCCGTGCTCTTCAAGACCACTGACGGTGATATCCGCGTCGAGCTGTACCCCGAGAAGGCGCCGAAGACCGTCGCGAACTTCCTCGACTATGTGAAATCCGGCCAGTACAGCGGCACGATTTTCCATCGCGTGATTCCGGGCTTCATGATCCAGGGTGGCGGCTTCACGCAGAGCTATGCAGAAAAGCCGACTCGCGCGCCGATCCAGCTTGAAAGCCGCAACGGCCTGAAGAACGTCGTCGGCACGATCGCCATGGCACGGACCAGCGACCCGGATTCGGCCACCTCGCAATTCTTCATCAACACGGCGGATAACGCCGGCCTCGACTATCCCGGTCAGGACGGCAACGGCTACGCCGTGTTCGGCAAGGTCACCTCCGGCATGGATGTGGTGAAGAAGATCGAAGGCACGCCGACCACGACGCGCGGCCCGATGTCCGACGTACCGCAAACGCCGATCGTGATCGAATCGGCTACGATCGTCAGCAAATAAGCAGACCGGCATAGAGACACAAGCAGGCAAGAACACAGGTTAGCAAGCGCACCCGCCGGCGATGCAGTCCGTGGTCGCCCTTGCAACACCACTGCCCCTGGCGCGGCCCCATCCACCATGCGATGCGCCGCGCCTTTCACCCTCCTGTTCATCAAAGGATCCCATCATGGTCGAACTACACACGAATCACGGCGTCATCAAACTCGAACTGGACGCCGAGAAGGCACCGAAGTCGGTTGAGAACTTCCTCAACTACGTGAAGGCCGGTCACTACGACAACACCGTGTTCCATCGCGTGATCGACGGCTTCATGATTCAGGGTGGCGGTTTCGAACCCGGCATGAAGCAAAAGCCGACCGAAGCGCCGATCACCAACGAAGCGAACAACGGTCTGAAGAACGTCAACGGTTCGATCGCGATGGCGCGCACCAACGATCCGCATTCGGCGACGGCGCAATTCTTCATCAACGTGAACGACAACGACTTTCTGAATCACTCGTCGCCGACGCCGCAAGGCTGGGGTTACGCCGTGTTCGGCAAAGTGGTCGACGGCCTCGACATCGTCGAAAAGATCAAGAAGGTGAAGACGGGTTCGAAGGGCTTCCATCAGGACGTGCCGGCGGACGACGTGATCATCGAGAAAGCGGTCATCGTCGAATAAGCAACGGGCCGTGCGTCAGCGGTTGCGGTCGCGGGTTCAGCTGCGGCCCTGGGTTTGGCAACAACACGCTGGCGCACAGCGCGCAGTTCGGCGAAGCATTTAACTGCAACTGAAATCAGGCAACCTTCAATGCTGCAAGAAACGCCGCTGCGAAGCGTCGCCGCGGGCGGGCCAGGCGAGGGCAGACGCCCGCATGGCGCACGCCCGCTGTTTCTCATCTCAGACCTGCATTTGAGCGAGGACATTCCTCGCACGGTCGCCGCGTTCGAACACTTCATCCGCATCACGGCTGAAGAAGCCGATTCGGTTTTTATCCTCGGCGACCTGTTCGAATACTGGATCGGCGACGACATGCTGAGCGATCCGTTCGTCGCGCGTATGGCGACGCTCATGCACACGCTGTCCGAGCGCGGCATCGCGCTCTATATCATGCACGGCAATCGCGACTTTCTGCTCGGCAAGCGCTTCATGAAAGCGGCCGGCGCAATCTGGTTGCCCGACCCGTTCGTGATCACCGCATTCGGCGCACGCATCACGCTCGCGCATGGCGACGCGCTGTGCACCGCCGATCATGCGTACATCCGTTTTCGCCGCGTTGCACGCAGCCGCTTCGCGCAAATGCTGTTTCTCGCCTGGCCATTCAGATGGCGCCATGCGCTGGCCAAACGGATGCGCTCGGCGAGTCAGGAGAGCCGCGCGCGGCCGGTCTCGCCGAAATACGACGTGACGCAGGAAGGTGTAGCTGCGTTGTTCAGGGAGACGGGGACGGCAACCATCGTGCATGGCCACACGCACCGGCCGGCACGGCATCGCGAGCCGGGTGGTACGCGCTGGGTACTGCCGGACTGGGACCTCGATCACGGCGAACCCCGAGGCGGGTATTTGCGGATCGACGCCGATGGGCTGAGAGCCCTCCCCCTGGACTAGGCGCTGCGTCAGTCTTCCGATTGAGCGCGGGACTAGCTCTCAACGGCTACCCCATCCACGCGCCCCGCGATCGCTGCGGACAGGCGACGCAGATCGAGCAACGCCGCGTCTGCGCCCTGCAGCGCTTCGAGACGCGTACCGAGCCGCTCCAGCGCTGCGACGATTTCGTCGATGCGTTGCGACTGCGTCGCCGCATGATCGATCAGACCGTGAATGGCGAGCGAAACCGGATCGTCCGCATTCGGCGTAATGCCGTAGGCACAGAATGCGCCGCGCACCGCGGCCTTCTTGTCGCAATCACGATCAGGACCAGCAGCCTCGCGTGCGGGCGCTACGGGCATGATCACCCGTGCCGGATTGCCCACTGCCGTGCCGCCTGCCGGCACCGGCTTGACGACCACTGCGTTCGAACCGATCTTCGCCTCCGCGCCAATCGTGAAGCCACCGAGTATCTTGGCGCCCGCGCCGACGATCACACCGCGCTCGAGCGTCGGATGCCGTTTGGCGCCGCGCGTGAGCGAGGTACCGCCCAGCGTCACGCCCTGATAGATCGTGCAGTCGTCGCCGATCTCCGCCGTTTCGCCGACCACGACGCCCATGCCATGATCGATAAACACCCGGCGACCGACGGTTGCGCCCGGATGGATCTCGATGCCGGTCAGAAAGCGCGCCATCTGCGACACGAAACGCGCCAGCCAGCGGCGTTGCGCCCGCCAGCAGGCGTGCGCGAGCCGGTGCAGCACGAGCGCATGCAGACCGGGATAACACGTGAGCACTTCCCAGGCGCTGCGGGCGGCGGGATCGCGCTCGCGGATCGTGGCGATGTCTTCGCGAAGTCTCGTGAACATGGCAGTGACGCTTTCGTGGGGACGTGGGGCCGGGTGCCGCATGGCGGCGCACGACGGAGCGCTGCCGTTAGCAGACCGGCAGCTTTGCTTAGAACGTTTTGGGGAATTGTAGGGGCGATTGCGTCAACCTGCTGGATGCCCCCGTTCGCGGCAAGGTCGTCAATGCGCGCCGAGAGGTCGGCGCGCATGCTCAGGATGCGCAGTGGGACAGGCGCGCCCCGTCCTCAGGACGCGCCGTCGTCCGGCTGCTTCACCTTCAACAGGATGTGCTTCGCGATGCCGCGCACAATATTCACCTCTTCGCGCTCGAGCCCGGAACGGGCAAAAAGACGCCGCAGGCGCGACATCAGTTTCTTGGGGTTATGCGGATCGTGAAACTCGAGCGCCACCAGCGCACTTTCGAGGTGCGCAAACATGCCTTCGATTTCATCGCTGGGCGCGAGCGAGCCGTGCGCCGCGGCACCTTGAGCTACTAGCCCTTCGGAGTCAGTGTTCACGCCGTTGCCAACATTAGCGCCAGCCCTGCTCCCGCCACCGCCAGCAACGGCGCCCGCAGCCCCGCCCGCGCCGAGATACGCGGTGCGCAACTCATACGCCAGCACCTGCACGGCTTGCGCCAGATTGAGCGAGCTATATGCCGGATTGGCCGGAATATGCGCGAGCACACTGCAACGCTCGACGTCCTCGTTCGACAGCCCCGTGCGCTCATTGCCGAACACCAGTGCGATATCACCGTGCACAGCATGTTCGCGCGCCTGCCCCGCAGCCGCGCGCGGCGCGAACTGCGGCGGGCCGTATTCGCGCGAGCGCGCCGTCAGCGCCACCGACCAGTGCACGCCATTGAGCGCATCCGCCAACGTCGGCACCACATGCGCGCCGGCCAGCACATCGTCCGCGCCGCTCGCCATGGCGATCGCTTCGGGATCGGACTGCACATGCGGCACGCGCGGGGCCACCAGCACGAGACGCGAGAAGCCCATGGTTTTCAGCGCACGCGCTGCGGCGCCGACATTGCCGGGATGACTGGGCTCGACGAGCACGAAGCGGGTCGACGTGAAGCCGCCGCGCACAGGCGCAGCGCTGTCCGGGCCGCAGATCCCGGAGGACGGCAGAGAAGACGAAGACGGATTGTGGGGTTGGGCCACGATAAAAATAGGGGGCTAAAGGCCCCTATGGTAGCGCCAACCGGCGCGCAAAACCTACCCGCATCGGATGCTGCGCTGCCGTAGAGCCCCGGACTCGGGTAAAATCACGGCTATTCGCGCCGTCTTTGCACGAGCGCCTCGTTCTTATTCAATTCGTCTCCGTCGACGGAACGCCGGTCAAACGGTCGTTCCGTGTTGTTTCAGCTGCGTAGTGGCAGCGCATTTACAGTTCATTACCGGTAAGCAGCCGCGCTGCCCCGGCACAAGGATCCAGGCTCATGCATCCCATGCTCAACATCGCCGTCAAGGCCGCGCGCCGCGCCGCGCAGATCATCAACCGGGCGTCGCTCGATCTCGACCTGGTCCAGGTCAGCAAGAAACAGCACAACGATTTCGTCACGGAGGTCGACAAGGCATCGGAAGCCGCGATCATCGATACACTGAAGACCGCCTACCCGGATCACGCCATCCTCGCCGAAGAATCCGGCAAATCGGACAACGAGTCCGAATACCAGTGGATCATCGACCCGCTCGACGGCACCACGAACTTCATCCACGGCTTCCAGTACTACTGCGTGTCGATCGCTCTGGCGCATAAGGGCATCGTGACTCAAGCCGTCGTCTACGATCCGAACCGCAACGACCTGTTCACCGCCTCGCGCGGCCGCGGCGCGTTCCTCAACGACCGCCGCATCCGCGTGGGCCGCCGCGACCGCCTCGCCGACGGCCTGATCGGCACGGGCTTCCCGTTCCGCGAAACCGACGGCCTCGAGTCGTACGGGCGTCTGTTCAAGGAAATGACCGAAGCCTGCGCCGGCCTGCGCCGCCCGGGCGCGGCTGCGCTGGATCTGGCGAACGTCGCCGCGGGCCGCCTCGACGGCTTCTTCGAACAGGGCCTGCATGCGTGGGACATGGCTGCCGGCAGCCTGCTGATCACCGAAGCTGGCGGTCTGGTGGGCAACTACACGGGCGATTCGGAGTTCCTGCATATCGGCGAAGTCGTCGCGGGCAACCCGAAGCTGTACGCGCAAATGGTGCCGATCCTGTCGCGCTACAGCCGCACGAAGCAGCCAGCGGCCTGAGGCCGTAACACGCGCTGCAGCATGTGCAAAGCGGCTTCGGCCGCTTTTTTTCTTGGCGCGGCCGTCCGGCTGGCCAGTATCCGCTAACGCTGCGCCTGCATGCGACGCCGCTTCATGCTACAAAGCGTCAGGCCGCACCGGTATCGTTTTCATCGTACCGGCGTGCTTTTGGCGCACGACCCTCGCGCAGCATCCCGAACTGCTTAATGAAAAAAGGCTTCTATACGATCATCGCGGCGCAGTTCGTGTCGTCGCTCGCCGACAACGCGCTGCTGATCGCGGCGATCGCGCTGCTCTCGGTCATCCGCTCGGCCGCGTGGGTGACGCCGCTGCTGCAGATCTTCTTCACGGTTTCGTACGTGTTGCTGGCGCCGTTCGTCGGTGCGTTCGCGGACGCGCTGCAAAAGCGTCATGTGATGTTCGTCTCGAACGCGTTAAAGGCCAGCGGCTGCCTGATGATGATTGCCGGCGTGCATCCGATGATTGCGTACGGCGTGGTCGGTTTCGGCGCGGCGGCCTACTCGCCTGCCAAATACGGCATCCTGACCGAACTGCTGCCTCCCGACCGGCTGATCACGGCAAACGCATGGCTGGAGTCGGCCACAGTACTGTCGACGATCGTCGGGACCATGCTGGGCGGCGCGCTGATCAGCACGTACGCCTCCAACTTCGTAACGCATGCCCGGCTGCCACTGATTCATTCCGCAGCCGATCTGGCAATGCTGGCAGTGATGCTGACCTATGCGATCGCGGCTGCGATCAATGTGGGGATTCCCGACACGGGCGCGCGCTATCCGAATCGCCTCAAGGAGCCGAAGAAACTGGTGGGCGATTTCACGCATTGCTTCAACGTGCTGTGGGCCGACAAGCTCGCGCAAATCGCGCTGTGGGTCACCACGCTGATGTGGGGTGGCGCGGTCACGCTGCAGTTGCTGGTGTTGAAGTGGGCGGATGTGAACCTTGGACTGTCGCTATCGAAAGCGGCTGTGATGCAAGGCATTACGGGGCTCGGTATTGCGGTGGGCGCGGCGGCGGCTGCGACGCTGGTGCCGCTGCGCAGTTCGCTGAAGGTGCTGCCGATCGGCATCATTACCGGCGCGGTCGCAATCGGCATGGCGTTCTATAGCAAGGGACTGTTTCCGCCAGGCATGGGCATTCGCGTCGGTCCCTTTGTTGCGCCGATTTATATCGTGCTCGCCTATCCGCTGATGATTCTGCTCGGCGCGCTGTCGGGGTTCTTTATCGTGCCGATGAATGCGCTGCTGCAGCATCGCGGCGCAACGCTGCTCTCAGCGGGCCATTCGATTGCCGTGCAGAATTTCAACCAGAATCTCGCGGTGCTGCTGATGCTCGGTTTGTACGCGATTCTGCTCACGGCGAAGCTGCCGGTGCCGTGGATCATCGTCGTGTTCGGCACCTTCATTACATTCATGATGTGGCTGGCGAAACGCCGTAGCACGGCGAACGCGCGCAAGGTCGATATGCGCGCGCTGGTTGGAGAATAGCGGCTCGCGAAGGTGATGGCCTGTGCGTGGACAGTCGCGGGAGTCCCCAGGTCCCCGACGACTGACGCGCACCGGATGCCCGTTACGACACAGAAGGCTGGATGTTCTGATTGAAGCGAAACAGGTTGTGCGGATCGTACCGGGTCTTCACCGCGACGAGACGATCGTAGTTCGGACCATAGGCCGCGCCGATACGCCCGGTCTCGTCCTGCGTCAGGAAGTTGACATACACGCTGCCCAGTGCGAAAGGCGCAGCCGCCTCGAAGAAGCCGCGTGCCCATGCGATGCATCGGTCATCGTCGCTTGCGTCGCTCCAGCGTCCATGCACATTCATGACATATGTCGCGTCGCGGTTCGGATAGGCCGTGGCCTCGACCGGAACACGGGTTGTTTGAGCCCCGATCTGACCGAAGAAGATCTCGCATTGCGGCGACGGCAGCTTGTCAATGGCGTCAATCAGCACGTCCAGCAGTCCGTCCGGCAACTCGGCCAGATTGTGCGACTTCCAGTAGTTGCGCGCACCGGGCGTCAGCAGCGGATCGAAAGCCTGTTGCCACATCGCATAAGGCATCGGGCCGAGATGTTCTCCGTACGGGGTGCCGAAGTGGCGCACCGCGTCGAGCGCGCCCGGCCCATCAGCAACTGCGCCGTTGTAGCAGCTTGCAAAAGCGATGATCGGTTTGCCGTGGACATCCTGCGGCAGAAACGGCAGCGGCGGCGCGAGGCGCAGCACGGCCCATACAGAGAGTTCGTCCGGCATATCGTCGATTGCAGCGCGATATTTCCTGAGCGCGTCTTTTGCCTGTTCCAACGGCAATACGACGAGCCCGCCGAACACCTCCGGCCCAACTGGATGCAGCTGGAATTCGAACATCGTAACGACGCCGAAATTGCCGCCGCCGCCGCGAATCGCCCAGAACAGATCCTCATGCGCATCGGCAGCGGCACGAACCAGTTCTCCGTCCGCCGTAACGACATCCGCCGAGACGAGATTGTCGACCGTCATCCCGTACTGGCGGCTGAGCCAACCGAAGCCGCCGCCAAGCGTCAGACCCGACACGCCCGTCGTCGAATTGATCCCGAGCGGTGTCGCCAGCCCGAAAGCCTGCGCTTCATGGTCGAAATCGGCAAGCGTGGCACCCGGTTCGACATAGGCGCGACGCGCAGCCGGGTCGACCCGTACCGATTTCATCGGCGACAAGTCGATCATCAGTCCGTCGTCACAGACCGCGCTGCCTGCGATGTTATGCGCGCCGCCGCGCACAGCCAGCGGCAAGTCGTTATCGCGCGCAAAGGCTACTGCACGGCGAACATCGGCCACTCCCGCGCAACGCACGATGACAGCCGGACGACGGTCGATCATTGCATTCCATATGCTGCGCGCTTCGTCGAAACCGGGATCGGCAGGCAACAGCACTTGCCCTCTCGTCGCAACTTTCAGTTCTTCGATTGCATTGCTGGACAAATTGACCATGAGACACCTCCTGGAATGCGGACGACATTTGAGGCAACAGGTAAGGGAGTCGAAATCCTGAAGGTCTTGCCTTCATCCAGGGGTGCCAACAAGACTCATCAACATCGATGAGTCCGTGCAGCCAATCTACGCGAAGGATTTTTTGTTCACGGCGGGATGCGTAGCTACGCTCGGATCCAGTTCGTTCCTGAGCGGTTGGGCATCGTGATGTGACTGCCCGATAACCGGTCGCGCGTGCGGGTGCGCGAGCATTACGCGTGACGCGGTGCTTCTACCGGCGGCGTGCCGTCATGAAACAGCGTCTTCAACTGCGAACGCAGTTCTGGAGAATCGGCATGCTTGTGAACCGTGACCGCGTGCTGTACGGCCGCCTCCAGCAGCTCATTTTCGGAATCCGCGGATAGCGCGATAGAGCAGTTCATTTCGCTCGGAAATTCCCGGCAATCGATGTACTTGCGCGTCATGATCCTCTCCTCATACGATAGTAGTCATGGGCTTTACGTGAATGACCGCGCGGGATGCCGCGCGAAGTGCACAGCACACGATTTGCGCCTCCTTGTCGCAAAACGAAATCATCCTGAAAGTATAGGCCGCAGGTTGGGAATTTGAGGTCCCGCAGCGAAATTCGCGACGTCGTCAGGATCGTTTCCGGCACCCACTTGAATAATTTCGGCTACCGGCGCCGGTTTGAATCGTCGCACGAACTCCTCGAGGTGGCGCGGTACGGAGGTAGCGTTTCCCCCTTCGTCGTTGATGTCCTTGACGGCCTCCCCCATCTGTCCAATCGCGGCTCCAGCGACTTCGCCTGTGATTAGCCATCCGGCCGAGGTTCAATCCGCGCGGCGGCGGGTTAAACTCACGCCCTGAACAGCTAACGCAAGAAGACACTCAGGATGGGCATTCAAACCGCAGCGGCCAATGACGTCGCACAACATACCCCGATGATGCAGCAATACCTGCGCATCAAGGGGGAGCATCCGGGCACGCTCGTGTTTTACCGGATGGGCGACTTCTATGAGCTGTTTTTCGACGATGCCGAAAAAGCCGCACGCCTGCTCGATCTCACGCTGACCCAGCGTGGTGCGTCGGCGGGTAATCCGATCAAGATGGCCGGCGTGCCGCATCACGCGGTCGAACAGTATCTCGCCAAGCTGGTGAAGCTGGGCGAATCGGTCGCAATCTGCGAACAGATTGGCGATCCGGCCACTTCGAAGGGGCCGGTCGAACGCAAGGTCGTGCGCGTGGTCACGCCCGGCACGCTCACCGATGCTGCGCTGCTGTCGGACAAGAGCGACGTGTACCTGCTCGCGGTGTGTGTGGGTCACAACCGGCGCGGCGTCGCCACCAACGTAGGCCTCGCGTGGCTCAACCTCGCGAGCGGCGCGTTGCGCCTCGCGGAAGTTGCACCGGATCAGGCGGCTGCCGCGCTCGAGCGCATTCGTCCAGCGGAAATTCTCGTCGCCGATTCGCCGGTCGATACCAACACGTGGTCGCCACCGGCTGGTTCTGGCGCACTGACACGGGTACCCGTCTGGCATTTCGACGTCTCCTCCGGCACGCAGCGCCTGTGCGATCAGATGGACGTGGCGAGCCTCGACGGTTTCGGCGCGCATTCGCTGTCGAGCGCCTGCGGAGCAGCCGGCGCGCTGCTGCTGTACGCGGCAGCGACCCAAGGTCAGCAGTTGCGCCATGTGCGCAGTCTGAAGGTCGAATACGAATCCGAATATATTGGGCTCGACCCCGCCACGCGCCGCAATCTCGAACTCACGGAAACGCTGCGCGGCACCGAAAGCCCGACGCTGTGTTCACTGCTCGATACCTGCTGCACGACCATGGGCAGCCGGCTGCTGCGCCACTGGCTGCATCATCCGCCGCGCGAAGCGGCGATTGCGCAGGCGCGTCAACAGGCGATCGGTGCGCTGCTCGAGGCGCCAGTCAGTGCAAGCGTCGATACGTTGCGCGGCGCGCTGCGGCAGATTTCCGATATCGAGCGGATCACCGGGCGCCTCGCGCTGCTGTCCGCCCGTCCACGTGACCTGTCGAGCCTGCGCGATACGTTCATTGCGTTGCCCGATCTGCGCACGCTGCTGGCCTCGGTGACGGGCGCTGCCGATTCGCTCGCGCGCATCGACGCCGCGCTGGAACCGCCCGCGCCTTGCGTCGATCTGCTGAAGCTGGCGGTGGCGCCCGAACCGGCTGCAATGGTCCGCGACGGTGGCGTGATTGCTCGCGGCTACGATGCAGAGCTCGACGAGCTGCGTGATATCTCCGAAAACTGCGGCCAATTCCTGATCGACCTGGAAACGCGCGAACGCGCGCGTACCGGCATCAACAATCTGCGCGTCGAATACAACAAGGTTCACGGCTTCTATATCGAAGTCACGCGCGGCCAGACGGACAAGGTGCCCGACGACTATCGCCGGCGCCAGACGCTGAAAAACGCCGAGCGCTATATCACGCCGGAGCTGAAGACCTTCGAGGACAAAGCGCTGTCGGCACAGGAACGCGCGCTCGCACGCGAGCGCTCGCTCTACGACGGATTGCTGCAGGCGCTTCTGCCATTCCTCGCCGATTGCCAGCGCGTTGCCGCGGCGCTCGCGGAACTCGATCTGCTCGCCGCGTTTGCCGAGCGCGCCCGCGCGCTCGACTGGGTCGCGCCTTCGTTCACGCCGAGCGCGGGTATCGCGATCGAACAGGGACGTCACCCGGTGGTCGAGGCGCAGGTCGAGCAGTTCATCGCCAACGACTGCACGCTCAACCCCGAACGCAAGCTGCTGCTGATCACCGGCCCGAACATGGGCGGTAAATCCACTTTCATGCGGCAGACCGCGCTGATTGCGCTGATGGCCTATGTGGGCAGTTATGTCCCGGCAACGCGTGCGACGTTTGGCCCGATCGACCGCATCTTCACGCGCATTGGCGCAGCCGACGATCTGGCCGGCGGCCGTTCGACCTTCATGGTTGAAATGACGGAAGCCGCGGCGATCCTGAACGACGCGACACCGCAAAGTCTCGTGCTGATGGACGAAATCGGCCGCGGCACTTCGACTTTCGACGGCCTCGCGCTGGCGTGGGCAATCGCGCGGCATCTGCTCGCGCACAACGGCTGCCACACGTTGTTCGCCACGCATTACTTTGAGCTGACGCAACTGCCCGCGGAATTTCCGCAAGCGGCCAACGTGCATTTATCCGCCGTGGAGCATGGCCACGGCATTGTCTTCCTGCATGCGGTGAACGAAGGCCCGGCGAATCAGAGCTATGGCCTGCAGGTGGCGCAACTTGCCGGCGTGCCTGCTGCCGTGATCCGTGCCGCGCGCAAGCATCTCGCGCACCTCGAGCAGCAGTCGGCCGGGCAACCCGCACCGCAGCTCGATCTGTTTGCGGCACCGCTGATGCTGCAGGACGCCGACGACGCTCATGACGACAGCACCCCGCCCGCCCCTGCACTGACGGCTGCCGAGCAGGCGCTCATCGGGCGTCTGCGAGCGCTCGATCCGAACGACCTGCGCCCGCGTGAGGCGCTGGACCTGCTCTATGAACTGCATGACCTGGCCACTGCGCCGGATGCAGATCATTGACCGGCGCCGTCGTCCGCAGCGCCAGCGCACGGTGTGCGCGGCGCTCGCATTTGCGCTGACCCTCGCAGCAGGGGTCTCCGCCCAGGCACGCGCCGCGCCGATCCGCTACACCTTCGCAGTCATCGCCGATACGCTGCAAAGCCCCGCTGACGAGGCCTCGACGCAGCGACTCATCGACGCGATCGGCCGCGACCGCAACATGTCGTTCATCGTCTACGACGGCAATCTGAAGGGCGCGAAAGAAGCCTGCAGGGACACGTTATACGACCGGCGACAGGCTCTGCTGGAAGCAGCAAGGCCGCCACTGATCTTCGTCCCCGGCCAGCATGACTGGACCGATTGCGGTATCGCCGAAGCCGGCGGCTTCGATCCGGTCGAGCGGCTCGATCAGCTACGGCAGACGATCTTCGCCGACCCTTCGTCCATGGGACAAAACCCGCTGGCATTGACACGCGAAAGCGAAGTCTCGCGCTTCAGACCGTATCGGGAGAATGTGCGCTGGCAACTGGGCGACACCGTGTTCATCGGTTTGAATGTGCCCGGCTCGAACAACCACTACGTGAGCGCGGGCGGCCGTAACGGCGAGTTCGAAGATCGCGTGATCGCCAACGCGTTCTGGATCGAGCACGCAGCCGAGTATGCGAAGCGGCGCGAAGCACGCGCGGTTGTAATTTTCATTCAAGGCGACCCGGACCCGGAACGCTACGAGCGGCCAGACCGTTTTGCATGGCTGCGTTTCGGACGCAACGCGCGTCGTGATGGCTTTCTGGAACTCAAGCGCAGCCTCGTGAAGGCCGCGCAGATCTTCCACGGCCCCATTGTGCTAATCCATAACGACGATGGACGGCCCGCCGGCGGCTTTGCGATCGACCAGCCGCTGCGTAACGACAAGGGGGAGGTGGTGACGAATCTGACGCGCATCGCCTTCACGCTGCATGATCGTCTGGATGAGTGGCTTCAGATTGAAGCCGATCTCTCGCGCAGGCCGCCTTTCCGGGTCAGCGTGCACACCGTGCCGAAGAACATGCCGCTGGTGCCGTTCCAACCCGCGTCAGCGGTTCAGCCTGCGCAGGCTCCCGATGAAAGCGAGCCCGAGCTGTCATCACCGGCGGGGGGCAATCAGACGCCGGGGCAGATGCCGGATCAGTTACCCAATCAGTCGCCAGCTCAAACGTTGAATCAAACGCTCAATCCGGCCTCGAACCTGCCGCCGCTTCTACCGTCGACACCGCCGCCGGAGCAACCGCTCAACACGCTACCCGGCTCAGGTGGACAGGCGCCGGCCCCAGGTGGAGCATCCGCGGGCACGCCCTAAGGTAAGGCACACCCGTCGCGGCGCATCTACCAGGTTCAGTGCAACGTGGGGCCCGACGGCTCTTCATCGCCTTCGTCGTCATCCTCATCGAGTACTTCCAGGCCGTCCGCGCCGTGGGCATGTTCGTGCTGGATTTCGTCTTCAGTAGCGGGACGCACGTCCTTGACGGTCAGCGCAAAACGCAGCGCCATGCCGGCGAGCGGATGGTTGCCGTCGAGCACGACCTTGTCTTCCGCGACGTCAGTCACGACGTACACCAGCGAATCGATGTCCTCGTCGCCTTCTTCCGGCGTGCCTTCGAATTGCATACCGACTTCGAGCGGCTCGGGGAAGCGCGTGCGCGGCTCGATCTTCACCAGATCGGGATCGTATTCGCCAAACGCGTCTTGCGGTTCCAGCTGGATCTGGGTCTCGAAACCAGCCTCATGGCCGTCGAGCTCTTCCTCGATCTTGGGGAACGTGCCATCATAGCCGCCGTGCAGATAGACCATCGGCTCATCGCTCTCTTCGATCAGGTTGCCCTGCGCATCCGACAGCTTGTAAGCGACCGACACGACGGTGTTCTTTGCAATTTTCATTCGATTCTCCAGAATACAACTCACATTATACGATGCCCAAGCGGCCCCTTGACCACCCGGCGCATGCAGCTTCTGCGCGGATTTCTCCGCCGGTTCTGCCGCCCTCGCCGGACGTACCCACACCGCTGCTCGGCAATCTCACTCCGTCGCAATTCATGCGCCGGTACTGGCAAAAGAAGCCTCTGCTGATTCGTCAGGCCATCCCGAACGTCGAGGCGCCGCTCTCGCGCAGTGAGCTGTTCGACCTGGCCGATCAGGACGAAGTGGAAGCGCGCCTGATCACACACTTTCGCAACAAATGGCAACTGGAACACGGCCCGTTTGCGGCCGACGAATTGCCCTCGCTCAAGCAACGCGCATGGACGCTGCTCGTGCAGGGCGTCGACCTGCATAACGACCGCGCCCGCGCCCTGCTCGAGCGCTTTCGCTTCGTGCCGGATGCACGTCTGGACGATCTGATGATCTCGTACGCGAGTGACGGCGGCGGGGTCGGTCCGCATTTCGACTCGTACGACGTGTTCCTGCTGCAGGTGCACGGCAAACGCCGCTGGCGGATCGGCGCACAACGCGATCTGTCGCTCCGTCCGGGTGTGCCGTTGAAAGTTTTACAAAATTTCGAGCCAGAAGAGGAATGGGTCCTCGAACCCGGCGACATGCTGTATCTTCCGCCTCACATCGCGCACGACGGCGTGGCCGAGGGCGAGTGCATGACCTGTTCGATCGGCTTCAGGGCGCCCTCCTCGAGCGAGCTGACCGCGCAATTTCTGTATCATCTCGCCGAGCGTGGCGAAACGGGCGGCCAGCCAGAGCGTGCTGCCCAGCTTTACCGGGATCCGCAACAGCCTGCAGTAGCGCATCCCGCAGAGCTGCCTGCCGCCCTGGTCGAACGGGTAGGCGCGATCCTTGCTCAGGTGAAATGGGGCGAAAAGGACATCGCGTCGTTCCTCGGCACCTATCTGAGCGAGCCGAAGCCGAGCGTAGTGTTCGATCCGCCGGAACAGCCGCTCAACGAGGCGCGTTTTATCAGGCGTGCTTCAGAGTTGGGCCTGAGGCTCGACCGGAAGACGGTTATGCTGTACAACAGCCGCTTTTTCTTCCTGAATGGAGAAGAAAATCGGTTTGCAGGCCATAAAAGATGGTTGATTGAATTCGCTGATTGCCGGCGTCTGAGTGCGAAACGCTTTGTAACACTCTCAGGCGATTCATCGGTGACAGCATTGCTGCACGAGTGGTATCGTGCGGGCTGGATACAAGTGGGCGAGCTTGTCTAAAGCTTGTCCGCCTGTTATGAAGTACCGTGAAATTTTGTATGAGAAAGACAACGTATTGACCCCGCATTTGTCGACGGTCTGTACGAAAGTGCATATAATTTCCGCCCAAGCCGTAGGGAAGATTCACGCTCTTGTGAAGTGCGTCTCCACCAGCGGCCCAGGTCGGTGTTGGAGCACATTACCGGTATTATTTTGCGCTGTTGCTTACCTTTAACCATAAAAGGACGTGATCATGAAGAAATCCCTCCTCGTAGCATCCCTGTTGGCAGCTGTGGCACTGGCTGCATGCAACAAGAGCAGCGACCAGGCAGCTGCCCCGGCTAGCGATGCATCCGCTGCTTCGGCACCGGCTGCTGCTGCTTCGGATGCAGGCGCTGCAGCTTCGGACGCTGCTGCTGCTGCGAGCGACGCTGCTGCTTCGGCACCGGCTGCTGCTGCTTCGGACGCAGGCGCTGCTGCTTCGGACGCTGGTGCGGCTTCGGCTGCTGCAGCTTCGGGCGCAAGCCAGTAAGCTGTCGTACAGGGTTCGCCTCTGGGCGAAAACCACATCGGAAGATCGCTCTGGTCTTCCGGTGCGGTAAAGCAAAACGCCACGGATTTACATCCGTGGCGTTTTGTCATTCTGCGCTCGCTTAATGCAGCCGCTTAGTTGCTCTTAGTTGCTCTTACTCGCGCTTAGTCGCTTATTGCTTTTTGTATCGTCAGATAATTACCGTCGTTAATTACGATTTGCTTATAGCAGCCGTTTTCAACGACCGGCCATCACTTCTTTTTTTCACTCAGAACGCACGCTCGCGGCTTCTTCGAAGAACTCACGAACCACGTCGATCTCTCTGGTCCGCTTGAAAGGCGGCAGGCTCTGCCATATACGGCGCCCATACGGTTTGTCGACGAGTCGGGTATCGCAGATCATCAAAACGCCGCGATCGGTCTCAGCGCGAATCAGACGCCCTGCGCCCTGCTTTAGCGTAATCACCGCCTGCGGCAATTGATGAACCGCAAACGGGCTTAGCCCCTTCCTGGTCAGTGCGTCGAGCCGGGCGGCCAGTACCGGGTCGTCGGGCGGTGCAAACGGCAGTTTGTCGATCACGACGAGCGAGAGCGCATCGCCACGCACGTCGACGCCTTCCCAGAAACTTTGGCTGCCTACCAGGATCGCATTGCCATAGGAGCGGAAGCGGTCGAGCAGTTCCGTGCGACTCGCATCACCCTGCACCAGCAGCGGGTAGTTCCAGCCACGCGCTTCGATCGTGTCGCGCAGCTTCATGGCAATCTTGTCGACGGCCCGCAATGTCGTGCAGAGCATGAATACGCCGCCACCCGACGCTTCGATGGCCGGCAGCGCGGCTTCGAATACCGCGTCGGTGAACATCGGCGAGGACGGCTGCGGCAGATTGCGCGGCACGTACAGGAGGCCTTGCGTCGGATAGTCGAAGGGGCTCGGCAGCGTCATCGAGCGGCGCGCGTTCAGGCCCATCTGTGCGGCATAGTGGGCGAAATCGCCGCGCACAGAAAGCGTTGCCGATGTGAAAATCCACGCCCGCGGCACGCCGGCACGCTGCTTGGCGAAGATCGGCGCCACCGACAACGGCGTCTCATGCAACTGCACGGTATGCGCAAACACTTCGATCCAGCGCACCTTTTCGTTCGGATCGCCAACGGCCTTCTTGTCGGCCGTAGCAGCATCGCCACCGGCGGCGTCTGAGGCTACGTCGCGTTCGGCTTCGGTCGGCGGCGTCGTCCAGCCGGACAGGATCCCCTGCAACTCGCGCGCGCGCCGCAGACAGGCACCCAGCGACTCGGCGCGTTCCGCCTGGCTCGACAAGGCATTGGCGAGCGCAGCCAGTTCCGTCTCAAGCGTTTCGAGCGCAGCAAAGAGCGGATGGCCGTCCGGCAACTGGCCGATCGACAGCCGCACCGAATCTTCCTTGAAGGCGAGACGCACGTCGCGCGCCGAACGTTCGAGCGCCGCGCCGAGCTTCACCCAGTCGACCACCTCGCGCGCATGGCCCAGCCCTTCGGCAACCGAGTCACGGGCCAGTTCGAGAAACTGCGCAGTTGAGAGCGTCTCGCCGAAGAACAGCGTCGCGGTCTCCGGCAATTGGTGCGCTTCGTCGAAGACGATCGTATTGGCCGTCGGCAGCAGTTCGGCCATACCGGTGTCTCGCAACATGATGTCGGCGAAGAACAGGTGATGGTTGACCACCACGATGTCGGCCTGCTGCGCCTCGCGGCGCGCCTGCATCACGAAGCACTCCTTGTAGTGCGGGCACTCCTGGCCAAGGCAGTTTTCACGCGTCGAGGTCACCATCGACCACACCGCGGCCGTCTCCGGCACACTCGCGAGTTCTGCCTTGTCGCCGGTGCGGGTGATCTTCGCGAAACGGACGATATCCTGCAGATACGAGGTCTCCTGGCGCGACGGCAGACGCCCATTGTCGGCGGTGCGTTGCAGGTAGTAGTGGCACAGGTAGTTCGCGCGACCCTTGAGCATCGCCACCGTGACGGGCACGGCGAGCGCATCGCGCACGGTCGGGATATCGCGCTGGAACAGCTGGTCCTGCAAGTGCTTGGTGCCGGTCGAGACGATCACCTTGCCGCCCCACAGCATGGCCGGTACGAGATACGCGTAGGTCTTGCCGGTGCCGGTGCCCGCTTCGACGATCAACGTGTTCTCGCTGCCATCGAGACCGCCGGCAGCGTCGCTCGTAGCAGCGTCTGCAGCCGCGGCAGCTGAGGCATCCCCAGCGGGCGCCTGCAGGCGCCGTGCCGGCCGCTTCTGCGCCTCGAACATCGCCGGCTCGGGCATGGCCCTGCCCGACGCTTCCATCGCGGCAGCGACCGCGCGCGCCATCTCGATCTGCGAGGCACGCGAACGGTAGCCATCAATCTGGCGCGCCAGCAGGCCATCAGCGGCGAAGATGTCGTCGAGTTCGGATTTGCGGCGAGGGTTCAGCGAGGCCGCGAGCGCACTCCCGGCTGCGCGCGGCTCGCGTGCGGAAGCTTCGTCATCCGACGAACTGCGCGAAGAAGAAACAAGCGGTGAATTCAAGGCAAGCGTTTCCTGCAAAATCCGGTGCGCGCGTGGCGACCCGGCGCCTGCCAGGTCGCGCGCCTAAGCGCGCGTATCCGGTTCGAGCTGCAACTGCAGCAAGATGATGGTGTCCTTCACCTTGAGTTTGCGCTTCTTGAGGCGCTGCAATTCAAGGTCGTCGAAGCCGGGCTCATCCGACATTTTGTCGATCAGACGGTCCAGTCCACTATGTTCCGATTCCAGTTGCAGAATACGGTCCTGAAGTGCGTTCGCGTCGATGACGTGATGATGGTCGCGCATGCTCGCCCCTCTTCCTGAGCGGCGCGGGCTGCCTCGTGCAGCCCAGACGCCTGAGGTTGCTGTCCGGCTAAAAACGCGTTACTGCTGTTGTTGCTGTTGCTTCTGCTGCTGCTCGAGTTGCTGTTGCTGCTGCAACTGCTCCTGCTGTTTCTGCTGCGCCTTGTCGGCCGCCTGCTTCTGGCGCGCCGCGACGTCCTGCTGATGCTGGGCGGCTGTCTCCTGCTTGCGCTGGAAGCTCTGCTGCTTCTCGACACGCTCCTGTGCCTTTTGCGCGCCCTGCTCGCGAGCCTGCTCGAGCTGGGTCTGGAAGTTGGCCTGCTTCTGATCGTACGCCTGCTGGTTCGCCGCCGCCTGCGACGGGCTGACACCGCGTTGCGCCTGATCCAGCGCGTGTTGCTGCACTTTCTGCTGATACGACTGCTCGTTGGCCGCGCGCTGCGGCGCCTCGGCTGCGCGCTGCGCCTGATCCAGCTGATGCTGGCGCTGCTTGTCCTCGTACTGTTGCTGGTTGCTGGCGTCCTGCGCCGCGCGCTGCGGGGCGTTGGCCTCGTCCTGGGCACGCTGCAGGGCTGCCTGCTGATCGCGCTGCTGCGCACGCGCCGTACGCTGTTCCTCGTTGAGCGCGAGCTGTTCCTTGCGGATTCCTGCCTGCACCGTGCGCATTCTGTCACGCGCCTTGTTGAGACAGTAGTTCACCAAAAACTTGCTATAACAATTGTGTTCGTCGACTGCGTAGTTATAGTTGTTCTCTTCGGTGCGATGGTTCAAGTCCGCTTGCCGCGCATCGAACCCGTTGCCCGGTGCCTCGCCCGCAGCGCCCTCCGCTCCCCTCACTTTGGCATCCGATGCGCCGCTCGGGCCATTCAGCTGCCCGTCATCGGTGCGCAGCGTCGTGCCGGAGGCCGTGGAGCCCTCGACAGCAGCCGAACCGGCTGAACCCGCGGACGGCACGGTCGCCGCCGAGGGCGCCGATACCACCGGCTGATCCTGTGCCAACGCCGGTGCGGACACGGCGAAAGAGACGGCGGCAACGCCTAGCGCAGCGCAGGTGAATAGCGGCGCGGCCAGCGAGGCACAAAGCGAAGCAAGTGGAAAACGGGAGATCGGCAACGTCGTAGATGGGCAACGGAACATGCCCGAAATTCTATCACCCCGCGGTTGAGCCCTTTTGCATTTATGGCAAAATGCCCCGCTTCAGCAACCCGGCCGCAGCGCGCGCGTTCCGCGTGGCGCCACTCGCGGCCTCAGATCGAGTCCGGCAGGAACACCAAGACCCTATGACGGAAAACGTAGCACTCAAGATCGTACAGCGCATCGCCAGCGAACTCTCCGTCCAGCCGCGCCAGGTCGCGGCGGCGGTGCAACTCCTCGACGAAGGCGCGACTGTTCCGTTTATCGCGCGTTACCGTAAGGAAGTGACAGACAATCTCGACGACACGCAGCTGCGTAATCTCGAGGAACGTCTCCTGTATCTGCGCGAACTCGAAGACCGGCGCGCCTCGATCCTCGCGAGCATCGACGAACAGGGCAAGATGACGGACGAGTTGCGGACCGCCATCGAAGGTGCGGACAGCAAACAGGTGCTGGAAGACCTCTATCTGCCCTACAAGCCGAAACGCCGCACGCGCGCGCAGATCGCTCGCGAAGCGGGCCTCCAGCCCCTTGCTGACGCGCTGCTCGCCAATCCGCTGCTCGATCCGCAGACCGAAGCCGCCCAGTACGTCGACGCCGAAAAGGGCGTGGCCGACGTGAAAGCGGCACTGGACGGCGCGCGCGACATCCTCTCCGAGCAATTCGGCGAAACCGCCGACCTGCTCGGCAAGCTGCGCGAGTACCTGTTCAACCAGGGCGTGGTGTCGTCGAAAGTGGTGGAAGGCAAGGAAAGCTCGGAAGAAGAAAAATTCCGCGATTACTACGACTACTCGGAAACCATCAAGACGGTGCCGTCGCATCGCGCGCTCGCGCTATTCCGCGGCCGCAATGCCGGCGTGCTGATGGTCAAGCTGGGGCTTGGCGAAGAACTCGACGCGCAGGTGCCGCATCCGGGCGAAGCGCTGATTGCGCGCCACTTCGGCATCGCCAACCAGAACCGCCCGGCCGATAAATGGCTCGCCGACGTGTGCCGCTGGTGCTGGCGCGTGAAGGTGCAGCCGCACATCGAGAACGAGCTGCTGACCAATCTGCGCGAAGAAGCGGAGCATGAAGCGATTCGTGTGTTCGCCCGCAATCTGAAGGATCTGCTGCTGGCCGCGCCGGCAGGACCGAAGGCTGTGATCGGTCTCGATCCGGGTATGCGCACCGGCGTGAAGGTGGCGGTGGTCGATCGGACCGGCAAGGTGCTCGCCACCGACGTGATTTACCCGCACGAGCCGCGCCGCGACTGGGACGGCTCGATCGCCAAACTTGCGCGTATCTGCGCGCAAACCCAGGCTGAACTGATCAGCATCGGCAACGGCACGGCTTCGCGCGAAACCGACAAGCTGGCAAGCGAGCTGATCGCGCGCCATCCGGAGTTCAAGCTGCAGAAGATCGTTGTGTCCGAAGCAGGCGCCTCCGTGTATTCGGCCTCGGAACTGGCAGCGAAGGAATTCCCCGACATGGACGTGTCGCTGCGTGGCGCGGTATCGATTGCGCGGCGTCTGCAAGATCCGCTCGCGGAACTCGTGAAGATCGAACCGAAGGCGATCGGCGTCGGCCAGTATCAGCATGACGTGAACCAGCGTGAACTGGCGCGTTCGCTCGACGCGGTGGTCGAAGATTGCGTGAACGCGGTGGGCGTGGATGCGAATACGGCATCGGTGGCGCTGCTCGCGCGCGTGTCCGGATTGAACGCAACGCTCGCGCGCAATATCGTCGACTTCCGCGATGCCAACGGTCCGTTCCCGTCGCGCGAACATCTGCGCAAGGTGCCGCGTCTCGGCGATAAAACCTTCGAACAGGCCGCGGGCTTCCTGCGCATCAACAACGGCGAAAATCCGCTCGACCGTTCGTCGGTGCACCCGGAAGCGTATCCGGTAGTCGAGCGCATGCTCGCGAAGATCAACAAGCATGTCGGCGACGTGCTCGGTAATCGCGAGGCGCTGTCGGGCCTGTCGCCCGCCGAGTTCGTGGACGATCGCTTCGGTCTGCCGACCGTGCGCGACATCCTCGCCGAACTGGAAAAGCCGGGCCGCGATCCGCGTCCCGAGTTCAAGACTGCCACGTTCCGCGAAGGCGTCGAGAAGATCTCCGATCTGTCGCCGGGCATGGTGCTGGAAGGCGTCGTGACGAACGTCGCGGCCTTTGGCGCGTTCATCGATATCGGCGTGCACCAGGACGGCCTCGTGCACGTGTCGGCGATGTCGACGAAGTTCATCAAAGACCCGCACGAGGTCGTGAAGGCCGGCCAGATCGTCAAGGTCAAGGTGCTTGAAGTGGACGCGAAGCGTCAGCGCATTTCGCTGACCATGCGTCTCGCCGACGAGTTCGGTGCAACGGGTGCAGCGGGCGGCGCACAGCGCAGCGGTGGCGGCCAGCAGGACCGTGGAGCCAGCAACCGCCCGGGCAGCAGCGGACGGGGCGCACCGCAGCGCTCGCGTGAGCCTGAACCGTCAGGCGCGATGGCTGCAGCGTTCGCCAAGCTCAAGCGTTAAGGCGGCGCGCCGCAAGCGCCGCTAAACAAAAAGCCCACGCAGATGCGATCTGCGTGGGCTTTTTCATTGACCGCCCTGCCAGCAGAACAACCCCGGCAAGGACGGCATCGAAACTCAAATCTCGATCTTCGTCCCCAACTCCACCACACGATTGGCCGGGATACTGAAGAAATCGGTCGGCTTGGCCGCGTTCTGATGCATCCATGCGAACACCCGCTCGCGCCACACCGACATCCCTGGCAATTGTGTCGGCACAACCGTTTCCCGCGCGAGGAAGAACGACGTATCCATCAGTTCGAAGGTCATATCGTGCGTGCGGCCCACATCGGTCATCACCGCTTTCACGTCGGGCGTCTCGTTGAAACCGTATGCCGCCTTCACCAGGAACAATCCCCCGCCGATCTCTTTGACCGTGACGCGATCCGCGTCTTCAACATAGGGAATATCGAGCGTCGCGAAAGTCAGGAAAATGGTGCGCTCGTGCAGCACCTTGTTGTGCTTCAGGTTGTGCAGCAGACTCACCGGCACCAGCACGTCGCTGCCCGTCAGATAGATGGCCGTGCCCGACACGCGATGCGGCGGATGCGCGAGCAAACCCTGCAGGAACGGCATCAACGGAATACCGTCGGCGGCCGTGCGTTCCTTGACGATCATCCTGCCCTTGAACCAGGTCATCAGCAGGAAGAACAGCAGTGCGCCGATGCCCAACGGCAGCCAGCCGCCCTCCTCGACCTTCAGCAGATTCGCGCCGAAGAAGCCGAGATCGACCACCATCAGGCCGCCGATAATCAGCGCGACCGCCAGCTTGTTCCACTTCCACACATTCACCATCACCACGCAGGCGAGGATCGTGGTGATCACCATCGTGGCCGTCACCGCGATACCGTACGCTGCCGCGAGATTGTCCGAACTCT
Source organism: Paraburkholderia sp. GAS33 (assembly GCF_050436645.1). NCBI lineage: Bacteria > Pseudomonadati > Pseudomonadota > Betaproteobacteria > Burkholderiales > Burkholderiaceae > Paraburkholderia > Paraburkholderia sp. GAS33. The sequence goes on from NZ_JBNDMP010000002.1 coordinate 442,067, forward strand.
TGAAGGCCACCACGATGCACAGGATGATGAAGAGCAGCATCCAGTTCACCACTGGCACATAGATCTGTCCGATCGCGAGATCCGACGTATGCAGGATCTTCATGCGCGGCACATAGCCGAGCTGGATGGCCTGGCTCGTCAACGAATAGGCGCCGGAAATCACCGCCTGCGAGGCGATCACGGTGGCCACCGTGGAGAGCACCACGAGCGGCAGCAGCGCCCAGTCGGGCGCAAGCAGGAAGAACGGGTTTTCGATGGCCTTGGGGTCGTGCATCAGCAGCGCGCCCTGGCCGAAGTAGTTCATCACCAGCGAAGGCATCACGAGACAGTACCAGGCCAGCCGGATCGGCTTGGCGCCGAAGTGGCCCATATCGGCGTACAGCGCTTCGGCGCCGGTCAGCACCAGCACTACCGAGCCGAGCACCACATACGCCTGCAGCACGTGCGCCGCCATGAACGAATAGGCGTAGTACGGATTGAGCGCGCGGATGACGGTGGGCGCCTGCACGATATGCGCAAGGCCGAGCACACCGATCACCGCGAACCAGACCACCATGATCGGTCCGAACAGACGCCCCACCATGGCCGTGCCGTGCCGCTGGATCCAGAACAGCACGATCAGGATGAGGATGGTGAGCGGCAACACCAGATGGGCCAGGTTAGGCGCTGCGATCTCCAGCCCTTCGACCGCGGAGATCACCGAGATGGCTGGCGTAATCACCGCATCGCCGTAGAACATGCAGGCGCCGAAGATACCGAGCATCACGAGCAGCCCCGCGAGCTTCTTCTTTGGATCGACCGAGCGTAACGCCAACGCCATCAACGCCAGCACACCGCCCTCGCCATTGTTATCGGCGCGCATCACGAACAGCACGTACTTGATGCTGACGACGATCACGATCGCCCAGAACAGCAGCGAGATCACACCGAGGATGGATTGTTCGGTCAGCGGGATGCCATGCGCCGGGCTGAACGCCTCTTTCAGCGAATACAACGGACTCGTGCCGATGTCACCGAATACCACGCCGACCGCGGCCAGTGCGAGTGCAGGCAAAGGCTGTTTGTGCGCGTGATGGGTATCTGTCATAAACGCGAGGTATCCGTTCCTGAGCGGAAAAAAACGAGCGCTATTCTAAACTGACTGTAAGGTAGCGCCCCGGCCTGTTGTGCGTACACCACGTGGACAGCCCGCGAAGTTTAGCACCGTGCTACGAGCCCGTCAGCCGCTTGTCATCGCGTTGTCAGGCGCTTTCTCATCAACCTGCGCGCAAAAAAAAACGGAGCCTAACCTGGCTCCGTTCTTGCTCATTCGCCGCATACGCCGGACAAGCCGGCGTCCATCACTGACCCGAGGATTCCTGCGCGGTACCGCGCTTGATCCAGGCGCCGAGATTATGCGGACGCACAGTGTCCCATTCCTCGAACGGCTGATGAATCCACGGATTGGTGGGCAGAAACTGCACGTGGTAGTCGGGCTTCACCTTCGAGCAGCCCTTGTACCAGAGCACCGCCGAGCGCACCGACGTAATGGCCGGATAGCGCTCTTTCAGATGCTGCTGCACGCGCGCCAGCGTCACGCCCGAATCGACGAGATCGTCGACCAGCAGCACGTTGCCCGACAGCTCGCCGCGCGTCATCGTGATGTATTGGGCAATGTCGAGTTCGCCCTGCTCCGTGCCCGCGGCTTCACGGTACGAACTAGTGGCCAGGATCGCCAGCGGCAGATCGTAGATGCGCGAGAGCTGATCGCCCACGCGCAGACCACCGCGTGCGAGGCACAGGATCTTGTCGAACTTCCAGCCCGAATCGTGCACAGCGAGCGCCAGCAGTTCGATCAGGCGGTGATACTCGTCCCAGCCAACCCACAGGTTCTTGTCGTCATTGCGCGGGTCTTTCATCGCAATCATCGGTACACCCTGCGTCATGAGTTAAGCCTTGAACGGATGACGAAGCAGAATCGTCTCGTCACGATCCGGGCCAGTTGAAACCATGTCGATCGGCACGCCAGCCACTTCCTGCACACGTGTCAGATAAGCACGCGCGTTGGCAGGCAGCTTGTCCCATTCCTTGATGCCGACCGTGCTTTCCTTCCAGCCGCCGAAAGTCTCGTACACCGGCACGCAACGCGCCACTTCCGTCGAACCGCGCGGCAGGATATCGCAGTCCTTGCCGTCGACCTTGTAGCCGACACACAGCTTCACTTCGTCGAGGCCATCGAGCACGTCGAGCTTGGTGATGCACAGGCCCGAGATGCCGTTGATCTGGATCGAGCGGCGCAGCGCGGCGGCGTCGAGCCAGCCAGTGCGGCGCGGACGGCCGGTGACCGAGCCGAACTCCTTGCCAACCGTAGCCAGCGTCAGACCGATCTGGTCCTGACGATCGACGTTATCCGCATCGTACAGTTCGCTCGGGAACGGGCCCGAACCGACACGCGTGCAATACGCCTTGGTGATGCCAAGCATGTAGTTCAGCTTTTGCGGACCGACGCCCGCGCCTGCGGCAGCCGCACCGGCCACGCAGTTGCTCGAGGTGACGAACGGATACGTGCCGTGGTCGATGTCGAGCAGCGTGCCTTGCGCGCCTTCGAACAGCAGGTTGTTGCCCTTGGCGTTTTCGTCGTAGAGGCGACGCGACACGTCCGTGACCATCGGCTTCAGACGGTCGGCGTAGCTGAGCATCGTATCGAGCGTTTGCTGGAAGTCGACCGCATCGACGCCCAGGTATTTCGTCAACACGAAGTTGTGGTAATCGAGATTTTCACGCAGACGTTCGGCGAAGCTTTCCGGATCGAACAGGTCTTGCACGCGCAAGCCGCGGCGCGCCACCTTGTCTTCGTAAGCCGGGCCGATGCCACGGCCGGTGGTGCCGATCTTGGCCGCGCCACGGCGCTTTTCGCGGCCCTGGTCGATGGCAACGTGATACGGCAGGATGAGGGTGGTGGCTTCGGAAATGAAGAGGCGCTTTTGCACATCCACGCCGGCGGATTCGAGCTCGCCAATTTCCTTGAACAGCGCTTCCGGCGACAACACGACGCCATTGCCGATGTAGCACGCCACGCCGGGATGCATGATGCCCGACGGAATCAGACGCAAGATGGTTTTCTTGCCGCCGATGATAAGCGTGTGACCGGCATTGTGACCGCCCTGGAAGCGAACGACGCCTTGAGCGTGGTCCGTCAGCCAGTCGACGATCTTGCCCTTGCCTTCATCACCCCATTGGGTTCCCACGACGACGACGTTACGTCCGGGGTTCACATTCGCAGCGCTGGCAGACATGTTGTTTCGTATGCTGGTTAAAAACGTATTCTACCTATGTTCGCGGAAGCTTCCGAATTTTTCCGTTTCCGCTCAACGGTATGGACGTTATCTTAGGTATATCGAAGTGATGCGGCGGCTCACCGCATCGATTGCTTTGCGTTCGTTCTGGCGAACGTTTTGCCGCTCAGGTTTCGCCGCTCAGGCGTGGGGTTCGACAACCCACGCGCCGTTGCGCTCGACCAACACGCGATCGCAGGCAAATTCATCGAGCGCATGGTCGTGACCCGGCAGCGCCTGGATCACCACCTCGCCCGCATCGCGCAATGCGGCCACACTGGCGCGCAGGGCGTCATCGTGCTGCCACGGCGCGAGAATCGCGCTGCTGCGCGCTTCGACCGGCGAGATACGCGCCACTTCACGCAGGTCGAGCGAAAAACCGGTCGCTGCGCGGGCCCGGCCATATGCCTGGCCGACGTGGTCGTAACGGCCACCACGCGCGACCGCGTTCGGCACACCGTCGACATAGGCCGAAAACATCACGCCGCTGTGGTACGCATAGCCACGCAGGTCAGCGAGATCGATCATCACTTCCGCACCCTCGACCTGGCTGGCGAGGAACGCGAGATCGTCGAGTGCGCGGGCAATTTCCGGTGTGCCAGGCAGACGCTCGCGCGCTTCTTCCAGCACCGACGCGTCGCCATAGAGTGACGGCAACGCACGCAGCGCATCGCGAACTACCGGCGTAAGTTCAGTCGTCAATTCCGCCAGACGCGGCACGTCCTTGCCGGCGAGCGCTTCATAGAGCGATTCACCCAAAGCCTGCGCAGCCGGTTCGGCGTCGATCAGGGCCGCCAGCACGCCCGCATGGCACAGGTCCAGACGAACCTTCGCGAGACCCGCCAGACGCAGCGCGTCGAGCATCAACTGCTGGATTTCAAGGTCTGCTTCGAGCCCGGCGTGGCCGTAGATTTCCGCGCCGATCTGGATCTGTTCGCGCGTGGCATGCAGGCCACGCGGACGCGTGTGCAGAACGTTGCCGGCGTAACACAGGCGCGTCACGCCCTGACGGTTCAGCAGGTGCGCGTCGATGCGCGCCACCTGCGGCGTCATGTCGGCGCGCAGGCCCAGCGTGCGGCCCGACAACTGGTCGACCAGCTTGAAAGTGCGCAGATTGAGGTCGTGGCCCCCGCCCGTCAGCAGCGACTCGAGGTACTCGAGCAGCGGCGGCATAACCATCTCATAGCCGTAGACGCGAAAACGGTCCAGCAGATGACGCCGCAACTCTTCGATCTTGCGGGCTTCCGACGGCAGCACGTCGGCAATATTCTCGGGAAGTAACCAGGTCGACATCGATACAGTCCTACGACGGTGAACACGGCGCCTCGCCGCGCCGGTAATTGAGAGTGAATGGCCAGCCGGGGCATGCGTACATGCATGCGGTGGCGGCAGCGCCGGCAGGCGACGCGCGCCCCGCGCCAAATCGCAACCCGAACCGCTTGCGCCTTCAGGTGACGATAAATAGCAGTATCAGCCCCAGCGCCATCACAATCAGTCCGCCAATGCGGATCTGCTGCGGCGGGCGTTCCGACATTTTACGGAACGTGTCGCGCCAGGCGCTCGGAAAAACGAAGGGGAACATCCCCTCGATGATCAGCATCAATGCGATCGCAAGCAATAACGAGCCGGCTATATCCATGCGAGTGGCGGTGCCGCGATACGTGTGCCGCGGCGCTCCAGTAATCAGTGTTTGCGCGCTGCCGCGGCGGCGTCCGGTGACATTTCACCGTCCGGGCTACGCATGAAGCGGAAAAACTCGCTGCTCGAATCGACCACAATCACGTCGTTCGGCTTGAAGGTGTTCCGGTAAGCCAGCATGCTCTGGTAGAACTGGTAGAACTGGGGATCGCGGCCATATGCGTCGGCGGCGATGGAGGCGGCCTTGCCGTCACCCTCGCCCTTGATCGTCTGCGCCTGCATATACGCGTCCGCGAGCAGCGCCTGCTGCCGGTTGGCCGCGTCGGCCTTGATCTGATCGGCCTCGGCCACGCCCTTGGCGCGCTCTGCGCTGGCCGCCTGCTCGCGCGCGGCGCTCATGCGCTTGTAGACCGAGTCAGCCATCGCAGCCGGGAAATCGATCCGGGCCAACTGGACGTCGATCACTTCCACGCCTAGCGACGCCGCCGCGGCGGACATGGCGCCACGCGCGTCGTCCGCAAGCGCCTGCTGTTTGGCCAGGGCGTCGGACAGCGTGACCTTTGCAAACGCATCGCCGAGCGCACTGCGCGACAACAAGGCGAGCCGGTCCGGTAACGTCTGTTCGTCGCCCTTGGTCTGGTCGAAGAGCTTGAGCGGGTCGGTCACGCGATACTTGATCACGGAGTCGACCAGCAAGTCGGTTTTGTCAGACGTGACGAAGCGGTCTTCATCCGGCGTATCGAGCGTCTGGATCCGGCTGTCCACCAGCATCAGTGTTTGCAGCGGGGGCGGCAGCTTTGCATGCAGCCCCGGGCCGAGCAGTTCGGGAGTCGCGTCGCCGCGTCCGGACAGCACCGCCATATGACGCTGATCGACCACGAATACCGTCGACGACGCCGCAAACAGCAGAAGGACGATAACGACGATGAGCGCAATGATTCGATTCATGTTCGCGCGCCTCATTGGATGTCGTCTTCGCGGCCGCGGCTGCGGAACGCGTCGCGCGAGCGCAGCGGATCGCTGGCGGCGTCGGCTTCGCTGGCCGGGCTCGCTGCCGCGGCGGCCGAGGCCGCTGCGGCAGGTGCGGGGGTATTGCTCGCGGCCTGGCTATCCTGCGTGCCCTGGGCTCCCTGAGTACTTTGCGCACCCTGGTTCAGGCCGACGGCGGAACCGGCCGCGCTGCCGGAAGCAGCGCTCGCCGCAGCAGCATCGGCAGCATGCTGACGGGTGGCCTCGACCAGCTTGTCGAGCGGCAGATACATCACGTTGTTACCGGCTTTGCTGTCGACAAATACCTTCGTCGAATTCGAATAGATATGCTGCATGGTGTCCAGGTACATGCGCTCACGGATCACCGCCGGCGCTTTTGAATACTGCTCGTAGACCTGCTTGAAGCGCTCGGCATCGCCTTGCGCCTGCGCCACCACCTGGTCGCTGTAGGTCTTGGCCTGGTCGACGAGGCGCGCCGCGTCAGCCTGCGCATGCGGCAACAGGTCGTTGGCATACGCCTGAGCATCGGCCCTGGCGCGTTCGCGGTCCTGATGCGCTTTCGCTGCGTCGTCGAATGCGGCCTGCACCTGCTCAGGCGCCTGCACACCTTGAATCGTCACACCGGTCACGACGAGACCGGTCTGCGATTCGTCCAGGGAATGCTGGATCGCATCGGTGAGTTGCTGGCGAATTGCTTCGCGATCCTGATAGAGGATATCGTCGGTGCTGCGCACGCCGACGATGCTGCGCACGGCCGCCTGCGCAGCGAGCGTCACGCTCTGGTCGGGGTCGACACTGCGGAACAGATAGTCCGTCGCGCTACGCACCTGGTACTGCACGGCAAAACGCACATCGACGATGTCTGCGTCATGCGTGAGCATCGCGGCGTCCTTGACGTTCGCCATACGCACGATATTGTTGCGGCCAATCTCCACCGAACGCACGTCGCCGACATTGACGAGCTCGTGCGCTTCGAACGGATACGGCAGACGCCAGTGCACGCCCGGCGCCGCGGTATAGCGATACTTGCCGAACTGGGTCACGACGCCGGCCTGGCCGTCCTGCACCACGAACACACCGCTGCCGAGATAAATGGCGATCAGCACGCCGATGACGATACCTACACCGATACGCGCACCGCGCCCATTGTCAGGGCGGCCTGCGCCGCCACCCGTGCCCTTGCGGCCGAACATGCTGCTCAGGCGGCGATTGAAATCGCGCCACATCTCGTCGAGATCGGGCGGACCATCGCCATCCTTGCCGTTCTGCGGACGCTTCGGGTCGTTCGGACGTTGCCGGTCGCCATTGCCGTCACCCCGGCCCCAGCGCGGATCGTTCATCGAAAGAGTGGCGCGCAGGCGCAGCCAGATACTCCGCACGTTGTAATCGTTCACCTGTGTTCGTTCACCAGAGTAGACAGCGGGTCAGTGCAATTTGGAACGGGTCAGTGCCCGAGTTCGGGGACCTTGCGGTCGTCACGTGATTCTGCAGGCCAGCCTTCTTCCGGCGCTTGTGGCGCGTTTGGCTCTGCATGCTGCACGTCGGGAAGAGTGTCGGCAGCCGCGATTTCGGCGATGGCAGCGCGCAGTGTCTCCAGTCCCTGCCCGGTGCGCGCGCTCAAAAAGACGCGCGAAATATTACCATACTCATCCCGCTCAACCGTGTCGCCTCGGGCCGCCAGCTCGGGCACGGCGTCGATCTTGTTGAACACCAGCACCTGGCGGATCGTGTCGGCACCGATTTCGTGCAACACCTCGTTGACCTGATCGATCTGGTCGAGGCGCACGGCGCTCGATGCATCCACGACGTGCAGCAGCAGATCGGCGTGAATCGTTTCTTCCAGCGTGGCGCGAAACGCTGCCACCAGCTGGTGAGGCAACTCGCGGATAAAGCCGACCGTATCGGACACCACCACCTGCCCCACCTCGTCGCCGAGATAGACGCGCCGCGAGGTCGTGTCGAGCGTGGCGAACAACTGGTCCGCCGCATACGCCTGCGCCTTCGTGAGCGCATTGAACAGCGTGGACTTGCCCGCGTTCGTATAACCGACCAGCGACACCGACATCGTGCGGTTGCGTTCGCGCGCGCGCCGCTGCGTGCCGTGCTGGCGGCGCAGTTTTTCGAGCCGCGTCTTCAACGCCTTGATGCGCTCACCGATCAGCCGGCGGTCGGTTTCAAGCTGCGTTTCACCCGGACCGCGCAAACCGATACCGCCTTTTTGCCGCTCCAGGTGGGTCCATGCGCGGATCAGCCGCGTGGACAGGTACTGCAATTGTGCGAGCTCGACCTGCAGCTTGCCTTCATGGCTGCGGGCGCGCTGCGCAAAAATATCGAGAATCAGACTCGTGCGGTCGATCACGCGCCTGTTAAGCGCCTGCTCCAGATTACGTTGCTGGGCCGGCGCAAGCGCGTGATTGAAGATGACGAGTTCAATGTCGTTCGCCTCGCACGCAAGGCGCAGTTCTTCCGCCTTGCCGCTGCCGACAAACATTTTGGCGTCGGGACTGGAGCGGCGTCCGGTGAGGGTAACGAGGGGAGTCGCGCCCGCGCTTTGCGCGAGCAGGCTGAGTTCTTCGAGACTGGCTTCGAAATCGATCTTACCGAAGTCGATGCCGACAAGCGCTGCGTTGGTCAAATTGGAGGGTATCAAAATGAAGCGGCCGGGAGAGATCGCCAACGGGCGACACTACGCCGGCCGCGACGAGAGGTTAGGACTGTTCGGAATCCGGGTGGAAATTTACCGGGCGGGCAGGCACGACAGTGGAAATGGCGTGCTTGTAGACCATCTGGGTAACCGTATTCCGGAGCAACACGACGTACTGGTCGAACGATTCGATGTTCCCTTGAAGCTTGATGCCGTTGACCAGGTAGATCGACACCGGCACATGCTCTTTACGCAGTGCGTTCAAAAACGGGTCTTGTAACAATTGCCCTTTGTTGCTCATAGCAAACTCCGTATTTTTTTGCAGGTTGACTAAATTGACGACGAAGAAAAAGAAATCCGCCGTCAACCGCTACACTATAGCCGATTTTCGTTTTTGCGCGAGTGACCTGGCCATCCGGCCAAACCCAACACACACGCGGGTTTCAGCCTTTGTCCGCGTAAGGGTTCGTCGACGATCTGAACTCTATGCGCAATGGAGTCCCAGTCAGCCCGAAAGTTTCCCTGAAGCGATTTTCGAGGTAGCGTTTATACGTTTCCGTGATCGCGTCGAGCGCATTGCCGTGAATCACGATAATTGGCGGGTTTTGGCCTCCCTGGTGCGCATAACGCAGCTTCGGACGAACCGGACCCCGCCGGCGCGGCTGCTGGAATTCGACTGCGTCGATCAGTGCGCGCGTCAATTTCGGTGTCGGCAGCTTGGACATGGCCGCCGCATAGGCGTCGTCAACCGAGCGCATCAACGGCCCAATCCCCGACTTTTCGGCCGCTGAAATAAAGTGAAATTTCGCAAAGTCGAGAAATTTTAGTTTGCGCTCCAGATCCGCTTTGGTGCGCTCGCGCACATGCGAGTCGAGACCATCCCATTTGTTTACGCCAACAACTAGCGCGCGGCCCTGCTCCACCACGAAACCGGCAATGTGCGCATCCTGGTCGGAGATGTCCTGACGGGCGTCGAGCAGCAGGATCACGACGTTCGCGTCCGAAATGGACTGCAGCGTCTTCACCACCGAGAACTTTTCGATGGCTTCGAACACCTTGCCGCGACGGCGCAGGCCAGCGGTGTCGATCAGCGTGTAGGGCTTGCCCTGACGCTCGAAATCCACGTAGATCGAATCGCGCGTGGTGCCGGGCATGTCGAACGCAATCACGCGCTCCTCGCCGACGAGCGCGTTGATCAGCGTCGACTTGCCGACGTTCGGACGGCCCACGATGGCGATCTTGATGCCGCGCGCAGCCTTTTCCTCGTCGCTCTCTTCCGGTTGACCCGCGTATGCGACTTCCAGCGCATCGTTGATCATCTCGGTCACGCCGTCGCCGTGCGCCGCCGAAATGGCGCGCGGATCGCCGAGCCCCAGTTCGTAGAAGTCCGCGGCGACCGCGCTGTACTTCATCCCCTCGGCCTTGTTGACGACGAGGAAAATCGGCCGGCCAACCTTGCGCAAGTAGTCGGCAATCGACTTGTCCTGCGGCGCGAGACCATTGCGGCCGTCAACAATGAACACGACGATGTCCGATTCTTCGACTGCCTGACGGGTCTGGCGCGCCATCTCATGGAGGATGCCGTCTTTGGCGACCGGTTCGAAACCGCCGGTGTCCACCACGAGGTACGGGCGCTCGCCGGTACGGCCTTCGCCGTAGTGGCGATCGCGTGTGAGACCCGGCAGGTCGGCAACGAGCGCATCACGCGAGCGCGTGAGACGGTTGAATAGCGTGGATTTCCCCACATTGGGGCGCCCCACAAGGGCAATTACGGGTTTCATCAGATGTTGTTCACGGTGAAACGCGAGGCCGGGATAGATCACCCCGCGCGCGACGCCATGCGGCCGCGTCGCGGCTGCGTTTGACGCAAATTATCACGAATTCGGCCGGCCCCGGACGTGCGGCAAATATGCCCGTCCAGGCGGACGTTGGGCTGGCTATATGGGCGGCGCCGCAGCGCCGCCGGGTTCCAGGTGTTGCGGACGGCTCCGCTTTCGCACCCGCGGCAAGCCTATGCCGCCGCAAACCCACGAAGCGGACGGTGACGTGCACCGCCCAGGATACAACTAAAAACGCGCGCGGCCGGCTAAGCCGGCCTGCGCGCGGTACCGCGTAAGCCTCTCGCCGCGTTTAGCGCGGACGGAAGCCGTAGATGTCGCCGTCGTGCGTCTGGACGACGAGCGTTTCGCCCGCCAGCACCGGCGCGGCGGTAATCGCACTTCCATCGGTGGGCATCCGTGCGACGAGCGTACCGTCGTCACGTGAGAGGAAATGCACGAAACCCTGGTAATCGCCCATCACCGCGGCGTGACCCAGCAGGAACGGCACACTCAGTTCGCGGTTCTTCAGCTTGTCGTTGGTCCACAACTGCTTGCCGCTCGTCGCGTCGAACGCGTTGACGACCGACCAGTCGTCTGCACCGACCACCGTCGATTCGTCCTGCGCAATACCGCTCGTGCTCGAGAACGCCTTTTCCCACAACGGACGGCCCGAGTTCGCGTCGAAACAGCCAACCTGCCCCTGGAACGTCACGGCACAGGTTTGCGCGTCGACCAGCGTGGGCGGCCCGGTCACGTCATTGATCCGCTCGACTTCCGTCACGCCCTTCGGATAAGACACCGGCGTTTCCCAGAAGGTATCGCCCGTCTGCACGTTGATCGCTGCGAACGTGCCGCCAGGGAAGCCGGCCAGCACCGCCTGGCCACCCGCGAACGTCATGCCTGCCGACACGCGCAGATTGAGCGGCACCGCGCGGTTGCGGTATACCCACTTCTGTTCACCGGTTTGCGCGTTGAACGCCGTGATCTGGCCGTCCACCGTACGCACCACAACGAAGCCGTTACCCACCAGCGGCGGCGAAATGATTTCGCCCGGCGCCGTGTTCTTCCACAACTGCTTGCCGTTCTCGTCGAGCACGTACACCTGGCCCTTGAGCGCGCCGACCGCAGTCAGCGTTCCGTCGCTGCCGACACCTGCCGACAGGTCGCTGCCGATCTTGATACGCCAGACATCCTTGCCGGTCTGCGCGTCGATCTTCGCGACCGAGCCGTTCGCGCCTGCGGCGTACACGAAGTTGCCGACCGCCACCGGCGAGAACAGATAGCGCCCTGCCTTACCGACACTGGCCTTCCAGACCTGCTGCACGTTCAGCACGGGTTTGAACTCGGTGAGCGGCGTCGGCACGCGGCGCTCGTCCTTCGTGGATGAGCAAGCCGTCATCATGAGCACGGTCATCGCACAGGCAACGGGCACAGCGTAGCGTTTCAGCAGATTCATCGGTTGACGTTGCATTTAGGGAGATTGATCAAATGGGACTGGTTGAGCGTCATGCGACGTTCAACCGCCCAGCGCGTCCAGCTTGAACTGGATCAGCTGGCGCGAGGATGTATCGGACTTCGGCAGCGAATCGAGCGCGAGCTGATAGGCCGTACGTGCATCGGCACGCTTGCCCTGAGCTGCGAGCAGGTCGCCACGGCCATTCGCCACGACGCCCTTGAACGCGTCGGATTGCGGTTCGGCGAGCAGCGCCAGACCCTGGTCGTAAGCCTTGTCGTCGAGCAGCAGGGAAGCCAGACGCAGCTTCGCGATCTGCTTGAATTCGTCGTCCTTGGCATGGTCGACGGTCCATTGCAACTGCGCCTTCGCACCGGCTTCGTCGCCGGCTGCGTAGAGCGCCTTGGCCGCGGCCAGCGCGGTCATCTGCGCATACGCGGTGCCGCCGAACTTGTCTTCCATGTCGCCGGCCACACGGGCCACCTGGGCCTTGTCGCCGGCCGTCACAGCCTGTTGCACCTGGTCGTACAGCACAGCGGCTTCTGCAGCCTGATGTCGCTGCCAGTAGTTCCAGCCGTTCCAGCCAGCGGACGCAAGCAGCGCCACCAGCACGATCCACGTCGTGGAATTGCCCCACTGGGCCCACCAGGCCTTCAGACCTTCAATTGATTCTTGTTCGTCGTGGTAACTCATCGCCAGGCGATCCCTTCTCTTTTATTACCTTGTATGTGTCGAACCGCATGGCCGACGACATCGCAATCAGTCGTCGCCGTCTTCGGCGGATGCAACCATCGCATTGATTAGAAATTCGGTCAAGTCTTCGGCCGGCACGTTGTGTTGCTCGCTCTTACCACCGTCCTGACCCGCATTGCGCAGCGGCTTCACACCTACCGTGCCGCTGGCGATCTCGTCTTCGCCGAGAATCACTGCGAAGGCCGCACCGCTTGCATCGGCACGCTTCATCTGCGACTTGAAGCTCGCCGTCTGGCCATCCGCACTGCAGTGCAGGATGACGTCGAGACCGGTGTCGCGCAGCCGCTCGGCGATGATGAAGGCCTGCTCGCGCGCCGCGTCGCCCTGATGGACCACATACACATCGCAACCTTCGTCCTCCGGCACGAGGTTCTCTTCCTTCAGAAGCTCGAGTATGCGCTCGACGCCCATGGCCCAACCGCAAGCGGCCGTCGGCTTGCCGCCGAGCTGCTCGATCAGCGGATCGTAGCGACCGCCGGCGGCCACGGTGCCCTGCGCACCAAGCTTGTCCGTCACCCATTCGAACACGGTCAGATTGTAGTAATCGAGACCGCGCACGAGACGGGGGTTGATCTTGAACGGCAGATTGTTCGACTTCAGGATGCGTTGCAGTCCTTCGAAATGCGCGCGCGACGCCTCACCGAGGAAATCGATCAGCTTCGGTGCGTTCTGCGCGACTTCCTGCATGGCCGGGTTCTTCGTATCCAGCACGCGCAGCGGGTTCGTGTAGAGGCGGCGCTTCGCTTCTTCGTCAAGCACGTCCATGTGCTTTTCGAGATACGCGATCAATTCGACGCGATGTGCCGCGCGTTCTTCCGCGAGCCCGAGCGAATTGATTTCGAGGCGAATCCCGGTCAGGCCGAGGTCATCCCACAAACGCTGGCACATCATGATGATTTCAGCGTCGGCATCTGGACCCGCAAAACCCAACGCCTCGACACCCACCTGATGGAACTGGCGATAACGGCCGCGCTGCGGACGCTCGTGGCGAAACATCGGACCGACGTACCACAAGCGCTTTGGACCGTCGTACAGCATGTTGTGTTCAATCGAAGCGCGCACGACGGCAGCGGTATTTTCCGGACGCATCGTGAGATTTTCACCGTTCAGCGCATCGGTAAAGCTGTACATCTCCTTCTCGACGATGTCCGTCACCTCGCCGATACCGCGCGTGAACAGTTGCGTATGCTCGACGATCGGTGTGCGAATGTTCTGGTATCCGTAAGAACGGAGCATCGACTTGACGGTCGTTTCGAAAAACTCCCACAACCCTGCTTCCTGCGGGAGGATGTCGTTCATGCCCTTCACACCGGACAATTTCTCGAGCTTTTTCTTCTGTTCAGTCATCTGTATTCGCTTGATACTTCTCAGTTGAGCGCGGTCGCGCGGCCGTAAGTACGCTCGACGTAATCGCTCACGATTTGCTGGAATTCTTCGGCGATGTGCTCGCCACGCAGCGTCTTCACTTTCTCGCCGTCGATGAACACCGGTGCAGCCGGATTCTCACCCGAGCCCGGCAGGCTGATGCCGATGTTGGCCTGCTTCGACTCGCCCGGGCCATTCACGATGCAGCCCATCACCGCGACGTGCATCTTCTCGACGCCAGGATACTGGTCGCGCCATACCGGCATCTGCAGACGCAGATAGGTCTGGATCTGCGAGGCGAGTTCCTGGAACAGCGTGCTGGTGGTGCGGCCGCAGCCGGGGCAGGCGATGACCATCGGTGTGAACGAGCGCAGGCCCATGGTCTGCAGGATTTCCTGGCCGACGATCACTTCGCCGGTACGCGGGCCACCCGGTTCCGGCGTCAGCGAGATACGGATCGTGTCGCCGATACCCTGTTGCAACAGTACCGACAGCGCGGCCGTCGACGCTACGATGCCCTTCGATCCCATGCCGGCTTCGGTCAGGCCCAGGTGCAGCGCGAATTCGCAGCGGCGCGCGAGTTCACGATACACGGCGATCAGATCCTGCACGCCGCTTACCTTGCACGACAAGATGATCTTGTTGCGCGCCAGGCCCAGTTCCACGGCGCGCTCGGCCGAGCCGATCGCCGACTGGATCAGCGCTTCGTACATCACGCTCTGCGCTTCCCACGGCGTGGAACGCGCGGCGTTTTCGTCCATCATCTTCGCGAGCAGGTCCTGATCCAGACTGCCCCAGTTCACGCCAATACGCACCGGCTTGTCGTACTGGATGGCAGCTTCGATCATCTGCGCGAACTGCGTGTCGCGCTTCGCGCCGTGGCCGACGTTGCCCGGATTGATCCGGTACTTCGACAGTGCCTCCGCACACGCGGGGTAATCGCGCAGCAGCAGGTGACCGTTGTAATGAAAGTCGCCGACGAGCGGCACCGACACGCCCATGCGGTCGAGCTGATCGCGCACGGCCGGCACGGCCGCTGCCGCCTCCGGCGTATTGACCGTGATGCGTACCAGTTCCGAACCGGCCTGCGCCAGTTCCTTGACCTGAATGGCCGTGCCGATCGCATCCGCGGTATCGGTGTTGGTCATCGACTGGACGCGTACCGGTGCGTCGCCACCGATCGTCACGAGATTGCCGGCCCAACGGACGTCGACCGCGTGCGACGAACGACGCGGTGCATGACCGCCGAACACCGGCTCGTTCGAAGAAATCTGACTGCTGCTTTGGGATTGAGCTTCGGAGTGCATCGAAAAACCCATTTACGCCGCGTGCGCCACGCAACACGCACGCCGCACGAATTG
Source organism: Paraburkholderia sp. GAS33 (assembly GCF_050436645.1). Lineage (NCBI taxonomy): Bacteria > Pseudomonadati > Pseudomonadota > Betaproteobacteria > Burkholderiales > Burkholderiaceae > Paraburkholderia > Paraburkholderia sp. GAS33. The sequence goes on from NZ_JBNDMP010000002.1 coordinate 457,405, forward strand.
AAAAAGCGCCGCGAGCCACGAGGGCCGCGGCGCGCACCTTATCAAGGCAGCGTCATGCGCGCCACATTGCCTTTGGCGGATGCATATTTCGCGGGGTCGACCGGTTGACCGTCGAGCGTCATCGAGTCGAGCCCTGCCTTGTTACCGACCGTGACCTTGAAAGGTCCAACGCCGGAAATTTCCTTGCTGTCGCCTGCGTGCACGAGGCCGGAGAACAACTCCTTGCCGTCGCTCTGCCGCACGCTGAACCAGCTATCCTGAGTGACGCGCAGCGCCACAACCGACTCGCCCGCCGCAGCCTGTACAGCATCGGACGCGCCGGTGGCCGTCGTCGCTACCACCGGTGCGCTGGCGGCCTTCGTCGCGGCCTGGGCCTGTGATGCTGCCTTCGGAGCCGCCGGGGTCGCCACAGCCGGCGCCGCCGAGCTCGCGCCGTCAGCCATCGGCAACGGCGTCGGCATCTGCACGGCCGACGCTGCGTTATCCGTTGCTGCCGCCTGGTTCTGATCCGGCGCCGACGCGGCGGGTGCCGCCTCGTCCGCCACGGCTTCGGAGCCCGCCGCCTGCCCTTGCGCCACTGCGCCCGACGCGCCGTTTGCGTTGTTACCCGCCGCGCTATTGGCCGTGGCCCGCAAGCGCGCCAGCCATGCTGACGAATCGCCGCCGTTCGTATGCCACATGCCCAATGCGATGACCGCGACGATCACCGCTGCGATTCCCCACAGCCACGAGCGATGCTTCTGACCGCCACTGCTGCCGCCCAGCGACAGCGAAACCCGGCCACGCGGCAGATCGCGCCCCGACGACGCGGGCATCGACAGATCCGGCGCAGGCACGCCCTTTTCGCGGCGCAACGCCTGCGTGAAAGGTGCCGGATCGGCGCCGAGCATCTTGGCGTAGCTACGCACCACGCCGAGCGCGAAGGTCGTATCCGGCAACTGGCTGATATCGCCCGCCTCAAGCGCGCGCAGTTTCGCCGACGACACCTTCAGCCTGGCCGACACGTCGTCGATCGACCAGTTCTTCGATTCGCGGAGCTGCGTCAGTCGCGCTCCCACCGCCATCAGCGAGTCCAACCCCGTCTGCACAGCAGGCTGCACCACGGCTGCGCGCGTGGCTGCCGGCGCCGGATGGCCCGTGTCGGTCCCTGTATCCTGCGGGTGCGGGTGCTGCGGCTCACTCATCCCAAATCCTTTCGCGTCGATTCTTTTTCACTCGTGCGAGAACCGCCGGGCAGCATGCCTCGGGCCAGTTACGCAGACCGTTTATAACAAAATGTGCGGCCTCATGTGCCGCTTCCGATCGCTTCTGCAAACTTTCTTTTCAATTCCATGCGGCACAGCGGGTTTTTTAGCGACTCGCAGCTTCGCGATTCGCGCTCCCCGCCGCCGTGCTCACACTGCGCGGACCTCGATCACCCTGGCCGCCTTGCCGCTACGTTCAGCGAGGCGCGTTCGATCCTGCACCGCCCCCGCCAATTGACCGCACGCCGCGTCGATGTCGTCACCGCGCGTCTTGCGGATCGTGGTAACAACGCCCGCATCCATCAGCACTTGCGCAAACCGCTTGATCTGTTCCGGCTTCGAGCGAAGCAGCCCGGACTCCGGGAACGGATTGAACGGAATCAGGTTAAATTTGCACGGCACGTCGCGCGTCACGGCGAGCAGCTCGCGCGCCTGCGCCTCGCTGTCGTTGACGCCGTCGAGCATGCAGTATTCAAACGTAATGAAATCGCGCGGCGCAACCTTCAGATAGCGCTGACAGGCGGCCATCAGTTCACGCAGCGGATATTTCTTGTTGAGCGGCACCAGCATGTCGCGCAGCGGATCCGTAGGCGCATGCAGCGAAACCGCCAGCGCCACCGGCAGATCAGCGCCGAGCCGGTCCATCATGGGGACGACGCCCGAGGTGGACAATGTGACACGCCGGCGCGACAGGCCGTACGCGTTGTCGTCGAGCATCAGGCGCATGGCCGGGACTACTGCGTCGTAATTCAGCAGCGGCTCGCCCATGCCCATCATCACGACGTTCGTGACGACCCGCTCGCCCTTGCCGTCACCTCCCACCGCCCGGCCACCGGCCGCGCCGCGCGACGCGCGCAGCGCAAATTCAGCCATGCGGAGCTGGCCGATGATTTCGGCCGTGGTGAGATTGCGTGAGAAACCTTGTTTGCCGGTGGAACAGAACCGGCAGTTGACCGCGCACCCGGCCTGCGACGACACGCACAGCGTGCCGCGCGTTTCTTCGGGGATGTAGACGGTTTCGACCGCGTTGCTGTTACCGACGTCGACCAGCCACTTGCGTGTGCCGTCGCTGGAGATGTGATCGCTGACGATGCCGGGCATCGCGATCGTGGCACGACCTTTGAGCTTTTCGCGCAACGACTTCGCGAGATCGGTCATGCCGTCGAAGTCTGCAGCGTTGTACTGGTGGATCCAGCGCTGCAATTGTTTGGCGCGAAACGGCTTCTCGCCCAGGCTGTCGCAATAGGCGACGAGCCCCTGGGCGTCCAGATCGAGAAGGTTGACGGTTGGACTACTCGTCATATCGAATCCTGCCATTTCAGTGCGAGACTTTCCGTTCATGCAACAAGCTGCATGAACGCATGTGCCGTTCGCGCCCGTTCCTGCTGCTTTACCTTACTACTTCGCGGAGCGCTTAGCGCGAGTAAACGTTGACTTCCGGGAAGAAGAACGCGATCTCGACCTTGGCCGTTTCCGGAGCATCCGAACCGTGCACGGCGTTCGCGTCGATGCTGTCAGCGAAGTCAGCGCGGATAGTGCCCTTTTCTGCCTTCTTCGGGTCCGTTGCGCCCATCAGGTCGCGATGCTTCAGAATAGCGTTTTCGCCTTCGAGCGCCTGCACGACCACCGGGCCCGAAATCATGAAGTCAACGAGGTCCTTGAAGAACGGACGTGCAGCGTGCACAGCGTAGAACTTCTCTGCATCAGCACGCGACAGATGGACCATGCGCGAAGCGATGATCTTCAGTCCAGCGTTTTCGAAACGGCTGTAGATCTGCCCGATCACGTTCTTTGCCACTGCGTCCGGCTTGATAATCGACAGGGTGCGTTCGATCGCCATAAAAACTCCAGAAAATTAAGAGGTTACAGATTCAAATGAATCCGCTATTGTAGCATGTTCCCATGTATGATTGCGATTGAACCCTTACGGTATTGAAAGACTCCAACGGGGAGTCGGTATTTATCTTAAGAGGACCGCGCGGGCTATTGAAACTCCCTGCCACGGCGCTAATCTTAGGGTTGTACAGATCAAGCGACCGGCCGCAAACTTGCTGGCCGGCGCTGCAAAACCACGGCGAGTTAATGCGCCTGACGCAAGGAGAAACCATGAACGAACATCCCTATAGTTTCGGCCGCAACGGCGCTGTCGCCACGGCTGAATCCCGCAACCGCGTGCTACGCAACGTCTACTGGCTGCTGGCGCTGTCCATGGTGCCGACGGTGCTGGGGGCGTACGTTGGCGTCGTCACCGGTTTCTCGCTGTTCGCGGCCACTAGCCCGGCCATGAGCATGCTGGCGTTCTTCGCCATTGCTTTCGGCTTCATGTTCGCCATCCAGCGCACCAAAGACAGCGCAGCCGGCGTATTCGTGCTGCTCGGCTTCACGTTCTTCATGGGCCTGATGCTTTCGCGCATGCTGAGCTTCATCCTCGGCTTCTCGAACGGCCCGTCGCTGATCATGCTCGCGTTTGGTGGCACGGGTGTGATCTTCGCAGCAATGGCCACTGTCGCCACGGTCAGCAAGCGTGACTTTTCGGGTCTTGGCAAGTGGCTGTTCGTGGGTGTGATCGTGCTGCTGCTGGCGATGGTCGCCAACATGTTTCTGCACCTGACAGCGCTCATGCTGACCGTATCGGTCATGGCCATCGTGATCTTCTCGGCCTACATGCTGTTCGACATCCAGCGCGTTGTGCGCGGCGGCGAGACGAACTACATCACCGCTACGCTGGCAATTTATCTGGACCTGTATAACGTTTTTGTGAATCTGCTGGCGCTGCTGGGTATCTTCGGCGGCAACCGTAATTAAGCGTAACGTGCACGCGCAACCAGGCGCGGCGCGGTAAGCGCGACCCAGACGAGTGGTCCGCAAGCCTGAGAGGCAGAAGCCGTAACCAGCAGTAATAGACGTAAAGCTCGGTTTTACGAGTCGCATGAAAAACGCCCATGACCTTTGACCGTCATGGGCGTTTTCTTTTGGGCGCTCGCTCTGGCTTGCAGGTATGCAGCGATGCACAGGCCCGGAACCAGTGAATCAAAGGCTCAGCCAGTCGAAGCCGTCATCCTGCGAGGCCACCACTACCTCGACCGCCGCCGCGCCTAACACGCCAGCCATAGCAGCTTGCGCGAGTGCCGGCGTATTGTTCTGCTGGCTCAGATGCGCCGCGATCAGATGACGCAAGCGCGAGCGATCGAGCGAGGCGAGAATTTCTGCCGCCGCTTCGTTGTTCAGGTGGCCGTGGTTGCCGCCAATACGCGCCTTCAGCGATTGCGGATAGCGGCTCGCGGCCAGCATGCGCACGTCGTGATTGCATTCGAGCACCAGCGCGTCGCAGCCGCTCAGCACGGCACTGATGTGCGGCGTCGACGTGCCGACGTCGGTCAGCACGCCCAGCCGGCTCGCGCCGTCCGACAGGACATATTGCAAAGGTTCGCGGGCATCGTGCGGAACGGTATAGGGCAGCACGCTCAGGTCGCCGATCGCAACAGCCTCGTCGCCCCACAACACATGCAGGTCGACCTCAGCCTCGTCGGCGCCCACAGCGCGCGCCGTGCCCCAGCTCATGTGCAGCGGAATCGACCACTTGCGGGCCAGCGTCAAGGCGCTGCCGATGTGGTCGCTATGCTCGTGAGTAATCAGAATGGCGTCGAGAGATTCGACGCCCAACCCGAGACGCGCTAACCGGCGTTCGAGTTCTTTTGCCGAGAAGCCGCAGTCGAGCAATACGCGCGTGGTGGTTGTGCCGCTTTGCACTTCCACCAGCAAGGCATTGCCTTCACTGCCGCTTCCCAGGCTGGCGAACCGCACGGTTCGTCTTAGTTCAGCTGCGCATGCAGCAGCGAAACAATGTGCTGCGCGTCCGACGAGGTATCCACCTGACCGTTGGCGTCGACCACCGCCACCTGCGTCAGCGCATCGCCCTTCGGCCGCACGTTGACGAGGAATTCCGGTGCAGGCTTGTTCGAACCGCCGCTGAACAGCTTGCCGAAGAGACCTTCCTTCTTCAGCTCCTGCGCCGCGTCTGAATAGCGTACGTAGTAAATGCCCTTCTGGCGATCGCGGTTGTCCACGGCGAAGTTCGTACGGTCAAGCGCAAGGCCCACACGCAGCCACGCGCTGTCGAAAGACTCCTGCAGGTCGAGGGTTGCACCGCCAGCCGTCATGTCCACCGTAACCGGTGCGGTAGCCGGGCGAGCATCCGTCAGCAGTTGCTTCGACTGCGCATCGGTCAGGCCGAATTTCTGCATCAGCTTGGCAAGGAACAGCGCTTCCAGCACCGGATTGCGCGGACGCTCCACCCAGCGCGACGACGTCTTGTCCTGACCGGTCAGCATTTCTTCCATCGCGCTATGCGTGATCGAAATATCCGTGGCGCCGTCCGGGCCGTGCGACACCAGGGTGCGGAAGCTGTCGCGGGTGCCCGATGAGTAAGCGAAATCGACCAGCTTGCCGATCGACTTGCGGAACCAGTCGTCCGGGATGTTGGCGCGGTTCTCGGCCCAGTCGGTCGACATGATGCCGGTGTTCGGCGTATCGCTCTTCAGCGCAAAGCCGTTTTCCTGCCAGAAATCCTCGATCTGCGGCCACAACTGCTCCGGCGTCCGGCCGTCGACAACCAGCCAGCGATGATCGCCGTCGCGCTCGATGTGCATGCCGAGCGGGTCCTGCGCGCTCGGTACGCCTTCGACCGAATTGCCGGCGCTCGTGGCCACGCGCGTCGGTGCGCCGCCAAGCGCCAGGTTGGCCGGCGGGGCGACGTACTTCTGCTGGGTCTGCTGGGCCTGCAGATCGCTCGGCACGTTGAGCGGTGGGGCCGTGCCTGCGCCCTTGTAGTTGACGCGATCGGACGCAAACCAGTCGTTCAGCGTGTCACAGCCGGCGAGCGTCACCAGGGCAAGCGCCAGCGCCGCCATGCGGGTTGCGTGGAGGGAAAGTGCGGAACGTTTCATGAGGTCCTTCGTGAAGCTGGAACGCGGTGCCTGGTTCAATGCCGGGAACGCGGGCGATATCGACGTCGGTTAAAAAAATGCCGGTGACGGGCAGCTCGGTGCTGAAACCACTCAGCTGAGCAAACCCGCTTCGCGCAGCGCCGCACGCACCACTTCGTGGTAGCGCGCATCGAGCGGGGTGAGCGGCAGGCGGATTCCGCCTTGCACGCGCCCCAGTTGCTGCAAAGCCCACTTCGCCGGGATCGGATTCGATTCGATGAAGAGGTTCTTGTGCAGCGACAGGAGTTTCAGGTGAATCTCACGCGCGGTCTTTGCGTCGGCTGCCAGAGCGGCCTTGCACAACTCGCTCATGTCGCGCGGTGCTACGTTCGCGGTCACGGAAATATTGCCGTGGCCACCCAGCAACATCAGCGCGATCGCCGTCGGATCGTCGCCGCTGTAAATGCCAAAGTGCGCGGGTGCCGACTTGATCAGGTGAGCGGCGCGGTCGATATTGCCCGTCGCTTCCTTCACGCCCACGATGCCCGGCACCTGCGCGCAGCGCAGGATCGTTTCGTTAGACATATCCGCCACCGTGCGACCCGGCACGTTGTACAGAATCACCGGCAGATCGACCGTTTCGGCGATCTTGGCGAAATGGCGGTAAATGCCTTCCTGGGTCGGCTTGTTGTAGTACGGCACAACTTGCAGCGTCGCGTCCGCGCCGACTTCACGGGCCTGCTGCGTCAGCTCGATCGCCTCAGTGGTGGAATTGCCGCCGGAGCCGGCGATCACCGGAATGCGGCCAGCGGTGTGTTCCACCGCGGTCTTGACCGTCAGCACGTGCTCTTCGACCGACAAGGTAGCCGATTCGCCGCTCGTGCCAACTACGACGAGCGCGTTCGTACCCTCTTCGATATGCCAGTCGATCAGTTTGCGGAACGCCGGCAGGTCGAGGCTGCCGTCTTCGAGCATCGGGGTGATGATGGCCGGAATGCTGCCGCGAATCTGAGGGCCGTTACTGCTGCCGCTTTGAATGCCGTTGGTCATGAAACGCCATGAATTTAATCAGTAAACCGCGATTGTAGCGGATTAGCCAGCCAGTTCGTAACAAGGCTGGGGTAATGCCTGAGTGTCGCCGGAAGCCGGCTGCGCCTCCAGAATTGCGCAGATCCGCTGGACGTACGCCGGACGCGGCTGCGCAAGAAAACCGTCCTGAAACGCGACCACCCGCAGACGCGACCGTACCACGTCGAGCAGCTCGCCCGGCGCAAGCAGGAACGCCGGGTTGGACGGCTTGCCAACCCTCTGGTTGCCGTGCGCGAAGGTCTCGTAAATCAGCACGCCGCCCGGCGCGAGCGCCGCCAGCAGGTTCGGGAACAACGGACGATGCAGGTAGTTCGTCACCACCACCGCGGCAAATTTCGCATCGTCGGGCAGCGGCCAGGGCGCGCCTTCGAGATCGGCCACGTGCGTCGTAATTCGGGGCTCGTCCCGCATGGCGGCGAGTGCTGCCGCATCGCGATCGAGCGCGCTCACCGGATGGCCGTGCCCGGCAAACCAGCGCGCGTGCCGACCTGCTCCCGACGCCACATCGAGCACCGCGCCGCCCGGCGCCACGAGATGCGTCCAGTGACACACCCAACGCGACGGCTCGCCGAGCGAAGCGTGAGCTGCGACGACGGCCGGAGAAGCCTCAGAGTTGGCAGAAGCAGCGGATGCGGATTCGCTCATGGCCTGCAAAAAGCGCTGCGCGCGGTTCGTGCCGGACGCACCCGTTGCGCCAGCGACGTCAATTGTACGAGAGTCCCATTGCCTCACGCACATCGCGCATGGTTTCGGTGGCGAACTTGCGGGCCTTGTCGCAGCCGTCGGCGGCGATCGCACGCAGCAGCGACGGATCGTCCATGTACTTTTGCGCGCGTTCGAGCATCGGCTGCTGTTCGCGCAGAATGCCTTCGATCACCGGTTGCTTGCAATCCAGACAGCCAATTCCGGCCGAGCGGCAACCCTTTTGCACCCACTCGTGGGTGGTTTCGTCTGTGTAGACCTGGTGCAACTGCCACACTGGGCATTTGTCCGGATCGCCCGGATCGGTGCGGCGCACGCGGGCCGGGTCGGTTGGCATCGTGCGAACTTTCTTCGTGATGGTTTCCGAATCTTCCCGCAGGCCGATGGTATTACCGTAAGACTTCGACATCTTCTGACCATCGAGGCCCGGCATGCGCGACGCCTCGGTCAGCATGGCTTGCGGCTCGACGAGGATGATCTTGCGCGAGCCTTCGAGATAGCCGAACAGCCGCTCGCGGTCGTTCATCGACAGGCTCTGCGACTCCTGCAGCATCGCGCGCGCCTGTTCGAGCGCTTCGTCGTCGCCTTCCTGCTGGTAGGCGTTGCGCAGCTCGTGATAGAGCTTCGAGCGCTTGCCGCCCAGCTTCTTCGCCGCTTCGTTCGCCTTCTCTTCGAAGCCCGGCTCGCGGCCATACAGGTAATTAAAGCGCCGCGCGATTTCACGCGTCATCTCGACGTGCGGCACCTGGTCCTCGCCGACCGGCACGAGCGAACCGCGATACAGCAGAATGTCCGCCGCCATCAGCACCGGGTAGCCGAGGAAGCCGTAGGTGGACAAGTCCTTGTCCTTCAGCTTCTCCATCTGCTCCTTGTAGGTCGGCACGCGTTCGAGCCAACCGAGCGGCGTGCTCATACCGAGCAGCAGCGCCAGTTCGGCATGCTCCGGCACCTTGCTCTGGATGAACAGCGTGGCCTGGGCCGGATCGATGCCGGAAGCCAGCCAGTCGATCAGCACTTCCCAGACGTTCTTTTCGATGACCTCGGGCGTCTCATAGTGCGTCGTGAGCGCGTGCCAGTCGACGACGCAGAAAAAGCACGGATATTCGGACTGCAGGCGCACCCAGTTTTTCAGCACACCGTGATAGTGGCCGAGGTGCAGGGAGCCGGTAGGCCGCATGCCGGAGAAGATACGGTCAGGGAACATGATTTTATTGAAAGAGCGAAGCGATAGGAGTCAGGATGGCGGTCACGGCGTCATAGCCGAGACCAACGAGCGGGCTCAGCCAGAAGCGGGTCAGGAGGCCCGTCATCACCAGCGCCATCACGATAAAGAAACCATACGGCTCGAGGCGCGCCAGCGCAATGGCCTGGCGCGGCGGCAGCAGCGCGGTCAGCACGCGCCCGCCATCGAGCGGCGGCAAGGGAAACAGATTGATCACGCCGAGCACCAGATTGACGCCAACGCCTGCGGCGGCCATGCGCGTGAAAAAGGGCTCTTGAATACCCGCCACACCAAGCGCCACGGCGATCACGCCCCAGACCAGCGCCTGCAAGAAATTGCACATCGGACCGGCCAACGCGACCCACAGGCTGCCCCAGCGAGGATTGCGCAGATTGCCGAAGGCCACGGGCACCGGCTTCGCGTAGCCGAACATGAATGCTCCGCTGGTCGCAAAGTAGAGCAGCAGCGGAATCGCGATGGTGCCGAGCGGATCGATGTGACGCATCGGATTGAACGAAACGCGGCCGAGCGCGTAGGCGGTATTGTCGCCGAGGAGACGCGCCACGTAGCCGTGAGCCGCTTCGTGAAGCGTGATGGCAAAAATCACGGGCAACGCATAGACCGCGACGGTCTGTATCAGGGAAGAGTCCATAACCCGCTATTGTAACAACGCCATTGCGTGCGTCTGTCCGCTTTCGCTCATGCAGGCTAACACGGAGGCCCTCATGCCGGCTGTTCGAGACCAAAAGGCGCGAGACTGCCGCGCCCTGCCCGCACCAGCACCGGTTCTGGACCCGTCAGATCGACGATAGTCGACGGCTCGCATGGACACGGGCCGCCGTCGATCACGAGGTCGAGCTGTTTTTCGAGGCGCTCGCGGATTTCTTCGGCGTCGTTGAGCGGCTGGGTTTCGCCCGGCATGATCAGCGTCGTGCCGAGCAGCGGCTGGCCGAGTTCTTCGAGAATCGCCAGCGTGATCGCGTGATCCGGCACGCGCAGGCCGATGGTCTTGCGCGACGGATGCGACAGGCGTCGCGGCACCTCTTTGGTGGCTTCGAGCACGAATACGTACGGGCCCGGGGTCACTGACTTGATCAGGCGGAACTGGCGGTTGTCGACCATCGCGAAGTTCGCGAGTTCGGACAGGTCGCGCACCAGCAACGACAGCAATTGACGCTCGTCGAGGCCACGAATCCGGCGCAGGCGCTCGACCGCATTTTTGTCGTCGAGGTGGCAGGCGAGTGCATAGCTCGAATCGGTCGGCAGGGCGACCACACCGCCGTCGTTGATGATCTGCGCGGCCTGCTTGATCAGGCGCGGCTGCGGATTATCGGGATGGAGCCGAAAGAATTGGGACATGGTTATGAGCGGGTGGAAGCGAAGCAGAAGCGGGATCCGGGGCGAACCGGCCGCGAAGCCCGTTGCCGCCGGTGCACCGTCACAACCAGCGTTCCCACACCGGCGTCAGATCGGACGGCAACGGCGGCAGACTGCCCAGTTCGACCCGGCCCTCGCCCGCCGCATGAAAATCGGAGCCGCGCGAGGCCTCGAAACCGAAGCGGCGCGCCACGTCCGCATACTCGCGATACTGGTCTGGCGTATGGCTGCCTGTTACGACTTCGATCGCCTTGCCGCCGAGATCGATAAACTCGCCGAACAACGCGTCGAATTCTAGCTGGGTGTATTCATAGCGCCCCGGATGCGCAATCACCGCTTCGCCGCCGGCCACCTGGATCCAGCGGACCGCGTCAGCCAGCTTCGACCAGCGATGGGCGATGTATGCCGGCTTGCCGTCGCCCAGATAGCGAGTGAACACGTCCTGGGTCGATTCGGCGTAACCGTTCTCCACCATGAAGCGCGCGAAGTGAGTGCGCGAAATCATGTCGGGGTTGGACACGTACTTCAGCGCGCCTTCGTAGGCATTCGGCACACCCAGGGTGGCAAGCAATTCGCCGATCGCTTCGGCACGTGCCGCGCGGCCGTCGCGGGTGCGCACAAGGCCGTCTATCAGCGCCTGGCAGGTCGGATCGACGTTCAGACCGACAATGTGCACCGTGCGTGATGCCCATGTGACCGAAATCTCCACGCCACTCAGGTAACGCATGCCGAGTTCCTCGGCGGTCTGGCGCGCTTCGGCCTGACCGCCCAGTTCGTCGTGATCGGTCAGCGCCCACAACGTGACACCATTGGCGTGCGCGCGACGTGCGACGTCGGCGGGCGCAAGCTGGCCATCGGAAACGGTGGAGTGACAGTGGAGATCGGCGTTCATCGGTGTCTTAAAAAGGTTCTGCACTCATTTTACTGCAACGCAGTAACCCGAGCAGACCATTCGACGACGCCCAAGACCTTGCGGAAAGCTCAACCTGTCAGAAATCTTATGCGCAGAACGCCTCGATCAGCGCTGCCACCTGCTCCGGCTGATCGTGATGGACCATATGGCCCGCATCCTCGATGATTTTCTCGCGCCACTCGGGAAACGCGCTGAACCGCGCCTTGAATTCGTCGAGCGGCACCTCGCCGGCAATCTGTGCGAGGGTCGGCGAGCCGGCCGCCTCAACGTGCAGCACTTTGGCGCGCACATTGGCCCAGACGGCCATGATTTCATCGAGACGGTAGAGCAGCGGGCTACGCAGCTTATGCGCGGGGTCAGCGAGCAGCATGAAACCGCCCTCGCCGTCCGGCTTCGACCAGTGCCCGGCGAGAAAACGCGCGCGCTGTGGGGCGAGACGCGGGTTGGTCTTCGTCAGCCGCGCAGCGACTTCGTCGAGAGACGCGTAACGCCTCAACTGCGGCGGCTCGCGCAATTCGTCGAGCCAGCTACGCAAACGCCTGGGCGACTGGCTCGGTTTCGCGGCGGCAAGGCCGAAGCCCTCCAGGTCCACCACCCGGCGAACCCGCTCCGGACGCGTCCCGGCATAAAGACAGACCACGTTCGCGCCCATGCTGTGCCCCACCAGGTTCACTTCGCCGGTCGGCGCGTAGTGGTCAAGCAGCGCGTCAAGGTCCGCGAGATAGTCCTGAAACCAGTAACTGCCGCCGCCCCGCTCGGCCACCGGCCAGTCGGACAGCCCGAAACCGCGCGCATCCGGCGCGATCACCTGCCAGTTGCCGCCCAGTGCATCCACGACGAACTGGAACGATGCCGCCACGTCCATCCAGCCGTGCAGCATGAACAGCGTCGGGGCGTCCGGATTGCCCCAGCGCCTCGCATGCAGTCGCACGCCGCGCACGGTGATGAAGTCGGACTCTGGAATATTCATGAGCGCATCGGGCCTAAAAAAGAATGGTCGTTCGATTATAGCGAGATAGCGGGCAAGCGAAAGGTGCGACGTATCGAGACGCGGCTTGATGTGCGACCGGCGCAACCGGCTCAATCTGTGGCTGGCGGAGTCGGCTCGAGCCCGGCCAGCGCGGCCAGTTCGGCTTCGTCGAAACCGGCGTCGCGACGGGCCTCGAAATTGAACGGACCACGTAATTTCGGTGCGTGATACTGGTCGGCGAGCTGCGCGTAAGTGGTGTGCGGGTCGAGACCGCCCTCGTCGCACAGGTGGCGGAACCAGCGGTTGCCGATCAGCACGTGGCCGATCTCGTCGCGCAGGATGACGTCGAGAATCGCCGCCGAAGCGTGGTCGCCCGCCTGCTGGAGCCTGGCACGGATCGGCGGCGAGGCGTCGAGACCGCGTGCTTCCAGTGTGCGCGGCACCAGCGCTATACGCGCCAATACGTCGCGGCGCGTGCGTTCGCACATATCCCACAGGCCATCGTGGGCGGCAAAATCGCCGTAAGCGTGACCGAACTCGGCAAGCCGTGCGACCAGTAGCGAAAAGTGATGGGCTTCCTCTGCCGCCACCTTGAGCCAGTCGGTGTAGAACGCCGGGGGCATGCCGCTAAAGCGCCAGACCGCGTCGAGTGCCAGGTTGATCGCGTTGAACTCGATATGGGCGAGCGCGTGCAACAGCACGGCGCGTCCTTCAGGGGACTGCATACTGCGGCGGCCCAGTTTGCGCGGCTCCACCAGCTCCGGGCGGCCGGGCCGTCCTGGCAAGCCGGGCGGTTCGTCGATCAGCAGGGACGGCGAGCAGACCGCGGCGAGGGCCAGCACGTCCGCGTACAGGGCCTGTGCCGCGGCGGCCTTCGCCTGCGGATCGGACTGGCGCAATGCTTCGAGTGCTTCGGCACGGGCGCAACGCGACAGGTGGGGTACAACGGGAACGGCGGAATTCATCGTGACGGTCGTGGCGGTCCTGGCGGGGCAGGAAAGTGGCTTGGAAAGGATTAAAAACGCACGCCGCAAGGCTGCCGGCCCACCGAGCGGTCTCTCCGCACAACCGTTTACAATACGCCATTCAACCACACGGCGCGCACCATTCGCGCAGCCGTTTGCACTACCCCTACGCCCGCCGACGGCGGTGCGGCGACCGATCAACAGCAACCATCTTGCATGGATGCAGAAGCCTGGGACCGGAGACATTGTGGCAATTTACAAGCTTGGCGACGCAGCGCCGACCATCCACGAAAGCGTGTTCGTCGCGGATACCGCGACCATCATTGGTAAAGTCGAACTCGAAGAAAATTCGAGCGTCTGGTTTGGCGCAGCCATTCGCGGTGACAACGAACTGATCTCGGTAGGCCCGGGCAGCAACATCCAGGAAAACGCAGTCCTGCATACCGATCCGGGCTATCCGCTGACCATCGAAGCCAACGTGACAATTGGCCATCAAGCCATGCTGCACGGCTGCACCGTCAAGGAAGGCGCACTCATCGGAATTCAGGCGGTGGTCTTGAATGGAGCGGTAATTGGCCGCAACTGTCTGGTCGGAGCAGGCGCCATCGTCACCGAGGGCAAGGTATTTCCTGACAATTCGCTGATTCTGGGCGCGCCGGCCAAGGTCGTGCGCGAACTGACGGAGGCCGACATCGCCGGCCTGCGCCGTAACGCGGCCAATTACGCCGAGCGGCGCGCCTATTTCAAGGCGCAACTCGTGCGTATCGGCTAACCATGCCGCTCGCGCACAGTGCGCAAGCGCAGCATCGCATCACGCTGCGCGATTCGACCGAGGAAAAGTTGTGAACGACCAGTTGCAAAAATTCATGTTCAGCGCGGCGCCCGTGCGCGGCGAAATCGTTTCGCTGCGCAATACGTGGCAAGAAGTGCTGACCCGCCGCGACTATCCGGCGCCGGTGCGCACGATACTCGGCGAAATGATGGCCGCCTGCGCGCTGCTCTCGGCGAACCTGAAGTTCGACGGCACGCTCATCATGCAGATTTTCGGCGACGGTCCGGTCAAGATGCTGGTAGTGCAATGCAGCTCCGACCTGTCGATGCGCGCCACCGCCAAGTTTTCCGGCGAAGCGGACGCCACCATCGGCGACGACACGACGCTGATCGAGCTCGTCAACGCCAGCGGTCACGGCCGCTGCGTGATTACGCTCGACCCGCGCGTCAAGCAGCCGGGGCAGCAGCCCTACCAGGGGATCGTGCCGCTGTCGGGCCTCGACGGTCCGCTCAAGTCAATGGCGGAAGTGCTCGAGCATTACATGCACCACTCCGAGCAGCTCGATACGCGCTTGTGGCTTGCGGCCAACACCGAGCGCGCGGTCGGCATGCTGTTGCAGAAGCTGCCCGGCGACGGCGGCATCGTCCCGCACCCCGGCGATCTCGACGTGGATACGTGGGAACGCGTCTGCACGCTCGGCGGCACGCTGTCGCAGGAGGAACTGCTCAAGGAAGAACCAGAGACCGTATTCCGGCGCCTTTTCTGGCAGGAAAACGTCCAGCATTTCGAACCCGCGCCTGCACGTTTCGAATGTAGCTGCTCGCGTGAGAAAGTCGGTGCGATGCTGAAAATGCTGGGCCGCGAGGAAGTGGATAGCGTGATCGAAGAACGCGGCCACGTCGAGATTCACTGCGAGTTCTGCAATCAGCGTTACGAATTCGATCCGGTCGACGTGGCGCAACTGTTTGTTGCCAGCGAACTGTCGCAAGGCGTCTCGCCCGCTGCGGACCAGCGGCATTAAACGGCATTAATCAGAAACGCCTGCTCGCACATGCGGGCAGGCCAACCCGGCTTATTGCGCCGGCTTCTTCTCTTTCGAGCCCTTGTCTTTCGTGTCTTTGCCGGCGCGCTTGCGATCCGGCTTCGCGCGCGATTCGGGATTCGGCACCACGCGCACCGGCGCCGCGGACACCTCGCCACGCGTCGATGTGGTGACCGACGCGTTATTCGGCGTAGGCAACGGCGCGTTAGGTGCGACGAACTGCACGAACACTTCGCCGTCCTTCACCATACCCATCTCGTAACGCGCGCGCTCTTCCACTGCGGCCGTACCATTCTGCAGATCCTGCACTTCACCCGCAATGCGTTCGTTGCGCAGCTTCTCGTCCGCGTTCTTCTGCATCTGCTGCGCCAGTTCGCCTTGCAGTTCATGCACGCGCAGCCAGCCCCCATGCCCCCACCAGAGTGGGTACTGGATCAGGGCCAGCAGTACGATCAGGACAGCAGTGACAAGCCGCATGAGGTAAGCACAATAAATACACGCCGCCCTGCGCTATACGCAGGGCGGCGTGCTGAATCAGAAACGAAGGAGAACCGGCTCAACGGTCAAAACCTGCATTCGACCTCATGATCAAAGCTAGCGATCAACGCAGATTGTAGAACGCCGACTTGCCCGGGTAGCTGGCGATATCGCCGAGATCCTCTTCAATGCGCAGCAACTGGTTGTACTTCGAGATGCGGTCGCTGCGCGAGAGCGAGCCGGTCTTGATCTGACCGGCGTTCAGGCCAACGGCGATATCGGCAATCGTCGAATCTTCCGTTTCGCCCGAGCGGTGCGAGATCACGGCCGTGTAGCCGGCGCGCTTGGCCATTTCGATCGCGGCGAAGGTTTCCGTCAGCGTGCCGATCTGGTTGATCTTGATCAGGATCGAGTTAGCGATACCCTTCTCAATGCCTTCCTTCAGGATGCGCGTGTTGGTGACGAACAGGTCGTCGCCCACCAGCTGGATCTTCTTGCCGAGCTTGTCGGTCAGGATCTTCCAGCCGGCCCAGTCGCTTTCGTGCATGCCGTCTTCGATCGAGACGATCGGGAACTTGTCGGCCAGATTCGCCAGGTAGTCCGCAAACTCCGTCGACGACAGTTGCAGGCCTTCGCCCGCCAACTGGTACTTGCCGTCGTGGTAGAACTCGCTCGCAGCGCAGTCGAGTGCCAGCAGCACGTCTTCACCCGCGCGGTAGCCGGCTTTCTCGATGGCTTGCAGGATCGTCGACAGACATTCGTCGTTGCTGCCGAAGTTCGGCGCGAAGCCACCTTCGTCGCCCACGGCCGTGCTCATGCCACGGTCGCTCAGGATCTTCTTCAGCGCGTGGAACACTTCGGCGCCGCAGCGCAGTGCTTCGCGGAAGGTCGGCTGGCTGACCGGCACAATCATGAATTCCTGGATGTCCAGGCTGTTGTTGGCGTGCGCGCCGCCGTTGACGATGTTCATCATCGGCACCGGCAGTTGCATCGCGCCCGAGCCGCCGAAGTAGCGGTACAGCGGCAGGCCGGCTTCTTCAGCGGCAGCCTTGGCCACCGCCATGGACACAGCCAGCATGGCGTTCGCGCCGAGGCGCGACTTGTTCTCGGTGCCGTCGAGTTCGAGCAGGGTCTTGTCGAGGAAAGCTTGCTCGGAAGCGTCGAGGCCCATGATCGCTTCGGAGATTTCGGTGTTGATGTGCTCGACAGCCTTCAGCACGCCCTTGCCGCCGTAACGGCCGGTTTCACCGTCGCGCAGTTCGATCGCTTCGCGCGAGCCCGTCGATGCACCCGACGGCACCGCAGCGCGGCCCATCGTGCCCGACTCGAGCAGCACGTCGCATTCGACGGTGGGGTTGCCTCGCGAATCGAGAATCTCTCGACCGATGATATCTACGATAGCACTCATGGTTTCCTCAAGAAATGACGTTGGATTCTTACGGTGAAACAGCGTCCGGCGTACGAAGCACAGCCTCTAACCAGACACCTTGGACGACCATTGGGTTCAGATCGGGGTTCAAAGCGGATTCAGACGCACTGCGCCGGCTAGCGGGTCGACACAGTGCACAGGTCAGCATCAGTTGAAATCGCTTTCGAGGAACGGCGTACGCTTCACAGCCCGATCGAGCGTCACCAAAGTTTCGAGCAGATCAGCCATACGATGCAGCGGCACAGCGTTCGGACCGTCGGACTTCGCTTCCGCAGGCTTCGGATGAGTCTCCATGAAGAGGCCGGCCACACCGGTGGCCACAGCAGCACGCGCGAGCACCGGCACGAATTCGCGCTGACCGCCAGAACTGGTGCCCTGCCCGCCCGGCAACTGCACCGAGTGGGTGGCGTCGAACACGACCGGCGCGCCAGTTTCGCGCATGATCGCGATCGAGCGCATGTCCGAAACCAGGTTGTTATAACCGAACGAGACGCCACGCTCGCAAGCCATGAAGCGGTCTTCCGACAGACCTGCTTCACGCGCAGCGTCGCGTGCCTTGTCAATCACGTTCTTCATGTCGTGCGGCGCGAGAAACTGGCCCTTCTTGATGTTGACCGGCTTACCCGAACGCGCGCACGCATGAATGAAATCGGTCTGGCGGCACAGGAACGCCGGCGTCTGCAGCACGTCGACGACTGACGCAACCTGCTCGATCTCGTGTTCCGCATGCACGTCGGTCAACACCGGCACGCCGAGCTGACGCTTCACTTCCGACAGGATGCGCAGACCCTCGTCCATGCCCAGACCGCGAAACGACTTGCCGCTGCTGCGATTGGCCTTGTCGTACGACGATTTGTAGATGAACGGGATCTCCAGCTTCGCGCAGATTTCCTTGAGCTTGCCGGCGACGTCGATCGTCATCTGTTCGGATTCGACGACGCAGGTGCCCGCGATCAGGAAAAACGGCTTGTTCAGGCCGATTTCGAAATCGCCTAGTTTCATGCTTTCTCCTCGACGACCGGCTGCTGGTGCTGCTGATGCGCCAGCGCCGCCTCGACGAACGACTTGAACAACGGATGACCGTCACGCGGAGTGGACGTGAATTCCGGGTGGAACTGCACGCCGACGAACCACGGGTGCATGTCACGCGGCAATTCCATCATTTCCGGCAGATCTTCGCTCGGGGTACGGGCGCTGATGATAAGGCCGCCGCCTTCGAGCTGGGGCACGAAGCGGTTATTGACTTCATAACGGTGACGGTGACGCTCGTTCACGTCCTTGCCATAGATCTCTTCAGCCATCGTGCCCGGCTTGATTGGGCAACGCTGCGAACCGAGACGCATCGTGCCGCCGAGGTCCGACTCTTCCGTGCGCTTTTCGACGCGGCCGTCACGGTCGTACCACTCGGTGATCAGCGCGACCACGCGGTTCGGTGTGCCCGGATCGAACTCGGTGCTGTTCGCGTCCTTCAGGCCGACCACGTCGCGAGCGAATTCGATCACCGCGAGCTGCATGCCGAGACAGATGCCGAGGTACGGCACCTTCGCTTCACGCGCATAACGGATGGCCGCGATCTTGCCTTCGGTACCGCGCCGGCCGAAGCCGCCCGGCACCAGCACGGCGTCGAGATGCTTGAGGCTCTCGACGCCTTGCGTTTCGATCTCTTCCGAGTCGATGTATTCGATGTTGACCTTGGTCGACGTATGAATCGACGCATGGCGCAGCGCTTCGATCAGCGACTTGTACGACTCCGTCAGGTCGACATACTTGCCAACCATGCCGATGGTGACCTGATGCTGCGGATGTTCGAGCTTGCCGACCATTGCCGCCCACAGGGAGAGGTCAGCGGGCTTCGGCGTGAGCCGGAGCTCTTCGCAGACGATCGCGTCCATGCCCTGGTCATGCAGCATCTGCGGAATCTTGTAGATGCTGTCCGCGTCCCACACCGAGATCACCGCGTCTTCCGGCACGTTGGAGAACATCGAGATCTTCGCCCGTTCGTCGTCCGGAATCGGACGGTCGGCACGGCACAACAGCACGTGCGGCGAGATACCGATTTCGCGCAGCTTCTGCACACTGTGCTGGGTAGGCTTGGTTTTCAATTCACCGGCCGTCGCGACCCAGGGCACCAGCGTCAGGTGCACGAAGCACGCGCTGTTGCGGCCGAGACGCAGGCTCATCTGACGAGCGGCTTCGAGGAACGGCAGCGATTCGATATCGCCCACCGTACCGCCGACTTCGACGATCGCGACATCCGGCTCACCGCACGTCGCAGACGCTGCGCCGCGCTCGATAAAGGCCTGGATTTCGTTCGTGATGTGCGGGATTACCTGCACGGTTTTGCCCAGATAGTCGCCGCGCCGTTCCTTGCGGATGACCGACTCGTAAATCTGGCCCGTGGTGAAGTTGTTGGCCTTGCGCATCTTCGTACTGATGAAGCGCTCGTAGTGGCCGAGGTCGAGGTCGGTCTCCGCTCCGTCTTCCGTCACGAACACTTCGCCGTGTTGAAACGGGCTCATCGTGCCGGGGTCGACATTGATGTAGGGATCGAGTTTGAGGAGGGTGACTTTCAGACCGCGCGATTCGAGGATCGCGGCGAGGGAAGCGGCGGCAATACCCTTGCCGAGGGAAGAAACTACGCCGCCGGTGACGAAAACATATTTGGTCATCGCTGGATGCTCGCGGGAAAAACGGATTATACCGTAAAGCAGGGTCTCAACCCAGCAAAATGCGCGGCATCCGCGCCGATCCTGCACCGTTTTCTGCGCCGCCTGTTGCTACTGCATGAAGCCCTGCGGTAGCGACGTTGTTGTTGTCAAGCGGTTGCTATCTTGTTGCCTTGCTGCTTTCCCCTTTCCTTGCGGCTGACCTGCTGCCCGGACTTCCGCGTGACATGCAGGACTGCTTGCCTGCATGTTAACGCTTGCGACGTTCGTTGTGCAGGTTCAATTGTTAATGGAAGTCAAGCGCGCCTGTGGAAGCGGACAAACGGAGCCGCGCGACGTTCGCGGCAGCCTCCGTGGTGCCGTGCCACCGTGCATCAGGCAGGCGGCTGTTCGAGTTCGCGCAGCATCCGCTGCACGGCCCGCGCGGTTTCGATCGGTTTCTCCATCGGATAGAGATGGCTGCCCTGGATCCATTCCAGGTGGCCCCCGGTGGCGCGGCGCGTGGCCTCCAGCCCGGCCTGGCGAATCTCCTTCGAATGGGTCCCGGCGATGAAGCCGACCGGCACCGGCGCGCCACGCGCCAGCCGCGAGCCGAGCGTGTGCGGCAAGGTCTTGTAGATCCTGTATTCGGTGCGCCGGTCGAAGGCGAGCGCACGACTGCCGTCAGGCGAGGCTTGTGGAATGCCGAAGTCGATATAGTCGGACAGCATCCGCTCGTCCCAGCGCGCGAAGGCGGGTTTCGAATGAAAGTGGCGCCACGCTTCATCGCGGCTCGCCCACTGCGTTCGGCGCGTGCGGGTCGCGGCCGCCGGCGAGAGACGTTCGTCGAGCCCGGTCCATTGCGACACGCGTAGCATGCTGCTGCGCCAGCCAGCGATCACCGGGGAGTCGAGCATCACGACGCCCCTCACCCACTGCGGTTTCTTCAACGCCGCCATCAGCGAAAGATAGCCGCCGAGCGAATGACCGACCAGCCAGACCGGTTGCTCGTATGACCGGCTGATGTCGTCCAGCAACTGCTCCACCAGATGCGGCCAGTCCTGCGTCACGGGAAAGCGCGTGTCATGGCCAATGCGCTCGATGAAGCGGACCTCGTAGTCGTCGGCGAGCTCGGCAAAGATAGTCCGGTAGGTCGACGCCGGGAAACCGTTGGCGTGGGAGAAGTGAATGATGTTTTTCAAGTGCTGCTGTCTCCGTTCCTGATTATGTTGCGCGAGGCGCCCGGCCGGGTGTGGCGCGAGCGTCCTTCATCGATCCATCCAGTACCGGTGATGCGCGGTGCGATACCGTTCCAGCGTGAGTGTGGCGGGCGGCGATGGTGCGTCCTGCGCCGGGTCGCTGTGTGCATGAGTGCCCGCCGGCAAGGTGCCCTGCGCATGGTCGCCCGCCGCCAGGTTGCCCTGCGCACGGTTGCCCGCCGCCAGGTAGCCCGCCGCCATGATTTGCACCGCGCCGTCGGTGTCGCTGCGCGTGAGTTCGATGTGCCGTCCCAGATAGCGTTCGAAGACACCCGGATTCGGATGATGAAAACGGTTGCGATAGCCTACCTGAAATACCGCGACAAGCGGCTCTATAGAGTCGAGGAACGGCTCGGTCGACGAAGTCTTGCTGCCGTGATGCGGCACGACAAGGATCTGTGCGGGCAGCGCCGAGCGATCCCGCGCCAGCAGGATACGCTCAACCGGTGCCTCGATATCCGCGGCCAGCAGCGCGCTGACACTGGGTGCGGCGGCGTGACCAGGAGATTCGCCGGAGCCCGCGATACTGACACGCAGCACGCAGCAGTGCGCATTCGGATTGCCTGATAACGGCCCGGGGTCGGGCCAGAGAATGCTGAAATCGACGCTGTCCCATTGCCAGTGCTGCCCCGCTGCACAGCGCACCGTGTCGGCACCGACGGCACGGGCTTTGTCCCAAAGCGCATTCGACGGCACGAGGCCGCCCAGCAGCTGGCGCACCTCGACGCCTTGCAATACGGCCGGCGCGCCGCCCGAGTGATCGGAATCCTCATGGCTGATCACCATCGTGTCGAGCGTGTGCAAGCCGTTGGCCTGCAGATACGGCACCACCACCCGCTCGCCGGCGTGGGTCGACTCCGGCCCTGGGCCCGCGTCGAACAGCAACGCGTGATGGGTCGTTTCGACGAGGATCGACGAACCCTGGCCGATGTCGAGCGCGGTCAATCTGAACGAGCCCGACGGCGGCCCCGGAGGAGGTGGCAACAGAAGCGGCAGCCACGTTAGCGGCGCTGCCCAGCGTAACGGCCAGCCGCGCGGAGCGAGACACCAGACGACGCCCACCGCCGCGACGGCCAGCACCCAGCCATTCGGCTGCGGCAAGCGCCAGAGCGTCCAGCCAGGGCCGGACAACATCTGCAATCCCGCGACGAGCAGTTCGAGCAAAGCATGGGCGGCACGAAACGCATACGCGTCGACAGGCATCGGCAACGCGACGCCGGCCAATACCGCGGGAGTGACGAACAGACTGACCCAGGGAATCGCAAACGCATTGGCGAGTGGCCCGATCAATGGAATCTGCGAGAACCAGTAGATAGTGAGCGGGGCAAGCGCGATCGTCACCGCAAACTGGACGTGTGCGGCGCTGCGCATACGCTCGATGAGCGCCCGGCCACGGGCGCACACGACGCGGAGCATGCGGGTGGAGAAATGCGTGGTAGCCTGGCCGCTAGCTGCACCGACGCCAGCACTGCCACTGCCACTGCCACTGCCACCGCCACCGCCACCGCCACCGCCACCGCCACCGCCACCGCCACCGCCACCGCCTGCATCAGGATCAACGCCAGGCCCACCCCCCGCTCCATCGCCTCGTTCATCCGCCCGCACACGCGGCCGCCCCGACATCGCATACAGGATCGCCGCCACCGCGCAGAACGACAGCCAGAACCCCGCGGACACCGGCGCCCACGGATCAAGCAACAGCACAAGACCAAGCGCCCAGGCCAACACCCACGACGGCGCGACACTGCGTCCGCTGACAAACGCCAACGCCACCACACCCGCCATCCACAATGCCCGTTGCGCCGGCACATTGAACCCGGCGAGCGCCGCATGCAGCGCAGCGAACATCGTCCCCGCAGTCACCGCGACGAGTTGCGCCGGAATTCGCAACGGCCAGTTGCGCCCAACCAGGCCCGACCGCCGCCACAGCGCGCCGGCCAGCCATCCGGCGAGGCCCGCAACGAAACCGATGTGCAGACCCGAGATGGCAATTACTTGACCATGAATTCATATGAATCATGGTTGCGGGATGTAGCAGTCTGTCGGCGGGATGCCCGCACACGTCAGCAGGAAATTGCTGACTGAGTCGTAAAAGTCGGGAGCGTTAGCAAAACCCGGCCGCGATGTACATCCAGCGAAGGCAGCACCGAGATCAATTTTCTTTGAACTGTTCGACGAGCGTCTTCACCAGATCAACCACTATCACCTGATCCGCCGGGCGAAGCTGGCTAATGCTGCTCGCGATCATTGCAGCCCGGTCATCCAACGTCGCAGGGACTTCCGCCACTAAGTCTTCCAATCGGCAGCTGAACAACTCGGCAAGTTCGATCAGTCGGATGACGGTTGGAATCGCAAGCCCTTGCTCGACTCTGGATATCGCGCCGAGCCCCAATCCCAACTGTTCCGCCACCGCCTCCTGCGTGTATCCCGCCTTCACACGTTTCCGCGCAATTGCCCGTCCGACGGCCTGAGCAAGCAATCGTTGCGCAGCTTTATCCATGACCTCTCCCAATAAGGGAGCAATGCTCACAAGCGCACCTCTTGTCAAACAGCCCCTAAAACGGGCTAATATCCTTATTAGGGATACAATCTGTTACATTCACGGTATAAAGCCAGCACGCTCTTCGATCTAGCTAAATTCGGGACACGACCACATAACCATATGATTTTTCGATAAAAAATATGTACGAGATCCAAAACTCTGGATAGTATTTAACTGTCGATGCGACGAACTATTTGGAGAAAACTATGAGCACGAAGCCGGAAACGAAGACCACTGCGGCCCCTGTGACCGCCGTCGAAGCGCCCGCAGTTGCGCCCACGAAGACCGTCCGCAAGACGCCCGCGACCGATACGCCGGAGAAATTCCGCGCGGCATTGCAGGAACTGGACGCGGAACGCACGGCACTCGCGAAATCGGCAATCGAAGACCTGAAGCCGGGTCGCGCTTTCGATCCGGTGGTCATCCGGCAGATCAATCGCATCGAGACGAAGAAGAATCGCCTGCTGATCTCCCGGTTTGCATCGTTGCTTCGCAAAAACAATCCGGAAGTGGAGGCCATCGTCTATCAGTTGATCCAGATCTGATGACGCATCGTGTCTCACGCATGGAATGACCGGGCGCGCGGGGATGCGCCTGTATTCCGAATTTGTGCCGCGTCGCCGATGACGAAGCGCATTTGGCCGCTGTGTTCAGCTACATGGTCAGGGTCGCCTTGCTCCGTGTATTGAGCCAGCGTAATTGAAGAAGAAAACCTAACTCAGACGAGAACAACAAATGACGTCGAAAGTAGCAAAAGGGCTTGCTATCGGGATAAGCGCGATACTGACTTCACTCCTTGTCGCGTGTGGTGGCGGTGGCGGCAGTTCAACCGCATCTGCACCAGCCGGTGCTTCCACACCCGCAGTGGTCACGCCGATTCCGGTTCAGGCATCGTCGTATGAAAACAAGATCGCTGCAGCCACCAAACTTGGACCTCAACCGCTCCCGTCCGAAGTTGCTCAAGGCAATGCCGTAGCCTTCGCTGATTTCTTCCAGGATGGCACGTATTCGATGGTGACCGCTTCGTGTGCTGCACAAAGCTGTGGTGCGAGTTCGAACGGAGCTGGTCAGATTCACTTCTACAAACAGGTGAATGGTCAATGGGTCGATCACACGTCCGACATCCTCTCGAACGCCACAGGATGCATGCACCCGCGTAAGGCTGTCGTCGCAGACTTCAACAACAGCGGCAAACCCGGAGTGTTTATCTCGTGTATCGGCACTGACGAATCGCCTTATACCGGCGAAGACCAGATCATTCTGCTGCCGCAGTCGAACGGCCAGTACACGAACACAACCATTCCGATCGTTGCCTACGCACACAGTGCTTCCGCCGCTGACTTCAACGGAAACGGCTATGCGGATATTGTGATTACCGATACGAGTCCTGCCGGAAACGCAGCGCAGAACGTGTATTTCCTGAAGAACAATGGCGATGGAACGTTCTCGAAGGACACCAGCCGCCTTGCGCAACTCGTTCCGTATGATTCCAATGGCGATGGAAACTTGTCGCCGGGTACTCTTACCGCAGGTGGTGAAGCACTCGTCAGCGACCTCGAGCTGATCGATTTCACCGGTAATGGCAAATACGATTTGTTTATCGGCGGTCGTGGCTACGATCCGGAACAAATTGGTGATTGGCCCCCGACGATCCTGTACAACCAGAACAATACGTATTCGCAGAACGACGTAACTACTCTGCCGAACAACCCGACCTTCCAGGTGGTAAACGATGTCGTGTTCACTAACGGCAAGATCTATACGTCTGATTCGGATCAGCCTGCGCCCGGTGCCCAGATAGTTAGCTACCTTGGCGGTGACATCGAAGAGTACGGCGGGACGAACTACGGGACCATGACTCAACTTTGGTCGACGACCGCCAACTTCCCGGACGGGATCAACTGGATTAACTACATCATCCCGTATCAGGGAATGATCGACGCGCTGAACTCCACGTACAACGTCTCCGTATCGCAATAACAACCGCGTCGTTTTACGTATCTGATCCGCAGCACAGACATCGTATCAACGGCCCTTAGCTACCGGTTGCGCCTCTTCACGAGACGCAACCGATCATACAAACGCTAACCATCATGCACAACGCGATTCTGACTTTGCTATCCGTCGTCTTTCTAGGGCTAACAGCTTTGCTTATCCGCCCACAACTCGCAGCCAGCTTTGGCAGAAACGTTCCGCCGCGCCGAAAGCTAATACTTCCGTTCGCCGCGTGCCTGATACTCGTTGCGGTCCTGGATAACGCGACACCGCACCATAGCTCCGACGACGGCGACAGCAATACGGGCACAAGCGAATCGACACTCGTCGGCAAGTGGAATTGCATTTCGCCCGACCACCCAGGCGCGCCGGAGGAAGTCGACGAATTTTCACAGACAAATTTCTCCCTCGAAAACGGAGAAGTGTGGGGTTCCTATCGCTTGGCCGGTTCACGCATGTTGCTCAATGTGAATTTTAGAGCGTCTAACACTGGCCAGATCATCACTTCCAGCAACACTGGCACTATCAGCCAATTGGATGCCTCGCACCTCGTCTACACGATCTATTTCCGCCACAGCCAACAAACCGAATCGTGCACGCGGGCATAGCGTTTCATTTGGTTTGCGTTCCGCCCAAAGTCGAATCGAACGGGTTCGCCCGAGGCGTCAAACGTGTCCCAAAAGACCGTCGATATTCAGATGAAACTTGTCAAATTCCTTTGAGTAAACACGACTTGTAAGAAGGAACAAACAATCCATGCCGATGAGACCCTGCCGGAGTTGCGGCCATTCGTTGTGGGACACCACGACGTTATGTACCGTATGTGGCGTGAAGCAGCGAAATGTTCGTGTCGAACGAACGATCCGTGCCGGTGATTCGGGGCGTGAAGTCTCGGGCCTTTTTCTGTTTCTGTTCGGATTCTTTTACCTGCAATACAAGGGATGGTACAAGGCGGCCATCGTCCACGCTCTGCTGTGCTTCTGCCTGATGGGTACGTTCTGGATCGCCATTCCATTCTATGCAAAGAAATTCGTAGACTCCGTTGAAGGACCAACAATATGAAACCATTGGCAGTTGCCACGCTTGCACTGACCCTGTCCACCGCCGCATTCGCCGAGGGTCCGGCGTTCGACTGTTCGAAAGCCTCGTCCAAAGTAGAAAAGATGATCTGCGCTGATCCAACGCTGTCCTCCACTGACTCGGTAAATGCCGACATCTACAAGGAAGTCGTGCAGACCGCCGACAACCCGAATCAGGTCAAACAGGAACAGCGCCAGTGGCTCAAGACACGAAACGCCTGTCAGACCGTCGATTGCATCGCGAAGGCGTATGACACGCGGTACAACCAGCTTCAGCACGAAAGGCTCGTGAATAGCGGCGCTGTCAACGGCGACGACTCTATCGGCCACTGATGTTTTCACATCCCATCGCGATGAGGTGGCGATCCGGCCGCCATCACGAATCACGGTCACTGAACCGACCGACGAACCAGGGCACCCGCCCTGGTTTTTTTTTGCTTATCGAAACCACATTACCGCTCATGGAGTAAACCAAATGTCCGACACCAATGACAGCACTACTTCGGCAACCAATAATCCGTTTGCAGGCTTTTCCTTTCCGCTGATCGGACTCGGGAGGGTCGTCGTCACCCCCGCTGTCCTGGAATACCTCGAACGTGAAGGCGTTACTATCGATCCGTACCTGAAGCGTCATGAGCATGGCGATTGGGGCGACGTTACGCCGAAGGATGCTGAAACCAACCTTCTCGCAGCAATCCACGGCGCGCGACTCTTTTCGGCGTATGAGGTCGCGGGCAAGCGCGTCTGGATCATCACGGAAGCCGATCAGACCTCCACATGTGTACTATTCCCGAGCGAGTACTGATCTACGCGGGTTCGAAGACGATGATGCTTATTGCAGACATGCTGGCCGATGCTGGATTCGACCTTCCGGTGGCGGATTGTCCCGTATCGATTGCGCTTGAGAAAGCCGTCGAAGTTCTAAAGTCGGCAGTGCCGTTTCAGTTGCCGGTCCGTATCGTTACCGGCGATCTGCCTGTCCGCAATATCGTTCTGGAAGACGCCCGGGAACCGTATTCCGGTGTGCTGTTGCGTTGGCACGCAGTGTTCACCAAGAGACCGACGCTCGATGGAACCGATCTGAAGGACTTTATTGCTATAGTTCGCGACGTTTCGAGCAACGAAATTGCTCACGCACTCGAACAGAAACGGCCCGTCATTTCCGTACTGACTCGCACGCGAACACAAAGCGAGTGCGACATTTGCGACGCGGTAATGCTGCGATGGCTTGGCAGCGTAGAAGCCAAACCGCTATACGAGCTTGCGATCCGTTGGGATTTGCATTGCTTACAGAGTAACGACCAGCCGACCGTCCTCGAAGAACTTGGTTTGACGGATGACACGATGTTTAATCTCACGGAGGAAGAGCTCATTCGGCTCGACGTGATCCCTCGGCTCGAAGATGAGCGGCAACGGCACCTATCGGAATTTTGGAAATTCCTCGGCAACGATCCCGACGGCGGCGATATCCATCGGTTGCTCAACGACGCTATCGACGCCACCTTCGACAACTAAATACGATGGACATCGCCAAACAAATCGAAGACGCAGCCGAACTGATTCGAAACGCGAACGGCATCCTCATCACGGCTGGTGCAGGCCTGGGCGTCGATTCCGGCTTGCCCGACTTTCGCGGCGAAGATGGCTTCTGGCGCGCGTATCCTGCATTGAGGGCCGAAGGTATCGGATTTCAGGACATTGCCAATGGCGAAGCATTCAGACGCGATCCCGTTCGCGCGTGGGGATTCTACGGCCATCGGCTCAACCTCTATCGGCGAACCGTCCCGCACGAAGGGTTCAATATTCTGCGTCGGTGGGCGTTGCCGAAAGAGCACGGAGTATTCGTGTTCACCAGCAACGTCGATGGTCAATTCCAGAAGGCTGGCTTCGAAGAGAAACGCATTCTCGAATGTCACGGTTCGATTCACCGTCTGCAATGCTCGCAGCCATGCACACGCGAAACATGGTCAGCAGATGACTTCCATCCCGAAGTGGACGTCGAGCATTGCCGGTTGATATCAGGGCTGCCGCGCTGCCCGAAGTGTGGTTCGACTGCGCGACCGAATATCCTGATGTTCAACGATTGGGACTGGAACGATTACGCCGTGCGGCGTCGGCGTATGCGGTTCGAAGCATGGTTGTTAAGCGTCGAACGGATGGTCCTCATCGAACTCGGTGCGGGCACAGCCATACCGACCGTTCGCAACACGAGCGAGCGAAACGGTCCGAGCGCTATCTGAATCAAGACCAGCCACCGTGTTACTAACATTCAAAGTCCAACCAAAGTTTTAGCCGACCAGTGCATCCGAATGTGAGCCGCCTGCATTCTGGCTAGGTTCACGATTCAATCGCAATAAAGCCTTCATTCCGGCCGCGCCAGCGCGCGCGAATCAACGACTCGAACGTCGATCCACCGCTGAGTTTAAGGTGATCCGCGTGATCCGTAACTATGATTTGGGGCATGATGTTTGTCGCTTCGTAAGTCTCTTGGCAATAGCTCACCAGTGCATCGAACAGATTTGTTACAGCGCGTACATCATCGTCGACCGGGCGCTCAGCCGATCGGCTCATGTCCTTTTTCGCAATCTCCACAGGTGAGAAGGATTCACCACCATCTAGGATGCTCGGGAAATAAACTTGACTCGGTTGATCAAGGAATAGGATCGGTGGAATGTGGCACTCGTCACCGAGTTCGCAGAAGTAGCGATGGAGGGCGAGAAACAGTGTCAAGTGGCATGATAGCCAGTTTGCTCCGCTGCCCATGGAGCGAAGAAATACCTTTTTACGATCGGGGGTTTCGTGCCAGAGGTCGAACGTGTCCAGCGAAAATCGGAGCCGAATTGGCTGGTAGGAGTCTTCGAACTCGAACCGGTCGCCCAAGATCGCCAGGATCTCCCGAATCCGACTCTCCGCCTGTTCAAGCTTCGACCGGATATCGAAATTGCCTTTGATCTCCTCTCGGAGCTGCTGTTCTCGGATTCTCAAACTGGTCAACTCGCTATCAGCGTCGTGACCTATGGCCTTGGCCAAGTTTTTTAGCGCCTGCTCAACTCGAACCTTCACCTCAACAGACAACTCATACTGTCCTTTCTGTCTGCCCAGTTTTGCGAGTTGGTCGTCAGCCATCTTGAGCTGAGCGCTATGCTCAGCCACCTCGGATCGTATAGCTGCCAGCTCCCTCTCGATTCGTGATCTTTCCCCCTCGAATGACTCGAGGCGGTAGCTCGACTGCGCAAGTTCCGTGTTTAGCCAGTGAATCGCGTCCGAAAGCGCGTTGGCACTCTCTTCCACGACGTGGCTTTGCGAATGACAAAAGGGACACTCGTCAGCCTGCAACTCCGCGCGGGTGGGGACTAGCGTATTACGGTTGCTGTACGCGTAGCGCTGCGCAAAATCGATCGAGGAGATGACATTAGACAGTTCGATCTGTTTCTGACGCAGCCGTTGGGTAGCTTCGCTGCGCGCAAATTCAATCTGTTGACGCCTGCGAACGTGGCCATCGGAGTCCGCTACCAACTCGACTCGTTTAGTTGCCACAATTTGGAGTGCGGCCCTAGGATTGCGGCATGCGGAATCAATATCGATGCCTAACGGAGTTCCCGCGATAGCTTCGTATTCCGACAATGTAGCCTTCAACTCCTTTTGTGTGGCTTGGATCACGTCCTGGCGCTTCGGTAGCAGGCGCTCCAGCGTGCGAATCTGCCTCTCGAGTTCATTGAGTTGTTGCTGCTTGACAAAGTACTCCTGGTCGACGAATCCCAAAAATATCTTGAGATGATCGATTGCCTGCTCTCGCTTTTCCCGCTCCTCGAAGCGGTAGAAGATCGCGTGCTTGTTTGCGACGAGGTTCTGGTGCTGGAGCATGAATGAGGTGAAGCTGCGGACTGAAGGCGTAGGCAGCTTCTGCTCGAACCTGCGTCGACGGCGGGCCTCAAGGTCTTCGTCGAGGTCCGTAATGTCAAGACCAAAAAAGCGCTTGACCTCCTTGAGGAAGGCATCGTGAGGTAGGAAGAATTCCTTCTCGAAGTATTCGGTGCTCAGGAATTGGGCTTCGCGAACGCGCTCTAGGTCGCGTTCCTCCTTGATGAATGCCCGCGAGGAGTTGGCCTGCCGAGCCAGGACGATCGCTACTGATCCGACCTTCATGGCAGTAAAGTACAAATGAGCACGCTCGGTGATTACGCCCATGGGCACCGTGAATTCGGAGCTGCCAAAGCAAAAATCGAAAATCTCAATCAGTGCGCTCTTCCCTGTCGAAGAACGACCGGTCACGACGTTCACCCCTTCGTTGAACGAGACTGCGTGTACGCGGTTGCGTTTATCAACGATGCCAATATGAAGGATGCGGGCTTTCATAGTTTCATCACGCCAAGCATGCGGTAGATAGTGGGAACATCATAGGGTGCAAAGATTCGTCCGAGTGCCTTAGCGGATGTGGCCACGTCTATCGGCGAAATGTCCTCAAGGTCGAAGTCTCTCGTGCACGTCACAGCCAAGTCGGACTTGATGGCAAGAATGTTGGCCCCGGTCAGATATTGGACAGTTGCATTCGTAATCTCACGCCACTCCTGAACACGCCGTTCCAGCCCGAAGATGCGATCACGTTCGAGCAGAAAGGAACGTAAGGTCGTGCGACCGCTGTTCTTCTTGAGCAGTATTCTGGCAGGCGCATGAAGCGCAATTGGAAGCACTAGATAGGCGAGCAGTAACGAGCCTTTTTGGGGCGGCATGACGGCGTAAAAATTCGCCAACGTTCGTGCAAAGAGGAAGGGATTGTTATGCAGCGTCTCCAAGTGCTGGATGATGTCGCCCGCCCCTTCCACGACGTCTTCTACTCCGTCTGTAGTTTCCATTGATGTGGTTTCTTCGGATCATTCATCTTGATGTGCAGCAGCCCGTTGCGAAACCAACTCGGCGAATTCTCGAAGCCCGGAAAATCCGGCGCCTTTTCGGCGTGCCTCTCGTCGTAAAACGACTTCGAATCCGAAATCAAGTTGCTTCCACATCCCCGGCAGGCGGCCCGATAGCGATGCAGGAAGTTCGACTCAACCTCGTCAACGTACGCCTCTAGTCGAGTTCGCTCGACTTGGTAGACACTGAAGTCTTGCGTCATCGATTGGATTGTCTCTTCGTAGGCCCGAATTGCCTCGGTGACAACATTGTCGTACTGAATTTCGATGATCTTCCGTATGAAAAGATCAGGACGGGTGGCGCGCTCGGAATTCGACTCGCCGACTGTTGGTCTGGCAGGAAAGATCCGCGTTCCCCTGCAGTGGATTGAGTTCAACTCGCCCAGCTTTGCCTCGAATTGCTCGTACGAGATTTCCCACGCATCCGTTTCTGGCAGATCAGCTCGACAGACAAAACCGATCAGAGATTGAAGGTAGCGATCTTTGTTTTCCAACAGGCCACGTACTCTATCGCGTTTGATCTCCTCATAGAGCGCGGGTAAAGCGTCTGACCTTGCTTCGATGTGGAATTTCTCGATCACGGAGCGCAGATTGGCGCGGCGCACGGGATCAAGCAACCAACGCTGGCAAACGAGAGTATCGCTCGGTTTAGCCTCCGTTTTCTTCTCGCACCGCTTCTGATAGGCATCTTCGAAGTCGGCGTTAATACGCGTGAGCAATTGCAACCGCGCGTCCGCGTCCGGAGCGTCGTTCCATTGCAAGAGCTGCGAATGAACGCTAATCGGTTGGGTCGTGTAGAGGATAAGCGACGCGTAGTCTTCCAGCGGGAAGTGGTCGTCCATCCAGTTATACAGTGTATTCCAGAAGTTGGGGTGCCCATCCGTCAAAGCATCGGAAAGATCGTAGTGCTTGACCTCAATCTGAGTCTGGTTCTCGATCGTCACGTCTCCAAGGCGCTCGATCAGAATTTTCTGTCCAGAACTTAACGCATAACACCGATCCACCGCGACACAGAGCTGATAGATGACGGCACGCGTCGACGCGGTCGCATCTGCGCGCGTCTGATTTTTCAACATAGACTTTCCTCCGGCGCTTCCCGGGAGCTCTGTGCTGGCGCGACGGACGCCTCCGAATAGTGGCCGCGATAGCGTTCGATTGAATCCGACATTATCTATATTTCAATATATTTTGGCGACGGCTGGACCCAACTCTGCGAGTGTACCCTAGAGACCTTGGGCACTAGAGATAGCGTATGTCCGTTGGTGTGTTGCTCAACGCCTTCTGATTCGAAGTCTTCCGTGGGTCCGTTCGATACACGGAACCCCAGTTAAGCTGAGGCGAGTAGTACCTCCCGGTATATCGGCAGTATGAGGAAGTACTTTAGCGGCTAAGCACCTACGATCCGAACCGTTTTTCAATGGTCATTGACTCTTACCACGACCGAGGCGCTTCGTTCGTTGAGGGGCTTCGGTAACGTGGTCGCTGAAAACGACGCTTCGGTACCACATTCGCACCTTCGACGCGTTTCGCAATCTTCATAGTTTTCCGCATTTTACCCACTCAGCATGGCGTCACAGGACATCAGCGCTGATCTGCTTTAATCGCACCGGATTGTCTTCAACGTAGCGAGCGGTCATCGCGATCGACGCATGTCCCATCAGCCTTGAGACCGCTTTGATGTCCACACCTTTCTCGATCAGCGTCGTTGCAAACGTGCGACGACCCGAATGGCTCGATGCGCCTTGCATACGAGCCTTCGAATACATGCGATGGAACAACTGTTGGAGCGTGTTCGGCGTGAACTGTCCGCCCTTCTGCGAACGGAATAGCGGCGCATCGAAGTTGAACAGGATACCTTCGTCCTTCCGTCGCTCGTTCAGATAGTCACGAATCGCGTCGGCAACTTTCAGATTCGTCAGGTACGCATGGCGTTGCTTATTGCCCTTCGTCATCGAACCATCGAGGTTGATTTCGTCCAGCAGTTCGCCACCGGCATCGAGCACATGCCGGATTCGAAGTGATGCCATCTCCTTTGCGCGAAGGCCAAGACCAAATGAGCAATACAGAAGCGCGACGTTTCGTTTCGCATGGGCTTCTTTCTTCGACGCGTTGACGACGCGACGGAACTCCGATTCGGTCAATACCTTCGCCTGCCCCTCGCGCACAATTCACCTCAGAATGTTTATTAAGTTCGTTATACGAATCATTTATAAACATTCTATCCAGCCCTCCGGGCTTCGTACACTGGCAGGATGGCTCAGGCTATCGGAATGTTTACTATTTGTAATTAGTAAACTTTCCGCGGGTCGGACTGGGTGGACATCGGCAGGCAGAAAGCCAGCCGCCCAGATCGCCGCCTGCGCCATTCATTTTGGTTAGCTTAATAGTTCAATTAGACTATCCCGGATTCTTTCCCTGCGGCATGGACGTATAGACGTTCATGCCGCGTAACCGGCATCGCGTCGGTCAGTGGTCGTCCATGAAGCGACATTCGACTGCGTCTGCTGATTTTGGGAATTCCGCAAGATAGAATGCGAAATCGACTTGGAACATCGAACTGCCACTGTTTGCAAAGATCCGCTCGGGGAGCGCCGGAACATGTGCGCAGTTGAAAATGCACTTTATGCCGACGCTCTCGACGTGAGCGTCGATTGCCGCCAATACCCGAAGGCTCAGTAGCGATCTATCAACCATGCGATCAACCGAACTTGAAGCACGCCTCATGACGATTGCGCGTGAAACGACATGGTTCTGGGCTGCACTTGTCTCGGTCCGCAGCCTTAAACTCCGATCCTGGTGCATCGGTGCCGGCGCTGTTCGCAACCTCGTATGGGATTCACTACATGATTTGCGGACCCCATCAGCCCTATCGGACGTCGACGTAGCCCACTTCGACGCTTCTGACCTTTCGGCTGAGCGCGATGCGGAAATCCAACATCGCTTAACCAACTTGCATCCGTTCGCGCCATGGGAAGTCACCAATCAGGCCGCCGTGCACATATGGTTCGAGGCAACGTTTGGCCATCCAGTTTCGCCACTCATTTCTTTGGAGGCGGCGATAGCATCGTGGCCAGAATTCGCGACATCGGTTGGGATAACTCTGCGGGACGACGATTCGATTGACATCATTGCGCCGTATGGGCTTGACGATCTTTTTGCTATGGTGGTTCGGCGAAATCCTGCGCGTGTCAGCGTCGACACGTATCGGAAGCGTGTCGAACAGAAGCAATATCAAAAGCGCTGGCCTCGGGTGATGGTTGTGCCATGCTGATTAGCGCGAGCAACTAAACGACCGCTTCGGGGCCACGCGACTCTTTCTGTCGGATCGAACTCAGCCGAACGCATCTGCGTCCTGCCTACTTCCAGTCGTTCGGCAGTTTCCTTTGGATCGCAGACAATCCAAGCGCAAACATACGTCAACACCTCGACCGTTTATTGCAGAATTCTAGGAGAAAATAACAAGATGAAAGCAGCCCATTCGATACGACCAGCCAAACGAAATGACGCGGCGCGTATCTCGGTTCTAGGCGCGACTGTGTGGGAGCATACCTACGCGACGGCGGGCGTGTCGGATGTTATTGCGCAATTTGTCCTGTCGACGTTTACGCCAGGGAAGATACTCAGTTTAATGAACGATCCCGACATCGTGCTATTGGTCGCCGAGGCGGAAGGTAGTCTTGCTGGTTACATTGTCATGCGTGTCGGTTCGTACCATGGCGACGTACCCATCGAAATTCAAACACTCTACGTTCAAGATGCGTTTGCTGGGCGTGGAATCGGATCGTCATTGCTGACCCACGCTAGAGGTATTGCAATGACGAAGACCGGGAGTCAGTCAATCTGGCTGACCGTCAATTCCCAAAATGAGAAGGCGATATCCTTTTATCGTTCTCGTGGAATGAGCCAGGACGGAATATCGTACTTCGAGCTTGGCGGTACTAAACACGAGAACAAAGTTATGGTCGCGAGGGACTGATTGGCCTCTCGCTTCCAGAAGCGTGCAGAACGTCGCTGGATAAGAGATGACCAGATACTTCTCGGACCGTCCGCTTTCGAGAGGCGCAAGTGTCTGTTCAGGGTCGCTTTCCGATGCATACTCTACTTCCACTGACGCCTACTTCCGATTCTCATGCGCGAACGTCCTTCGGCCAGGCTACTGATCACCACGCCAAAGCGGCGAGTGTTGCTATTTCGGTTCGTGCACAGGACTGGTGTGCTTGCTGGAAAGGTCTACTGGGCAACACCGGGCGGCGGTGTCGAGCATGGCGAGACGTTTGCGGATGCTGCAATACGAGAGCTCTGTGAAGAAACAGGCATTCGCGACGCGCACGTATCCGGGCCGGTAGGTAGCCGCGAAGTGCCCCTGCAATTACCAGATGGCGAGCGTGTGCTTGCGGTCGAACAGTATTTCGTCGTTAGCACGGACACAGAATCCATTTTACGTGACGGCTGGACCGCGGAAGAGATGGAAGTGATGGCGGATCACCAATGGTGGAGCCGGGAGGAACTGTCCAGCACGACCGAGACTATTTATCCGGAAGGCCTTGTCGAGATGCTAGACGAGGCAGGGGTTTTCAGTACTGAGCGGCCGCTTTGAAACAAACCGAGGGACCGCCGTGGGTCGGACTATGCATTTCGAATGATGCGCCCGCCCAAGACGATCATCGCGCTCGGTAGTCGGACGCTGGTCGGCCAGTTCCGGTCACACGATCAGTGAGCCAAGATCGCCGACAATCGGGCCGGGGGCGTACTCCGGTAGACTTCGGTTCTTGCCAACCTCGCGGCGACAACATGGACACCCCGCTTTTGGTCATATGTGGGCTTACATTCGTAATCCATGTGATCGCGACGCTTGCGTATGCGGTGCGGATTGCTGGTGTTCGCACGCGCCGCATCGCCGTGTCATTTTCTCTATTCGGGATCATCGCCTTGGTTTCCCGGACGGCAAATTCCTTTCAGGGACCATTCATAGCGAAGCGGGTAGAGCTCGATATTGCTCATCACATGGAGCATGGTCTGCTCGGCGATTTTCGGCTTTTCCTGCTGACCGCCACTGTGGCAAGCACTGTCGGCGCGTTTCTAATTCCCACGTTCCAGCGTTATTTCAGCCGCGCTGTCGATCACTTTCAGGCAAATCGCTCGATCCCTCGCCTGCTGCTCCATATCTTCAGTCGCGGGGGCGTCAGCTACATTCGGCTTGGAGCGCGGCTCCCTTCGCGACACAACGTCACCCAACTGGCAAGTGGCGCAGGCGTTTCCTGGAAAGTCATAGGACTGAACGTTATCGCGATGGCGATCTGGACGGTCGGCGTTTTCGCATCGCTTTATGCCGGATACCTGAAGCCCGATTTGCGGGTTACATGCGCGAACCTATCATCAGTTATCAATGGCTTTGCGACCGTGGTATTGGCGGTCGTCATCGATCCGCAAGTTTCAGTGATGACGGACGACGTGATCGAAGGCCGGATTTCGGAAAACAGCTTTCGGCGAGCCATTACAACTCTCGCGGGCGCACGCGTTCTCGGGACACTGTGTGCGCAGGCGGTGCTCGTTCCAGCGGCGTTGATCATTGTTCGCATCGCCGAACTCATTTAGCGCGGCGAGCTGCGCGACGCAATTGACCTGATGGCCGCCGCAGGCGAGCTTTTCCTTTGCGACAAACTTGGGAATATCATCTGATATATCCCTTTCCTTTTTCGAAGCGATGAAACCACCTTTCAAAAAGGCGACTGTCGCAGCAGCGGCTGCGCAGGCCGCTGGTAACTCGCCCGATTCGTTAAAGCTCGTTGTTGTGTCGGCGCCGCCGCAGCAGAAGATAAACAAGAGCGGGCCGTTTGATCTACCGTTGGTGACGCCAGAATACCCATATTTCTCTCACCGTTTGGTCGATCTCGTTAGGAAGATCAAGGAACTGCCTGATTTCTCGGACGACAAGGGTGTTGCAGTAATGTCTGACTTTGGAGGCGAACACCCGACCGCGCGCTTCTATACGTACTCGTTCCTGTTTCTCGCCTACGACAAGATCGGCCCGTTTGCCAAGAAGGTAAAGGAACTGAGGGAAAAACACGGGCTAGTCGCGCCCTACAGCGAATTCGCCTACAAGAAACTTAAGAGCGGCCCGAGAAGCCGCGCGCTCCCTGAATACCTCGAACTGGTCGATAACTTTATTCACGGCGCGATCATTACCGTGGCTATCGACAAGCGGATTGACACGGTTTTCGCCGCGGATAAGCGGCAGGCGCACCCGATCATTATCGAGCACTTGTTAAGTCACAGCCTCGGCACTTGGGACGGTCATGCCGCCGAGAAGTTGCTTCGCGTTTGCAACATACTGGCCGCGTTCACGTCATTGTTGGTAACTGACAATCAAAAGTTCATTTGGTACAGCGACAACGATCTAATCAACGAGGATTATAAGGAGCGAAACTTCGCCGACACACAAGCGACGTTCCTGCGGGTACTCGCACTGTATGCGGAGCAGGGTTTTGCCGGCGGGGGATTTGGCAAATCCTTTACTGAAAAGAGTCATTTGGATGATCTACTGAGCGTTCCCGACCTCGCTGCTGGCGTGATTCAAGACCTTTTGCAAGAACATCAAGTGGGTGAGGAAATGCCAAGAAGTGATGAAAAGACAGCTGTCATGAAGTGGATAGCTTCTCCCACCAGGTATCTATCCAAGATAACACTCCAGGTTGTGCGAATGGATAACGGCGAGATCGGGACCGGCATTGTCGATTTTGCCCTGAAGGGGTGACTATGAAATGTTGGATATGTGGGGACGAGGCGGGGACGGGGGAGCATCTCGTCAAGGCATCCGACCTCAGAAATTACTTCGGACCGGTCTCGCAAAAGACTCCACTGTTCTTTCATACATCGCGACGCCGAAACGTTAGATTGGGCAGTGTGAAAGCAGAGATTTTGAAATCGAAGGCGCTCATCTGCAATCGTTGCAACAGCAGCCTTACTCAACCCTACGATAGGGCATGGGATCGGTTTTCGGACTACCTTCGGCGGCACTTCCTGCCGTCGCCGAACTTAGGCTACGTTGAATTGGGGCGAATCTTTCCGCATCACACTAGGTCCGCCGCGATCTATCTACAGTTGTATTTCGTAAAGTTATTTGGTTGCAGAATCATTGAAGAAGACATTCCAATCGACATACGACCTTTCGCAAACGCTTTGCTAAACGCTAAAACGCTTGAGAGCGTGACCCTTGGCTTCGCCTTGTTGAGGGACGACACGGGTAAGAGAAGTGCCGGGGTGACGCATATCGAAGGCATAAACGTGCGTGGGTCTACGGTTTGCGCGACGTGGCTCTACTCCGTTGGCGAACTTAGCGTGTTTGTCGAGTATTCAACGTTGCCCAAGAAATCCAAATCTGTTCGATGGTGGAGGCCGACGCGCCACGGCCGAACAGTGCCGCTGACAAACACTACGCGCTGGCGGATGTTGGCGAGTCGAAGATACCAGGCGAGCGTGAGTGGATAGAAAATGGCTCTATAGTGCGGCACAACGTCATCGCAAGCACGCCGCGATGCTTACAGAATTCGCCGTCGATAAGACGCAGACACGGGTTTCGGCCGTGCTTCGCCAGTGAACGACCGCTCCGGAGAATCGCGACCGTCCCTTGCGAGTCGCTCGCAGCCGACCGGCTTGGCTGCTGGGCGGCGGCTATGCATGCAACTCGCAAGAGGCACTCATTGGTCAATTGCGGCAGTTCGAATTTCAACGCTAAACTCGTGAAAATTCGAAGTGTAAAACGGCTTATATCAAGATAACTGATCTCGTCAAATAATTAGAGAGGGTGGCGTGCCTATCTATCGTCATTGGCAAACTTGGGGCGGTCTAGCCATTTGCGGCGCATGTGCAGCACTCGGCTCGCATTTGGGACTTGCCTTTGATCATCGAACGCTCGGTGCCGCCATCGGTGGAGGAATCGGAGGGCTTATCTTCTCGCGAGTGGCCGACTACGTGAAGCGCTTGCCATAATTTGACCGACATCCAAAATTTACGCTGATATTTCAGTTGCTTATGGCCGTCGTCGTCGTTGCCATTCTCGTCAGCCCCCCCTACATCCTACTCGGGAAAACGGGCCGGTAGATTGTGCCCAATGCCTGCTATCGGACAGTTTGAAAGACCGCTCAGGGTCGGACTATGCATTTCGAATGATGAGCCCACCCAAGACGATCATCGCGCTCGGTAGTCGGTCAGTGGTCGGCCACAAACGGTCATTCGACACGGGCTCCTCAATCGTTGACAATGCCGACGAATTAAGCCGATTTCGTACACGAACATGAACCTACTTGGACATCGCATACTCCGTCGACCAGGGACCGTGTCGGGGGCTGCCACTTGCACTGAGAGAATCTCTGCGGACTTCCTGATAGACGGACAGCCTTTGCTGGAAATGCTGGTGAAAAATGCTGGAGGACACTCGGATTTCATGGGTTGCTTTGTGAGTGGGTATGCAGAGGCATGCGAGCGTACTCGCGCGACTCTGCTCGATGTTCCGCCTGAGAACGGAAAGCGTGTGCTGCTTTACATTTGCCCAGAGTGCGGCGATGTTGGCTGCGGCGCATACTCGGCCCTCGTGCGGCGCGATCGCGAATCCTACGTCTGGGAAAATTTTGCCTACCAAGTCGGCGAATATGATTCGACGTCACTTGAGGCAGTTGGACCGTTTTTTTTCGAATCAAATCAATATAAAGCCGGCTTGTTCGCTGCGTCAGGATTTTGACGGACCCGAACAGGAGTGAGGCCCCAGTCGGCCAGGAGCAGTCATTCGACATCTAGCTTCAAATCGTCAACAATGGCTGTTGCCTCAAGTGTCGATTTTCAACCTCAGACTTAGATACCGCTGAGCGATCCCATGAGCTTTCATACAGAAGTTTGGGTTTATCCTTTCGACGGCGAGCCATTGGATGTCGCCAGTTCGCGAGATGAAATCGTCAGGTTCATTGATGAATGTGCTCTGAGTCACGATGTCTTGAAGAATTTGCTGGAGGCATGTCAATCAGCTCTTCCGACGTCAACTCTGTTCTACTTGGATAGCTGGTCGATCATCGCCCTGTTCACCAAGCTGGCGCAATGTCTGCCAAATGCCTCGTTCGCCGTAAAGGGCTCAGGTGAAGACCCGCGAGATATATGGAGCCGAGAGTACGGCAATGGGATGTTGGCCTTCGAAGCTGGCCCATTCCAGGATTAATCGGCTGCGCGCGGCCAGTTTCGGTCATTCGACAGGGCTAGCTAAATCGCTGACAATTGAATGGGCCGCAGAACCATGACGCTATCCGGGCGGCGCTGAATGACTCCGGCCCGGGCACGGTGTAAGGTGCAGACTGCGCCGTAATCAGACGCTGGAAAATCGATATGTCTAGCCATAACCTAGTTTTTCTTCCATTTGCAGCGTTTCACCATGGAGAAATCGGGCGAGCAGTTATTTTGTCTTTTTTTGATGCTCTAATCCTACTCTGTATCGGTTCGCTGATTTTTCTGATCGTGAACTATGCTGGCGTGAAGGTGCAAACGGCGGAGGCCAAGGTATTGGCAAAACGTATTGTTCCTGCTCACTGGGAATGGCAAGGTCGAGGACGATTTACTACATACGCCTATGTGGCCGAATATGAAATACTTGATTTAAATG
Source organism: Paraburkholderia sp. GAS33 (assembly GCF_050436645.1). Classification (NCBI taxonomy): domain Bacteria; kingdom Pseudomonadati; phylum Pseudomonadota; class Betaproteobacteria; order Burkholderiales; family Burkholderiaceae; genus Paraburkholderia; species Paraburkholderia sp. GAS33. The sequence goes on from NZ_JBNDMP010000002.1 coordinate 498,605, forward strand.
TAAATGGTCAGGATATGACATATCGGCCTACTCCTTGGATTATGGAGCGGACAATAGCGAATACTACGGAGCCTGTGCAGTTTGTAGCAGGTAGATTGAACGGGAAGGTGCAGATTAAAAAATTCAAATACCTGTGATCTTTACTGCGGTGGAAGATTAGTGAACTTCTGCGGCATTGGGGGCGTTCAGTATCGCCATACGCCCGATGCATCCGGCAGCGCGCGGCCAGAAAGGGACACCCGGCGCCGCATCCTACATCTTCAACAATCGATGGTGAAGACGTGATTACGTCAGTCTTTCGAACCCGCGCTTGACCCGCGATGGAACCGCCCTTGCCGCGACCGGTGCGAGACCAAGCACGATCACGAGGAATCCGACCTGGGCCAAATAGAATGGCGCGAGCCATTGATCATTCGCCGCGACATAGTACGTGTTGTGTATTACATCGCTTACGATGATCGCGACTGTTAACCAGATTCCCGCCCTCGGTTTAACGAACAACAGCACGGCGGCGAGAGGATCAAGAATAGTCAGCGCAGCCCAATAGAGCCTGCTGGTAAGGGCTATTTTGCTTCCGTAACCATAGTCCCAGAGCACACCGTGCTGCAGAATGGCGCGGGCATGATTGAAGGTTGCAGCAAGAAGGCATACTGCAAAGAGAGTGCGGATGACAATCGATGCGCGGAGCATTCTGACTCTTATAGAGAGGGTTTGCGCTTAGCTTAACAGACCGAAACCGGTCGCCGTTATCACTGCTGGAGGCGGTTCTGCGTCGTCTTATGCGGGACGCATTGGCCAGCAGTCGGCCACAAGCGGCCGTTCGACAACCGCTCCTGAATCGCCGACAATCGTTGTCTGCTCATTCGAACGAGATAACATTGCGAGCTGCTGCTAGTTCAATGTTATTGAAGCGGGGAAAAGTTGAAAGCGCCTGCCGTACACCTGAATCATATTTATACTTACGTGGACGCGAACACGCTAAATGCGATTGCCCGTTCCGAATTCATGCAAAATGAATTCTCCGCGATGGAAGTTAGCACGATTGCGGCCGGTGACGACCGCACCTGGACGGGCATCTATTTGACCGGCGCGAACACCTACATTGAGCTATTCAGTCCTTCTCGTGCGCCGTTGAGTTTGGAGCGAGTGGGTGATACGGGAATCGGACTATCCGTAGAGAACGTTGGGGACATAGAGCGGGTAGCGAAGTGTTTGGAAAAGTTTGGAGGTACGGGCATCTCTTCGTTATTCGAACGGAAGGTCGATGGAAATCGCGTCCCCTGGTTTTGGAATCTGCCCTTAGTGGGGTTTCCTGAGGGTGAGGCGGAGCCCTTCTGTGCGTGGGTGATGGAGGTTGATCGAGACTTTCTGAAAAGGAGTCGAGGCAGTCTTCGGGCCGACGAAGAAGGCATCAGCCGCAAGCAATACAACGCTGCGAAGTTTCAACCAACCCGTTTCATGAAAGACATCGACGAAGTTACCTTGGCGTTAAATGAGTTCGAATCTGTGAGCTTTGGGCGTCAGCTCGTTGCGCTTGGCTATGCTTTGGAGATTCGTGACGGCGTTGACACGCTCATCGGCCCGGACATTACGTTTCGGCTGATAAAGGCCTCACCCGTTGCTAGGGGCGTGACGCAACTGAAAATAAACCTGCTTAAAGAAAGGATTGACCCGGAGATCCTTACGTTCGGTCAAGGCGCAACACTGCATTTTGGTGCCGACCGAACCGCGATCATGTCGTTTTCACCTGCCGATTGAGTCTTGGCTTGGTCTGCAATCCGCCTCGGGCTACTACATGCCAGTCGCATGAGACGCTGTTCGGCCACCAGGAGACAGTCGACCTCGTGACGTAAATCGATAACAATCTGTCTGCATCTACTGATCAGGGAGCATCGAAAATGTTGATCGCCTTCGGCGGACTACCGGGCACGGGGAAGACGACAGTAGCGCAAACTCTCGCACGCAAGCTCGCGGCCGTATATCTGCGCATAGATACATTGGAACAGGCAATCAAGGCACGTGAAAGCGGCCAAGCGGATATCGGGGCTGCCGGCTATCTGGCGGCATATGCGATTGCCGCCGATAACTTACGGCTTGGGTCGACTGTTGTCGCGGACTCGGTCAATTCGTTGCACATTACGCGCAGTGCCTGGAGAAATGTGGCGTTCGACGCAGGTGTGCAGATTTTCGAGATCGAGGTGGTTTGTTCGGATGCCGCAATGCATCGGCATAGGATCGAGGGACGAAAGGCCGATATCCCCGATTTCCAGTTGCCAACATGGCAGAGCGTGCTTGAACGTCAATACGACCCATGGGAATCAGCGCACCTCGTCGTCGACACCGCGAAGTTTTCGGTTGAGCGGGCCGTCGAGGCAATCATGCAACGACTTTCGGAGGTCCCTCCGGGGAATCCAATCGTTTAGCGCAAAGCACGCCGGACATGCTGATTGCATGCGGCGACGGTCGGCCACGAAGGGTCATTCGGAATTTAGCCCACATCGTTGATATTTGATGGAGTCGCCGTAGCGGCAGCCGGTCTCGAACGTTTATTCCGACACTGCTACACCCCTCGGACGGCGACCGTTCACGTGCTGGCGGAAAAAATTCGGATCAAATTTTCTCTGTTGCCAACCTCAATCCTAGTCCGACAAACAGAGCACCCATAGCCTTGGTCAACCACGACGAGATAGCTTGGTTGCGGCGAAGTGCGCTTGTCATCCGAGCGGCGAGAAGCACGTAGATGATGCTCGTCGTAATTCCGACCATGTTGCCCGTTACGCCCAACGCGACGAGATGCTTCACAGGGCTTGAGTCACGTGCGTTCATGAACTGGGGAAGCAATGCAATGTAAAACAGCGCGACTTTCGGATTCAAAACATCACTGAGGAAGCCTTGCCAGAAAATTAGCCGCAAAGCTTTCGTCCGAGCGTCGTCGCCCGGAAAAACAATGCTTCCCTTCGAGCGCAATGCTCCCAATCCGAGATAGAGCAGGTATGCAGCGCCCACCCACTTCACCGCAGTGAACGCCGTCGCTGATGCTAATACGAGCGCAGAGAGACCAGTGACCGCGGCAAGCAAGTGCACGTATGCGCCGAGATTGATCCCGAGCGCGGCGCATAAACCCGCCGTACGTCCCTGTGCAATCGTCCGTCCAAGCAAAAACAGCATATCGGGGCCCGGCACAAGGCACAAAACGAAGCTCGCGCCGACAAAAAGCATGTATGTGTGAGGGCTCATGGGTTCTTTTGTCCGATCTTGGATGACATCCAGCGAATATAGCTCGTCCAAAAAACCTCGCGTTGCTGCCATGAATGTCCGTTGCGGAGAATTCTGGACGACCGGTAGGGGTCGACTACGGTCTCCCGTGTCGCACCCAATTTGCGATCCTTGGAGACTGGCAGGACTGTTCGGCATGGATTCACCAGTAATGGCTGCGATGAACGGCGGTGTCAACTCGCGACCTCTTATACTTACCACACTCTAGTTTTTGTTAGCACCGCGCTGCGCGCAAAGCCGGTTTCCCGGCCAGAGCTAGCGCTGCCCGATCACTCACCGACGTCTGTGCGTGCCCCATTCGCAGACTCGGCGTCAAGCTCTGCAAGCAGGCTGCTCAGTTCGCGTTTCACCGGTTTTTTCGCCTCGTGCTTGCGAACACGCGTGATTTTAAAGCTGACCGTGGTAGTCAAGTCGTGATCGGACAGATCGCCGTCGATCACTTCGCTGCGCCGATGCTCGCCGGGAATAACGTCAGCGATAGCTTTCATCAAGCATTTTTCCATGTCCTTCACGCCACTGGATTTGATGCGTTGTTGGATATGTTTTTGTAGAAGCTGCAGGTTTCGCCAGCTTGATTTGACGATTTCGATTTCCATGGTATGCAATCCTTAGTTTCAGGCGGTGCCAACTCGCAGCCTCTTATACTTACCACGCTAGAGTTTTTTGGGCTCTTTCAAAAATGCAGTGGGTAATGCGGCTCACGAGGCATGCGGATTGAAGGCCGAGAAGTCGAGCTTGCCGGCGATGAGGAACAGCACGGTTCGCATGGTTTTGAAGCTGGCGTATCCGCGCGCCTTGCGCTTGGCCGCTTGAAACAGGCCGTTGATCGCTTCAATGAAGCCGTTGCCCTTCAGTGCAGGATCGGTCTTCTGCTGCTCGCGGCGCACACCATCGAGTGCTTTGGACGCGTGCGCCACCACATGAAACTTGTCGAACGTCACACGCGCATCGGGCAGATGCTCGTCCACGCCCTTGATGAAGGCGGGCGACATGTCGATGCTGACCGATTTGATCTGCGCAGGCGTTGCGTTGTGTTGCTCCAGGTGATTGGCAAAGCGTTCGACGACGCCTGCATCCTTGCCGGGCGTGACGAAGACCACGCGCCTGCCGTCCATGTCAGCGACGAGCGAGACATAGTCGTGGCCCCGTCGGCACGAGGTTTCGTCAATGGCCACCGCGGTGAGCCCGGACAAGTCAGTCGCGGCCACGGCCAGATCCACGTAACGATCACAGATGGCCTTCACGCGATGCCACGACAGGTTCACCAGACGAGCCACCGCCGCAAATGTCATCTCCCGGCACAGCGTCAGCACGAGCGCTTCAAACAGCAGCGTAAAGCCATCCAGCTTGCCCATCCAGTCAGGCTCCACGAGCCGCACCGTGCCGTCCGGCAGGCGTACACGCGGCACGCGCACCTCCAGATAACAGTCGAATTGGAAAAAGTTAAGGTGCCGCAGCCGTTTGATGACCGTGTCGTGCACCGGGTGTTCGCCCGGTACCCCGGGATAGGCAAACCGGCTGCCCGCGACAAAGTCCACGGCAATCGTCAGCTCCGTGCCGAAATCGACACCTTGCACATACCACGGTGCCTTGATTCCCAAGGCGGCTTCAAACAGCTGAGTTTGGTTCGTCATAGTTCGCTTAGTCTTGCAGGGCTGATTGCCGCATTCTGCCGCAATGTAGTGGTCTAATCTCCCCGGACACCAATTTAGGCGAGAATACTCGCCATGAAGAGGTGTCTGATGAGCAAGCAACGTCGTACGTTTTCCCCCGAGTTCAAGCGCAGTGCTGCGTCGCTCGTCCTCGACCAAAGCTACAGCCACGTCGATGCCAGCCGCTCGGTCGGCGTTGCGGAATCGGTTCTGCGTCGCTGGGTTCAACAACTGCACCAGGAACGCCACGGCATCACGCCTCAGAGTTCCGCCATGACGCCAGAGCAGCAGCGCATCCAGGAGCTGGAAGCGCGGGTTGAACGCCTCGAGAGGGAGAAGACCATTTTAAAAAAAGCTACTGCGCTGCTGATGTCGGAAGGGATAGAACGTACGAAATAATCGACCAGTTCGGCGACGGCGTGTCGGTAGCAATGTTGTGTGAGTTGTTCGACATACCCCGGTCGTGCTTTTACGCATACAGACATCGTCGGGAACGGGTGGACGTGGCGCGAATGGCACTGCGCAGCCGCGTGCACGAGTTGTTTGTCGAGAGCCGCAGTTCGGCAGGCAGCCGCAGCATCGTGGGCATGCTGCGCGAGCAAGGCACGATGGTTGGGCGCTTCAAGGTTAGCCGTCTGATGGATGAGCTCGGCCTGATTTGCAAGCAACCTGGCAACCACGCATACAAGCGCGCCACGGTGGAGCGCATCGACATTCCCAACGTCCTGAATCGGGAGTTCGATGTGGCTACGCCGAATCGGGTCTGGTGCGGCGACATCACGTATTTATGGGCGCAGGGGCGCTGGCATTATCTGGCCGTGGTGTTGGACCTGTTCACGCGCCGCGTTGTCGGCTGGTCATTCTCGACGAGCCCCGACGCCGACCTGGTAGTGAAGGCATTAGACATGGCGTTCGAGCAACGCGGTCGGCCTCCGGGCTTGATGTTCCACAGCGACCAGGGCGGTCAATATGCCAGCCGGAAATTCCGTCAGCGATTGTGGCGCTATCGAATCAGGCAGAGCATGAGTCGGCGTGGAAATTGTTGGGATAACAGCCCGATGGAGCGCCTGTTCCGAAGCTTGAAAACGGAATGGGTGCCAGGCACTGGATATATAAGTGCTCGAGAAGCACAGCGGGACATCAGCTATTACCTGATGCAGCGATACAACTGGACTCGACCGCATCAATTCAACGAGGGTCTAGCGCCAGCGGTCGCAGAAGAAAAACTTAACCCGGTGTCCGGCGTGGGTTGACCACTACACAACCAGCCCTGCATCAGCTTACTTCCCCTACACGCGTCAAGCGTTCGCTTCGCCGGGCTTGCGCCCGCGCTTGACCCGGCAGTACACCCACTCGAAATTCGAAAGAGGCGTTTTTTGTTGTCACCGATCCTGCGGATCGGTGACAACAGGGCGCTGTTCGAACAGCGCCCTACCAGGTCAGAAGTCCGTTGGGTGGCTTCTTTGTTTGCTCGGCCAGAGAATCCTCAAGCTGTACGATCATGCTGATTTCTCGGCGCGTCACTTCCATGCCTGGACTTTGATTGTCGCGCGGCGTTACCTTCAGCTCCAGCGACACTATCATTTCATCGAGGTCATGGGTATCAGTACCATTCCGCTGACGCTCTTCAGCAATCGTCGCCGACAGCCACGCCATCAACAGTTTTCGCAAACCCTTGACGCTTCCCGTCTCATCCTCACCAAGAATCTCTTTTCGCAATTGCTGCAAATCTTTCCAGCTTCCACGCCCGATATCGACTTCCATGTTGTCTCCGGAGGTAAGGCCGGTGCTAACTGACGGCCTACGATATTTACCACAAGCCAGATTTTGTTAGCACCGGCCGCGCTTGTTAATACTCGAGCGGAATGTAGCCACTTGCCCGCTTGCGTGCGTTCTGCATTGCCCGCTCTTCCGTCTTTTTGCGTTTGCGCAGCTGCGCTTTCGACAGAAACTCAAGCGCAGGAAGCGTCTTTCCGACAGACGACGATAGACGACGCTCAACGATTTCCTTTACCGTGTCCCAGGACTCGTCGTCCAGTTCGTAGATGTTAGTCGTCACGCCATCGCGTTTCTGCCGGATCATTTCACCGAAGCGTAGGCCGATCAGATCCAGGATATCGCTCAATTGCCGCGTCGCCTTGTTCGACACATCGCCTTGCCGCACTTTTATGCCAAACAGCTCCTGGATTTTGCTGGCATTACGCAGGCAGACTTCGGAGAAGCGCCCAAGCGTATTCTTCGATACCTGCACCCCGGACTTGATGGACGTGACATCGTCAGCGATGCCCGCAGCCTCCAGCAATTCATGCAGCAGCGACTTTTTCAAGGGCTCGTGCGAACGATCCGTCTCCATGTAATGCGCATCGAACTCGGCCTGTGCCCGTGCTTTCAGGTGTTCAAGCGGGCTCAGATAGACCTGCATGAGCCTGACCTTCTCTCGATATGCACCGCGATCATCCAGCGAAACCAGATCAGGCGTGATGTCACTGCGATAGAAGAGCTCGATTTCATGCCGACGCATCGATAGCTCATCATCCTTGCTGACCCACATGCCAGTCGAGGTGCGATCACGAAGTTCGCGATAGCGGACCTGATCGATCTGAGGCGCAGCGCACAGCGCAGCAATGCGTCGCGCCTCGACAGCGGCCTTCGCCGCGTCCATTTTCTCCTTGCCCGTTGCAACACCACACTCCGGTGTGGGCTTCACGATTTCGATCTGCCAGCCATTGCGCTTGCGGAGCTCAAACAGATTCTCCCTGAGCCGGTTTTTGGATGCCCGTGCGACCGAAACCACTTCGGCGTACACGCTTAAATACCGCTCGTCTACTTCCTTTCGACCATCATCGTGAATCTTCAGTAGGGCATCGCTCAACGCTCCATTGTCCATTGCTTCCTGCCGGATCACGTTCGGATCGGTTTCGAAGCCGAATTTCTGCGGGGCAACCCAGACACGGATTGCCTTCGGATGACGAACGCGTGCAATCTGCTGGTCGATGTCGAAGTGCGTGTTCACGCGGGGCTCGAAAAAGCCGAACACGTTATCAACCAGCTGCGCATCATCAGGGAACGTGATGTCGATGCCAGTACCTAAGGTCGGCGACGCGATCACCACATCGTATTTTAGAAATTCGATCTTCACTGCGTTGACGAACTGCATCACGTCAGACTCGTTGGTCGTAGCCGACGTCACCAGCAGAATGCGCCGTTCGTTGCCGAACTCGCGCCTCAGCAGTTCCTCCAACGCCTCGGCCTTGGTCTTCGAATTGGTCGCGACGTAGTGTCGTCCACCGTCTTTCACTGCGCGAAGCAACTCCATGTTCAGGTGGCTGTCGTCCTCGTAAAAGAAAACGGGGCAACGGCTTTCCCTGTGCGTATTAACGTAGAAGCGGTACGGCGTATCCGGCTTCGCTGCCTGAAAAGCAGTGTTGACCGTGATCTGCCCCAGATCGGCATCAGAGAGAATGACAGCTTTCGCAACTCGCAAGTAGTGGAAAAGCTTGAGCGCGCCCTCCCGGCGCTTGCTGCGCATGGTGTCGCCGGTCAGGTGCGAAATCACCTGCTCGGACTCGTCAATGATCACCACGTCGTATTTGTCCCGTTCGGTGTCGAGCAGCTTGCCGACGCTGTCGAGGCATACGGCGTAGTAGTTGTCGGGTTGCTCATAGCGAATCCGGCCACGATCCCGATAGTAATAGCACGTAAGCCCAAGTCGGTCGGCCATGCTGCTGATCAGCGTACGCCGGTGCCCGATGAGCAGGACCGATTTACCTTCGTCTCGACAGCGCTGGACGACCTTTGCGGCCCACTCGGTTTTGCCAGACCCTTTCGGGCTGCGCAGGAACGTTACGCCGTCAAACGGTGTCGTGTCGAGGTGCGCCAGATACTTCGAGCTGAACGTGAAATGGCTGCGATCAACCTCTGCAAGTTTTACCAAACTTTCCGGCGCGCCGTAAGCCTGGACAGTCGAGACATTCTCGCGCGTGGGACCACCCGACGCGCCCGAACCGCGTACAAATACTAAATTGTCGTTCGAAGCATCGTCGAACTCGTCGCGGTCGAAATTGGCCGGATCTTCCCAATATTCGTTCTCGGCAATAATGCTCTCGACCTGATAGAAGTCGATCCGTGCGGACTGCCGTTTCATGCTCGACGGCCAGAACGTCGCGTTGCAGGTACGACAGTGAATGCCTGCGATATCGGATTGACTGCGAACTACAAACGCACTCGGGCTACGATCAACGTGAATCGGGCAATGAACCGGCGTATAGTGATGCAGATCGGCAACCGGCATAATTCGGCCACTCTTAAGCGTCACTTGCTGGTCAACCGCAAGCGAGATTTCGGAGCGACGCGTAGCCGTGCCGCGCGACACTGCAACGCCGTTAGCATTGCGCTTCGTGTCTGCCAGCTTATCTTCACGGCCGAGGATCAGGATTTCGTCCAGTGCTTCGTTGCTCATGACGTTATCGAACACAATGGGGTTCGAGTTCTCCGAGCCGAAGAAGAAGTGGCAAGCGTCCGTGCACGCTGTGTCGCCGCCGAACTTTCGAACAATACCCGTGTAGGCCGTTCGCATCTCAGATGCGTCCGTGATGGTGCGCGGAAGTCGAAACACAATCCGAAACCGGTGTTTGGCTTCGGTGTGAGATGCGGTGGTGTACAGGATAGCCGCGTGCTTCAGGACGAAGCCATCCTTCAGCGCATCTTCGACTCGCCAACCCTTATCGATATCGACCGAGATGATGTCCGAACACAGGAAATTTATGTCTTGCCGTCGTCCTTTGTGCTGGACGCAATACGCGTGACCTCGATTGATATCGTCCGCCAATTCCTGGATCGTCAGTTCTACGCGTTCAAAGTCAGTTACAGAAATTTCCCAAAGCGGAGAATTCTTGTCTTCAATCTTGTTGATGATGTGCGGATTCACCGCGGCTTTTACTTTATCTGCCATTGCATTTCCTATCGTGATTGACGGAATCGCAACGTGACGATTCCGCTTCGCTATGTGGTGAGGTCGAGTTACCAGATCGACCGTCGCGAAGGTCAGCAGGTGGCCGTCATTTCATTGGTAACGGCGCGAAGCGGCGACGACCGCCCTGCTAACTTGCGACAGTCTATTTATGCGTTACGCTGCGCGTTGGCCTTCAATCAGCCACTGGGGAAAACGTTTTTCGAAGCAGTCGCGATTCATTTCGGTCAAGCGAGGAAGGCGCTTGTGGTTCTCCTGTTCATCATCGAAGTTCCACCATTCGGTCTGCGGATTTCGATCGAACAGCTTTCCGTCGATGTAGAGATCGAACTTCTCCCGGCTCACGTACTGCTCAAACAAATATTCAGACGCGGCCTCTTCACTCAACCCGGTACAGCGTGCGTATGCATCATGCGCGGCGTATCCAAACGATTCGTTGCCGATGTCCCCTTTACCCCACAGGCAGATCAAATCGTCGGGGTTCTTGAGCGCGATTTCATAGATCGTGCGCCCCTTCGAAACCAAGCCGCGACGAAAATCGGTGAATCCGTCATCGCTGCACCCATAGTTTAGAAGATACGCGGCGCACCACATGGTCTGACTGAAGGCATACGACTCCAGCCACCAGAGGATGTGAGCGAAATCTGCGATTTCTTCCGGATGAAGTTCACAGAGGCATTCTTCCAAAGCTTCGTCGGGATGCTCGCAGTCCTTGCACAGATCAACAATTTCCCAAAATTTTTCGATGTTCATAGTTACTCTTTCGAAGCAATTAAATATGGTGTACTAATCTATTTCGATTATGTACACTGATTTAATACGTCTAGTCGACGCGGTTTAGTTGAGGTTCGAAACGATAGGCGCGGAAGCGGTTTTCGTTTCGACGTGGGCCATATCGACCGCTGCCACGTTCGCTACGGGAATCGGTGCGCCATCGTTGGGAGCCGGACGCTGTGCACCATCCACAATCTCGGGTGCGTCGTTCGGAACCGTGACAGCGACGTTCGAAGACAGAGCCTGATCCGCCACGGAAGCGCCCGACGATTTGGTCTTGTTCTTCTTGCCTTGCTTCTCAGCCGCCTTCGCCGCGTCCTTTGCGTCTTCCTTCGCGACCCATGCAGGGTTCAGATAACGAGGATCGCCCGTCCGTCCCCTACCAGTCTTACCAACGAGCCAGCCGGGGATAGTTCCCTTGCCAGAGTGCGTCTCTTCGGTTTCCGGGTCCCAGTATTTGTGGATGACCGTAGCGGCAGGTTTCGCTGCCGCAAGAGCAGCGCGTACCTGCTCCAACGTAATCCCGTGGGTGGTCATGCGTTCGACGATCTCGGGAAGAGCCTGGTCGTGCGCTTGCTGACGTATGCTTTCACGGCGCTGCGTGAGGGCATCCATGCGCAGTTGGAGTGCGGCGGCTTCAGCTTCGTACTGCGCGAATTCCGCGTCGATTTGTTGATAGATTTGCATAAGTTCTCCGATTGGGTTGATGGGTTTGCATCGGGCAATCTTCGCTGTGTGTTTGATTGCTTACGATGTAGCCATTTTTCCAATCGGAAGACTTCCCAGGAACGAACAGATCAGATTTCGAATCGCAATCTGATCTGTTCCTGGTCGTTACTTCTTTGGGAACACCCCATGAATGGTATTTGCGACATAGGCATCGAACTGGGATTTGTACCGTGCTACCTGCTTCTTGAACGAGTCCAGTTCCAGCATGCTCAGCTTGCCGTTCCGCAGACGTTCTTCCTGATCCGGCTCCAGTTCCCAATTGAATCCAAGCTGGCTCTTGAGTTCGAGCATCATGACTTCGAGCGCTGTACCGGCGTTCGAAGCCGGAAACCAAACGTGTTGCTGAGCCGCAGCGTTAACATAGAACGCTTTTTTTACGGATTGAAAGGTGCTTTGGTCGATTCGGCCTTCTGGCGCGTACAGTTGGTATTTCGGCTTCGAGGTGTTGCGCAACTCTGCATAGTCGCGCTCGATGAATTCAGTTAGAAGTTGGAGAAGTTCATCATTCGACACCGTATTCGGAATTTGGATGGCGATGCCGTTGCGCGGCACTTCGGAGAGCGTGACGAGGGTTCTAATCGGTGGCACTTCTATCAGAAACAAATGCCGCCGCTCGTACAGCCAATCGCGCCACGACGATTCGTTTTTATACAGCCGCTTGCCGTCGTGGATATCACCCCAGTCCTCGTACAGTTCGGCGATGCGTTCGAAGCTACTCTCCAGTTCGGAGCATGTCGCTCGGTCATCATCGCGACGGGCTTCGCAGTATGCCTTGTAGTCTCCGTTCTCTTTGAAATAACGATACCACCACCATAACCAGTCGCTAGCCGTGTCGTTGATCGAGAATTCCGGGTGTGTTCGACTACCCTCCGAACGCGTCGAATGTGTGATTCGGAACATCGATGCCATTTGCTCAGAATTCGCTGCCACGGTGGCTCCAACGCCTGAAAAGGAGCGAATCTACCGTAGTCAGCTTTCGTTCAGCAATAGACCCGAGTCGGAACATTTCTGATGGGACGGCAACGGCGACCGCACGCGTTCATGCCATCACTCAAGACGCTCGGCGGCACCCAAAGCAAACCCATTCATCAGCGCCGATAAATATTCCGCAAACGAAAACACTATGGAGCGAAACGGTGGAAGACAAGGATAGATTTGAACGACTACAGGCGGCAATCGCTGAGCATAAAAGACGCTGGACGGAAAAGTACGGTTGGGTGCCGCGCGAAGAGTGTCGCTACCCTACGATGGAAGAAGAAGAGCGTCGCAAGGTTGAGGCCGAATGGACGCGAGAGGCGAACGCTTGCATTCGGATGCACATCGCAAACGCAGACCGAAAGGCGGCTTCCGAAAGTACGACAGCAGATTGAAGCCCGCGATTCCGATGGATGGCTAACCGGCTATCCGAGGCCGACGATACGGCAGGGCAAATACAATGCGGTGTCGCGAGTATTTTTCTGGCGACCAAATTCGCAAAGCAACCTGGACGGTCATGAGATGAACGATCGCTTACACGGCACGACGTCAAAACGACTATTCCTTGCGCTCGGAACGAGCTCTATATGTTGCCACGCCGTCACACGCGGTACATCATCCCTGGCGCAGATGTTCTGTGCAAACGTCGAGCATGCCTCGTACCGTCGGCAAACGATAGTCCAGCCTCCAGCCATCTACAAACAACTTCACAATCTCTCTGGCATCTCTGAATATTGGGAACACAAGGAATTGAGGTGCGATGGCGACCGACATCCGCGCAAGCTTTGCTCGCTCAAGCCAGTCGCACTCTGCGGAGTTCGACGCCACCCACATCCGAGTGGCTTCCACAGCGTGGTCGGTTCGTAACCAATCACCAGTGCTTGCGTGGCCAATGAGTTGGGCCATTACCAAGAAGCAGAGTAGGTCGACACGTTCCGCGTCGTCGAGTTTCTGCGAGTTGTCCGCTGTCATTTTCCTCTCGGTCATTGGTTGCCGCATGACCATAATAGTCGCATTTGTCCCTTCAACCCGAACCTCTGAATTGTCGGTCTTCCTCGAAGCTCTGGGAAGTAACGATGAGTGGCTCAGTTCAACCCAAAGGAGACAGTCGACCGGCCCGAAAGCGGCCGTTCCATCCCGCTTGTAAGCGTTCGTTGTGGACGGTTTAGGACGTTCGATCTCAAGATATTGACTGCGCGCGGCTAACGCTCGGTAGAACGTCAGTGGGACATGAGTCGAGGCAGTACAAGCGGCAACGCCACGCCCATAACGGTTGTAGCCGCACCTATCCCGGCTGAAATAGCCGTCCACGTGGCAGCGGCCTGTTGGCTTTGCCGCTCTCGCTCACGTAGTTATTGATTCCGATAACCCAGTCTATGGCCTCTGCCGCTTGATCGCCAATCGGTGCGATGGTCCCTAGGTCTACATAGAGCGGGCGCACCGATTTTTTGCTGGCTACGTACCACAACCTAGCCGCGTAGAAACCCGATGCCGCCGTCAGCACGGCCAGGATAACGATGATGACGGTGTTTATGATCGTCGGTGCATCCATCTTGTTTTCCCCGTTTTTCTTGCGTGACTGTCATTGAGGCCGCAGCTGCGGCCTTCTGTGCGGCCTAGTTTAGTTGGCTGTGAAAACAATGGCTAATCAAGTCCGGTATGGTTTCGAACGTGCGCCGCAGCATCGCCGTTACGTCGCCGCTCTGTAACTTGTAGTCGTCGGTGGCGTGGGCGAGCCGTTGCCCAGCAAAGTCGCAAGTGCCGATCCACGCACGCCGCACAACCTCGGGGTCCGGACTGTAGTCAACGATTGACGGCTCAAGCCTCCGTAGGAATGTATCGTCTGCACGTTGATAGCATTCGATCCCGATATCGCTCGGCCTACGCTCTTTGTCGGTGATGGTTTCCAGGCGTGACGGTGAGCCTTTGCTTTTCAGCCCCACGAATTCCAAAAGGAACCGCGAATGTATAGCGCCCATGCACCAAATCGGTTGTGCGTAGCTTAAAAGCGTCTCGCTCTGCACCTCCGGGTTAGGGCCTTCGATATGGATCTCTACAGGCGTAAACAGGTCGTGCTTCGCCGCTAAATCCAGTGCCGATAACCCGGCCATCACTCCTCTAACGTGGAAAGGGATGATCGCGTGCCGCATATGCAACAATCGGTTTTCTTTTGTCAGTTGCTCGGCCATAGTCGGACTGTCGTTGTCAGCGTCATCCGCGTCATAGGCCGGGTGGTTTAGCCGGCAACACGTATGCAGGAATCTCGTAGGCATCGCCGTCGCGAACCTTCTTTAACAGCGCAACGGCAGCGTCAGAGTATTTTCTCGTGCGGCTCGTTGCTGCCTGTCCGATTTTGATATGCACGTGATAGATATTGTCCGAGCTTTTCATATCGAATCCAGTGTCCGCCTTGACTCGCGCAATAAGCCTGTTCGTTGCCGTCCAATGCTTATAACCAAGCTGCGTCGCAAGCATTTCGGATGTGTACGGATGAGCTGCGTTGGCCGCAGCTGGGTCATTGAGGCTCGTAACACCGAACAGCTTAGCAAACACCTCTTCGTTGGAGATTGCGTGCTCCAGCGCTTCGTAGTTGACTTGGACGTTTTTCGTTGGGATATCGGTGCGAATAAGGTTAAGCATACGATGGGCAAGCGCGCGTAGCGCTTTCAAATTCACTTTCTCCATCGTTCCCCCGATGCCGAAGGCCTCATACACCCATTTGTACGAACTAGCTGAGATGCTTTTGATGCGGACTGTGATACCTTCGCCCACCTCTAAAACGTGCTCACGCGCGGGGTAGCTGGCTTCGTTCTGGTCTTCGTCCCATTGCAGAATATAGATGTTAGGGATCAGCGCTGTGGTCGGCGTGAACATGCGGCTCATGTCGTAGAGCACGTTTTTTATGTTCGGATCACTGGCGCTGTAGCCGATGAACAGTAGCGGATGCTCGGCGAAATACGTCAGCAGCTTAGCGCTTAAATATTTCTTGTCCCGGTTAAAAACGTCGTAGTCCTCCTTGGTCAGGACCATAGAGTGGGGGTCTGAGATCGAGCCGTGGATTTTGAATATTTCCCCAACCACCAGTGAGGACTGGCGAAACACATTCTGGCCTACAACAACCTCGTACTCGGGGAAAAGCGGCTCCAGTAGGTTGTCGTAGTTCGTGGTGATTACTGCATGGGGACCAAGTCGCTTAAGCTCTACAAGTTCGTCTTGCAATGCTTGGTCTGCGGCGGTCGTGCTAAGCGCGCCGAGGCGTTGTGCAGCGATATGCTTTAGATACGCATCCTTCGGAACATTCGCTTCAAACAGTCTGTCCGGGAAGTGTGCCCTCCCCTCCTTCGACCACGCCCATTCAAAATAGTGTTGAGCGAACACTGACCCGATCATAGTGAGATCGCCGTCGTATTTTTGCTTGAAATATGCAAGCCCGTGCTCGATGAGCGGGCACGTATCGGCAAGCTCCGTGAGCAGCGCCTCCCAGGAGGGGCCATGAGCATACCGCTTCGAAAAGCCGGAACCGACGAAGATGATCGGTTGACATTGTTGGCGCTTCAAGACCTCCGCCACGTCGGCTCT
Organism: Paraburkholderia sp. GAS33; assembly: GCF_050436645.1. Lineage (NCBI taxonomy): Bacteria > Pseudomonadati > Pseudomonadota > Betaproteobacteria > Burkholderiales > Burkholderiaceae > Paraburkholderia > Paraburkholderia sp. GAS33. Next base: position 514,559 of record NZ_JBNDMP010000002.1, read on the forward strand.
TACTTCGTCTTGGTACTGCGCATAATTCGGCATGTGCGTCCCCAGCCTATCGAACTCTCTCTATTAGAGCATAGGGACAGACCAGCTGGTAAGTTTGCGATCCGCCGACACGGATTGTTACTCACGAATCGATATGGTTCGACTTGGACGAACGTTTCGCCGCCGACAATCGTTGATGGGAACTGACGTTGTTATTCGCAAGTATCGATTTCTCGGCTGGATTCGCTGCGCCGGAAAATTGAGCTGTCATTTTCGTTTCGAGGCATCACAACTACCAACGGATGGACATTCTGGATGTTGGGCGACAGAGCCGGAGTACCGCAGAACCTCGACACTATCCGTGACGCATGGCACGCTGACCAAGACCGCAAACGGAAGGTCCGCGTCAGTCGCCTAGCTTGAGGAAGTCCGTGGCCAAGCACCCGGACTATTTGTTTTTCTTAGGCCGTCCGAACAACCGGCCCGTCTGATCGCCTAGACCGAGTCGCCTCCCATCCGATTCGTACGTGTTCTTCGACGGCGAACTGTAGAACCGAAGGCGGTTACGTCGCGAATCGTATGCGACAGTGCTTCCGTTGCTGGTCTTTTCTTCAAAGCCGATGATCCGGCCCATGCTGTCATAAACAGGTTTTGTCGCCATGAAAATTCCCTTGTAGTGAAACTGTAGGGAAATTCTATCCAGCCTGTAGGGCACGGGCGCGGAAACTTTGCGACGACGGTGATAGCACTCGGCAACGGTACCTCTAGCGCGTCAACAAAGTCCGGATCGATATAGATCTAGGCGCGGTGCCAACTCGCGAGCCATGATATTTACCACACACCGACTTGTGTTTGCACCGCACACGGCCTGCGGCGCGGTGCAAACAGGGCGACAGTTCCACTGTCGCCCTGCCAAAGCAGGATCGGAACCGAAAAGTCAGACCTTCGAATTGAGAATCGCAGCTTCGACCACGACATTTTCTGGCTTGTCATGGTCTGGATAGACAACTCGGAATCCACCTGTCTTGCCCTTGATTGTATAAAAGCGCCCGCTGTCGGCATTCGGCCCGTACCGTCCGCGCGTACCACGCCCTTGGCGCGGAGGTTCGGTCCGGTAATTTGCATCCAGATAGGCATCAGCCCGCTCTTTCGTGAATCCACCCGCCAGCAAATCAGCTCGAAGTTGGGCGATTTTTTCCGGTGTTTGCAACATGCCAGCGGGATATACGTCGATGCGTTCGATCATGTGGCGAAGATGTTCCGCTAGCGCAGCACGCACATCGAACCGCGTCTGTTCGTCCATGGTGTTCATCCTTTTTATCAACTTTCGAATATCGGCGACCTCCTCTGCGCGATACTGCGAGGACATCTCCACCACGCTCAACTGACCGGTCAGACTGTCCAGTGTTTCCGTTTTTTCTACAAGTTGAAGCTCCAGCGACCTGATTCGCGCCAGAACCGCAGTCGGCGTGTCGCCCAGTTCGAGCACATCGATCAAACGGGTCAACCGCTTCTGGATTTCACCGACCTCCGATTTCGCCGCAGCCACCTGTTGATCCAAGGTAAGCTTGACATCGTTGCATTGCGCACCTGCGGACGAATCGCGGATCAAAGCGTCGAGTTGTAGGCCACGACAGAATGTCAGAAAGCTAGTTTCAAAAGCCTTGTATTCCCACTGGACACCATAGCAGCCGCGTCCGCGGCGTGCTCCATCGCATGCCAAAAATTTTCTGCCTACTCGTTGCTCACCGTTCGCCCGTTTTGTCCTAGCCCCACCGAGCAAAATCATGCTGCCTTGGCAATATCCACACTTCACAAGGCCACTGAACAGATTGGGGACATCTCTGCCCTTTCTCGCCTTACCACCACCGCCCATACGCCGCTCTCGGCGCATAGATTGAAGCAGGAAGAACGCATCGTTGGACATGATGGCAGGGAAATATCCCTCGATCAGGTCTCCGTCCGGAATGCGCTTTCCGTCCACGTGGATATACATCTGGAATGCGCCGTACAGGGCACTAGACGACAAAATTTTGTCGACTGACGACGTTTGCCATCCACCAGTTGAGTTCGTGAAGGTCGGTATGTTCGCTTCGTTCAAGCGTTTGCATATCAACGCATGGCCCATTCCGCTTCGCGACAACTCGATGATTTTTTTGACCGTTTCGACACGTTCCGGAATGAATTCGAATTCAGTTCGATCGGCTTTCAGACGCATCCACATTGGGCATCGAGCGGTCAACTTTCTCTCGGCGATCGTCTCCCGCTTGTTGCCCCACGCCGCCTTGAGGCGACGACTTTTCATCGCCGATTCATCGTGTGCCCGCGCCATGATGGTGATCGAGATGATCAGATTGCCAAAGTTGCTGCGCAGCGACTCCTGGCTGTAAACCATCCGGTCGGCAAGGGTCACAATCGTTATGCCGTGCTTCAGGATGCCGGTGAACACCTCAAGCGCATCGAGTACTTCGGCACGCGAGAGACGATCCAGCGATTCGACCAGCAAAAATGAGCCGGCCTCAACCCGCCCTCGTTTGACGGCTTCGAGGAAGCCACCCAAGGCGCCGCGAGTGATATTGGACCGGTCAAACGCCGAGAGACCAAGATCCCGGAAATGTAGCGCGGTGTCGAGGGTGAGGCCGTGCTCTTCGACGTAGGCCTGTGAGATTTCAGTCTGTCGCCGTAGTGAATCTCCCTTCAATTGCTCAGGGGTGGAAAAGCGAACGTAAGAATAAGCGGTGGGCAAGGGGGGGGCTTGTCGGGAAGCTGGGCAAGGTCATCCATTATATCTCGCCCTGTTTCATATGTATTCATTTACACCAGATCGCCACCAGGTGGCTCGTGCCGGTGGCGCGCATCAGCAGCCAGTCGGCAGCGCTGACCTCGTCCTGCGCGCCGACCGCGAGCGCCACGACAATGCCGCGATGCGGGGCGTCGGCCAGCACGGTGTCGATGCGCGCACGCAGTGCCGCGCGCCAGCGGTCCACGCTGACGCCCAGGCCGCCCGCGTAACCATCGAGACGCCGTGCCGTAGCAGGCGCATTGACATAACCCGTTGCGCGGACATTGCGTGCCAGCAAGCCTGCTTCGGCGTCGCGCACGCCGTAGTTGGCGTTGCTGTGCGGACGCTTGAGCCGTACCGTCAGACGCCAGCGCGCGCCGGGTTCGAGCGATGGCGGCGGCGGGCCCTTCTGATCGATCCACGCCAGTTGAATCGTGCGAGGAAAATGTTCGATCGGCGCAGCAACAGAATCCACGTCGAACAGAAAGCGCGCGCCCTTCTCGTCACGGCTCGGCAGACCTCGAATGGCGCCCTGCACTTCGAGGTCGCGTCCTTCCCACGCGGTAGGCAAGCTCAGGGCAAGACGCATTTCGGCCCGCCAGGCTGCATAACCGAATCCGACACATGCAGCGGCCAACAAGACCGCGCACCAACCGGTGTACACACGCCAGCGTATCCCGTACCACCAGGCTGACGCGCACCGAGCGGCCGTGCAGCTTCTCTGCCCTCGCAAGCACCAGCAAGCCCAAGCGAGCGCGCCGCCAGATATCAGCAACAGCACCAGCCACTCGCGCCACACAGGCAATGCCGCCTGCTGCTGCAAGACAATCACACCCAACGCAAAACCACACCACACTGCCCGCATTCGCCCTCCGCCCTGCTCGCCAGCCGGCCGCGCCGGACTGCCACCCAATGCCACCGGGCATAGCCAACGCATGCAGGTCAGAAGCCGTTTCAGACGAATTACCGGACGCGTGTTCCGCCCGGCGCGAACCACCAGGAAAGATTATGCAGACGAAAGTGCTAGTCGCGGCAGCGCGGCGTGAGCGTTAGCCGTTGTGCCTATGGAAAGCTCGTCTACGCCGATGCCGCGCAGTTGCGCGAGTCCCGCGCCAATGGCGGGAATCTGGTCCGGCGTATTGCGTTGGCGATAAAGCCAGGAGGGAGCGATGTCCGGCGCGTCGGTTTCGACCACCAGCGCATCGAGCGGCAATTGCGCCGCGAGACGACGAATCTGCAGCGCGCGCTCGAACGTCAGATTGCCGCCGAAGCCAAGGTGCATGCCGTGATCGATGAACGCCTGAGCCTGCTGAAAACTGCCGTTGAACGCATGGGCGATGCCGCGATGCACGCTATGCCGGCGCAAGCCTTTGAGCACCTGGTCCTGCGATTTGCGCACGTGGCAAATCACCGGCAAATCGAATTCATGCGCGAGTTTCAGTTGCTCGTTGTAAAAGAACTGCTGACGCGCATCGTCGAGGCCCGCGACGAAATAATCGAGGCCGATTTCCCCAAGTCCGACAAACAGCGGATCGTCCAGACTTGCTTCGATCTCCATGCGGAGCACGTCGAGATCGGCGTCCTGCGCACCGGGCGTAAAGAGCGGATGAATCCCGAGCGCGTACGCACCGCCCTTCACGCGATGCGCGAGTTCACGCACCCGCGCGAAGTTCTCGCGCGCCACCCCCGGAATCACGATGCGCGCTACGCCTGCCTTGCAAGCCGCAGAAGCGACCGCGTCACGATCCGCATCGAATTCCGACGCGTCGAGATGGCAGTGCGTATCGATCCACATGCTGGCGCCCCGGCAGCAAAAGACGTTAGACCGGAACGTGCGGCTCTTCGTGCAGCACGCCGTCGCGCAGACGCATGATGCGATCGCAGCGCGCCGCCAGATCGGGATCGTGCGTGACGATCACGAAGCTCGTATCGAAGGTTTGCGACAGTTCGAGCATCAGGTTAAACACCGTATCCGCGGTGCCGCCATCGAGATTGCCGGTGGGCTCGTCAGCCAGCACGCAGGCCGGGTTCGTGACGAGCGCACGCGCGATCGCCACACGCTGACGCTCGCCGCCCGAGAGCTCGCCCGGGCGGTGTTTCGCGCGATGCGCGAGGCCCACGCGTTCCAGCGTCTGCAATGCCGTGCGACGCGCCTCGTCAGTTGGCATGCGGCGGATGCGCAGCGGCATCGCGACGTTGTCGAGCGCAGTGAATTCCGCCAGCAGATGATGGAACTGATACACAAAACCGAGCGCGCGATTGCGTAGTTCGTTGCGCTCACGCTCCGAGAGTTTCGTGAACGGCTTACCCAGCACCGAGACTTCGCCCGTGCTCGGATCGTCGAGGCCGCCCAGCACGTGCAACAGTGTGCTCTTGCCGGAACCCGACGCGCCGACGATCGCCAGCTTCTCGCCGCGCCGCACTGACAGTTCTGTGTTGTTCAGCACCTGCACGTTCAGGCCGCCCTGCACGAACGACTTCGAGATGCCGGTCGCTTCGAGGACATACGGATGCAGCGCGCTGTCTGGGGTCATGGCCTGGCCAATGGAACGATCATTCATAACGCAGCGCCTCCGCCGGGCGAACCTTCGCACCGCGCCAGCTCGGATACAGCGTCGCCAGCGATGCCAGCACGAACGCGATCACGCCGATCCGGATCACATCTGCAGGCACCAGCTCGGACGGCAACTCGCTGATGAAGTACACCGACGGCGGCAGGAACTGCACGCCAAGCAGATGCTCGATCATGGGCACGAGCCACGGAATGCTCCACGCGATCAGACACCCGAGCGCCACACCGGTCGCGGTGCCGATAAAGCCGATCGTCACGCCCTGCACCACGAAGATCTTCATGATCGAGCCGGGCTGCGCGCCAAGCGTGCGCAGGATCGCGATATCCGCCTGCTTGTTGGTCACCGTCATCACCAGCGACGACACCAGGTTGAATGCCGCCACCGCAATGATCAGCGTAAGGATGATGAACATCATGCGCTTTTCGATCTGCACGGCGGAAAACCAGGTCTTGTTCTGCTGGGTCCAGTCGCGGATGTAGAGGTCACCGGAAAGCGTGCGCGCCAACTGGTGCGCGACCTCCGGCGCGCGCTGCATGTCCTTCAGGCGTAAGCGCACGCCGGTGGGCGCAGCGAGCCGGAACAGCACCTGCGCGTCCTGAATGTTGATCAGCGCGAGCGTGCTGTCGTATTCGTAGTGGCCCGACTCGAAGACACCGACCACCGTGAACTGCTTCAGGCGTGGCAGCATTCCCGCAGGCGTGATGGTGCCCTCGGGCGCCACCAGCGTAATCTTGTCGCCGACCATCACACCGAGATTGGCGGCGAGATCCGCGCCCAGCACGATGCCGAAATCGCCAGGCTTCAGGTCGGACAGTTGGCCGCCTTTCATTTCCTTGTAGATATCGGACACCTGCGGCTCGAGCGCCGGGTCGACACCACGCAGCGCGACGCCGCTCACGGCGTCCTGACGGGTCAACAGCGCCTGGGCGTCGACATACGGCGCCGCGCCGATCACTTCCTTGTTCTGCTTCGCTTCCTTGGCGGTCAACTGCCAGTTCGGCATGGAGCCGGTCGGCGAGAAGATCTCGACGTGCGCAAGCACCGACAGCATGCGGTCGCGCACCTCTTTCTGGAAGCCGTTCATCACCGACAGCACGACGATCAGCGCCGCGACGCCGAGCGCAATGCCCGACATCGAGACGAGCGCGATGAAGGAGATAAAGCCGTTACCGGTCGTGCGTTTGCCGGCGCGGGTGTAGCGCCAGCCAATTGTCCATTCGTAGGGAAATTTCAAGCGAATCCTTTTCTGCGTTCTTCAGCCTCGTGCTGCGGCGTCGGTGTTCGACCGTTGATGCAGCGCATGACGGTGCGCAATCCCGCGCGCCATGCAATTCGAGGGTCGTGACCATTGGTGCCGGATCGGGGCGGATGGTTCCGGTTCGATGCGCAAACCGCTGGGGCTGCCGGGCTGGTACCGCTTCCAGCGTCGGGGCAGGCGTCAGCTCAATTACCACCGGTCAAGCGCGAAGTTTGCCATACAACGGACCGAACCTCCGCGAAGCGCTGCGGACGCTACGCGTGAGCCGGGGTGGCGTGCAGCTCAAGACCGAGCGCCCGGATCACCTTGATGATCGTCGCGAAGCTAGGGTTGCCGTCTTCCGACAGCGCCTTGTAAAGCCCTTCGCGCGAAATGCCGGTATCGCGGGCGAGCTGCGCCATGCCACGCGCACGTGCGATCACGCCAAGCGCATGCGCGAGATACGCCGGGTCATCTCCACCCTCGAGAAGACAGGCCTCGAAGTACTCGGCCATGTCGGCCTCGGTCTTCAGGTGTTCGGCCGAATTCCACGGCCGGGTTTTGATCTTGTCCATCGTTACTCTGTATCGAGATTGTCGAGCATCTTGTGTGCGGCCTTGATATCCACCGCCTGGGTCGACTTGTCGCCACCACAAAGCAGAATCACTAGCACCGCACCTCGCTGGACGTAGTAAACGCGGTAACCGGGCCCGTGGTCAATGCGCATTTCAATGACTGGCGCACCGGCCGAATTCGTATCTCCCGGGTTGCCCATGGCAAGCCGGTCGATACGGGCCTGTATCCGGCGCCTGGCGATTCGGTCACGAAGACCGTCGAACCAGACGTCGAAAACCTTGGTTGTTCGGACGTTCAGCATTTGCAAGTGTAATCCATGGTTCACACATCATCAACCATGTTTCACGGCCAACGATCAGTTGCGGGTATGTCAGCGCAACCGTGCGCCCCTGCATCTGGAGGATGCGAATTGAAGACCGCACGGTTGGAGTACGCGATGAGAGTCTTTGATCTTCAAGAAGTGAATGTACCGCCGGGGCCAGAGCGAGCGAAACTAGGCCGATCGGCCTAGGCACAACCGCGACTAAAGTCACGAATCAGCTATGCAGTGACAAACGCCGGCCATCGCCCTCTTCCCATCAACGATCGACATCTGGAATCGAAACACCCGCATCGTTTGCCATACAATGCCGAGCATCATGCACGCCAACCGTCTTCAACTCCTCCTGCCCTTCGCGCTGCCCGCTGCAGCCGACGCCTCCACCGCGCTGCATAACATCGAAAGTCCCGCCCTCGACAAGCTGGTCGCAAGAGCCACGCTGGTCGAACGGGTGATCGGCGAGGACTTCCAGCGCACGCTCCCGCACGAACGCTGGGTGGCCCGTCAGTTCGGCACGGTCGCGAGCGGCGAAGGGGCTGCGGACGAAGCGCCGCTCGCCCCCTACATGCTGCGCGCCGATGGCGGCGAACCCGGCACGTCGACCTGGGCGTGCGTGCAACCGGTGCACGTACGCATCGCGCACGACCATCTGGTCCTGATCGATCCGGCCTCGCTCGAACTGACGGACACCGAAGCCGCGACGCTGCTCGAGGTCGCGAGGCCGCTGATCGAAGAACTGGGCGTGCGCATCGAAGCGCCCCATCCATCGCGCTGGTATCTGGCGAGCGACGCCTTCGGCACGTTGGCCGGCGCGTCGCCGCTGCGTGCCAGCGGCCGCAACATCGAGATCTGGCTGCCGCACGAAGCCCACACCGGCCAGCGCTCGCGCGCCTGGATGAAACTGCAGAACGAAGTGCAGATGGCGTGGTTCGAGCATCCGGTCAACGAGGCGCGCGAAGCGCGCGGCCTGCCCGCGGTCAATTCCATCTGGTTTCATGCGCAAGGTGCCGCGCAACCGGTTAAAAGCCCGTTCACGCGTGTGCTGTCGGACGCAGCTGCCACGCGCGGCCTCGGGCTCACCGCTGGCGGGGTCGAGATCGGACCGCCGCCGGCTTCGTTTGCAGCCCTTACGCCCAGCGCCGCCACGGCACCGCGCGCGAACGGCGCGAGCGGAGCCCAGCAAGCCGGCAACGGCGCCACAGCAACGGCATCAACAACGCTCGTCGAACTCGACCCATTTTCCGCGCCCTATATCGAGCAGGACTGGGGCCGCTGGAACGCGGCCTTCGCCGCGCTCGAAACCGACTGGTTCGCCCCTGCTCTCGCTGCCTTGCAGTCGGGCCAACTCGGCGAACTGAGCCTCACACTATGCGGCGACACCGGCTCGGTGACGCTCAACATTACACGCGGCGATCTGCGCAAATTCTGGCGCCGCCGCGTGCTCGCATCGCTCTTTATCGAATGATGCACTTCATCACCCAGCTACCGTTCCACCGCATGTTTTCCGGCCTTTCCGCATGACTCGAATCGTTACGCGCGCCTGCTCCCCCGTCGATGCCGAAGTGTTGACCCGTCATGGCCTGCATCCGGTGCTGGCCCGTCTGTACGCGTCGCGCGGCGTCTGCCTGCCGGATGAACTCGAAACCGGCCTTGCGCGGCTGGTCGCGCCCACTCAACTGAAAGGCTGCGAAGAAGCAGCCGTGCTGCTCGCCGATTCGATCGAAGGCAAACGCCGCATGCTGGTGGTCGCCGACTACGACTGCGACGGCGCCACCGCTTGTGCCGTTGCCGTGCGCGGGCTGCGGATGTTCGGCGCAAACATCGACTATCTGGTGCCGAATCGCTTCGAATACGGCTACGGCCTGACGCCCGAAATCGTCGCGCTGGCGGCACGCAATCCATCCGGCAAGCCGGACCTGCTGATCACAGTGGATAACGGCATCGCCAGCGTCGACGGTGTGGAAGCGGCCAACGCGCTCGGCATCGACGTGCTCGTCACCGATCACCATTTGCCCGGCGACGAGTTGCCCGCCGCGCGCGCCATCGTCAATCCAAACCAGCCGGGCTGCAGCTTCCCGAGCAAATGCATCGCCGGCGTCGGCGTAATGTTCTATGTGCTGCTCGCGCTGCGCGCCGAACTGCGCAAACGCGGCACCTTCGACGACGCACGGCCCGAACCGCGTCTGGACGGCCTGCTCGATCTGGTCGCGCTCGGCACGGTGGCCGACGTCGTCAAGCTCGACGGCAACAATCGCGTGCTGGTGGCTCAAGGCCTGCAACGGATTCGCAAAGGCAAGATGCAACCGGGTGTGGCGGCGCTGTTTCGCGCCGCTGCACGCGACGCCCGTAGCGCTTCCGGCTTCGATCTGGGCTTTGCGCTCGGCCCGCGGCTGAACGCGGCGGGACGGCTCTCGGATATGTCGCTCGGAATCGAATGCCTGACCACCGACGACATCGGCCGCGCATGGGAACTCGCACAACAACTCGACTCGATCAACCGCGAGCGGCGCGAGATCGAAGCCGGCATGCAACAGCAGGCGCTCGAAGACCTGTCGTCGATCGATCCGGCCGGCTCGGCAACCATCGTGCTGTTCAACCCGAGCTGGCATCAGGGCGTCATCGGCATTGTCGCGGGGCGCATCAAGGAGAAGTTCCACCGGCCCGTCTTCACCTTCGCACCGGCTGACGAAAGCGGCGTGCTCGTCAAAGGCTCGGGCCGTTCGATCGGGGGCTTTCATCTGCGCGATGCGCTCGACCTGATCTCGAAACGCGAACCCGGTCTGATCGCCAAGTTCGGCGGTCACGCCATGGCTGCCGGCATGACGCTCGCCGCCGCCGATGTGCCGCGTTTCACGACTGCCTTCGAAGCAGTGGGCCGCGAGTGGCTCAGCGAAGACGCGCTCGCCCGTGTGGTCGAAACCGACGGTGATCTCGAAGAAGCCTATTTCACGCCGCAATTCGTCGAGATGCTCGACGCCGCAGTCTGGGGTCAGGGCTTTCCGGCACCGGTGTTTTCAGGCGAATTCGAGGTGGCGTCGCAAGCGCTGGTGAAGGACAAGCACCTGAAGCTGCAACTGCTGCGCGGCCGGCAGCGCTTCAACGCGATCTGGTTCAATCACACGGATTCGCTGCCCAACCGCACGACAATCGCCTACCGCCTCGCAAGCGATACGTGGAATGGCGTCTCGCGCGTGCAACTGATCGTCGAGCATGCAATAAGCTGAGCGGCAGTGGGTCCGCCTCGGCCTCGCGTCATCCACGCCGGGGCGCCGAAATCGCGCAAAATCCCCCGCAAAACGGCCCCAACCACCCGCCGGATCGCGTATTCGCCTCCGGCGGGCAGCCTCGATCGGCTATAATTTCCCCTTTTTACGAAGCTATAAAAGATCGACATGGAAGCGGAACGTCTCAACGCGATCGAAGCCTCTCTGGCCGACCTGCGCCATCGCGCGGGCGAGCTACGGGGGTATCTTTGACTACGACGACAAAGCACTGCGTCTAATCGAAGTCAACCGGGAACTCGAAGACCCGAACGTCTGGAACGACTCGAAGCATGCCCAGGCCCTCGGCCGGGAAAAGAAGCTGCTTGACGACGTCGTCGGCAAACTCACAGCGCTCGACAATGACCTGCGCGACGCGCAGGACCTGTTCGGCATGGCGCGCGAAGAAAATGACGAGGAAACCCTCCTCGCCTGCGAAAGCGATGCGGCCGGCCTCGAACAGCGCGTCGCCGATATGGAATTCCGCCGCATGTTCTCGAACGCGGCCGACCCGAACAACGCCTTCCTCGACATTCAGGCCGGCGCCGGCGGCACCGAAGCATGCGACTGGGCCGCGATGCTGTTACGCCAGTACCTGCGCTACTGCGAGCGCAAAGGCTTCAAGACCGAAGTGCTGGAACAGACCGACGGCGACGTCGCGGGCATCAAGAACGCCACCATCAAGATCGAAGGCGAGTACGCCTACGGGTTCCTGCGCACCGAAACCGGCGTGCACCGCCTCGTGCGCAAGTCGCCGTTCGACTCGTCGGGCGGCCGTCATACTTCGTTCTCGTCGGTGTTCGTGTACCCGGAAATCGACGATTCGATCGAAGTGGACATCAACCCGGCCGATCTGCGCATCGACACGTACCGCGCGTCCGGCGCGGGCGGTCAGCACATCAACAAGACCGACTCCGCGGTGCGGATCACGCACATGCCGTCGGGCATCGTCGTGCAGTGCCAGAACGACCGCTCGCAGCACCGTAACCGCGCCGAAGCGATGGCCATGTTGAAATCGCGTCTGTACGAAGCGGAAATCCGCAAACGTCAGGCCGAACAGGACAAGCTCGAGGCAGGCAAGACCGACGTGGGCTGGGGTCATCAGATCCGCTCGTACGTGCTGGACAACAGCCGCATCAAGGATCTGCGTACCAACGTCGAAATCAGCAATACCAAGAGCGTGCTCGATGGCGACCTCGATCCGTTCATTAGCGCCAGCCTGAAACAGGGCATCTAAAGTAAGCGCATCCGGCGCGGCGAGCTTTGCCGCGCCGCATCTTTTGACCGCCTGCTTTGGTCCGATTGCAGTCCGATTTCCGACCGTCAGGCAACCTCGTGCGGCCCACCCGCATGCAGGCCACCCCGAATACCGACCCATCATGACCGAACCGAACCAGACGAACGCTGCGCCCGAGGGGGACGAAAACAAGATCATCGCCGAGCGCCGCGAAAAGCTGCGCGAGCTGCGTGAACAGGGCGTCGCCTATCCGAACGATTTCCGCCCGACGCATCACGCGGAAGACCTGCAGACGCAATACGCCGAGACCGACAAGGAAACGCTCGAAGCGAATCCGCTTCAGGTTGCCGTGGCCGGCCGGATGATGCTGAAGCGCGTGATGGGCAAGGCGAGCTTCGCGACCGTGCGCGACGGTTCGGGTCAGATCCAGTTCTTCATCACGCCGGCTGACATCGGCCAGGAAACCTACGACGCATTCAAGAAGTGGGACATGGGCGATATCGTCGCCGCGCGTGGCGTGCTGTTCCGTACCAACAAGGGCGAGCTGTCGGTGCGTTGTACCGAACTGCGTCTGCTGTCGAAGTCGCTGCGTCCGCTGCCGGACAAGTTCCACGGCCTCGCCGATCAGGAGATGAAGTACCGTCAGCGCTATGTCGATCTGATCGTCACGCCGGAAACGCGCAAGACTTTCGTGGCGCGCACCAGGGCGATGTCGTCGATCCGCAAGTTCATGGCCGAGGCCGACTTCATGGAAGTCGAAACGCCGATGCTGCACCCGATCCCGGGCGGCGCGGCGGCCAAGCCGTTTGTGACGCACCACAACGCGCTCGATATGCAGATGTTCCTGCGCATCGCGCCGGAGCTGTATCTGAAGCGTCTGGTGGTGGGCGGCTTCGAGCGTGTGTTCGAGATCAACCGGAATTTCCGTAACGAGGGCGTGTCCGTGCGCCACAATCCGGAATTCACGATGATCGAGTTCTATGCCGCGTACACCGATTATCAGTGGCTGATGGACTTCACCGAACAATTGATCCGTCAGGCTGCGATCGATGCGCTCGGTACGGCGACGATCAGCTATCAGGGTCGCGAACTTGATCTGTCCAAGCCGTTCCATCGGCTGACGATCACGCAGGCTATCCAGAAGTACGCGCCGCAGTACACCGACGAACAACTCGCTGACGCGGAGTTCCTACGCCCCGAGCTGAAGAAGTTCGGCGTTGATGCGTCGCAGCCGCAGTTTTTGAACGCAGGCGTCGGCGCGCTGCAACTCGCGCTCTTCGAAGAGACCGCCGAATCGCAATTGTGGGAGCCGACGTACATCATCGACTACCCGATCGAAGTGTCGCCGCTCGCGCGTGCATCGGACAAGGTGGCGGGCATCACCGAGCGCTTCGAACTGTTCATCACCGGACGGGAAATCGCCAACGGCTTCTCCGAGCTGAACGATCCGGAAGACCAGGCCGCGCGCTTCAAGAAGCAGGTCGACCAGAAGGACGCCGGCGACGAAGAAGCGATGTTCTACGACGCCGACTACATCCGCGCGCTCGAATACGGTATGCCGCCGGCGGGCGGTTGTGGCATCGGCATCGACCGTCTGGTGATGCTGTTGACCGACAGCCCGAGTATCCGCGATGTGATCCTGTTCCCGCATCTGCGCCGCGAGGACTGATTGTGTCCGGTCGGCTTGATCCGACAGACAGCAGGTCCTGACTGACGCAACGCCCGGCTCTCCGCCGGGCGCTTTCATTTGAGCGGCCTGCAGGCCCGTCGGCCTATTTCCAACATCTCGGCGCGCCACCTGACAGTTTGTAACGATCGGTAAAAGGTTCCCGGCCGGAGGCGGCTCACGTCAGGATCGAAAGGTCATGTCAGCGCTTGAAATCAGGCGCCAGGCCGCCCTCTCCGCGACCCGCTTCAAACCATCTCTGCGGACGCTACAGAACTGGTTACAAATTGAAACCCCGCGCGAGTCTGTCTGTCAGACACTTAAGTCTCGAAAAAACCACTCGGACTCTGCTCAAGACGGAGGTCATCATGGACAATCCTGGCAACACACAACCACGCCGAATTCACCCGCTTGTCGCGACCGCGGCAGGCGCTGTCATCATCGCGAGCCTCGCGGCCACAGCGGCTATCACGGGTCTGTTTCCCAAAGCGTCGAGCAACGGCGCGCAGACAGATCAAACCCAGGCGGCACAGGTGACTTCGCAGCCGTCGCAGCAGGTGGTCGATTCGGCGGCTCCGGCCAATCCGAATACCTACGCGCAGCAACAGCAGCCGCAGGCCCAGCCTACGCAGGCTCAGGCACCAGCCGATGCTCAGACCCAGCAGCCCCAACCGGCTCCGGTCGCAGCGGCTCCTACGCCCGCGCAAGCGCAGTACGCACAGCAGCAACAGCAATCGGGCCAGTACGCGCAGCAACCGCCACCCCAACCCGCCTATTGCGCTAGTTGCGGGACCGTCGTAGCGATCTCAGCAGTGCGTCAGGAAGGCCATGGCACCGGCGTCGGCGCTGTGGGCGGTGCGGTGGTCGGCGGTCTGGTGGGCAATCAGTTCGGCGGCGGCGTGGGCCGCGGCGCGATGACGGTGCTGGGCGCAGTCGGCGGCGGTTTCGCGGGTAACGCGGTCGAGAAAAACATCCGCAGCACAACTGCCTACTCGGTGCATGTGCGTCTGGAGAGCGGCAAGAACCGTTACTTCACGTATCACGAGGCGCCGCCGTTCCAGCAAGGCGAGCGCGTGCATATCGAGAACGGCGCGCTCGTAGCAGGCTAAACAACGCGTCAGAAAGCGCATCAAACAAAACGGCGATTCCAGTGAAATCTGGAATCGCCGTTTTTCTTTCAGAGCCGGTTGAGATCGAGAGTCAATCCTGAACCCACAGCCCGCTCAATAATCCGCATCCTCGATCCAGGCCGTCTGGATCGCTTCCAGAATCTTCTCGTTCGAACGGTTCGGATCGTCGTCGAAGCCGTCCAGTTCGGTGACCCAGCGGTGCAGATCGGTAAACCGGATCTGCTGCGGGTCCACTTCCGGGTGCTTGTCGGTGAGGGCCATCGCGATGTCTTGCGTGTCGGTCCACTTCATGGCTGCGCTCCTGTTAGTGATTTTCCTTCGCGTGGTTGATCGAGTAACGCGGGATTTCAACGACCAGATCCTGGTCGACCGGCACCATCGCCTGGCACGACAGACGCGACTCCGGCTCGAGGCCCCAGGCCTTGTCGAGCAGATCGTCCTCGTCTTCCTCCGACGGCGTGAGCGCATTGAAGCCTTCGCGCACGAGCACATGGCAGGTCGTGCAGGCACACGATTTCTCGCAGGCGTGCTCGATTTCAATGCCGTGTTCCAGCAGATTGTCGCAGATGCTCTTGCCCGGCACAGCATCGATCACCGCGCCTTCCGGACACAGTTCGACATGGGGCAGCACAACGATTTGAGGCATACGATTTCCGTTTAGTCTGGGGCACGACAGCCGGCGAGCCGGCTGCGTGCCATTTTACTGGTGACGCGCACCTTTGTTGACGCGCGTCACGTGATTCGTCGAGTTCAGATGTCGTCGAGCTTGCGGCCCGCCAGCGCGCGGCGGATGCCCTTGTTCATGCGGCGGGCGGCGAATTCGTCGGTACCTTCGGCCACTGTCTTGGTCGCCGCTTCGATCGCGTCCACGTCACCGCTTTGCGCCACGTTGCGCAAAGCGGTGAGCAGGCCGTCGAGTTCGGCGCGCTCGGCTTCGTCGAGCAGGTCGGCATCAGCAGCCAGCGCCGCATCCGTCGCTTCGACCAGGCGTTGCGCTTCCACTTGCGCCTCACGCAGCGCGCGGGCTCGCATATCGACTTCGGCGGTACTGAAGCTGTCTTCGAGCATTTTGGCGATGTCGTCGTCGGCGAGGCCGTATGAAGGCTTCACCACCACCGACGCTTCCACGCCCGACAACTGCTCACGCGCAAACACCGACAGCAGGCCATCGGCATCGACCTGATAGGTCACACGAATGCGCGCTGCGCCGGCCGCCATCGGCGGAATGCCGCGCAGTTCGAAGCGCGCAAGCGAGCGGCAATCCGCTACCAGTTCGCGTTCGCCCTGCACGACGTGGATCGCCATCGCCGTCTGGCCGTCCTTGAAAGTCGTGAAATCCTGCGCGCGCGCGACCGGAATGGTCGAATTGCGCGGAATGATCTTCTCGGTCAGTCCGCCCATCGTCTCGACGCCAAGCGACAGCGGGATGACGTCGAGCAGCAGCCAATCGTCGCCGTCGGCGCTGCGGTTGCCGGCCAGCAAATCGGCCTGGATCGCCGCGCCGAGCGCGACCACTTCGTCCGGGTTGAGATTGGTCAGCGGCGGCTGGCCGAAGAACGCTTCGACCGCGCGGAGGATCACCGGCATGCGGGTCGCACCACCCACCAGCACCACGCCCTTGATTTCCTTGGTGGTGACCTTGGCGTCGCGCAGTGCTTTCTTGGTCGAACCGAGCGTGCGCTGCACCAGCGCCTGCGTGATAGCTTCGAAAGCAGCCTCGTCGATCGTCAGATCGAGCTGGGTGCCGTTGGAGAGCGTCGCCTTCAGCGTTGATAGCGGTGCGTCCGACAACGCCTCCTTGGCCACACGTACGTTGTCCAGCAGCATGCGCACGTCTTCGGCAGCGAGCGTCTGCGGTGCGATGCCGGCCTGCTCGAGCACATGACGGTACAGCGCGTGATCGAAATCGTCGCCGCCGAGCGCGGAGTCGCCGCCCGCTGCGAGCACTTCGAAAACGCCTTTAGTGAGCTTGAGGATCGACAGATCGAACGTGCCGCCGCCGAGGTCGTACACGGCGTAGAGGCCTTCGGAGCCGTTGTCGAGGCCGTAGGCAATCGCCGCTGCAGTCGGCTCGTTGAGCAGGCGCAGAACATTGAGACCGGCCAGACGCGCGGCGTCCTTGGTGGCCTGCCGCTGCGCTTCGTCGAAATACGCCGGCACGGTGATGACGGCGCCGACCAGATCGTCGCCGAGCGAGTCTTCCGCGCGCTGCCGCAGCGTCGCGAGAATTTCCGCCGACACTTCGACCGGGCTCTTCACGCCATCGACGGTGCGGATCTGCACCATGCCCGGCGCGTCCACAAAATCGTACGGCGCATTCTCGGCGCCTTCGACCTCGCTCTTGCCGCGGCCCATGAAGCGTTTGACCGAGACGATCGTGTTACGCGGATCACTCGCTGCTTCCGCCTTGGCGGTACGGCCGATGCGGCGGCCGCCCTTCTCCAGATAACGCACCACCGACGGCAGCAGCACATGGCCGTCCTCGTCGGGCAGAACGTCGGGAACGCCACTACGCACTGCAGCGACAAGGGAGTTGGTGGTGCCAAGATCGATACCGACCGCGAGGCGCCGCTGATGCGGCGCGGGCGCCATGCCGGGTTCGGAGATTTGCAGTAAAGCCATCTGAGATCTTCTTCGGGGAACGTTAGGCCCCGTCCTGAATGGTTCGCGTTGCTGGGTTGAACGCCACGGCTGGTTGTCGTGGCGTCCCGTTTGCATCCGGCCTGTTTCCAATCGCGTCCGCTTACGTGCGTTTGCGCTGATCTGCTTCGTTCGCTTCAGTTGTCGAGCCGTTCGATCTGCGTGCCGATTTCCGCCGCCACGCGTTCGATGAACATCAACTGCCGCACCGCCTCGCCCGCCGCCTGATCCGCGCCGCTGTCGAGCAGTGCACCGAGTTTCGTGAAGCGCACCCGCTCTTCGTCGCGCAACTCGGTGAGCAAGGCGTCAAGTGCGTCGACATTCTTCGCCGCCGCAGCATCCTCGATACCTTCACGCCATTCCATCTGCTGCATCAGGAATGCCGGCTCCATCGCCGTATTATTCTCCGCGCCGACATCGATGCCGCGCAGCGACAACAGATACGTGGCGCGCTTCAACGGATCGCGCAGGGTCTGATACGCCTCGTTCGTGCGCGTCGCCCATTGCATCGCGATGCGCTTTTGCGCGTCGCCAGCAGCGGCAAAACGGTCGGGGTGAACCTGCGACTGCACCGTACGGTACGCATGATCGAGCGCACTGGCGTCGAGCGCGTATTGGGCCGGCAGGTCGAACAGGTCGAAGTGGCTGTCGTTCAGCGAGGCCATCGAATGATGTGATCCGTTCAAAAAGCGCACCTGAGTTTCAGGCATCAAGTGCAACGTAAGGTGCAACCAGGCACACAAAGCACAACGCAAGGTACAACGACGTGCGACAAATTAAAAAGGCGGCCCGCGCCGCCTTTTTTCCGCTTCACGCGGACTGAACCTGCTCAGACGCGGAACGATTCGCCGCAGCCGCACTCGTCCTTGACGTTCGGGTTGTTGAACTTGAAGCCTTCGTTCAGCCCTTCGCGTGCAAAGTCGAGTTCCGTGCCGTCGATGTAAGCCAGGCTCTTCGGATCGACGATGATCTTCACGCCGTTGCACTCGAATACCTGATCTTCCGGCGCGAGTTCGTCCACATACTCGAGCTTGTAGGCGAGGCCTGAGCATCCGGTCGTGCGCACGCCCAGCCGTAACCCGACACCCTTGCCACGCCGGGTCAGGAATTTCTGGACGTGATTTGCTGCCTTCTCGGTCAACGTAATTGCCATAGCGTTTCTCAACGGCCTTAAGCAGCCTGGTGCTTTTCGCCCGCTTCCGCGGTTTCGCCATGACGTTGCTTGTAGTCAGCCACGGCTGCCTTGATTGCGTCTTCCGCGAGGATCGAGCAGTGGATCTTGACCGGCGGCAACGCCAGTTCTTCGGCGATGTGGGTGTTCTTGATTTCCATGGCCTGATCGAGCGTCTTGCCCTTCACCCATTCAGTGACGAGCGAGCTCGACGCGATGGCCGAACCGCAGCCGTACGTCTTGAACTTCGCGTCTTCGATGATGCCGTCCGCGCCCACGCGGATCTGCAGCTTCATCACGTCGCCGCAGGCCGGCGCGCCGACCATGCCGGTACCGACTGCATCGTCGTCCTTGGCGAAGGAACCGACGTTGCGCGGATTTTCGTAATGGTCCAGAACCTTGTCGCTATAAGCCATGATTACACTCCTTGATTCGTTTCAACCTGCATTCGGTGCGATGTTTCGTGCAGCGTAGCGTCGCAATCAAACCTCAGTGCGCCGCCCACTGGATCGTCGAAATATCGATCCCGTCCTTGTACATTTCCCACAGCGGCGACAGATCGCGCAGCTTCGAAATCTTGGTCTTCAGCAGGTTGATGACGTAATCGACGTCCTGCTCCGTCGTGAAGCGGCCCACCGTAAAGCGGATCGAGCTGTGCGCCAGTTCGTCGTTGCGGCCAAGCGCGCGCAACACATACGACGGCTCGAGCGACGCCGACGTGCACGCCGAACCCGACGACACCGCCACGTCCTTCACCGCCATGATCAGCGATTCACCTTCGACGAAGTTGAAGCTGATGTTCAGGTTGTGCGGCACACGCTTTTCCATGTCGCCGTTCACGTAGGTTTCTTCCATGTCTTGCAGACCGCGCAGCAGACGGTCGCGCAGCATGCGAATGCGCTCGTTTTCCGTTGCCATTTCTTCGCGGGCAAGACGGAACGCTTCGCCCATGCCGACGATCTGGTGCGTCGCCAGCGTGCCCGAACGCATACCGCGCTCGTGACCGCCACCGTGCATCTGCGCTTCGATACGGATACGCGGCTTGCGACGCACATACAGCGCGCCGATGCCCTTCGGACCATACGTCTTGTGTGCCGAGAACGACATCAGATCGACCTTCAGCTTTTGCAGGTCGATCGTGATCTTGCCGGTGGCCTGAGCGGCGTCGACGTGGAAAATGATGCCCTTTTCACGGGTGATCTCACCGATCGCCTCGATGTCCTGAATCACGCCGATCTCGTTGTTGACCGACATGACCGAGACCAGAATCGTATCGGGGCGCAGCGCAGCCTTGAACACGTCGAGGTCGATCAGACCGTCGTCCTTCACGTCCAGATACGTGACTTCGAAGCCTTCGCGCTCGAGCTCGCGGCAGGTGTCGAGCACGGCCTTGTGCTCGGTCTTCACCGTGATGATGTGCTTGCCCTTGCTCTTGTAGAAGTGCGCGGCACCCTTGATGGCCAGGTTGTCCGACTCCGTGGCACCCGAGGTCCAGATAATTTCGCGCGGATCGGCATTCACCAGCGCCGCGACGTTCTCGCGCGCTTCCTCGACCGCACGTTCCGCGTCCCAGCCGTACGAGTGGCTACGCGATGCAGGGTTGCCGAACTGCTCACGCAGATACGGAATCATCTTGTCCACCACGCGCGGGTCGACCGGAGTCGTGGCGCTGTAGTCCATGTAAATGGGCAGGTGGGGAATGTCGTTGTTCATGAATCGCTCCGGGGACATCATTGCTCTGGCTTCTGGGTTCCGAGTTCGCTGGCTTCGCGGGGTCTAGGAACCGGCCATGTTAAAAACGGAATTCGGTCCGCGTGGCGCGACCCGGGCGGGTTCGACCGCCGGCGCCTCGCTGCGGCGGTCGCGCAGCACGGCGGGCGCGCCTTCGCGCGAGCGCTGCTGATCGACCAGATCCTTTAGCGATACCGAATCGAGGTACTCGACCATTTTCTGGTTCAGCGTGGACCACAGTTCGTGCGTCATGCAGTGGCCGTCGTGCTGCTTGGTGCCTTCGCAGGTGCCTTTGCCGCCGCATTGGGTGGCATCGAGCGGTTCGTCGACAGCAATGATGATGTCTGCGACGGTCACGTTCTCGGCGCGGCGGGCCAGATTGTAGCCACCGCCGGGCCCGCGCACCGACTCCACGATCTCGTGGCGGCGCAGCTTGCCGAACAACTGCTCAAGGTAGGACAGGGAAATATGCTGGCGCTGGCTGATACCCGCAAGCGTCACCGGGCCCTGCTCCTGGCGCAGTGCCAGGTCAATCATCGCCGTGACGGCGAAACGGCCTTTCGTGGTGAGTCTCATGATGTTGGGGATCGCAATTCTCGACAAGTTTGCTCAAGTATAAATACATGAGCAAATTAGTCAAGTATCCCTATCGCGATTTGGGTCATTTGCTTAATTGAGGCGGCGCGCCTGAAAAGCCTGCAGACAGGCCCTGAAGCCAGCCACCACGAACACCTTGAGCACTAAAGCGCAACGCCCTCAAGGCACCAGTTGCGGATGCAATGCTGCGATCAGACCCCGGCAAGCCGCCTCGCACTGATCGAGGACCTGCTCGAAGCCTTCGTCGCCGCCAAAATAGGGATCGGTCACTTCCCGCTCCCCCGCCCACCGGCTGTCGGCCTCGGGGACAAACTCCATCAGCAGACGGATCTTGTCGCGCTGGGCCGGCGGGCAGATCCGGCGCAACGCGGCGACGTTGGCGTCGTCCATTGCGACCAGCAGATCGAAACGCTCGAAATCCGCCGCACCGATCTGCCGGCCGCGCAGCCCGGACAGGTCGTAGCCGCGCTGGGCGGCGGCACGCTGCGCCCGCTCGTCAGGCGCCGCGCCGATGTGCCAGTCGCCGGTACCGGCCGAATCGATCGCAATGCGTTCTTGCAGCTTCGCTTCACCCACCTGATGCCGCATCACCCCTTCCGCGGTCGGAGAACGACAGATGTTCCCGAGGCAGACAAAACAGATGGAGATGGTTTTCATCAAGGCTCTGGATGCAGTGCATCCGGATAGGGTTAGGCAACAGTGCCGCGATTATACAAAGGTGCTGAAAATCTCGCCGCGCAGGCGCACCGGCGCCTTATCCGCGCCACGCGCCTGGTGTTCAGGACGCTTCCGAAGCCTGCACTGAGGTGACCGCCCGCATGGGCTTGACCGGCGCGGCACTATCGTCGCCGACCAAACCATACGAAACGGTTCGCGCCAGCTCCGCAGTGAGCTGCGATGCGCCGAGCGGCGACTGCGAGACCGGGGAAGCGCTCTCGCTGCTGACATACATATAGGCTGCCGCTGCGAACGGCACAAACACGGCCAATGGCCAGTACATCGATATTGTCTTTTTCATGATGTCGTTCTCTTCCGATTGGGGCATCCGGAGCTTGTGGCCCACTATGCCCAGTCGAAATCATATAGAACTAATCAATTGGTATAAACCCACCCCGGTGAGATAGAGCGTTGCTCTGGAGATAACAGTGCCAGTCCGCGACGCGGGCCGCGCCCTTCAGCCGAGGTGACTGCGCTGCGCGGCGTAAAGCTCGCGGAACGTACGCCCGACCGGCGCCGGCATGTCTCGGGTGTTGGTCCAGCCGGCCGCGAGCGGCAGCCGGCTGATGGCGCGCCGACGCCCGCCCATCATCTCCAGAACGCGCACCGCCAGCTTGGTGAACAACGCATACGCATCCGGATGCAGCGCGAGGAAACCCCACACGGCCAGCCCCGCACGCTCGCGCCACGGTCGCAGGTGCCGCTCCACCTGCTTCTCGCGCAGCTTGCGCAGCAGGCCCGAGAGGGGAATGCCGACCGGACAGACGCTATCGCATTCGCCGCACAGCGTGGCGGCCTGTGGCAGATCGAGCGCGTTGTCGATACCGATGTAGCTCGGTGTCAGCACCGATCCCATCGGCCCCGGATAGACCCAGCCGTAAGCGTGGCCACCGATCTTCTGATAAACCGGGCAGTGGTTCATACAAGCGCCGCAGCGGATACAGCGCAGCATCTCCTGGAAGTCGCCGCCGATCAGCCCGGTGCGCCCGCCATCGACCAGCACCACATACATATGCTCCGGCCCATCCTGATCGCCCGGCCCGCGCGGCCCGGTCAGCACCGAAAAGTAGTTCGAGGTCGACTGGCCGGTCGCCGAGCGCGGCAGCAGGCGCATCGCGGTCGCGAGATCTTCGAGCGTCGGCAGCACTTTCTCGATCCCCGTCACCGCCACGTGCACGCGCGGCATCACGGTGCACATGCCCTCGTTGCCTTCGTTCGTCACGAGCGCGACTGAACCGGTCTGCGCTACCAGAAAATTGCCGCCGGTCACGCCCATATCAGCCGTCATGAAATGTGGGCGCAGCACCTCACGCGCCTCGCGGGTCATCTCGGTGATTTCGGTCAGGCGCGGCCGCTGGTGGGTTTTGGCAAACAGATCGGCAATCTCGTCCTTATCCTTATGGACGACCGGCGCGATGATATGGCTCGGCGCCTCGTTGTCGTTGATCTGCAGGATATATTCGCCGAGATCGGTCTCGATCGACTGCACGCCCATCTGGCCGAGCACTTCGTTCAGACGCATTTCCTCGGTAACCATCGACTTGGTCTTGATCACTTTCCTGACGTCGTGCCGGCGCGCGATGTCCGCGACGAGCTGGGCCGCTTCCCGCGTGGTCTCCGCAAACAGCACCGTGACGCCGCGCCGGGTCGCCTCGCGCTCGAAGGTCTCGAGCCAGACGTCGAGGTTTTCCAGTGCGCGGTTGCGGCGCTCCTTGAGCGCGGCGCGCGTCGCCGCGAAGTCGATCGTCGTAATCGCGGCGGCCCGGGCCGAAACGAACTTCGTCGACAGCTTGGTGAGGTTCTGCTGCAGACGCTGATCGGCGAGCTTCTCGCCTGCGCGCGCCTTGAACTGCATCGTTTGAACTTGCATGGCGGCCTTGGGGATTGGCTTGAGGACTTAAGCGTCGCCGGCGAGCACCTGCGCGATATGCAGCACGCGCGTGGTGGTGTCGCCCTTGCGGCGCAAACGGCCTTCTATATTGAGCATGCAGCCGAGGTCGCCCAGCACTACCGTGCCCGCGCCGCTCGCGCCGATATTCGCGCATTTCTCATCGACGATCGCCGTCGAGATATCGCCATACTTGACCGCGAACGTGCCACCGAAGCCGCAGCAGTGCTCGCAATCCTTCATCTCGGTGACGGCCACGCCAGCCTGCGCCAGCAACGTGCGCGGCTGCGACTTGACGCCCAGTTCGCGCAAGCCCGAGCAGGAATCGTGATACGTCACCGGCCCCGCGAACTCGCCCGGCGGCAACTGCACCTTGGCGACGTTGACGAGGAAATCGGTCAGCTCATATACCTTTGGACGCAGGCGGCCGAAGCGGATCATCATTTCCGGATCGTCGCCGAACAGGTCGCCGTAGTGCACGCGGATCATGCCGCCGCACGAACCGGACGGCACCACGATGTAATCGAACTGCTCGAATTCCCGCAGCGTTTTCTGGGCCAGATCGCGCGCCAGACGGCGATCGCCGGAATTGTAGGCGGGCTGCCCGCAGCAGGTTTGCGCCGGCGGCACCATCACCTCGAAGCCAGCGCCCTCGATCAGCTTGATCACCGAGAAACCGATCTCGGGACGCATCAGGTCAATCAGACAGGTGACGAACAAACCGACTCGCATAGGCGCTCCTTCGGGAAAACGTCCCTGATTATCCGCTGTTTATCGAGCAATACCAACGCCAAAACCGGTCAACGCGCCAGACGGTGAACAGTCGCCGCAGATTCGAAGGCAGCCTCGAACGGCGTTCGCTTTTTTCACAATACGATATACAATCAATTCTCCGCTGTTTGACGCGTCAACCGATTTCTCCCCATGAGCGATACGAACCCGGATCCCAAGACTTCGATCCAGGTGATCGAGCGCATGATGCGCCTGCTGGATGCCCTGGCTGCGCATACCGACCCGGTCAGCCTGAAGGAACTCGCGCTAGGCACCGAGCTGCACCCCTCCACGGCGCACCGCATCCTTAACGACATGGTGACGTGCCGTCTCGTCGACCGTTCGGATCCGGGCACCTACCGGCTCGGCATGCGCCTGCTGGAACTGGGCAATCTGGTGAAGGCGCGCCTGTCGGTGCGCGATGCTGCGTTGACGCCAATGCGCGAACTGCACCGCCTGACCGGCCAAACGGTGAATCTCTCGGTGCGTCAGGGCGATGAGATCGTCTATATCGAGCGCGCCTATTCCGAGCGTTCCGGCATGCAGGTCGTACGTGCCATTGGCGGGCGGGCGCCGCTGCATCTGACATCGGTCGGCAAGCTGTTCCTCGCCGCGGACGAATCCACACGTGTGCGCGCGTACGCGACACGCACGGGCCTTTCGGGGCACACCCAGAACAGCATTACCGACCTCGGCAAACTCGAACGCGAACTGTTGCACGTGCGCCAGCACGCCTGCGCGCGCGATAACGAGGAACTGGAACTCGGCGTGCGCTGCATCGCAGCGGGTATCTATGACGACACCGGCAAGCTGGTCGCCGGCCTGTCGCTGTCGGCGCCGGCCGATCGCCTGCAAGACTCGTGGCTGGGGCAGTTGAGCAAGACTGCACTGGTGATCTCCGCCTCGCTCGGCTATCAGCCCGAAACGCCGCCCGCCAGCGCGCATCATCAGCATGCCTGATTAAACAGAGCGTGTAGCCTGGTGGCTGCGAATGGATGCGCCATATGCAAAAAGCCCCGCAAATGCGGGGCTTTTTGTTTGCGCTGCTGATTGCCTTAGGCCGAAACCAGGTGCCACGTCGAGGCGGCAACCCTCATACGCGGCTCCTGGCTTTCAGGTACCCGCGCCGCCAGCGTCGGCACTGGTGATGTGCTGCTCGCCACCGTTGTCGAGCCAGTTACGCAGACGCGTCGCATCGGCAAAGCGCGTGTACTTGCCCGACGAATCGAGCAACACCACGATCATCGGACGGCCGTGAATGGTCGTCTGCATCACCATGCACTCACCCGCTTCGTTGATGAAACCGGTCTTCTGCAGACCGATATCCCACGTCGGGTTGCGCACCAGCGCGTTCGTGCTGTTATAGGCGATCGAACGCTTGCCCGTGTAGACCTCGTAGCTACGATCCGTCGAGAACTCGCGGATCATCGGATACTGATAAGCCGCGTTGACCATCTTGACCAGGTCGCGCGCGCTCGACACGTTCTCGCTCGTCAGACCCGATGGGCTTTCGAAGTGCGTATCCGTCATGCCGAGTTGCTTGGCCTTCGCATTCATCGCCGCGATAAAGGCCGGACGGCCGCCCGGGAAGTAACGCGACAGCGCTGCGGCCGCGCGGTTTTCCGAAGCCATCAGCGCAATGTGCAGCATGTCTTCACGCGAAAGCACCGAACCGACCGCGAGACGCGAACCGGTGTTCTTGATGTAGTCGCGGTCTTCGTCCGTGACTTCGATCTGCTCGGTCAGCGGGGCCTTCGAATCCAGCACCACCATGGACGTCATCAGCTTGGTGATCGAGGCGATCGGCACCACGGCGCGCGAGTTCTTGTCGAACAGCGACTCGCCGGTGTTTTGATCGACCACATACGCGACGCTCGAGCGCAAGGCCAGTGCATCAGGCGTGTCGTGCAGGCCGAACGCCTGGCCGACCGTCGGCTGACGCGGTTCGAACGCAACCTGACGGACCACCGAGCGGCGGCGGCCGTTCATCGTGTACGAAACACGGTGCCGGCGGCTTTCGACGCGCGGTGCGTCGTCGTCCGCTGCCGCGACCTTCGCGGCTTTGGAAGACTTCGCGGCGACAGCGGAACCCTTGCGGGCCGATTTCGCGGTTTTGAGGGTTTTCTTGCCGGATTTGGCAGGGGCGGTAGCGGCCTTGGCCGCTGTAGCCGCGAAAGCGTCGACAGGCGCAGCAAACGCGGCTGCGATGACCACCGAGGCGGCCACCGACATAGCGGTGCTGATGGCCACGCCATGGATCACTTTTAGCGACGAAAACATGTCGGTTTTCATTGGTGTTCTGTCAGGGGCGGCTGGAGTTTTACGCAAGTGTAGTAAAACCACGAAAAATTAGCAATATTAAGCACTTATCGGCGCTCCTTAAACCGGCTTGTAAGATCCGATTGCAGAGAAGCTATAAGCTTTGCGCACTCAATCGAAAAAAACGATCAAATCCGCGGATGTTTGTCGGGGCCGTTACGTGCCCATTTCGGGCAATGCTCACAGCATAACGGCAATTTAAAGACAACCTTGATCAGGGGAACTACGGTCGCTTCGCGTGGCTGCAAAACGCCGCTGGCCAGTGCCCCGTGGGCGTTCCCCAAGGCACCCGCCAATGTGCCGACCAGCAGGAAGTTAAGCATCTGCTGCGTATCGATCCATCGCGCATTCGACCGGGATGGTGGATTAACGTTCCGTGACAGATTCCGGTTTACATCGAATGTTGTTTTCTCACCTCTTGCCCAAAAAAGTTTGCTCCGCCCTACCCTGCGAAGGATCGCCGCAAAAGCGTCCCTTTGGCCGTTCTGGCGGCAAAAACCTTCGTGCTAAAACGCACCAGCACTGTGCAGCAGCCGATCCGGCATGCTCCCGGCATATGTCATATGTGCTCCATAACGCATTGTTTTGTCGAGATATTCTCGATATTGTGCGACGCACAAAAAGAGCTTGACATTCGCTGCCACCATCCTAAAATGAGACCTATTGCTGCGATGCACCATGAATCGTGGCGTGATGTGTGATTCAGGTTTCGATGTACCGGATTTACCGTTAACCCAATACGGTCCGCATCAGACGGACCGTCATCCAGGAGCGTAAACATGTCTCTGCTGACCCCCGAGCAAATCGCCGCAGCCCAGAAAGCGAACCTTGAAACCCTCTTCGGCCTGACGACCAAGGCATTCGAAGGCGTGGAAAAGCTGGTTGAGCTGAACCTGCAAGTCGTGAAGTCGACGCTCGCGGAAAGCCAGGAAAATGCGCAACGCGCTCTGTCGGTGAAGGATGCGCAGGAATTTTTCGCGCTGCAGGCTGGCCTCACGCAGCCGCTGTCGGAAAAGGCGCTGTCGTATGGCCGTCACGTGTATGAAATCGTGTCGGCTACGCAAGCCGAGTTCGCCCGTGTTGCCGAAGCACAGTACGAAGAGCAAAACCGCAAGGTGCAATCGCTGGTCGAAAACGTGGCCAAGAACGCACCGGCCGGTTCGGAAACCGCTGTCGCCGTGATCAAGTCGGCTATTACCGCCGCCAACACGACGTACGAAACGGTTCACAAGGCAACCAAGCAAGCTGTGGAAATCGCCGAAAGCAACTTCAACGCAGCCGCTACGGCAGCTTCGAAGGCCGCTTCGCAAGCCGCCGCTCAAGCTTCGCGCTCGGCCAAGAAGGCTGTCTAAGCTTCAGCTTAGGCTTCACTCGGGTGAGACTGCGTTGTGCCGATCCGGCATCAACGGCATCACCTGAAGTTTGATTCGCATTAGCTTCTCGCGCTTCAACATGCGCGGGCCGGTTCGAAAACCGGCCCGCGCCTATCGTAGCAACAGCGTCGTGCGGCCTCGCATGCTATGCGTGTGCCGCGTGGGCCAACGCTCCGATACGTTGAACAGCGTATCGTTTGCCCGGCGAAGGCCGGGATTTTTTTGCCCCGGCTGTGGCTAGCCTCGTACACGGGGCAGACAAACGAAGCGCGTGACACACAAGCGTGGCGAATGCCCTGCCCCGCTGAAAACAGAACGGCGCGCCCTTTGCGGGGCGCGCCGTTCTGTTTGTGTCGCTGACTTTCGCGGCTGACGTTCACGATTCGTCGCTGAGGCCAACTACAGAAACCCACCGCCACGCGAACCGTGCGTCAATCGGCGACGCCCGCGCTCGCCAGCGAGCACAAGCGTCCCCTTACCGCCTTACTTCTTTTTCTGCGGCGGCAGATCGGTACAGACGCCTTCGTACAGCTCAGCGGCCATGCCGACCGATTCGCCAAGCGTCGGATGTGGATGGATGGTCTTGCCGATATCGGTTGCGTCGGCACCCATTTCGACGGCGAGACACACTTCGCTGATCAGGTCACCGGCATTCAGACCAACAATCCCACCACCGATGACCCGATGCGTGGTCTCGTCGAAGATGAGCTTGGTGAAGCCCTCATCGCGACCATTGGCGATAGCGCGACCCGAAGCAGCCCACGGGAACACGGCCTTGCCGTACTTGATGCCTTCGGCCTTGCACTGATCTTCCGTCTTGCCGGCCCAGGCCACTTCCGGATCGGTGTAAGCCACCGACGGGATCTGCAGCGCGTCGAAGTACGCCTTCTCACCGTGCGCAACTTCCGCGGCGACGTGGCCTTCATGCACGGCCTTGTGCGCGAGCATCGGTTGACCGACGATATCGCCGATCGCGAAGATGTGCGGCACATTGGTGCGCATCTGCTTGTCGACGTCGATGAAACCGCGATCCGTCACAGCGACGCCGGCCTTGTCGGCACCGATCTTTTTGCCGTTCGGGCTACGGCCCACGGCGACCAGCACGAGATCGTAGCGCTGCGGTTCAGCCGGAGCCTTCTCGCCTTCGAAGGTGACGTAGATGCCATCGTCCTTGGCCTCAGCGGCGGTGGTCTTGGTCTTCAGCATGACGTTAGCGAAACGCTTGCTGTTGTACTTCTCCCAGACCTTGACGAGATCGCGATCGGCGCCGGCCATGAGACCGTCGAGCATTTCGACGACATCGATTTTCGCGCCGAGCGTGGAGTACACCGTGGCCATTTCCAGACCGATGATGCCGCCACCGATGACGAGCATGCGCTGGGGAATCTGACGCAGCTCGAGCGCGCCGGTCGAATCGACGACCCGCGGATCTTGCGGAATGAACGGCAGCTTGACCGCTTCCGAACCGGCAGCAATGATGGCCTGCTTGAACTTGACGACCTTCTTGCCGCTTTCGGTGACGACTTCCATGTGATGCGGATCGACGAACGTCCCGGTGCCCGTGACCACTTCGACCTTGCGCATCTTGGCCATCCCAGCGAGGCCACCGGTGAGCTTCTTGACGACACCGGACTTGAAATCGCGGAGCTTGTCGAGATCGATCTGCGGCTTGCCGAACGTGATGCCGTGCGAGCCAAGCGCCTCAGCCTCGTCAATGACGAGGGCCGTATGCAGCAGCGCCTTGGACGGAATACAACCCACATTCAGACAGACGCCACCGAGCGTGGAATAGCGTTCGACGAGCACGGTCTTCATGCCCAGATCGGCGGAGCGGAACGCAGCGGAATAGCCGCCAGGCCCCGAACCGAGCACGACCATATCGCATTCGATGTCAGCGTTACCGGAGTAGCTCCCCGCTTGAGGCGCGGCGGCCGGTTGCTTGGGAGCGGCAGCAGGCGTCGGAGCGGGCGCCGCCTGAGGTTTAGCTTCCGCTTGAGCGGGCGCCTTCTCGGGTTCTTTGGCAGCCTTGGCAGGTGCAGCTTCAGCGGACGATTCGACGATAGCGATGATGGTCCCCTGGGAGACTTTATCACCGGTTTTGACGCGCACTTCCTTGACGGTGCCGGCGGTATCGCTGGGCACTTCGATGGAAGCCTTATCGGACTCGAGCGTCAGGAGAGCTTGTTCGTTCTCGATGACATCGCCCGGCTTGATATTGACTTCGATGACATCGACATCCTTGAAATCACCGATGTCCGGCACTTTCACTTCGACGAGACTCATAGTGTCCCCTTCTCTTATTGATCATGTTGATGAGGGAGCGCGAACCAAAACTCAAAGCAGCCTAAAAGCTGGCAGCGCGCTGGACAGAAGCATCCTTTGCCGTCCGCCCAAGGACGCGCCTTTCTTTTGCCTACTTTTCTTTGGAAGACAAAGAAAAGTAGGTGCTGCCCCGCACAGGGGCGACGCTAATAGACCGACATGAAAGCAAGTTCAACGAGGAACGTGGATGACCGCAATGGACCCACGTTCCTCGGCGCAAGCGCCAAATCAACACATCAAAGAATCACACGCCGAAAATCGGCAAGAATCGCACCCAGATACGCATTGAACCGCGCAGCTTCAGCCCCATCGATAACCCGATGGTCATACGACAGCGAAAGCGGCATAGTCAACCGGGGCACAAACTGCTTCCCATCCCAGACGGGCTTCATAGCGCTGCGCGACAGCCCAAGAATGGCCACTTCAGGCGCATTGATAATCGGCGTGAAGTGCGTCCCACCGATCCCGCCAAGGGAAGAGATAGAGAAGCACCCGCCCTGCATCTGATCCGGCTTGAGCTTGCCCTCACGAGCCGCCTTGGACAGATCAGCCATCTCCCTGGCGATATCGACGAGCCCCTTCTTGTCCGCATCGCGAATCACGGGCACCACGAGACCATTAGGCGTATCCGCAGCAAACCCAACGTTGTAGTACTGCTTGAAAACGAGCGTATCGCCATCAAGGCTTGCATTAAACGTCGGGAACTTCTTCAACGCGGAAACGACTGCCTTGATTACAAAAGCCAGCATGGTGAACTTCACACCAGCCTTCTCGTGTTCCTTGTTCAACTGCACGCGCAGCGCTTCGAGTTCGGTGATATCCGCTTCGTCGTTATTGGTGACGTGCGGAATCATGACCCAGTTGCGATGCAGGTTCGCGCCGGAAATCTTCTTGATACGCGAGAGCGGCTTCGGATCGACCGGACCGAACTTCGTGAAATCGACCTTCGGCCACGGCAGCAGATTCAGCTCGCCGCCACCGCCGGCAGCAGGCGCAGCAGCAGCCGGAGCCGCACGCTGACCGCTCATCACACCCTTGATGAATGCAGTGACGTCGTCCTGCGTAATGCGGCCCTTCGGCCCCGTACCCTGCACGCTTGCAACATCCACGCCCAGTTCGCGCGCGAACTTGCGCACGGACGGCGACGCATGACTCGCGTGACGGCCACCCTCGCCTGACGGAATCACCGGAGCCTGTGCAAGCGCGGACGGCGCTGCCGGTGCCGGACTCGGCGTAGCCGGTGCGTCGGACGGCTTCTCGACTGCCTGCTTCGGCGCCGCGGCCGGTGCGGGAGCGGGAGCAGCCGCGCCGCCTTCCGCTTCGATCACCACAATCACGGAGCCTTCCGACACCGTATCGCCGATCTTGACCTTCAGTTCCTTGACGACGCCCGTGGCCGTGCTCGGCACGTCCATGGTCGCCTTATCGGATTCCAGCGTAATGAGCGACTGTTCCTTCTCGACACGGTCGCCGACCTTCACCGCGATCTCGATCACGGGAATGTCCTTGTAGTCGCCGATATCCGGGACCTTCACTTCCTGCACGCCGCCACCGCTCGAGGCGGGCGCAGGCGCAGGTGCAGCCGCCGGTGCCGGAGCGGCAGCGGGTGCCGGCGCCGGCGCGGGAGCCGCCGCAGCACCATTCGCCTGCGCAGCGGCCGGCTTCTCAGCCGCACCACCTTCGGCGCCTTCCAGCACGACGATCAACGAGCCTTCCGACACGTTATCGCCCACCTTGACCTTCACTTCCTTGACGGTACCGGCGGCTGAGCTCGGCACGTCCATGGTCGCCTTGTCGGATTCCAGCGTGACGAGCGACTGCTCTTTCTCGACGGTATCACCCGCCTTCACCAGCACCTCGATCACAGGGATGTCCTTGTAATCGCCGATGTCCGGCACCTTGACTTCGATCGCTTGACTCATTGTTGGTGTCTCCTGGGCCGCGCACGCAACCCGCCCCTGGCGATCAGGAGCAGACGCGCACGCATGGCACTCGGGGAATGATGCCTTAGACGGTCATCGGGTTGGGTTTGGCCGGATCAAGGTTGTACTTCTTGAGCGCCTCTGCGACGACCTTGCGTTCGATCGTGCCTTCATCTGCCAGTGCATTCAACGCGGCAACCGTGACCCAGTAGCGGTCCACTTCGAAGAAGTGACGCAGCTTTTCACGGGTATCCGAACGGCCGTAGCCATCCGTGCCCAGCACGACGAACTTCTGCGGCACGAACGCACGAATCTGCTCGGTCAGCGCGCGCACATAGTCGGTCGATGCGATGACCGGCCCAGGCGCGTCCTTCAGCAGCTTCTCGACGTGCGAGACCTTCTTTTCTTCGGTCGGATGCAGCAGGTTCCAGCGCTGCACTTCGTGGCCTTCGCGGGCCAGTTCCGTGAAGCTCGGCACGCTCCAGAGGTCGGCAGCGACGCCCCAGTCGTTCTTCAGCAGGTCGGCTGCAGCGATCACTTCATTGAAGATCGTGCCCGCGCCCATCAGTTGAACGCGCGGAGCCTTGGCGTCGGCCTCGGCCTTCCTGAACGCATACATGCCCTTGATGATGTCAGACGCTACGCTGTCGCCCTGCGGAATCGCCGGGTGCTCGTAGTTCTCGTTCATCACGGTGATGTAGTAGTACACATCTTCCTGATCCGCGACCATGCGGCGCAGACCGTCCTGCATGATGACGGCGAGTTCGTAACCGAACGTCGGGTCATAGCTGATGCAGTTCGGCACCGAAGCCGCCCACAGCAGCGAGTGGCCGTCTTCGTGCTGCAGGCCTTCGCCGTTCAGCGTCGTACGGCCGGCGGTACCGCCCAGCAGGAAGCCGCGCGAACGCATGTCGCCCGCGGCCCACGCCAGATCGCCGATACGCTGGAAGCCGAACATCGAATAGAAGATGTAGAACGGGATCATGATCTCGCCGTGCGTCGAATACGACGTCGCGGCAGCGATCCAGTCCGCCATACCACCGGCTTCGTTGATCCCTTCCTGCAGGATCTGGCCGGTTTCCGATTCGCGGTAGAACATCAGCTGGTCGGAGTCTTCCGGCACGTACTTCTGGCCGTCCTGATTCCAGATACCGATCTGGCGGAACAGGCCTTCCATACCGAACGTACGCGACTCATCCGGCACGATCGGCACGACGCGCTTACCGAGCGCCTTGTCTTTCAGCAGGATGTTGAGAATCCGCACGAACGCCATCGTTGTGGAGATCTCGCGGCCTTCGCCCGTGCCCTTCAGCAGCGGCTCGAACACGTCGAGCGCCGGCACCGGCAGCGACTCCGCCTTCTGACGACGCGCCGGCAGATAGCCGCCGAGGTCCTGGCGGCGAGCGCGCATGTACTCGAGCTCCTTCGAACCTTCTTCGAACTTGAGATACGGCACGTTGACGATATCTTCGTCGGAGATCGGCAGACGGAACTGGTCGCGGAATTTCTTCAGCTGATCCACGTGCAGTTTCTTCTGCTGGTGGGTGATGTTCATCGCCTGACCGGCTTCGCCCATGCCGTAGCCCTTGATCGTCTTGGCGAGGATCACGGTCGGCTGGTCCTGCGAATTCGACGCTTCCTGGAACGCCGCGTAAATCTTGTGCGGATCATGGCCGCCGCGGTTCAGGTTCCAGATGTCTTCATCGGACCATTCGGCAACCAGCGCCTTCAGTTCCGGCGTATTGAAGAAGTGCTCGCGCACGAACGCGCCGGACTCCGACTTGTACGTCTGATACTCGCCGTCGACGACTTCCATCATCCGGCGCATCAGCGCACCCGACTTGTCGCGCTGGAACAGCGCATCCCAGCGGCTACCCCAGATCACCTTGATGACGTTCCAGCCCGCACCGCGGAATTCGCTTTCGAGTTCCTGGATGATCTTGCCGTTACCGCGCACCGGTCCATCCAGGCGCTGCAGGTTGCAGTTGATCACGAACACCAGGTTGTCGAGGCGTTCGCGGCCGGCCATGCCGATCGCGCCGAGCGATTCCGGCTCATCCGTTTCGCCGTCGCCGAGGAACGCCCAGACCTTGCGGCCTTCGGTCTTGACGATGCCGCGCGCCTGCAGGTACTTCATGAAGCGCGCCTGATAGATCGCCATGATCGGGCCAAGGCCCATCGAGACGGTCGGGAACTGCCAGAAGTCCGGCATCAGCCACGGGTGCGGATACGAGGAGATGCCCTCGCCGCCCACTTCCTGACGGAAGTTGTCGAGCTGGCCTTCGGTCAGACGGCCGAGCAGGAACGCGCGCGAGTACACACCCGGCGACGAATGGCCCTGCACGAACACGAGATCGCCACCGTGCTTGTCCGACGGTGCATGCCAGAAATGGTTGTAGCCGACGTCATACAGCGTGGCAGCCGAGGCGAACGAGGCAATGTGACCGCCGACGTTGGTGTCCTTGCCGGCACGCAGCACCATCGCAATGGCGTTCCAGCGCGTGTAAGAGCGAATCCGGTGTTCGAGGTCCTGGTCGCCGGGAATCGGCACCTGACGCGACACAGGAATCGTATTGATGTAGGGGGTATTGGCAGAGAACGGCAGGTGTTCGCCATGCACGCGCGCAAATTCGATCTGTTTCTCGATCAGGTAGTGGGCGCGGTCGGGACCTACAGCAGAAATCACGCCATCTAGCGCTTCCAGCCATTCGCCGGTTTCCTGCGGATCATCGTCTTTCTCGGCGGCGACATATTTCATGACTTCGTCGGGTACAGCGGACATGCTCGTCTCCTGGGGGATAAGGAACGCTCTTTGAACAGACGACGCGGACGAGGGCCGGCCGCGGCAGCTTCGGGCCGATTGTAATAAGGCGCTCGCCGTCTGCGCAACAAAATTTTCGAATTACGAGATCGTTTCTCATAATGCGGAATATTGTTGCGGCGCACCCTGGTTTGGCTGCCTTTCAACGGATACGTCGGCTAGTTTGCTCCGATTAGCGGCACTTTCAGCGTTTTTTTGCGCCATTTGCTAGCGACACGCTGCGCTACAATGCCAGCCATGTTGACCGAACGGCTTTTCGCACGCTCGGCGCGGCCGTCCGGTTCGCCGGCGGATTCGTCGCCGTCCCGCTGGCACCATGGACCATGGTGGTCGAACTCCTATTTGCTGACGCCGCTCCTGTCGATCCTGGTGTTCCTGGTCGTCATGAGCCTGATTCTGTGGAGCCTGAACCGGCGCGAGCAACAGCAGCAGGAAGACACGCTGTACCGCAACGTGGCGTGGGCCCAGCAGCAGATTCGCCTGTCCATGACGGGCGCGCAGGAACAGATCCAGGCACTCGCGCGTGACATCGCCGCCGGCCACGCCGACCAGCATTCGTTCCAGGTGTCTACCACGGACATCCTGCAGGGCCATCCCGAAATCCTCTACATGAACTGGTACACGGCGCAGCAACAGCCGCGCTGGCCCAATACCGCGCTGCCGGTGCTCGGCCAGCGGCTCGCCAGACCCAGTGACGAACAGATGGACGAAGCCGTGAAGGCCGCGTTCAACGATGCGCGCAACTCGCGCCGCCAGACCTACTCACCGCTCTTCTACGACGACCTCGGCAACGGCTATCTGACGTTGCAGACGCCGGTGTACCGCGACCGCGAGTTTCTCGGCTCGATCGCCGCGGTGTTCTCGATCGAAGGTGTGCTGAAGCACGACATCCCGCCTGAGTTGTCGGCCAAGTACAAGATCTCGATCATCGACCTGAACAATCGCGAGCTCGCCACCACCTCGACGCGCCCGCGCCTGCCGCGCGACGCGTTCTACGACCTGCCGCTCGACCCGCCCGGCCAGGGTGTCTCGGTGCGCGTCTATGCGTACCCGCAGATGACCAACTTCACGAACAACACGCTCGTGTGGCTGGTCGCAGGTCTGTCGTGCTTCGTGCTGTGGAGTTTGTGGAGCCTGTGGAAGCACACCCGGCAGCGCTTCGAAGCACAGCAGGCGCTGTACGCAGAAGCGTTCTTCCGTCGTGCGATGGAAAACTCCGTGCTGATCGGCATGCGCGTGCTCGACATGCATGGCCGCATCACCCACGTCAATCCGGCCTTTTGCCGCATGACAGGCTGGGACGAAAGCGACCTCGTCGGCAAGCAGGCGCCCTTCCCCTACTGGCCGCGTGACGCCTACCCCGAAATGCAGCGCCAGCTCGACATGACGCTGCGTGGCAAGGCGCCCTCGTCCGGCTTCGAGCTGCGCGTGCGGCGTAAGGACGGATCGCTCTTCCACGCCCGGCTCTATGTCTCGCCGCTGATCGACAGCTCGGGCCGTCAGACTGGCTGGATGTCGTCGATGACCGACATCACCGAACCGAAACGCGCCCGCGAAGAACTCGCCGCCGCGCACGAGCGCTTCACCACCGTGCTCGAAAGTCTCGATGCCGCTGTGTCCGTGCTCGCCGCCGACGAAGCCGAGCTTCTGTTCGCTAACCGCTACTACCGCCATCTCTTTGGCATCCGCCCGGACGGCCACCTCGAATTAGCGGGCGGCGGGTTCGATAGCGCACAGGCGTCGTCCGATTCGATCGATATGGTCGATGCCTATGCGGGCTTGCCCGCCGCCGCACTGACCGAAAGCACCGCGGACGCCCAGGAAGTCTATGTACAGGGCATCCAGAAATGGTTCGAAGTGCGCCGCCAATACATCCAGTGGGTAGACGGCCATCTGGCGCAGATGCAGATTGCAACCGACATCACCACTCGTAAGCAGGCCCAGGAACTCGCGCGCCAGCAGGACGAGAAGCTGCAGTTCACCAGCCGTCTGATGACGATGGGCGAAATGGCTTCTTCGCTTGCTCACGAGCTGAACCAGCCGCTCGCGGCAATCAATAACTATTGCTCCGGAACGGTTGCACTGGTTAAATCAGGTCGGACAACGCCTGACAATCTGCTGCCCGTGCTCGAAAAGACCGCGCAGCAGGCGGTGCGGGCAGGCATGATCATCAAGCGGATCCGTGAATTCGTGAAGCGCAGCGAGCCGAAACGCCAGGCCACCCGTGTCGCCGATATCGTGGCGGACGCGGTCGGGCTTGCCGAAATCGAGGCGCGCAAGCGCCGTATTCGCATCGTCACGGACCTGCGTTCGCGGCTGCCGGTGATCTATGTGGACCCGGTGCTGATCGAGCAGGTGCTCGTGAACCTGTTGAAGAATGCGGCTGAAGCCATGCACGATGCGCGGCCTAATGCAGTCGATCCGGTGATCCGCGTGGTCGTGCGGCTCGATAGCGGGTTCGTCTGCATCAGCGTCGTCGACCAGGGGCCGGGCGTCGACGAAGCGACGGCCGAGCGTCTGTTTGAACCGTTTTACAGCACCAAGTCCGATGGCATGGGCATGGGGCTGAATATCTGCCGTTCGATTATCGAATCGCATCGCGGCCGTCTGTGGGTGGTCAACAACGTCGAATCTGACGGCCACATCACAGGCGCCACGTTCCATTGCAGTCTGCCTATTGGAGAGCCTGATACCCCGAGCAACGGCGGGGCACAGGCGCCGACACCACAAACCGTTACGGGAGAGCTATGAACAGCCCAGTCACCACACAGGAAACAGTCTTTGTCGTCGACGACGACGAGGCCGTGCGAGATTCGCTGCGCTGGCTGCTGGAGGCGAACGGCTACCGCGTGCAGTGCTTCTCCAGCGCCGAGCAGTTCATCGACACCTGGCAGCCGCACACGCACCCGGGGCAGATCGCGTGTCTGATCCTCGACGTGCGGATGTCCGGCATGAGCGGTCTCGAGTTGCAGGAACGCCTGATCGCCGACAACGCCTCGCTGCCGATCATCTTCGTGACGGGCCACGGCGACGTGCCGATGGCCGTGTCGACGATGAAGAAAGGCGCGATGGACTTTATCGAAAAGCCGTTCGACGAAGCCGAACTGCGCAAGCTGGTCGAGCGCATGCTCGATAAGGCGCGCAGCGAAAGCACCAGCGTGCAGCAGCAACGTGCCGCTGCCGAGCGGCTGGGCAAGCTGACCGCGCGTGAGCATCAGGTGCTCGAGCGCATCATCGCCGGCCGTCTGAACAAGCAGATCGCCGACGACCTCGGCATCAGCATCAAGACGGTGGAAGCGCACCGGGCCAACATCATGGAAAAGCTCAACGTCAACACGGTCGCCGATCTGCTGCGACTGGCGCTGTCGAACAAGCCGCAACCGGCGCAGTAAGCCGGCGTCGTTGCAAAGGCAGTAGAGGTGCGCGGCTAGGGCTGGCCGCGTACCTTGCTTGCCGCAGGACTTCATCCTCTCCCCTCGCGCTTCTCGCGCCACTCCGCAATCGTCCCGTGCATCCTGGCTGAAAGAGCGCCGGGCCGCGCCGGTATAATCCTGTACTTCGTCGCCGCGCCCGATTTGCACATCCAGGCGCACCGCACGCCCCCGCATTCCGAACACCACCCTATCTCGACCTCGACCGACCATGACAGCCAAACTGATCGACGGCAACGCCCTCTCCAAGACCTTGCGCGGCGATGTCGCGACCCGCGCCGCCGCCCTCACGGCTCGCGGCCACCAGCCGGGCCTCGCGGTCGTGCTGGTGGGCGACAATCCGGCCAGCGAAGTGTATGTGCGCAACAAGATCAAGGCTTGTGAAGACAACGGCCTGCACTCTTCGTATGACCGCTATCCGGCTACGCTGTCGGAGGCCGATCTGCTCGCGCGCATCGACGCCTTGAACAGCGACCCGAAAATTCACGGCATCCTCGTGCAACTGCCGTTGCCGAAGCATATCGATAGCCATAAGGTGATCGAAGCGATCTCACCCGAGAAAGACGTGGATGGCTTCCACGTCGCCAACGCAGGTGCGCTGATGACCGGCAAGCCGTTGTTTCGCCCCTGCACGCCGTACGGCGTGATGAAGATGTTCGAGGCCTACGGCATCGACCTGAAGGGCGCGAACGCGGTGGTGATCGGCCGCTCGAACATCGTCGGCAAGCCGATGGCGTTGCTGCTGCTCGAAGCGGGTGCGACAGTCACGATCTGCCACAGCAAGACGCGCGATCTGGCCGCGCATACGCGTAACGCCGACGTGGTGGTGGCCGCCACGGGTCTGCGCAATATCCTGACGGCGGAGATGGTGAAGCCGGGCGCAGCGGTGATCGATGTGGGCATGAATCGCGACGAGGCCGGCAAGCTGTGCGGCGATGTCGATTTCGCCGGCGTGAAGGAAGTAGCCGGCTATATCACGCCGGTGCCGGGCGGCGTCGGCCCGATGACGATCACGATGCTGCTCGTCAATACGATCGAAGCGGCCGAACGCGCGGCTGGTCAGGCGTAAGGCGGTTCAAGCGTAACGAAGCCGGCGCATTCGCTGCGGCAAGCGCGGTGCTTGCGGGGCGGGCGCGAGCCGTATCATCAGCTCGCGCTCGGCCGCCTTTACCCGCACCCGTATCTAACGCGCGGCCGAATTGGCTGCCGCCGCCCCAACCGCGCCCGGTGTACGTGCCAGACGCCGGTGGCACCACACCAGTACCGGCCGCTCCACAAAGCGCCACGAAAGCACTGCGCAAAGCAGGATGAAGGGCGCGGCAACCAACGTTGCCGTCTGATGACTCAGACGCGGCGCGAGACTTGCCACACATTGCTGCATCATGAAGCCGTACAGATAGATGCCGTACGAGTAATCGTTGCGTGGCGTGAGGCTGCGCAGCAGCGGCGTCGTGCCGACCCACAGCACGCCGTACACGAAGGCCAGATAGAACAGCGGTTGCGCGGCAGCCGTGTCGCGGAACACCAGAAACACCATCACGAGACCAAGCGCAGCGAGACCATGAAGCTCGATGTCCTCGCGCCAGCCGTACAGCAGCATGCCGATGAAAAAGAACGGCTCGGGCCAGAACGAATAGCCGGGCGTCTTTGCGGAGAAGTCGCGCAACTCGAGGTGCAGATGCGGCACCAGATGCACGCGCAGCACGAATGCCGCCAACCCCAGCGCGGCGGCAAGCAGCACACCCCAACGGTTCGACAGCAAGCCCACGAGCCCCGTGAACAGCACGATCAGATAGCAGCGCACCGCGAGCGGCAGCGTCCATAGCGGCGCACTGACTTCGTTCAGCCAGCGGTTATGCTCGAACACGCCGGGCACGGCCCAGCTGCCGTTCAGCACGAGCGTCGAGAAATTGTCGAGGTTGGCCCATGTCACGCTGGAGGCGAAATATTCGCGCAGCGGCAGCGTGGTGAAGAGCGGCCCGATGACGAAGACCGTCACCAGCGAACCGGCCGCCACAGCCGGCCAGATACGTGCGATGCGCAGGACCGCGAAGCGCGGTGCCGAGCGCTGCCGGTCGAAACTGGCCGTCACCAGCATGCCGCTCAGCAGAAAAAATGCGTAGATCCCGAATGCGATCAAACCGTCGAAACCGAGCGCGTTCGGGACCCAGTCGGTGCTGCCGTCCGGCTGCTGAAGCAGGTACGAGTACCCGTAGACGACGGCAATGGCCGCAAGGAGACGCACGAGGCCGAAGTTGTTCTCGTTACGCGATAAGGCATGCGAAAGCGGATTCATCTGGCGTTCTCCTGTCGACTGGAGTTAGCGCTTTAGCGCTTACTCCAGTCCCATGCTGTTTCATCGCGGTCGACTGGAGTTAGCGCTTTAGCGCTTACTCCAGTCCCATGCTGTTTCACCGCGGTCGACACGAGTTAGCGCTTTAGCGCTTACTCGTGTCCCATGCTGTTTCATCGCGGTCAGTCCCGCACTCGCACCATGCCGCAAAGCAACAAACCTGACCGTTCGCTTTCGTACAGACCGGCGGAGCGCACGAAAACGCACCAAGCCGCGCACGACAGCCACCTCCGTCCCAAACGCTCTGGCACAAATATCGCAACAGATACACGAAAGACGAACTTCTGATAATTTGTGCCGTAGCCGATTGGAATCGCAGCCCGCTGCCCCAATAATGTCGATATCGGGCGCCGCCACGAGCCGCGTCCGCATACTCGCGCCTAGCCTATTCACTCGCGTCAGACAGGAAGCCTTATGTCCACCAACCAACCCACACACGACAACCCGCTCCTCGATTTCTCCGACCTGCCGCGCTTTGGCGACATCCGCCCCGAACACGTCACCCCCGCTCTCGACGTCCTGCTTGCCAACGCAACTGCCGCCGTCGAGCGCGCCGCGGAACCGATCACGCCCGCTTCCTGGTCCGACGTGGTCGAGCCGGTAGAGCGCGTAACGGAGCCGCTGTCGCGCGCCTGGGGCGTCATCGGTCACCTGAACGCTGTCGCGGACACACCTGAGCTGCGCGCCGCCTATGGCGAGAATCTGCCGCGCGTCACGGAATTCTGGTCGAGCGTCGGGCAAAACCTTGCGCTGTTCGAAAAGTACAAGACGCTCGCCGCCAGC
Organism: Paraburkholderia sp. GAS33; assembly: GCF_050436645.1. Taxonomy (NCBI): domain Bacteria; kingdom Pseudomonadati; phylum Pseudomonadota; class Betaproteobacteria; order Burkholderiales; family Burkholderiaceae; genus Paraburkholderia; species Paraburkholderia sp. GAS33. The sequence goes on from NZ_JBNDMP010000002.1 coordinate 556,157, forward strand.
AGCGACTTCGGCTCGCTCACCGGCGAACGCAAGAAGATCCTGCAGAACGCCCTGCGCGATTTCCGCCTGTCGGGCGCGGAACTGCCCGAAGACCAGAAACCGCACTTCGCTGAATTGCAGGAACGCCAGGCCAGTCTGTCGAAGTCGTTCTCCGATCATGTGCTGGACGCCACCAACGCCTACGCCTACCTCGTCGACGACAAGGCACAACTGGCAGGTCTGCCGGAAGATGTGATCGAAGGCGCAGAAGAAGCGGCCGAACGCGACGGCAAGAGCGGCTGGAAATTCACGTTGCATTTCCCGTCGTACTTCCCGGTCATGCAATACGCGGAAAACCGCGCGATGCGCGAGACGATGTACCGCGCCTACGTCACGCGCGCCTCGGAACTGGGCGGCACCTACGGCGGCGGCAAGGCCGAGTGGGACAACACGGCGAACATCGCAGAGCAACTGAAGCTGCGCGCCGAAGAAGCGCACATGCTTGGCTATCACAACTTCGCCGAGGTCTCGCTGGCGCCGAAGATGGCCGAGTCCCCCGCACAAGTGATGGCCTTCCTCGAAGACCTCGCCACGCGTGCCCGTCCGCATGCCGAGCAGGACTGGAAAGAATTGCGCGAATTCGCCGCCAACGAGCTTGGTTTGACCGAACTGCAACCGTGGGACATGACCTTCGCCGCGGAGCGTCTGCGTCAGAAGCGCTATTCGTTCTCGGAAAACGAGGTCAAACAGTATTTCCCGGAAGACACCGTGTTCAAGGGCCTGTTCAAGGTCACGGAGACGCTCTTCGGCGTGAAGATCCGTCGCGACGAAGCGGCCGTGTGGCATCCGGATGTGCGCTTTTTCCGCGTCGAGAATCAGGACGGCGGCCTGGTCGCACAGTTCTATCTCGACCTGTATGCACGAGAAGGCAAGCGCGGCGGCGCGTGGATGGACGATGCGCGAGCCCGTCACAAGCATGCCAAGGGCGGCGTGCAAACGCCGGTCGCGTATCTGACCTGCAACTTCTCGGCACCGGTCGGCGGCAAGCCGGCCTGCTTCACGCATGACGAAGTGATCACGCTGTTCCACGAGTTCGGCCATGGTCTGCATCACATGCTCACGCAGGTCGATGAACTGGCCGTGTCGGGCATCAACGGCGTCGAGTGGGACGCGGTCGAACTGCCGTCGCAGTTCATGGAAAACTTCTGCTGGGAGTGGGACGTGCTGAGCGATATGAGCTCGCATGTCGAGACCGCCAAGCCGCTGCCGCGCGATCTGTTCGACAAGATGCTGGCCGCGAAGAATTTCCAGAGTGGCCTCGGCACGCTGCGGCAAATCGTGTTCTCGATGTTCGACATGAAGCTGCATACGGATTTCGATGCGACCGGTTCGCTGAGCGCCAACGATCTCGCCCGTGAGATCAACGAGCGCTTCCACGTGGTGCCGCAAGCGGCGTTCTCGCGCTGGCCGAACACGTTCAGCCACATCTTCGCCGGCGGTTATGCGGCGGGCTATTACAGCTACAAGTGGGCGGAAGTGCTGTCGGCCGATGCCTATGCCGCGTTCGAAGAAGCGGCTCAGGCGGCGAGCGGCAGCGTGCTCGATGCGGCCACCGGCACGCGCTATCGCAAGGAGATTCTTGAGGTGGGCGGCAGCCGTCCTGCGATGGAATCGTTCAAGGCGTTCCGCGGCCGTGAGCCGAATATCGACGCGCTGTTGCGTCATAACGGTATGACGCCGGCTACGACGCATTGAGCTTTGCGCGCCTATTGGCGCGGCTTCTGGAGAAAACCGGTGCCCTGCTCACTCAAGCAGGCACCGGTTTTTTATTGCGGGTGCTGCCCGTATCGCCAGCGTTACCTGTGACGAACGTTGCTCACGTTGACGTTACCCACGCTAACGTTACTCACGCCGCAGCTTGAAATCGACCTCCCCCGGTCGACCATCGAGCGCAAGCGTCGCCCGCGCAGCGGGCGAGCGGGCCACCACCTTGCCACGCCGTACCACCGCCAGCCGCGCCGCGCGCAGACGGATGGCTTCGACCGGATCGCGCGCATCGAGTAACACGAGATTCGCCTCGCATCCCGGCGCGATGCCATAACCTTCGAGCCCGAGAATCCGCGCTGCATTCACCGTCACCGCATCGAAGCACGCATGCATCGCGTCGACGCCGGTCATCTGTGCGACGTGCAGCCCCATGTGGGCCACCTCGAGCATATCGCCCGAACCAAGGCTGTACCACGGGTCCATCACGCAGTCGTGGCCGAATGCCACCGTGATACCCGCAGTCATCATCTCCGGCACGCGTGTCATGCCGCGGCGCTTCGGATAGGTATCGCTGCGGCCCTGCAACGTGATGTTGATGAGCGGATTGGCGATCGCCGACACGCCCGAATCGCGCATCAGCGGCAAGAGCTTGCTGACGTAGTAGTTGTCCATCGAGTGCATCGAGGTCAGATGCGAACCCGTCACGCGTCCCTGCAAACCAAGCCTGTGCGTCTGCGCAGCCAACGTTTCGATGTGACGCGAAAGCGGGTCGTCCGATTCGTCGCAATGCATGTCCACGCGCAAGCCCTGCTCCGCCGCGTATTCGCACAGGATGCGCACCGACTCCGCGCCATCCGCCATGGTCCGCTCGAAGTGCGGGATGCCGCCGACCACATCGACACCGAGCGCAATTGCCCGCTTCAGATTGTCGAAGGCACCCGCGCTACGCAAAACCCCGTCTTGCGGAAAGGCCACCAGTTGCAGGTCGAGGTACGGCGCGACGCGCCGCTTGACCTCGAGCAACGCTTCGACGGCCAGCAGGCTCGGATCGCACACGTCGACATGGCTGCGAATCGCCAGCAGACCGCGCGCCACCGCCCAGTCGCAGTACTGCAGCGCGCGCTCGATCAGAGCCTCCTGGGTCAACTGAGGTTTCAGTTCGCCCCACAGCGCAATGCCTTCGAGCAGCGTGCCGGACGCATTGACGCGCGGTAGCCCGTAGGACAGCGTCGCGTCCATATGAAAATGCGGGTCGACGAAGGGCGGCGTGACGAGCGAACCGGCGGCGTCGATTTCTTCTGGGGCGCTCGCAGCAAGATGCGGTTCGACCGCGATGATGCGCCCCGCCTCGATGCCGATATCGACCGGCTCTCTATATTCGGAGGCACTACGCGGCAGGCTGGCACGGCGGATGATCAGGTCCATGTCTCGCTCCTTTGACTGCCATCGATTCTATCGGCGTCAGAAAGGCCTTGGGGGCGACTAAACGACAACTGGACGACTATTCGGCAGAATCGTCCGGAGGCGCTTGCTCCGGCGCTTCGATGACCTCATCCGCCGGCTCTTCATCGAACAGCTCGAACTGCCCGTGCTGGGCAAGATGCTCTTCCTCGAGCCGCACGCCCACACCCAGCAGCCGCACCGCCTGGTTGCGGCGCGCAAAGCCCTTTTCCAGCAACGCGAGAAAGGTCGGCAGATGGGTAACCTCGCCGACGCATTCGACCGTAGTGCGCTGAAAATCGGCGAAGCGGATCTTCACGAACAGCTTGCGCACGGCCGCTGCCGCCTCGGCGCGCGCAATCCGTACGTCCAGTTGTTCGGCCAGACGCCGCAGTTCCGCCGCGCACTCTTCGAGCGTGCGCAGATCCGTGACGTAAGTCGTCTCCACGCTCACCGATTTGCGCTCCCGGTCCGAGCGCACGGGCCGGTCGTCGATGCCGCGCGACAACTCGTAGAGCCGCCTGCCGAACACGCCGAACTGACGATGCAGATCGACGAGCGGCCACTCGCGCAACTGGGCGCAAGTCACGAGCCCGAGCTTTTCGAGCTTCGCCGCCGTCACCTTGCCCACCCCGAAAATCTTGCGCACCGGCAATGCGGCGACGAACGCGTCAACCTCGTGCGGCCGCACCACATAAAGACCGTCGGGCTTGTTCCAGTCGGAGGCGATCTTGGCGACGAACTTGTTGGGCGCCACGCCGGCCGACACCGTCACGCCGACCGTCTCACGGACACGCTTGCGGATCTCGTTAGCCATCAGCGTGGCGCTGCCTTTACAGCGCTCGGTGTGGGTGACGTCCAGATAGGCTTCGTCGAGCGACAGCGGTTCGACCTCAACAGCGTAATCGCGGTAGATCGCCATGATCTGGCGCGAGGCGATGCGGTATTTCTCCATGGTCGGCGGGATGAGCAGCAAATCGGGACACTTGCGCAACGCCATTGCCGACGACATGGCCGAATGCACGCCAAAGCGCCGCGCCTCGTAGTTGCAGGTGGCCACCACGCCGCGATGATCGGGCCGCCCGCCCACTGCCAGCGGCCGGCCGCGCAAGGACGGTTCGTCGCGCATTTCGACCGACGCGTAGAAACAGTCGCAGTCGCAATGGATGATCTTGCGCAAGGGCGGGGGCGGCGGCGAGGGCGAATCCGCCGGAGGAGAGTCGAGCTGGTTCAAGATGCATATACTGTACAAAAATACAGTAGTATTATCAAGAAGCTCACGGATCGTTACGCCCATGCCCTCTTCCATCCGCAACTCGCTACTCTGGATCTTCGACGCCTTCGAGCGCGATTCGACCTTCATCACCAAGCGGATGTTCGGCCTGGACGCCGCTTATATCGACGGCCTGTTGTGCCTGGTCGCGGGCGATCGCGACCGGCCGTGGAACGGCCTGCTGGTGTGCTCCTCGCAGGACAGGCACGCCGCGCTGATGGAGGAGCTGCCCGCCTTGCAGCCACACCCGGTGCTGGGAAAGTGGCTCTATGTCGCCCAGGACGATCCGGCGTTCGAAACCACCGTCGACGAGGTGACGGCGCTCGTGCTCGCCCGCGATCCGCGGATCGGCGTCGAGCCGAAGCCACGCAAGTCGCGCGGCAAAAAATCCACCCTGCCGAAGGCTTAGGATCAGTCAGGCCAGAGGCACGAATCCGCCGCCGCAACTCCCACCGTACCGGCGCAAGCGCGCCGATCCGTACCGCTTTCCAGCGCCCCGCCCGGCCTATACTCGTCGCTCACCCATACGCATCGGCAGGACAGGGATATGAAAACGATCGGCATCATCGGCGGCATGAGCTGGGAGTCATCCAGCGAGTATTACCGGCTGCTCAACCGCCACACTAAGGCGCGGCTCGGCGGCCACCACAATGCTCGCAGCGTCTTGCTGACCGTTGACTTCGCCGAAGTGGAAGCGCTCCAGCGCGCCGGCGACTGGGCCGCGCTCGGTACGCAGATGGCCGACGCCGCGCAGCAACTCGAACGCGGCGGCGCGGACCTCGTGATCCTCGCCACCAATACGATGCATCGGGTGTACGAGTCGATCGAACAAGCCATCTCGATTCCCTTCCTGCATATCGCCGACCCGACCGGCAGCGCTTTGCGCGAAGCTGGCGTCGAGCGTGTGGGGTTGCTCGGCACGCGCTATACGATGGAGCAGACGTTTTACACGGGACGCCTGAACGAACGCTACGCACTCGAAACGCTGACGCCGAACGAAGCCGATCGCGCGGAAGTGCATCGCATCATTTACGACGAGTTATGCCATGGCGTGGTCCACGAGGAATCACGGCGCGTCTATCAGCGCGTGATCGAGGACCTGGCCACCCGCGGGGCGCAGGCGGTGATTCTCGGCTGCACGGAGATCACGCTCCTGATCAAGCCGGAGCATGCCGCGTTGCCGGTGTTCGATACCACAGCGCTGCATGCGCAGGCTGCGGTCGACTGGGCGATCGAGGCGGACGCTCAGCGCGCAGCGGCACGCTGATGCCGCTGCGTTCTTTCAATAGCTGAATAACCGCGCTCAGGCCTCCACGTCCTCCAGACTGAACAGTTCGGTCTGGTCGTTGTACGAGAAGATCTCGCCATAGCGGCCCCAGTTGATCACCGCGTCGAGCGTCTCTTCGGCCGCGCTGTCCGTCAGGAAGTCTTCCAGTTCCTGTTCGAAACGCACACGCGGCGCACGATGCCCCGGACGTTCGTTGAGCACCGTCTTGATCCGGCTCGCAAGCGGCACGTGGCGCAGCAGATGCTCGGCGAACATCAGCTTGCGTTCCTGCGTGCCGAGTTCAGCGAACACGCGCGCAGGCGGCGTCAACAGAATGTCGCCTTCGCGGACTTCGGCGAAGCCCAGGTGCTGCAGCATTTCGGCGACCGGGAACAGATCGTCCACTTCGAGATGCAGCGAACGGGCAATTTCCGGCATGTCCGCACGGCCGTGGTAAGGCGCCATGGCGAGCATTTCGATCAGACCGGCCATCAGGTTGGTCGACACATGCGGCAGCAGGCTTCCCAGTTCCAGGCCCTTCCTGGTCGACTCACCAGCCTGACGCGCGGTCATTTTCGCGTAGATCTCGTCCACCAGCTTGCGGAACGCCGGATCGAGCCGGTTGCGCGGATGCGCAAATGGCACCTTGATCTCAGCCACCACTTTGCCGGGATTCGACGACAGCACCAGAATCCGGTCGCACATGAACACCGCTTCTTCGATGTTGTGCGTGACGATCAGGACTGACTTGATCGGCATACGGCCCTGCGTCCACAGATCCAGCAGGTCGGTACGCAGCGTTTCGGCGGTCAGCACGTCGAGCGCGGAGAACGGCTCATCCATCAGCAGCAGCGTCGGGTCGACCACCAGTGCGCGGGCGAAGCCCACGCGTTGCCGCATGCCGCCCGACAACTCGCGCGGATAAGCGTTCTCAAAACCGTCCAGACCGATCAGATCGATCGCCGCCAGCGCGCGTTCGCGGCGTTCGCGAGCACCGACGCCCTGCGCTTCCAGACCCGCTTCCACGTTCTGCAGAACCGTGAGCCAGGGGAACAGCGCGAAGGTCTGGAACACCATCGCCACGCCCTTGGCGGGACCGCTAAGCGGCTTGCCGAGGTAGTTCACATCGCCGCTGGTCGGTTCGATCAGGCCGGCGATGATACGCAGCAGCGTCGACTTGCCCGAGCCCGAGCGGCCCAGCATGCCGACGATCTCGCCTTCGCGCAGCGACAGGTTCACCCCGTCGAGCACCAGCAATTCGTCCTGGTTCTTGTCGAAGCCGCGGCTCACGTCGGTGACGCGCAGCACTTCTGCGCCAAGGCGTGCAGGCGTGGCCGGGATCTGAGTCTGCGGCGGCGTCGGAAACAGATCGGCCGAGACGATTTTAGGATTTAGCATGGTGGTCACTCTCACAATAAAACACCGTGTCGCCCTGCTTTTTTAAGCCCCTTCAAAGGGCCGAGGCGAAACGTCAGTTATAGGGGCGCTCAGTCGAGCCGCAGTTTGGATTCGGCATAGGCGTACATCGGACGCCACAACGTGCGGTTGAACAACGTCACGAACAGCGACATCACCGCAATGCCGAGAATGATCTTCGGGAAGTCGCCCGCCGCCGTGGTCTGCGCGATATACGAGCCCAGCCCGTGGGCCACCACCTTGGTATCGCCCCACTGCACATACTCGGCCACGATGCTCGCATTCCACGCGCCACCCGAAGCGGTAATTGCGCCCGTCACGTAGTACGGGAAAATTCCAGGCAGCATCGCCTTGCGCCACCACTGCCAGCCGCGAATGCTGAAGTTCTTCGAGACTTCGCGATAGTCGTTCGGATAGGCGCTCGCCCCTGCAATCACGTTGAACAGGATGTACCACTGGGTACCCAGCACGATCAGCGGCGACAGCCAGATATCCGGGTTCAGATGGAAGCGCACGATCACGATCACGAACACCGGGAACAGCAGGTTGGCCGGGAACGCGGCGAGGAACTGCGCGAGCGGCTGGATCTTCTCGGCCAGCGCCGGACGCAGCCCGATCAGCACGCCGATCGGCACCCAGATCGCCGACGAGATCGCGATCAGCAGCGCCACCCGCAGCAGCGTGATCAGGCCGAGCACGAAGACATGGCCCACTTCATCAAGCGTGACGCCGGTCCGCACATAGGCGACGACGCGATAGACGACGTAGAGCGTCAGGAGAATCACGAGGACGCCCCAGATGATGTCCCCCAGGCGCGACGACTTCTGGCGGCGCGGCATGCTGAACTTGAGTTGCCCCAGGCCTGGCAGACGCATGGGCATACGCGCCGTATTGGCGAACAGCTTGCCCATCGGCACGAGGCCGCGGTGAATCAGACGGGTGCGGCGCACGAGGTCGAGCAGCCAGGACTCCGGCGCGTTACCCGAACTGGTCGTTTCCATGCGGAACTTGTCGGCCCACGCGACGAGCGGACGGAACAGCAACTGGTCGTACGCGATGATCACGATCGTCATGGTCAGGATGACCCAGCCGATCGCATGCATGTTCTTGTCCGCGATCGCCTGCGCCAGGTAGGCGCCGATCCCCGGCAGCGTGATCGTGTTGTTGCCCACCGTGATCGCTTCGGAAGCCACCACGAAGAACCAGCCGCCCGACATCGACATCATCATGTTCCAGATGAGGCCGGGCATCGAGAACGGTACTTCGAGCTTCCAGAAGCGCTGCCAGCCGGTCAGGTGAAAGCCGCGCGAGACCTCGTCCAGATCGCGCGGTACCGAGCGCAGCGACTGGTAGAAGCTGAAGGTCATGTTCCAGGCCTGGCTCGTGAAGATCGCGAAGATCGCCGCCAGTTCGGCGCCCAGCACCCGCCCCGGAAACAGCCCGATGAAGAACGTCACCGTGAACGAAATAAAGCCGAGCACCGGCACCGACTGCAGGATGTCGAGAATCGGCACCAGCACTTTTTCGGCGCGGCGGCTCTTGGAAGCAATCGTGCCGTAGATCAGCGTGAACGCCAGCGACGCCGCCATCGCCGCCAGCATGCGCAACGTGGTGCGCAGCGCGTATTCGGGCAGGCTCGACGGGTCGAGCGAGATCACCTGGGTCTTGAGCGTCGACATCGGCGCGAGCGTCTGGTGAAAGCCAATCGCCGTGAAGGCGATCACGCAGATGATCAGCGGAAAGGCGACGAAGTCCCAGCCGTTGGGCAGCAAGCGCCAGGCGGACGCATTAGCGGTGCGGTTTAGATTGAAACTGAAATTCATCTGGCGTCTCGAACAAGGACAGCACACGTCAGCACCCTCCGCAGGGGCGTCTCATCGCGAACGACGAAACGCCCCTGCAGATGGCGCAGGAGCAAAGGAATCAGGAAAACAGGGACTTCAGGCTGTGCCAGAGCACGACTAACTTATGCGGTCCGCGGGCTTGCAGCGAAAGCATGGCGTCGTAGTGGACGCGCGCTTCCTGGACATGCGGGAGTTGCGACAGGAGGAGGCCGAAATTCATGGTATTGCTCCGAGCGTTGGCTTAACGCATTCAATGGAAGCCAGCAGACCCGGAGCGCCTGCGCATCAGCGGAGCGGCCCAGAAGTTCTACTCGCTTCCTTTAGACAAAGGGAAGGCATAGCGGCATAAGGGACAACTGTCAGGGTCTGGCACGGGGTGCTCCTTCAAAAACATGCGTAGCGGGAGCCCATAAGCAGGCGCGCGCAAACGCAGCCACGAGCGGCGCTCGCGACACGGGGCCATGCAAACGCGCGACAACGCTGCGTTCGTACGGCGCTATTTGAGGTGCACGGAGAGATTTACTACGGCGCGCACCGTCTGCCTGCTGGCATGACGGCGGCTAGAGAATTACAGCGCGGGCGTCCTGCCAATCAGGCGGCAAATCCGATCGAAGATCGACTACTGCTACTGTCCAAGGCATTTGCCCCATTTGTGATAACGGCCGAATTCTAGACATTTTGAGACTTGGAAGTCAACTTGATTCGCCAGGCAATGCCAACTCAACAGGATTGTGTTGCGCAGTGGCTTCAGAAGACGCAACACTGCTCGTCGTCTGCCTTTCAGGCGCTCAAAAACGGAAAGGATTCCGCAAGAGCGAGGGGCGCCGGTTCGAAAGACCAACCGGCCTGCCCCACCTTCGTCCCAACCTACAGATTGATCTGTCCGCCCAGTTCGACCACACGGTTTGCCGGCAAGCTGTAGTACTCGGCCGCCTGCGCCGCATTGCGGCCGAGGAATGCAAACAGCTTCTCGCGCCACAGCGCCATTTCCTTGCTCTCGCCGGTGGCAAGCACCGTATCGCGGGCAAGGAAGAACGAGGTGTCCGCCGGCTCGTATTCCCAGTCGGGGATCGCCTTGGCGACCAGCAACAAAACCGCCGGCACGTTCGGGATCTCCATGAAGCCATGGCGCACGTTGACCGCATAGCAGCCATAACCCATGTTCTCGACGGTGATTTTCTCCTCGTCGTGCACGTGCGGAACGTTCTCGGTCATGCCGGCCATGAAGATGTTGGTCCCGTGCATGACGCGGTTGTGCTTCAGATTGTGCATGAACGCAGAGGGTGTCATGCCGGCCACGCCCCCCGGGAAGACCGCCGTGCCTTCAACGCGCGGCGGCGGATGCGAGCCGCCGCACAGCGACTGGATCAGACCGGCGAGCGGAATATTGTCGGTCTTCATGCGCTCGACCACCAGCTCGCGGCCGCGGTGCCAGGTGGTCATCACCGTGAACAGCACGCCGCCCGCCAGCAGCGGGAACCAACCGCCTTCAGCGACCTTGCTGACGTTACTCGAGACGAACACCGCATCGACCAGCGCCAGCGGTCCGATCACCACGAAGGTGGCGAGCGGACTCCACTTCCACAGGGAGTGGGTGATGAAATACATCAGCAGCGTAGTCAGCAGCATGGTCGAGGCAACGGCAATCCCGTACGCCGCAGCCAGATTGTCCGAAGATTTGAAGAACACCACGAGGAACACCACCGCGGCGTACAGCGATACGTTGATGAACGGCACGTAGACCTGCCCGACTTCGTGCGTCGACGTATGGACGACGGGGATGCGCGGCAGGAAGCCGAGCTGGACCGCCTGCTTGGTCATCGAGAAGGCACCGGAGATCACTGCCTGCGAGGCGATGATGGTGGCGAACGTGGCAAGCACAACCAGCGGCACGAGCGCCCAGCCGGGCGCGGACTCGAAGAACGGCTGCTCGATGGTCGAGGGCCGCGCCAGCACCAGTGCACCCTGACCGAAGTAGTTGAGAATCAGGCTAGGCAGCACCAGCAGCAGCCAGGCAAGGCGAATCGGCTTCTTGCCGAAGTGCCCCATGTCGGCATAGAGCGCCTCGCCCCCCGTCAGCGCAAGGAACACCGAACCCAGCACCACGAACGCCGTGCCGGGCGCGCGCGTCACGAACGTCACGGCGTACAGCGGCGAAACCGCCTTGATGATGCCCGGGCCGGTCACGATGTGCAGCAGCCCCAACGCGGCCAGCGTGACAAACCAGACGATCATGATCGGGCCGAATACCTTGCCGACCGTCCCCGTGCCGCGCTTTTGCAGCTTGAAAAGACCCGTCAGGATGACCAGCGAGATCGGCACGATCCACGCGGTCAGTTTGGGGTCGACCAGCGTGACGCCCTCCACCGCCGAGATCACCGAAATGGCTGGCGTGATCATCGAGTCGCCATAGAACATCGCAGCACCGAATACGCCGAGCGTCAGCAGCACTTGCGACAGCCGCGCCGGCGCGACACGCGAGGCCAACGCGGTCAGGGCGAGAATGCCGCCTTCACCGTCGTTGTCGGCGCGCATCACGAAGCTCACGTACTTGAGCGTGACCACCATGATGATCGACCAGAGAATCAGCGAGACGATGCCGAACACATTCGTCTGGTTGATGCCGCCCGCGGCCTTCAGACATTCGCGCAATGTGTACAGCGGGCTTGTGCCGATGTCGCCGAACACGACGCCGATGGCGCCAAGCACGAGACTGGGCGCGGCGGCGGCTGTATGGGACGAGGGACTGGTGACAGATGAGGACATAGGGTGTCGTAAGTTAATTGAAATTAACGGCATGCCTGACCATATTGGCGACTGACGCAAATACGGCCCTCGCACCAGCGGAATATCTAGCTTCTAGCAGGTTCTTGATACAACGCGATGAAAATATTATGCGGCGATGATGGGATTGTGGGGAAACGGGTTCGAAAACCGCCCTACCGGAGCTTCCAGATGCCCCATATTGCAATTGCAAGAGCCAGCCCGAAACCACCGCCCAACAGGATGTATGTCGCCATTTCAACTTCCTCGAAACCAGGGTTGCCTCGGGACCGTACACCCTGACCGGACGCACAACCCGCAAGCGGCGAATAGTACCTTTGGTTCCTTTCAGAACCCATGACGGATTCGCCCCGGTCAATTGGGCATGCAGGCAGCCCCTTGTCCGTTGTGAACCCGCGCGCCGAGCAAATAAAAAGTCCTAAGGATTCCGTAATGGTCTCAATCGCTGATCGAACATAACATCCAGCAGCTACCGCCGCCATCCAATGAAAAAAGCCCGCGTGGCTTACGCCAGCGGGCTTTCCATGATGCTTGGTTGCGGGGGTAGGATTTGAACCTACGACCTTCGGGTTATGAGCCCGACGAGCTGCCAGACTGCTCCACCCCGCGTCAGAGGAAACGGATTGTATAGAGATGTCGGCATATCGTCAAACAATCGGGTGGATTATTTTCTTAACGTCAAAGATCGGCGACTGACGCCCCTTCCACTTTGCCGTCAATGATGTCTGCGCCGTACTGGCTCGCGCTGCGCTTGGCGATGCCGAAATCGGAGAACGTAGCAGGCCGCACGAGACGAAACACGCGGCTCGCCTTCGAACCGCTGATTGCCCCTGGCCGACACACGCGCACCGCAACGTCGTAGCCCTCGGCGTGCCGCTTGTGGCCATCGAACTTGTCGAACTCCCGCGAAAAAACCAGCGGGTGCACTTCGAAGTCCTTATAGAGCGCTGGGTACAGTTCAGCCATGGCAATTCCCCGGTTCATGAATATCGTCTCACTATACGCCCCGCCAGGGAGCGCCCCGGTATTTATTTTCCTGTCCGACCCCGCGGCGGCTTGACGCTGGCAGCGCGTCAGCGGGCTGCCATGCTCTTGCGGCACAATCCACTCACGGCGCGCGCGACCGGCCACGCAACAACGCATACAACCGGCACGCAACAGCGAGGAACGCGCGTTGCTCTGCCGAATTGATCTGGAGGAGGACACATGGACCCATTTGCACCGGCGCCGAAAGTCACGGTGTGGCGTATGCCGCGCCCCGCGTCTTTGCAGAACCATCTATTGATGATCGCCGACGACGACCAGCTCGCGTGCCAGTCCGCGGCGCAGGTTCTCCGGCTTGCCGGTTTCGAGGTATTGACGGCCTATAGCGGACAGGAAGCGCTGCGCCTCGCGCGGGCTGCCCAGCCGGCAGTGGCGATCCTCGACCTGTCGATGCGTATCGGCAATGGCTGGGACACCGCCACCACGTTGCGCGACGAGGCACAGGAGATGTTGCTGATCGCCCATACCGGATTCTCGACCCATTCCGAATGGCAGCGGGCCGAAAGCTGCGGCTTCGATGCGTACTTCGTGAAACCTTGCGACCACGATCGGCTGATCGGGTTGATCAGGGAATTCCTCGGCTCGTGCCCGCGCGCCAATTCAGATTGAAAGACAACGCCTCATGGGCGCTTCGTGCGCGGCGGTAGCGTAAGGTTTTCTATCGCACGTTCGTTGGCAGGCGCCACGAAAAATTCACGGGGTCAGGCTCGACGCTTGCTGGTCACGTCGGACAAAAGATGGCGACGATCCGATCAACTTTCGCTGTGGAGCAACACCTATGGAATGCGCGTACAAGTCATGCACGATCCACGTCTCAGCCGGCATTGAAAACGGCGAGATTGTCGGCAACGCGCGCATCGAGTTACCGCCCGGGCTCGAAGCCGGCGTCCCCGAAACACATGACATGATCTTCGCCCAGGGTTTCGTCGACGAGCACGAGGCCATCGAATTCGCCAGCGCGTGCGCCAAGGCGTGGGTGGACGAACACTGCGAAGAGCCGCCGGGCAGCTAAAAAAAAGCCGCGACCAGGTCGCGGCACAAACACACGTCGCGCGAAGATTGCTGCGCTTGATGCATCCTACCCAGGTCATCGCTGGGCGCAATCGGGTGTCTGGTCTGAGGGTTTGGCGACCGGCGCGAACCCCAGTCCTGGCGAGGGTTGCGGCCTCGTCAAGCGTGGCAGATTGATGTTGTGAAACTGCAACGGCGACGCGGCTCCGGCGGGCCGGAAAAAATGCCCGGTGGAAGAGAACGTCCCACGTTCCGTTTCGATCAATTGATTAGGATACCGACAGTATCAGCGAAGAGGCAGGCTCAACGCTGCGACTGCGATTTTCCGATTGCGAATGAGACGGTTATCATCTCGGTCAACAGTACCGAAATGGCCCCAGTTGCCGCCCCACTCCTCTTTCGAGCATCGACATCGCCAATGAAAATCGCCACCTGGAACGTCAACTCACTGAAAGTCCGCCAGCAGCATGTGATGGACTGGCTCGAAACGAGTCAGGTCGACGTGCTCTGCCTGCAGGAGCTCAAGCTGACCGACGACAAGTTCCCGCGCGCCGAATTCGAGGCAAAAGGCTACCGAAGCTGGTTCGCCGGCCAGAAGACCTATAACGGCGTGGGCATCCTCGTGCGCGACGGTTTGAACGTCGATGAAAGCACGATCGTGCGCAATATCCCGGGCCATGAGGACCCGCAGCAACGCGTGATCACCGCGACGATCGAAGGCGTGCGGATCATCTCCGCCTACTTCCCGAACGGTCAGGCGCCGGGCAGCGAGAAGTTCGCCTACAAGCTGGGCTGGCTCGCGGCGCTGCACGACTGGCTCATTGGCGAACTCGCGCAGCATCCGAAGCTCGCGCTGCTCGGCGACTACAACATCGCCCCGGAAGATCGCGACGTCCACGACCCGAAGGCCTGGGAAGGACAGAACCTCGTCTCGCCGGAAGAGCGCGCCGAATTCGTGCGCCTGATCGGACTGGGACTCGTCGATGCGTTCCGCCAGTTCGATCATCCTGAGAAAATCTTCTCGTGGTGGGACTACCGCATGATGGCGTTTCGCCGCAATGCGGGGCTGCGCATCGATCACATCCTGCTGTCACAGCCGCTTGCTGAAGTCTGCACGTCCTGCGATATCGACAAGGTGCCGCGCAAGTGGGAACAGCCGTCGGACCACGCACCCGTGGTTGCGCAGATTAACTGAGTCTAGGCGGCCTCTGTGCCGCCCAGGCAGGTCCACAGGAAGTCATACTCCATCGCATCGTGGACGGCCTGCTCCAGTTCATCCGAGCCGCCGCCATGCCCGCCGTCCGTATCTTCCCGATACCACACACGCTCTGCCCCCAGCGCCTGCATGCGTGCCACCATCTTGCGCGCGTGCCCCGGATGGACCCGATCGTCGCTCGTCGAGGTCGTGAACAGCACCGGCGGATACTGCACCCCGGCGCTCACGTGGTGATACGGCGAGTAGGCTGCGAGCACGCGGGCCTCGTCCGGCTCGTCGGGATCGCCATACTCGTCGATCCATGATGCGCCGGCATGCAGCAGGTGATAGCGGCTCATATCGAGCAGCGGCACTTCGCACACCACCGCACTGAAAAGATCGGGGCGCTGCACCATGCACGCCGCCACCAGCAAGCCGCCGTTGCTGCCGCCCCTGATGCCCAGTTGCGCTGCCGTGGTCACGCCATCGGCGATGAGCGCCTCGCCTACCGCGATGAAATCGTCGAAGGAGCGCTGCCGGTTTTCCGCTTGTGCCGCGCGATGCCATTCGGTGCCGAACTCGCCACCGCCGCGAATATGTGCGACTACAAACACGCCGCCCTGTGCGAGCCAGCCAATCCCAGGTCCGGTCAGATAGCTCGGCGTGAGCGGAATGGCGAAGCCGCCGTAGCCAGTCAACAGACACGGACGAGCCTGTGCTGAGCCGCCCGCATGCGATGCCGTTTCGAGCAGCGCGCGCGGACCGATGACCGTATATGGCACACGTGTACCGTCGGCGGATTGCGCGTGGCCTCGCTTGACCGTATAAGGCGTCGCGTCGAACTGGGTCGGCCACCGGTCGAGCAATTCCCATTCGGCGAGATCGTCGCGCGCCAGATCGGCGAGCCAGTATTCGGGCGGCAGCAGGTAATCGTCGACATCGACATACACCTCGTCATTGAGCGTTGGTTCGATGGGCGACACGTCGACCTGCGAGCTCGCGCGCGCCGGAAACGCGCGCGAGTGCCACTCCCATGCACCGTCCTCGCTCTGCTGCGGTTGCCAGAGAACTGTCTTGCTCTGCACGTCGTCCAGATACGAGACGATCAGATGATGTCGCGTGTGAGTCCAGTCGCACGCCGAGGTCTGTGCGTTCGGCGTGAAGAGCGGCACGAAGCGACGTTCGCCCGCCAGAAATTCGCGCTCGCGGATCGCCAGCAGCGCGCCGCCCGGATAGTGTGCGTCTTCCAGGGACCAGTCGAGGCGCGGCTCGAACAGCAACCAGCCTTCCCACGCGCCCACGCCCACATGCGTGGGAACGTCGTAGCGCTGCCACGCGCCGGCGGCATCGAGGTAGAAGGTTTCGGAATCGAAAAAGTCGACGCTGCGGGACGCCGTATGCCGCCGATCGATCGGATCGTAGTCCGCGTCGACACTGATGTCGTCGAACTCGCCGCGAAACACCACCGGTGCCTCGGCGAGCGAAGTGCCGCGCGACCAGCGCCGCACTTCGCGCGGATAGCCCGAGCGCGTCAACGACTTGCCGCCTTTGTCCCAGCGCAGGTACGCGCTGTCGCGGTCGATCCACGAAACCGTGTGCTTGCCGGCCTTGGCAACGACAAAGCCATCGCTCAGAAAACGCTGCGCGTCGATATCGAATTCCCGCACCACCACGGCGTCCGAACCGCCCGGCGACAGGGTCACGAGCGCACGGTCACCATCGGGATAGAGGATGTCCAGTTCGACGCACACCCACGGCGTGCCTTCGGCCGCCCCAAGTGCATCGAAATCGAGCAGGTTTTGCCACGCCGGCGTACCCGCCCGCCAGCTCGCCCATGAGGTGCGCCGCCAGATGCCCTTGGGGTTGTGTTCGTCCTGCCACAGGTCGTACGCCCAGTCTTGCCAGCGATCCGGGATCACCGGCCGCTCGCGCGGCAAATAAGCCTCGGCCAGTTGCTGTCTGAGGGTCTCGAAGCGCGCGCTGCTGCACCATGCGGCACGCGTGCGGGCATTCTGCTGCTCGACCCAGGCCAGCACGGCAGTATCGTCGAGCGATTCGAGCGACAGGAAAGGATCGGGAGACTGAGGCCAGTGAACGGAAACCGGGGATGCAGCGGATGCCGGGGACGTTGGGAAACCCTGAGAAGTCGAAGCGAAAGCAGCAGGCATGGTAGACCGTCGTAACTGAACAACGACGATTATGCCTTGTGACGCGCTACACGCTATATGCCGAAAGGACGACGCCAACCGGCGCCATCCCTTCTCCAGTCAAACTCATCTCAAGGTTCGAGGTTGAGTTCCTGAATCTTGCGCGTAATGGTATTGCGACCAATGCCCAGCCGCTCGGCGGCTTCGACCTTGCGGCCACGGGTGAAATCGAGCGCTTCGCGGATCACTGCGGCCTCAAAGCGTCGTGCAAGCTCATCCATCACATCGGGCGCGTTCTCACGCAGCATCCGGGCGACTTCCGTACGCAACCCGCTCTCCCACGCACTGACGGCGACCGCCACCGGCATCCCGGGCATCGACGCTACATGCGACGGCAGCGCTGCGCCGTTCGCGGCCGTCTGCCCCGCGATGCCACTCGCCGGATCGCCGCCCAGCACGCCACCCGCTGCGATCTCCGAAGCGCCCGCCTGAGCCGGCACCAGATCCGGCGGCAAATCCTTGATCTCGATGGTCTGCGCCGGCGCCATCACGGTCAGCCAGTTGGCAAGATTCTCGAGTTGCCGCACATTGCCCTGGAAGGGCAGCGACGCAAGATACGTCAGCGCCTCCTCGGATACCCGCTTCGGCTCGACCCCGAGGTCGCGCGCGCTTTTCTGCAAGAAATGGCGCGTGAGGAGCGGAATGTCTTCGCTGCGCTCGCGCAACGCCGGCAGACGCAAGCGGATCACATTAAGCCGGTGATACAAGTCTTCGCGGAACAGACCCTGACGCACCCGCGATTCGAGATTCTGGTGCGTAGCCGCAATCACGCGCACATTCGCGCGCAATGGGCTGTGCCCCCCAACGCGATAGAACTGGCCATCGGACAGCACCCGCAGCAAACGTGTCTGCAGATCAAACGGCATGTCGCCGATTTCGTCGAGAAACAGCGTGCCATTCTCAGCCTGCTCGAAGCGTCCCTGACGCATCGCCTGCGCGCCGGTAAAGGCGCCGCGCTCATGGCCGAATAGTTCGGACTCCAGCAGATCCTTCGGAATCGCCGCCGTGTTCAATGCGATGAACGGACCGTTCGCGCGTGGGCTATGTCGGTGCAAGGCGCGCGCGACCAGTTCCTTACCGGTGCCTGATTCGCCGGTAATGAGCACGGTTGCCGCAGAATGGGACAGGCGGCCGATGGCACGAAACATATCCTGCATCGCCGGCGCCTGGCCGAGCATTTCCGGTGCATCGGCAACGCGCTCATCCCACGTCTGTTCGCCGCGCACGCTTTCGTCGACGGCGCGGCGAATCAGCTCGACCGCCTTGTCGACGTCGAACGGTTTGGCGAGGTATTCGAAGGCACCGCCCTGAAACGCGGCCACGGCGCTGTCGAGATCCGAGAACGCGGTCATGATGATGACGGGCAAGCCCGGCACCTTTTCGCGCACCGTCTGCAGCAATTCAAGGCCCGAACCGCCGGGCATGCGGATGTCGGAGACCAGCACTTGCGGGCTGTCGTGATCGAGCGCGGCTGCTGCGTCGCGCACGTTAGCAAAGCTGCGCGTCGCGAAGTTCTCGCGAGCGAGCGCCTTCTCGAGTACCCATCGTATCGATTGATCGTCGTCTACTATCCAGATCGGCTTCATATAGTCGGTCAGAAGTCTTTAGGTGCGCTTGTGACGCATGAGGTATTAGCAGTCGAGCGGCAGCAGAATCTGAAACTCGGTGTGGCCCGGACGGCTGTCCACTTCGATCAGTCCATCGTGCTGCTGCACGAAAGTCTGCGCGAGCGTGAGACCCAGACCGCTTCCATCGTCGCGCCCCGAAACGAGCGGATAAAAAATGCGGTCGCGGATGTCTTCTGGAATGCCTGGTCCGTTGTCGATGATATGCAAGTCCAATGCCAGCTTACATAGACGTTTCGCAATGGTGATCTTGCGCGCCACGCGCGTGCGCAATTCGATGCGCGCGTCGCCTTGCGAAATCCGTTCGCGCAACGCTTCAGCCGCGTTGCGCACGATGTTGAGCACGGCCTGGATCAGTTGTTCCTTGTCGCCGCGCAGATCGGGCACGCTCACGTCGTAATCGCGCTCGATGGTGAGACCGCGCGGAAACTCCGCGAGAATCACCGCGCGCACGCGTTCGCATACTTCGTGAATATTCACGTCGCCTACGATGTGCGGATGACGGTGCGGCTCCAGCAGCCGATCGACCAGCGTTTGCAGCCGGTCCGATTCCTTGATGATGACCTGGGTGTACTCGCGCAACTCGTCGCGCTCGCGCACACCCAGTTCGAACTCGAGCAATTGCGCCGCACCGCGAATGCCGCCCAGCGGATTCTTGATCTCATGCGCGAGATTGCGGATCAGTTGCTTGTTGACCGCGGTCAGATCGTTGATACGCTCTTCGCGGTCGGTGCGCAGGTGGCGTTCGTTTTCGAACAGCTCGAGCAAGACAAAATCCGGCGCGCCGTCCAGGTAACCCACAATCGCATGCACATGCAGCGGCTCGTGGCCTTGACGCTCGAGCACCGCATCGAGGTGCGTCGCGTGGAAACGGTGTTCCGCAATCGACGCGACCGTTGCGATCAACTCGTCCGAGTTCGCGAAGATGTCCGGCCACGCCATCTGCGTCAATTGGCGGCGCGACAAATCGAGCATCGCTTCAGCGGATGGATTTGCATACGCGACCCGCAGCGTGCGTTTGTCGAGCACGAGCACGACCGTCGGCAACGCCTCAAACCCCGTCAGCAGCCCCGAATCCGCCAGCTGCGCGTTTTCGGACAACGGCTCGGCATGCCCTTTTCTAGCTTTGATCAGATTCTTCAGAACCATCTTGCAGTCTGGCCGATGAGAGATGGTGGTACAGCAAACCGCCCGCGCTTCGCAAACGTTTCCTGGTGCCTACAAAAAAAGGGACGGCGCCGCCGTCCCTTTGTGACCCGCATTCGATCAGTCACGAGCGTCGGGCGCGCGCTTCGCCACACACATGAGGCGAAGCGCCATCGCCACTTACAGCGAGTAGTACAGTTCGAACTCGACCGGGTGCGTGGTCATACGCACACGTTGCAGTTCGCCTTCCTTCAGTTCCAGGTAAGCGTCGATCATCGCGTCCGTGAACACGCCACCGCGCGTCAGGAACTCGCGATCGGCGTGCAGCGCTTCCAGCGCCTGATCGAGGCCGGCACACACGGTCGGGATCTTTGCATCCTCTTCCGGCGGCAGGTCGTACAGGTTCTTGTCGGCGGCTTCGCCCGGATGGATCTTGTTCTGCACGCCGTCCAGACCTGCCATCATCAGTGCCGAGAAGCACAGGTACGGGTTGGCCAGCGGATCCGGGAAGCGCGTTTCGATACGGCGTCCTTTCGGGTTCGACACGTGCGGAATACGGATCGAAGCCGAGCGGTTACGCGCCGAGTAAGCGAGCTTGACCGGTGCTTCGAAGTGCGGCACAAGACGCTTGTACGAGTTCGTGCCCGGGTTCGTGATGGCGTTCAGCGCGCGAGCGTGCTTGATGATGCCGCCGATGTAGAACAGTGCGAATTCCGACAGGCCAGCGTAACCGTTGCCTGCGAACAGGTTCTGACCGTCCTTCCAGATCGACTGGTGAACGTGCATACCCGAACCGTTGTCGCCGACTACCGGCTTCGGCATGAAGGTGGCCGTTTTGCCGTACGTGTGCGCGACGTTGTGGACGACGTACTTCAGTTGCTGCGTCCAGTCAGCGCGCTGCACCAGCGTCGAGAACTTGGTGCCGATTTCGTTCTGGCCCATACCGCCGACTTCGTGGTGGTGCACTTCGACCGGAATGCCGATCTGTTCGAGCAGCAGACACATTTCCGAGCGGATGTCCTGGAACGAATCGACCGGCGCAACCGGGAAATAGCCACCCTTCGTGCCCGGGCGGTGACCCGTGTTGCCGCCTTCGAATTCCTTGCCCGACGACCACGGTGCTTCTTCCGAACCGATCTTCACGAAGCAGCCCGACATGTCCGTGTTCCACTGGACCGAGTCGAAAATGAAGAATTCAGGTTCCGGACCGAAGTAAGCCGTGTCGCCCAGACCCGAGCTCTTCAGATAGGCTTCAGCGCGCTTTGCCAGCGAGCGCGGATCGCGTTCGTAGCCCTTGCCGTCAGCCGGTTCGACGACGTCGCAAGTCAGCACGAGGGTCGACTCTTCGTAGAACGGGTCGATGAAGGCCGTATCGGCATCCGGCACGAGCAGCATGTCCGACGCTTCGATACCCTTCCATCCGGCAATCGACGAACCGTCAAACGCATGGCCGCTCTCGAACTTGTCCTCGCTGAATGCCGACACCGGCACCGATACGTGCTGTTCTTTGCCGCGTGTGTCGGTAAAACGGAAGTCGACAAACTTGACGTCCTCGTCCTTGACGAGCTGAATGACGTCGGCCACGGATTTACTCATAACCTATCTCCTGATTAACGAATTCGGCGGATTTAGCCGCCGCCCAAATCTAGCTGACCCGTCCCGGCACGTCTACCTCGGATTGATCTCACGCGAAATCAGACGCCGAAAGCCGGTGATCGAATCGATCGGCCACCAATTAAGCAGCTTCTGTGCCATATATGCGCCAAGCCGGCGCAGAGGCCATCTTCACGCGCATTCGCGGGGAATCGTCACACCCCGGAGAGGGTGAACGAGCCCCGAATCTTTAAACCTTCGCACCATCATGGGGCAATCTCGAAATGCGCCTAAGATAGAATCCCCGACTTGGGGCGTTCGCCCTATTTTGCACCACTTTGGAGCAGCGCATCTTCGACTGCGCGTTGCTCTGCAGCGAGGCCGCGCAGCAAGTACGATGCGTCCGCCGAGCCGACCGCCGCGCTAGAATGGTCATTTGGTCCGAAGGAGACTTGCTGTCATGAGTACGCTCGAACAGTTGTATGCCCAGGCCGAAAAACGCCGCCTCGACAACCAGTTGCCCTACGCGGGCGCGCTGTCGCCCGCCGAGGCCTTCGAGCTTCTTCAACTCGATCCGCGCACCCGGCTCGTCGACGTGCGTACGCGCGCAGAACTGGACTGGGTTGGCCGGCCGGTGATCGGCGACGGCCAGTACGCACATGTCGAATGGACCCGTTATCCGGGCGCCGTGCCGAATCAGGAATTCCTCGAGCAACTGGGTCAGGTGGCCGCGAACGATACGCCGGTGTTGCTCCTGTGCCGTAGCGCCGCCCGTTCGAAGCTCGCTGCGATCGCCGCGACTCAGGCCGGTTTCACCAAGGCGTTCGATCTGCTGGAAGGCTTCGAAGGCGACAAGGACGGCCAGGGGCATCGGAAGACGGTCTCGGGATGGTGTTTTCGCGGCTTGCCGTGGATTGGCGCTTAAGGCGCGCGTCCTGAAAACAGAACGCGCCGGCGACGCATTCAGTGCATCGTCGGCACGCGGTGTGACACTGCGATGTCGTGACTGCGGCCCTGCCCGGGTGGCGAATCAGGGCCGCTCGATCATCGGGCGCCGCCGAAGCGGCGTCCAATGATCTCAAAGCGCGCAAATTCAAGGCGCGGCGGCGATACCAAAGACGTGCAACTTGCCCTCGCTCACCTGCCTCGGCAAGGTGACGCTCGCCACCTGCTTGCCCGGTGTCAACGGCACCGTCTGCGCAAACAGATAGGTCTTGACAGCGTTGTTGGTGCCGTCGCCTGCATTGCGGTACGTCGTCGTCAACGCAATGGGGTCCACCGGTGCCGCGCCACCGCCATTGAGCGTCCAGTCGTCGAAGGCGAGCGTGAACGGCGTGGTCGTGCCGTCGGTGTAGGTCACGAGTGCGGCACCCGAGCCCGGTCCGTTGTTGGCCGATCCCAGCAGAACCAGCGTACGGCCTCGCGTGCCAGGCGGCATGGCGATGGTCTGCCCAACCGCCACGGCGTTATCCAGCGGGCCGCCGGACAGGATGAAACTCGCGCCATCGAAGACAAACGGTTTGCCGGGCGCCGCGCCCGCCGTCGTCAACGCCTGCGACGAGTAGCTGTAGAGCGAGCCGTCGAAGTCCGCACCGAGGCCATCCGTATCAGTGCTGCCGTCCGTGCTGATGCCGTGGTTGTTGAAAGCATCCGCCACGCTACGCGCGACCGGCACGCCATAAGACGGAGGCGTGTCGGCAGGGTCCGTGCCCCACTGCGAAGGCGACGAACCCATTGCGAAGTTCAGCGTCGCGCCGTTGGCCAGCGCGTCGACGTCGAGCCACGAACTCTTGTGGGCAGCGCCATTGACCGTCAGGCTTTGCACGTACTTCGCATCGGGTGCGCCAGGTGCATTGATGCGCAGCGTCTTGCCGTTGCCGAGGTGAACGGTAATCGACGAGAACTGCGGGCTGCCGATCGCAAAGCCGCCGACACCTGGAATCTCCGGATAGAGACCCAGTGCGCCCCACACGTACCATCCCGACACGGCGCCCAGATCGTCATTGCCTGGCAAGCCGTTCGGAGCGGTGCTGAAGGCGCTCGCCATGATCTGCTGGACGACATTCTGTGTGCCCGACGGCGAACCCGCCCAGTTATACAGCCAGGGCACCTCGAAGGTCGGTTCGTTGCCCATATAGAAATTGGGCAGGCTCGTCCCCGCGTTCAAGACCGTGAAGAATGTGTTCAGCCGCGATACCACCGTCGCGTTTCCGCCCAGTTCGGCAAACAGTCCAGTCGGGTTGAACGGCACCATCCACGTGTACTGCTCCGCGTTGCCTTCCACGTAGTTGTCGGTGCTGCTCGGCGTCTCCGGAATCCAGCTGCCGTCCGAATTGCGTCCGGAATTCAGCGGCGGCGTCAATGACGTGTTGAGCACGTTCTGCCAGTAGGCCGAACGGCTGCGCAACATCTTCTGGACGTTGGTATTGCCCAGTTCGCCGGCGAACTGCGAAATGGCGAAATCGCTGCTGCCGTACTCCAGCGTCGACGATGCCTGCCCCCATTCGCCGCTTGTGATATAGCCGAACTGCAGATAACTGGCACGGCCGCCATTCGTCGTCACACCGTTGCACGCGGTGCCGGGGATGTTGGCCATCTGGATCATATGGCTCAGGGCGGACGAGGTATCGAACGAGCGCGCGCCGAAGGCGTACGCGCCCGCCACGATTATCGAGCCGGCATCGCCCGGCATCACGCCGTCTTCGACGTTGTCGTTGACCCAATGCGGGATCGCGCCGCACTGGTCGGCATCGTTGACGAGCGACTGCGCCATGTCGCTGGTCTCCTGCGGAAACAGCGTGGCTTTAAGCGGAATCAGCGAGCGGTAGATGTCCCAGCCCGAAAATGCGGTGTACTGCGCGGCATGGCCGGCGCTGACCGTGTGGACTTTCTGGTCGAAGCCGATGTATTGACCATTAATATCGCTGAATACGCTCGGCGCCCATGACGCGTGGTAGAACGCCGTATAAAACTTGGTCAGCGCGGTGGTATCGCGGCTACTCACCTGAATGGCATTGAGGCGCTGATTCCATATTGCGTCGGCCACTGCCTTCACGCCGTCAAAATCCCAGAACGGATTTTCCTTCTCAAGATTGTTTCGGGCATTGGCGACGCTGACGTATGAAATACCGATTTTCATCAGAACAGTCCCGCCTTTACCGAAATTCATTGTAGCGACGCCATTGATAAAGGAAGATGTGGTTGCAAAGGGGCGATTAAACTCCGCATAAAAGTACACCGGAACATTCGTTGCATTGCCGCAAAAATGGCCACCAGTGGTACTACCGGAAATCGTCCGGGCGTCCACCTGGGTGACGGAGCCGGCCACGCTCGTTTCCGTATTCGTGTAGGTCGTGTTGAGCACGAGCGTCGACGGCTGCTGATCCGGATAGGTGAAGCGGCCGAAGCCCGTGCGCAGCGTCGCCGTCAACTCGACCTTGACCTTGTTGTCGAGCAGCACGGAATAAGCGCCTGCCACCGACTTCTCGTTGGCATGGCTAAAGGTCTGTGCGAGCGGCTTGGTGGCGTCGAGCGTCGGCATGACTGGGAATTCGCCGTCGTTGCCGGAGCAACCCGCGCCGCTCATATGCGTGAGGCTGAAGCTCTGGATCGAGCCGATGTCGTAGTAGTAACCGGCCGGAGAGCCGGGCTCCGCGCTGTTCGACGGAGCGGAGGTGGTGTTCGTGTCAGGAGCCCATTGCACCATGCCGTTCGGCAGGCCCGCTGCGGGCACCACGCTGCCGGCCTGGCCTGCGGGCACCGGATTCGGAGAGTTACTGGCCAACGTGCCGATGAGCGGATTGACGTACTGGGTCAACCGCAGGGTACTGTGATCGGCTACGGGTGTTTGCGCGGCATCGTTTGCAGCGGTTGGACTTGAATTGCTGGAACTGGCGTTAGTGTCACTCTGGGACGTCCCATGAAGCTGGTCCGCCGCCACGCCAGCAGACTGACTGCCCGGACTATCTCCTCCACAACCCGTCAAAGAACCAATGATGATCAAAGCGGCCGTTAGACGGCGTAAATCTATCATGGCTATCTCCTGAGTATTGTTGAGTATTTTCTACTTTTGTTTAGTCATCCGAATCGTACATTTGACAATGGACCGAATGACTGAAAGCCATGCTATCCGAGGGATTCGAATGGCGTCAACTGATTATCCGTGGCCGGTTGGTGTTTATTGGAATTTAGTAAACAAACTAAAAGGCTTACGAAATACTCATTAATGCGGTTAATTGAATACACTGGGATTGACGGGTGCTGACGGGATTTATGCAGGAAGCATTCTATTTAACGAGCACCAGGAATTGATGCAATGCGGCGAATTAATCGAATTGACGGAAATCCGCATTAAGCAGCGGCTATTCCCGTGGCATTACTGGGGAGGCGGATCCGGGTTACGCGGCTGCGCGCAGTTTATCGGATAGGGATGCGGCGCACCCCGGCCAGGTGGGTCCGCACGGCGCGCACGATGTAGGCGCGGCGAAGCGGCGTGCGCACGGTAAGTGCCGTGCGCCGCGGACTGCGCGTTGTGCCCGTAATCTGTTCACGCAGCGGTTGTGCAGCACAGCAGCCCGGACAGAGCCGCCGCTTAACTACGCGGCTTGCCCGCGGCCGCTGCTGCTGCCGCCGCTTCCGGCTCGACGATATCTCCACCCAGCAGATGCACGCCTTCGCGCAGCTTCACGAACGCTGCGGCCACGGCCTCCGGCTCGCCCTTCACGCCGAGATCGATATGGCGCCGTGCATAGATGCCGCCGCGCTCGGCATCGCCGACGCTCGGCAGACTGAACACGCGCACGCCTGGGAAATCATGTTCGATCTTCTCCATCAGCGGCGTGAGCGTCGATTCTGGCAACTCGAACACCAGCAAGGACTTTTCCGCGTGCGGCATGGCGTGATGCAGATGCGCGTACTTCGTATCCAGCACCCACTCGATCATCGGCCACGCCATCACCGGGAAGCCCGGCACGAAGTGATGATCGCCTACCGAAAAGCCAGGAATCTTGTTGTAGCCGTTCGGGATGATCGACGCGCCCTGCGGATACGTGCCCATGTTGAGGCGATGGCGGTTCTCCGGCGACTCGAGATCCACAGGATTAGGCGAATTGGCCGGATGAGTGTCGCGAATCCGCTCGCGGATCAGTTCGGCCGCCTCCGGATGCAGCGCGAGCGGCACACCTAGTGCAGCGGCCGCGCACTGACGTGTGTGATCGTCGGGCGTCGCGCCGATGCCGCCCGTCGAGAACACGATGTCGCCCGAGGCGAAGCTGCGCCGCAGCGTGGCCGTGATCCGCTCAGGCTCGTCGCCGATGTACTCTGCCCAGCCGAGCGACAGACCGCGCGCGGTCAGCAGTTCGATGACCTTCGGCAGGTGCTTGTCGACCCGCCTGCCCGACAGGATTTCGTCGCCGATGATGATGACGCCAAATGCCATTGCGGCCTCTCAAATAGATTCAATAGGGAACCACCGGCGCCGCGTGACGCGCGCCCTGCTCTTCCGCGCGCATGCGCTGCAACGCACGCAGACAGTAATAACCGAACCATAGCGCCGAAAACACGAGGATGAACGCATAGATCCAGATCGTCACCGCCGTGATTACCGGGAACAGCACAATCAGCCAGACCGACGAAGCCCATATCAGCGTCGGCAGCGAGCCGAGCAGACCGCTCGCCACACCGATCAGCAGCAACGGTAGACGGTAGCGTCGCACCAGCGCACGCCGTTCGTCGCGGCTCGCATGCAAGGCCAACGCGTCGTAGGTCATGACGCGATAGGTGAGCCAACCCCACAGTAACGGCGGAATCAGCGCGAAAAACGGTGGAATCAGCCACAGCGGCAAGGTGACGGCCAGCAACACGAGACAGACCAGCGTCGTCCATACCGCGTGCATGAGGCTACCGTACCACGTTCCGCCGCGCCGCATTTCAAGGCCCGCAAACTGCCGTGCCGACAGATGGCGGATGACGCCGGGCATCGACAGCGTGGCGATCAGCAGCAGGATCGTCACGACGATCAGCGGAATCGCCATCGCCAGCACGATGAAAGGCGCGAGCGCTGCATGCAGCGCGGAAAAACCGACCCAGTCGAACATGCGGTAAAGGGTGGTCGTGAAAGACCAGCCCTCCAGCCAGACGCGTGTAGCGCCGGTCAGCGTCTGCCAGGAAAACCACAAAATCACGCCCCATACGACCGTCGCCGCAAAAAACGGCAGGAAGGTCAGCCAGAGCATGCGCGGGTGGAGCGCACTTGCGAGCGCGCGTCCGAACGAGCGCAACAGATCATTCATGCGAGTCTGTACGAGTGAGCGAAACGATGGGACAAGGGGTTGAGGCGAAAGATCCGGCGGACATTTCGCGGAATCTGGACAGGATAAACCACGGGAGGTGCCGCCGGTAGGTTCGGCGGCACGGATAGGGAGAAAGGATGGTGCTTGTATGGTCGCGGATTTGGTGGCGCTTATGTCGCGGCTTGTGTGCTGGCGCTTGTTTGCAGACGCTTGTGTGGTGGTGTATGCGGCTGCACGGTGTGGCCGCACGCGCGTCCGCTTGTATGCTCAATTAGGCGCCGTTGGGCGCCGTCACCGGCGCGCGGTCGTAGAAATAGATGCCGTGCGGTGAGCGGCCCACCGCGATCGTCTGGATCAGTTTGCGAGTGGTCAGATCGATGATGCCGACGTGCTTCGCAAAGCGAAACGTGACCCACAGATAGCGCTTGTCCGCCGATAACTCCATGTCGTCGGGTCCGGGCATCAGGCCTGTGATGTCGCCGACATTGGTGAGCGTATCCTCGTCGATGATGCTGATGGTGCTGGCGACGCGGTTCGACACCGCAACGTGCTTGCCGTCGGCGAGTGAGCGAAAGTTATGCGCGCCATTGCCGGTCTGGATCGTCTTGACGATCTTCTGGTTGCGCCAGTCGAGCACTGCGACATAATCCGCGCCGGTCATGCCGATCAGCAGATATTTGTCGCCCGGTGTCATCCACAGGCCAGCCGGCACCTTGCCGACTTTCATCTTCCACTTGACCTGCTGGGTCGCAAGATCGACCGCGGCCAGTTCGCCCGAAACCTGCAGCGTGACGAACACGGTTTTGCTGTCGTTCGAGAAGGCCATATGGCTCGGCATCACCGCGAGCGGCAGGCGCTTGGCGAGCGTCATGTCGTGACCGTCGTAGTGATAGATGTCGAGACGGTCGAGCCGCAGGCCCGTCGTCACCACCCACTTTTTGTCAGGCGAGAAGCCGATCTGATACGGATCTTCGATGTTCTCGACCCAGCGCTGCACCTTGCCGCTTTTCGGGTCGACGAGCATCAGGTTGTTGGAAACCGAATTGGCGACGATGAGCGAACTGTTGTCCGGCGTGGCCATCAGGTGATGCGGTTCCTTGCCGGTCGGCACCGTGCCGACCACCTGATGGGTGGCTTCGTCGATCAGGCTGAGGGTGGCCTCGCCGGAGTTGAGCACGATCACGTTGTTGGCGTGCGCGGCCGGCGAGAAGAGACCGGTCAACAGGCCGGAGGCCGCGGCAACCGCTGTGCTGGCCGCGAACGCGGCGCGCAGGCCACGTAGAAGAAATTTACGCATGGGGACTCACTTCCGAGAACAACCGGCATTGTAAAGCGTTTGTCAGGGTGAGCGATTGATCTGGATGGGGTGTTGGCGATGAAATGCAAGCGCGATGTCGCGGTAGTCTGCATTGCTGGCGCGGCCGCCATTTGACACTGGGGCAATAAAAAAGGCTTCCCGAAGGAAGCCTGAAGCGCACTCTCAAATCACTTTGTTATGATTTCATTGGTGCATCTCAAAACTTATTGCGCGAGGACTCGTACCTCGACCCGGCGATTAAGCGCCCGGCCTGCGGCCGTAGCGTTCGACGCAACCGGATCCGCTGCGCCGCGGCCTTCGTACGCGAAGTTGTCGGCGCGCACGCCGCGCTGGCGCAGATAGTTCACCACCGCCGCTGCACGCTCTCGCGACAACACGTCGTTGTGCGCAGCAGAGCCGGTCGCATCGGTATACCCCGTCGCAACGAGGCGCTTGAAATTCACGCCCTGGTTTGCACGAACGAAGCCGTCGAGCTGCTGCTTCGCGGCATCCTTCAATTCCGCGCTGTCGTGATCAAAGTTCGCATCGCCTTGCAACAGCACCTGACGCGGCGCAGCGGGAATGACTACAGGAGCGACGACCGGCTTGGCGATCGGCTCGGGTTGCGCTTCAGGAACCGCTTGCCGGACAGGCGAACCACCGCAGGCGAAGGTCATTTCGCGCGGATCGTTATCATCGGCGCCGGAATGCAAGCCATCGACCAACTCGAGCTTTGTGACGCCCTTGTCGTGACAGATTTCATTGGCGACCTTCATACACGACTCGCCGCTTTCCAGCAGACCGTGGCACGTCACACGATATGCCTGCGTTTGCAGGCCAGCGATGCGCACTGCGTTGACCGTATAGGTCGGTCCCGATTGCGTCGTGCATCCTGCGAGGCCGACCACGAGCGCGCCAAGGAAGGACGCGCCAAAATGTTTAATCAGAAATTGTTTCATGGAGTAGAGGTCCGTCGGAGACGGATCTAAAAAAATGATGTTGGGTTAGCAAGAGAACAGTGCGGGGGCGAAGCAAGGCGATCCAGCCACCCCGCCTCGCCCCGCAATCAGGCGCTTACCATTGGTACGATGCACCTGCACCGACCGTGGTGCCGCCAGAGCTGACGCTGCCGCCGATCTTCATCTTCAGGTTCTGCGTGATACGAACCGAAGCGCCGAGTGCCGTGGCTTGATAGCCCTTGTAGTTGCCCGTGCCAACACCAACCGCGATGGTCTTGTTCGGATCGACATCCGGAATCATCGACAGTGCCGTAGCTGCCGCAACACCGCTATATGCGTTGCGCGCCACACCCGCCATACCCGATTCGAACTGACGCATGTTCACTGCGTCCGTCGGACCTTGACCGTCGGCAACGTTCGTAATCCGACGCTCGTTGCCCTGCGAACCCATCGACACCGTGTTGTCCTGATCGGCAATCGAACCATCGCCGATCGCAACCGAGTTAGCACCGCTAGCCTGCGAACCACCGCCGATTGCTGCCGAGTTGGTACCCGTTGCCGAAGCCGGGCCGCTCGTCGTGTTGATGGCGATGTTCGTGTTGCCGCTCGTCTGCTGGTTTTGGACTGCCTGGGACAGACTCGACACCTGCTGGTTCGTGTTCCACAGCTGAGCACCGGTTACAGCGTCCGTGCTGGTCGCGGACAGATCCGCATCCTGCAGGTTGGTCAGCTTCACCTTGGCCGCGTTCGTCGAACCGCCCAACGTTACCTTGTCATGCGCAGACGAGTCGTACTGAACCGCGTTCGTCACCGAGCCGCTCATCGAGTTGATGGTCGTCTGGATGTTGCTGATGTCAGTCGTGTTCTGCGTCGTGCGGCCGTCGAGGTTGGTGATTGCATCACCGACGTTGTTCACGGTCGTGCCACCGACGTTGTACGTCGGAGCCGAGATCGTGCCGTCCGCATTGACGGTCGAACCACCGCCCAGCGCTGCCGCCGTGCTGGCTGCATTTGCGTACAACTGCGAGCCGTTCACTGCGTCCACGCTTTTCGCGTTGACTGCACCCGCTGCCACGCCCGTCACCACACGGTTGCCCGCTGTGCCGGCCATGTTGACGCGCAGACCGTCAGTTGCCGCGGCGACATTGATGTCACGCGAAACTGCATCTTGCGTCACAAGACCGATGCCGCTGTCGGCCATCTGGTTTTGCAGCGACGACAGGTTGGTATCGAGCGCGTCCAGTGCTCCGCCCACCGTGGTTTGCGTACCGCCTTGCACGTGGTATGTCGGGCCAGTGATCGAACCGTTGGCGTTGACCGTTGCACCGCCGCCGAGCGAGGCGACCACCGGCTTGAGCTGGCTCAGGTTGACCCCCGAAGTGTCAGTCGTGCCGTTTGCGACGCCGATCAGTTCGCGTGCACCCGCCGTACCCGTAAAGTCAACGTGCGTGCCGTCCAGGTTCTTCGCGACGGTGATGTCATGCGAAGTCTGGTCCTGCTGCACGAGACCCAGTTCACCGTTGTTGATCTGGTTGGTGATGTTGGTCACCGAGCCTTCAACATTGGTTACGCGGGCATCGACGTTCGAGATGTCGCCGGTGTTTTGAGCGACCTGCTGGTTCGTCGCGAACAGTTGCGAACCGTTCACTGCGTCCGTGCTGTCAGCAGACAGGGTGCCGATCTTCACGTTGGTGATCGTCGTACCCAGGTTGCCGCCACCGAGCGTTACCTTGTTTTTCGTAGCGTCGTCGTAGGCAACGAAGGCGTTGGTCACGTTGCCCGAGGCGTCCGTGTTCAGGCCTGCTGCTTTCAACTGTGCTACGTTCACTGCGTCCATGTCGGCAACACCTGCCTTCACGTTCGAGATCGTCGTGCCGTTTGCACCGTCCAGCGTGATCTGGGCGTGGCTCGCGTCGTCGTACTTGACCACATTGGTCATATCGGCGTTGAGGCCGTCGATGCCGTTCTGGACAGAAGCCATCTGGCCGTTCAGGCCGTTGATGCCGTCCTTGACCGAGGCCATGTCGCCGTTCAGGCCGTTGATACCGTCCTTGACCGAAGCCATGTCACCGTTCAGGCCATTGATGCCGTCCTTGACCGAAGCCATGTCACCGTTCAGGCCATTGATACCGTCCTGGACCGAGGCCATCTGACCATTCAGGCCGTTGATGCCGTCCTGGGCACGCGTGTCCACGTCCTTCAGCTGCGAAACGTTCACTGCGTCCATGTCGGCAACGCCTGCCTTCACGTTTGCAATCGTCGTGCCGTTGGCACCGTCCAAGCTGATCTGGCCGTGGCTTGCGTCGTCGTACTTGACCGCGTTGGCGATGTCGGCGTTGATGCCGTTGATGCCATCCTTGACAGAAGCCATGTCAGCATTCAGACCGTTGATGCCGTCGGTGTTCTGAGCAACCTGGCCAGCCAGACCGTCGATGCCGTCCTTCACCGTTGCCATCTCACCGTTCAGGCCGTTGATACCGTCCTGGGCACGTGTGTCCACGTCCTTCAGTTGGGCAACGTTCACTGCGTCCATGTCGGCAATACCCGCCTTCACGTTCGAGATCGTCGTACCTGCATCGCCACCCAGCGTGACCTGACCCTTCGTTGCGTCGTCGTAGGCAACAAACGCGTTCGTCACGTTGCCCGAGTCGTCCGTGTTCAGGCCCGCTGCCTTCAGCTGCGCCACGTTCACTGCGTCCATGTCAGCAACACCTGCCTTCACGTTCGAGATCGTCGTGCCGTTTGCACCGTCCAGCGTGATCTGGCCATGGCTTGCGTCGTCGTACTTCACGACGTTGGTCATGTCGGCGTTGATACCGTCGATACCGTTCTGGACAGAAGCCATCTGGCCATTCAGGCCATTGATACCGTCCTGGACCGAGGCCATCTGACCATTCAGGCCGTTGATACCATCCTGGGCACGCGTGTCCACGTCCTTCAGTTGCGCCACGTTCACTGCGTCCATGTCGGCAACACCTGCCTTCACGTTTGCAATCGTCGTACCGTTCGCGCCGTCCAGCGTGATCTGGCCGTGGCTTGCGTCGTCGTACTTGACCGCGTTGGCGATGTCGGCGTTGATGCCGTTGATGCCGTCCTTGACAGAGGCCATGTCAGCGTTCAGACCGTTGATGCCGTCGGTGTTCTGAGCAACCTGGCCGGCCAGACCGTCAATGCCGTCCTTCACCGAGGCCATCTCGCCGTTCAGGCCATTGATACCGTCCTGGGCACGTGTGTCCACGTCCTTCAGTTGCGCCACGTTCACTGCGTCCATGTCGGCAACACCCGCCTTCACGTTCGAGATCGTCGTGCCCGTTGCACCGCCCAGCGTGATCTGACCCTTCGTCGCGTCGTCGTAGGCAACAAACGCGTTCGTCACATTGCCCGACGTGTCCACGTTCAGGCCTGCGGCCTTCAGCTGCGCCACGTTCACTGCGTCCGTGTCGGCCGTACCTTCAGACACACCCTTCAGCTGACGCGTGCCTGCCGTGCCCGTGAAGTCCACCACTGTGCCGTCCGTGTTCGCTGCAACCGTGATGTTGCGGCTCGTCGCGTCCTGCTGCACCAGACCGATCTCACCATTGTTGATCTGGTTCGTGATGTTGGTAATGTCGCCAGTGTTCTTGCCGACTTCGCCATTCAGGCCGTCGATACCGTTCTGCACCGATGCCATCTGGCCATTCAGGCCATCGATACCGTCCTTCACCGATGCCATCTCACCGTTCAGGCCGTTGATACCGTCCTGGGCACGTGTGTCCACGTCCTTCAGCTGTGCCACGTTCACCGCGTCCATGTCGGCAACGCCTGCCTTCACGTTCGAGATCGTCGTACCTGCATCGCCACCCAGCGTGACCTGAGCCTTCGTCGCGTCGTCGTAGGCAACAAACGCGTTCGTCACGTTGCCCGAGTCGTCCGTGTTCAGGCCCGCTGCCTTCAGCTGCGCCACGTTCACTGCGTCCATGTCGGCAACACCTGCCTTCACGTTTGCAATCGTCGTGCCGTTCGCACCGTCCAGCGTGATCTGGCCGTGGCTCGCGTCGTCGTACTTCACGACATTGGTCATATCGGCGTTGATACCGTCGATACCGTTCTGGACAGAAGCCATCTGGCCGTTCAGGCCGTTGATACCGTCCTGGGCACGCGTGTCCACGTCCTTCAGTTGCGAAACGTTCACCGCGTCCATGTCGGCAACACCTGCCTTCACGTTCGAGATCGTCGTACCCGTTGCACCACCCAGCGTGACCTGGCCCTTCGTCGCGTCATCGTAGGCAACAAACGCGTTCGTCACATTGCCCGACGTGTCCACGTTCAGGCCTGCGGCCTTCAGCTGCGAAACGTTCACTGCGTCCGTGTCGGCCGTACCTTCAGACACACCCTTCAGCTGACGCGTGCCTGCCGTGCCCGTGAAGTCCACCACTGTGCCGTCCGTGTTCGCTGCAACCGTGATGTTGCGGCTCGTCGCGTCCTGCTGCACCAGACCGATCTCACCATTGTTGATCTGGTTCGTGATGTTGGTAATGTCGCCAGTGTTCTTGCCGACTTCACCATTCAGACCGTCGATACCGTTCTGCACCGATGCCATCTGGCCGTTCAGGCCGTCGATACCGTCCTTCACCGTTGCCATCTCACCGTTCAGGCCGTTAATGCCGTCCTGGGCACGCGTGTCCACGTCTTTCAGTTGCGAAACGTTCACTGCGTCCATGTCGGCAACACCGGCTTTCACGTTTGCGATCGTCGTGCCGTTCGCGCCGTCCAGCGTGATCTGGCCGTGGCTTGCGTCGTCGTACTTGACCACGTTGGTCATGTCGGCGTTGAGGCCGTCGATGCCGTTCTGGACAGAAGCCATCTGGCCGTTCAGGCCGTTGATGCCGTCAGTGTTCTGAGCAACCTGGCCAGCCAGACCGTCAATGCCATCCTTCACCGATGCCATCTCACCGTTCAGGCCGTTAATGCCGTCCTGGGCACGCGTGTCCACGTCCTTCAGCTGCGAAACGTTCACTGCGTCCATGTCGGCAACACCGGCTTTCACGTTTGCGATCGTCGTGCCGTTCGCACCGTCCAGGCTGATCTGGCCGTGGCTTGCGTCGTCGTACTTGACCACGTTGGTCATGTCGGCGTTGAGGCCGTCGATACCGTTCTGGACAGAAGCCATCTGGCCGTTCAGGCCGTTGATACCGTCGGTGTTCTGAGCAACCTGGCCAGCCAGACCGTCAATGCCGTCCTTCACCGTTGCCATCTCACCGTTCAGGCCGTTGATACCGTCCTGGGCACGCGTGTCCACGTCCTTCAGCTGCGAAACGTTCACTGCGTCCATGTCAGCAACACCCGCCTTCACGTTTGCAATCGTCGTGCCGTTCGCGCCGTCCAGCGTGATCTGGCCATGGCTTGCATCGTCGTACTTGACCACGTTGGTCATGTCGGCGTTGAGGCCGTCGATGCCGTTCTGGACAGAGGCCATCTGGCCATTCAGGCCGTTGATGCCGTCCTTCACCGTTGCCATGTCGCCGTTCAGGCCGTTGATACCGTCAGTGTTCTGAGCAACCTGGCCAGCCAGACCGTCGATACCGTCCTTCACCGTTGCCATCTCACCATTCAGGCCGTTGATACCGTCCTGGGCGCGCGTGTCCACGTCCTTCAGCTGCGAAACGTTCACTGCGTCCGTGTCGGCAACACCTGCCTTCACGTTCGAGATCGTGGTACCCGTTGCGCCACCCAGCGTGACCTGAGCCTTCGTCGCGTCATCGTATGCAACAAACGCGTTCGTCACGTTGCCCGAGTCGTCCGTGTTCAGGCCCGCCGCTTTCAACTGGGCCACATTCACCGCGTCCATGTCGGCAACACCGGCCTTCACATTCGAGAGCGTCGTACCTTCTGCACCCTTCAGCGTCACGACATCCTTCGAACCGTCGTTGTAGGCCACCGCGTTAGGATCCACACCCGCACCAACCGAAGCCGCCGCCGTCAGAGCATCGCCGACATTGTTGTACGTCGAGCCATTGATCGAATACGTCGGGGCCTTCACCGAGCCATCGGCGTTGACCGCCGCGCCGCCGCCCAAGGCAGCAGCTTCGCTCTGCGAGGCTGCGAACAGTTGCGAGCCGTTGATGGCATCAACGCTCGAAGCATTGACGGCGCCCTTCGACACACCCGTCAATTGGCGTGCGCCCTTCGTGCCGGTGAAGTCAACCAGTGCGCCGTCGGTTGCGCTCGCGACCGTGATTACCTTGGTCGTAGCGTTCTGCTGCACCAGACCAGCCGTGCCGTTGTTGATGTTGTTGACTGTATTCTGCAGGTTCGTCACGTTCGTGTTCGTCGCGTACAGCTGCGAGCCGTTCACCGCGTCCATGCTCGATGCGCTCAACGCACCGGCCTTCACGTCCGTGATGGTCGTGCCGCTCGCGCCGCCGGCCAGCGTTACCTTGCCTTTGCTGGTGTCGTCATACGCCACGAATGCGTTCGTCGCGTTGCCCGACGTGTCCACGTTCAGGCCTGCGGCCTTCAGCTGCGCCACGTTCACTGCATCCGTGTTCGCCGTACCGGCCGATACGCCCTTCAGCTGACGCGTGCCTGCCGTGCCGGTGAAGTCCACCGTCGTGCCTGCCGTTGCACTTGCCACCGTGACGGCATGGGTGGTTGCATTTTGCTGCACCAGACCTGCCGTGCCGTTGGTGATGTTGTTCACCGTCGTGTTCAGCGTCGAGATGTCGCCGGTGTTCTTGGTGGTCGCGCCGTCGAGCTTGGTGAGCGCCGAGCCCACGTCGCTGAACGTGCCGCTTTGCACCACATACGTCGGCGCCTTGATCGTGCCCGTGCTTGCGTCATAGCTCGCGCCGCCGCCCAGTGCCGATGCGGTTGCCGTACCGTCCGCATTGACCTTCGCGTCTTCCGATTTCAGCTGGCTCACGTTCACTGCATCCGTGGCGGCCGAGCCGGCTGCCACGTTCGTCACACGACGTTCCTTGCCTGCCGAACCTACCGACACTTCGCCGTTCGCTGTCGAAGCCGTACCCGACAGCGTGCTGTTGCCCGGGTTGTAACCCGCTGCAGTCAGATTGGCCGTGGTCGTCGAGCCCGTACCCAGTGCGACCGAGTTCGTCGCCGTCGCCTTGGCAGCGTTACCGATTGCAACTGCATTAGCTGCGATAGCCGTCGCGTTGGTTCCCAGCGCGGTAGCGTAGCTGCCACCACCACTGGCGGTCGACGATGCGCCAAGCGCGATATCGCCGGCACCTACGGCTGATGCCGCGTTGCCTGCCGCGAACGTGTAGTCAGCCGCAGCCGACGACGACGAACCCAATGCAATCGCGCTTTGCCCTTTGCTGGTGCTGGAAGTACCCAGCGCCAACGAGCTCGCCGCCGCAGCGCTGGCACCGAAACCGACTGCAACGCCCGTTGTCCCTGATACGGTTGCGCCCAGACCTAGCGCAATGGCCTGGCGTGCATTAGTGGTATCAGCACCCGCACCAATAGCGATGTCCGTGAAGTTTGAATTGGCATGGTCACCTATGGCAATCGCTCCTCCGCCCGCGGCTTTTGCCTGATTGCCCATAGCAACGCTATTTTGGTATGCGGTCGGGTTGCTCTGAGAGGTGGTGCTTAAGGCGCTCGCCCCCGCGCCGACGGCGACCGAATTGCCACTTACGGACGCATCATCCGTGCCGTCCTGCAGACCACCGGCCTTGAAATAGCGCGAGTTATTTGTGACCATCGTATTGATCGCGTTCACCTTCGCGTCTTCCGACGCCAGTTGGCTCACGTTCACTGCGTCCGTGGCCGCCGAACCGGCTGCCACGTTCGTAACCCGTCTTTCCTTGCCTGCCGAACCCACCGATACTTCGCCGTTCGCTTTCGAAGCCGTACCCGACAGCGTGCCGCTACCCGGGTTGTAAGCCGCTGCGGTAAGGTCCGCCGTGGTCGTCGAGCTCGCCCCCAAGGCCACCGAGTTTGCTGCCGTTGCAGCTGCGTATGAGCCGACTGCAACCGCAGCAGAGCCAGAGGCTGTCGACCCGGAACCCAAGGCTGTGCCTGACGCTGCTGTAGCACTTGCAGCGAAACCGAGCGCTACGCCGTTCGTCGCGCCAGCGGCGGTGTTGGCATAAGCGCCTACGGCAGTGCTCTGAGCCCCCGATGCCGTGGAGGCATCGCCAAGAGCGGCTGCCCAACTGCCGGATGATGCCGCTTGTGCGCCAAGCGCTATTGCCTCCGATCCTGCGGCATTTGCGTTGAACCCGATCGCACTGGCATTGGTGGTACCAGCCGCGGATTTGGCATAACCGCCCAAGGCGATACCCTGAGCTCCCGAGGCGGTGGAGCCATCGCCAAGGGCAGTCGCATAGGCTCCGGACGATGTCGCTTGTGCGCCAATCGCCGTTGCGTACGCTCCTGCGGCGTTTGCACCGAACCCGATCGCAGTGGCATTGGTGGTATTAGCCGCGGTTTGGGCGTAAGCGCCCAAGGCGATACTCTGATTTCCTGCGGCGGTAGAGCTACCGCCAATGGCAGTTGCATAGGTTCCGGACGATGTCGCGCCACTTCCGATGGCGACGCCCGTCCCGAGATCGTTAGTATTCGCCGTCACCATTGCCCCGGTACCAATGGCTTCCTGGGTCGACTTGACTACTGTGCCGCCGTCTATGCCACCTGCATACACCTCTCCCACAGCCCCAGCAGCCAACAACGCCGCCACGATAAGTTTATTGTTTTTGTTGCTTTTACCCCGACTCTTCGCCACTTCCGACGCGGCCACATAGGTCCCGGTCGATTCATTCCAGACTGACTTGTACGATTTGTTCACAATTTCACCTTTCAACAATGCAATGGCTTTCAGCGGCGCATCTGAATGCGCGCTTCATGCATTCGATGGCAACCCACGGATCCCAGAGTGGCCGCGATGAGCGAGAACTTTTTTTACTGTCTCGATAATCTCGGTGGGAGTGGCGTCAATATAAATTTCACCATGCAAAGACTGAATAAGATGGTTCTTAAAAACCTCTGATTTGTGAAAAACTGTGCGTCGGCAGAATGAGAGCAAAACACAAGTTGAAAATCGGCGGACTGATCGCCGAATGCTTCAAACACAGGAGAGATGGGACGCCATGCGATACCCCATTGCGTCGTTCGCCGAGGCGCCCTCAAATAAGAATTGTCTTATTTTCACCAACTCAAAAAAGACGTAAATTTTTACAAATGCTCTGCCGCAGTCTCGTTCAAATTATCAGAGTTAATCATCCGTTCTGGATACATTAGCAATTACGATTTTATCGTTCGTTATTTGAGGAATTTATTATGAAATCACTTTTTCTCTCGGCGTTCGGCGCCCTATTATTTTGCTTTACAGTTTCCCCCTCATTCGCAACAGATCAGGACGAATCGACCCTGAAAACAATGGAACAGACGTGGATCACCGCGATCTCCAACACTGACCGCGTAACGCTCGAAAAGCTGCTCGACGATTCTTTCATCGAGACCACGCCCAATGGCGCACGCCGTAGCAAATCGGACCTTTTGCTGGCATCGCCACCGCCGCTGGGTTCAACCCAGACGTTGATGGATATGGATATACGCGTGAACGGCAACACAGCCGTCGTTACCGGCATCAATCATTTCAAACGAGATCCCGATGCCCAACCGGTCGATTACTCGTTCACAGACGTATTCGTCCGCAAACCAGAAGGCTGGCGTGTCATGTCGGCACAAATGACGCGCAGATAACACGGTCTATGGCGCCGGGCACGTGGAAAATGCCCTGACATCTTAGGCCACCTGCTTGAACCGCCCCGCCGCAGAGCCCGTAGCAATAGCCAGACGACTTCGGCGTACGCTCGCGTGCCGATACAGTTGTTGTTACGATCACCCTCCGACTACGCGACAAAAACCAGACCCCGGCCAATTACCAAGGACTCCCGGAACTGACCAAATTAAAAGGTCCGCCAAGCCTCTTGGCGGACCTTTTGCATGTCCGATGCAGCCGTAGCACCGTTCAGTGCAACGCCCTTAGTGAAATGCATGTGGCATTCGCACTAGTCGGCGCAGCGACGTACAACGAATGGCGGATGCCATCGTCGTATCCAACTTGTTTCCTGTCTCAAAGCATGCCCCTCCCAATAAGACTTTTGAGACTAGTCTGATATTCGCCCTACACACCGATCCCTAAGATTGGATCTGTTGCACGAACAGTCACGTCTTAACGGCGATGCTTCAGGACAACCGAAATGTCGATGCAGATCCGTGGCGCATGCAACGCACTTCCGTAACTACATCATTGGGAATGTCATGAATCGCATCTATTGCATCGTTAAAAACGCCATCGCCGGCCACACAGCTGTCGCATCGGAACTGGCCAAGGGCCGAGGAAAGAAGTCGCGAAGCTCTAAAGTTTTAGCTGCCGCACTCTTGATGGCGGGCGGTGGGCTCGCTTCAACCGCACACGCTGGAGCATTGGATGGTGGCAATACGGTGCCTTTTTCCGGAGACGTTGCCTACGGATCTGGCGCTACAGTTACTGGCGGGAACGGAGCCAGCACGCGTTCCATTGCAATCGGATCAAACGCCAAAGCCGATAATTCTGCGAACATCGGAAGCGGTTCGATCTCGATTGGCGGCGATTCGAGCGCAAGTAGCGGCGGCGTGGTGGTTGGCGGACTATCAACTGCTTCGACACGCGCAACAGCGATAGGGGGCTGGTCCACCGCGAGTGGTAACGCCTCGACCTCGTTTGGTTACTATTCGACCGCGTCGGCAGACTCGTCTAGCGCCATTGGTGCGCGCTCTGCCGCCACGGCAGTAAACTCGGTAGCACTGGGCGCTAGCTCGACGACTACGGCGGATCTAACGGCAGCGGGTTACAACCCGGGCAACAGCTCGCTGTCGGGTACGGCTTCGACAGCGAACGGCGAAGTGTCGGTCGGCTCGGCAGGCAAGGAACGTCGTGTGACGAACGTGGCAGCCGGCTCGGCCGCCACGGATGCAGTGAACGTGAGTCAGTTGCAGTCGGAAGACGCGAAAGTCAATGCCGACGGTACGGCAACCGCAGCGGCGCTGGGCGGCGGTGCGAGCTATGACGCAAGCACGGGCACGATCAGCGCCCCAAGCTACACCGTCACCAACGCAGACGGCACAACCAGCACGGTCAACACCGTCGGCGACGCAGTCAGCAACCTCGACGGCCGCGTAGCGGGCAACACGAAAGACATCGCCACGCTGAACACCAACGTAAGCAACATCACGAACCAGTTGAACAAAGGCGAAGTCGGCCTCGTGCAACAAGATGCGTCAACTGGCAACATCACGGTGGCCAAGGGTCTGAACGGCAACACCGTCGACTTCACGAATGCGCAAGGCAGCTCGCGTGTTCTGACCGGTGTGTCGGCAGGTGCGGTCAACGCAACGAGCGTCGACGCGGTCAACGGCTCGCAACTGTTCAACGCAAGCGCTTCGACAGCCAGCGCGATGGGCGGCGGCTCGACCGTCAACCCCGATGGCACGATCACCGCTCCGTCATACGTGGTCAACGGTCAAACTGTGCACAACGCGGGCGATGCGATCTCGAATCTCGACACCGAAGTGACGAACGTTGCTGGCCGCATGGACAGCATCACCAACGAGATCAACAACGGCACTCTCGGCCTGGTGCAGCAGGACAGCGCGACCGGCAACATTACGGTTGCCAGCGCAACCAACGGCCAACTGGTGAACTTCACCGGCACCCAAGGCGCGCGAGTGCTGACCGGT
This sequence comes from Paraburkholderia sp. GAS33, assembly GCF_050436645.1. Lineage (NCBI taxonomy): Bacteria > Pseudomonadati > Pseudomonadota > Betaproteobacteria > Burkholderiales > Burkholderiaceae > Paraburkholderia > Paraburkholderia sp. GAS33. The sequence goes on from NZ_JBNDMP010000002.1 coordinate 598,021, forward strand.
GTGGCCAACGGCGCGGTCAACAGCACGAGCCTCGATGCGGTCAACGGTAGCCAGCTGTACGCGGTGCAGGATAACCTCCAGCAACAGATCAGCGGCATCACCACGCAAATGACGAGCATCGATTCTCGCGTCACAGAGATTACCGTGAACAACGCAAGCAACGGCTCGGCGACAGGCGACAACAGCACGGCAACCGGTGCAAACTCGACGGCCTCCGGCAGCGACAGCACCGCAACCGGCGCGAACTCCAGCGCCTCCGGCAACAACAGCACCGCCGACGGCGCAGGCTCAATGGCCTCGGGCGACAACAGCACGGCAATGGGTCATCACGCCAAGGCAACGGGCAACAACTCCGTAGCGATCGGCGCCGACTCAGTCGCAGACCGCGATAACACGGTGTCCATGGGCTCAGCAGGTCACGAGCGTCAGATCACCAACGTTGCAGCCGGCACGGAAGATACCGACGCCGTCAACCTCGGCCAGATGAACTCGGCGCTGCACGCTGCCGTCGGCGATCTGCCCGCAGGCATGTCGGCGAAGGACTATACCGACCAGCAAGTGAATGCCGTGCAAGACTCGGTGAATCAGGTCGCGAAGAACGCCTACGCCGGTATCGCCGCAGCAATGGCCATGCCGAACATGACGCCGTCGGGTCCGGGCAAGACGATTGTGGCTGGCGGAGCTGGCGCGTACAAGAACGGCTCGGCACTGGCTGTCGGTGTCACCCACCGTTCGATGAACGGCAAATGGCTCGTGAACGGCGCAGTGTCGGCCACCTCGACGGGTGATGCAGGTGTGCGCGCTCAAGTAGGCTACGAGTTCTAAATGTAGACGTTGGCAGGATGCAGGGAAAACGCCGGCAGTAATCGCGATTCCCCTGCATCGGACTACTAAATTTAAAAGGCGGGTTGCTGGATTCAGCAACCCGCCTTTTTTCATCCTGGGAAGCCGTCGCTCGATCCATCGAACATTTTTTTAAGAATTTACTTATACCGACACTTCGCCGTCTCGCCGGACAATGACAACAGTCATCGCAGGTGCCCGGTAATACGAGCAGCGAGTGGATGCAGGTCTGGGCGATCTGCATCTTTTGCGCGACACCGATTCCCAAGGGATCGATGTCGCGCTTTTTTATGCTCACGGCGAACGGAGCAACAGCACAACGGCATTCCGTGCGAGCGATTAAAGAATCGCCCCCAGGTCAAGCATCCGCAGCTCAAACCCCTCACCGCTGCATCGACTCCCACACCTTGTACAGCCGCTTCACCGACACCGGCATCGGCGTACGCAGCTCCTGCGCAAACAGCGAGATCCGCAACTCCTCCAGCAGCCAGCGGAATTCCAGCAATCGCGCGTCCATGACACCACCACGCTGCGCCAGCGCGCGCTGATAGTTCTGCAGCAGCGGATGCAACTCGGCAAACTGCCGCGCGTCGCGGGACGGGTCGGCTTTGAGCTTGTCGATACGCAGCACGATCCCCTTCAGATAGCGCGGAAAGTGCGCAAGCTGCGCATATGGCGTATCGATCACGAAGCGTTTGCCGATCAGCGCATCGAGTTGGCCTAGCATGTCCGCATGGGCCGCCGCAAACGGCTTCGCCTGCGCCAGCTTCTTGGTAACGCTCGCGTATTCGCTGAGAATTTGCCCCACCAGCCGGGCAATTTCCTGCGCGAGCAGGGTCAGGCGGCTGCGTCCTTCATCGCGTCGCGTATGGAATGCGACATCGTCGGCGGGCAATGGGTCCTGCAGACAGGCGCGATCGAGCGCGGTATCCACCAACTGGTCGCGCAACTCTTCCTGCGTGCCGCGCGGCATGAACTGCATCGCCATCTCACGCAGGCCTGGGAGATTCTTCTCCAGATACTTGATCGGCTCCTTCAATTGCAGCGCGAACAATCGCCGCAACCCCGCGCGGTGAATCCGCGCGGCTTCGTCCGGCGAATCGAACACCTCGACATCGCAATGCGTCCCGCGATCGACGAGCGCTGGATAGCCGAACAACGTCTGCCCGCCGCGGCGGATTTCCAGCAACTCGGGAAGCTTGCCGAAGTTCCAGGTCGTCAGGTTCTCGTAGAGCGCGGTCGTCGTCGGCGTTTCTGACGAAGCGGTCTGCGGCACCGGTACGCCACCTGGCCCGCGCGAAGCGCGACCCGCTCCCTTCTCGCGTGACCCTGCACCCGCGACACCCACGCCACCCGCAATACCTGCCGCACCGCCCGGCCCGCGCGCGTTACCGCCTTGCCCGAATCCCGGTCCTGCCTCTCGTCCCCGTCCATCACCGCTATCAGCGGCCGCTCCACCTCCCACGCCACTCGCCCCGGCCAGCGCCACGCCCGCTGCCCCGGAAGCAATCTTCTGAAAATGCTGCTGCGCCTGACCACCGAGCTCCGCGCGCAGTTGCGCGAGATTGCGTCCCATCGCGAGCTGCCGCCCGTGCTCATCCACGACCTTGAAGTTCATGAACAGATGCGCAGCCAGAGTCTCAAGCTTGAAATCAGACTGCTTCATCGCGACCTGCGTCTGCTCGCGAACGTCCGCAATCAGCGACTCCAACAAACCACCCGCTCCGAAACGCGGCCCACCGTTGCGATCCACAAACCCCGCGGCGTATTCGGGCAACGGCACGCAATGCCGCCGCAACTTTTGCGGCAGCGACTTCAGCAGCAGTTGCGTCTTTTCCTTCAGCATGCCGGGCACGAGCCATTCGCAGCGCCGCGCATCCACCTGGTTCAGCGCGTAAAGCGGCACGGCAAGCGTCACGCCATCGCGTGGCGAACCGGGCTCGAAGTGATAAGTCAGCGCCATCTCGACGCCCGACATCGTCATCCGCTTCGGGAACAGGTCCGTCGTAACCCCAGCCGCCTCGTGACGCATCAGATCGTCACGCGACAGATACAGCAGGCGCAGCTTGTCTTCCGGCTGCCCGCTCTTCTTCAATTCATCGCGATACCAGCGTTCGAATGACGCGCCCGTGTAGATCCCGCGCGGCAACGCCTGATCGTAGAACGCGTAAATCAGTTCATCGTCGACCAGCACATCCTGGCGGCGCGATTTGTGTTCGAGCTGCTCGATATCGGCAAGCAGCTTGCGGTTGTGTGCGAAGAAGGCGAGCTTGGTATCGAATTCGCCTTCCACCAGCGCGCCGCGGATAAACAATTCACGCGCCCGTGCCGGGTCCTGCTTGCCGAAACTCACCCGCCGCCGGTGATAAATCGGCAGACCGTACAGCACGGCCCGCTCAAAGGCCGACACCTGCGCCGCGCGCTTTTCCCAATGCGGCTCGGAGAGCGATTTCTTCAGCAAATGCGCGCCGATCTGCTCGATCCACTCCGGCTCGATCCTTGCGATACAACGCGCGTAAAGCCGGCTCGTTTCGACCAGTTCCGCAGCCATCACCCAGCGCCCGGCTTTCTTCACCAGCGCCGAACCCGGCCACAGATAAAACTTAATGGTGCGTGCGCCGAGGTAGTAAGGCTCGTCGTCCGCCTTCAAACCGATATTGCCAAGCAGCCCCGTCAACAGCGCAAGGTGAATCTGCTCGAACGTGGCCTCGGCTTCGTTGATGCGCCAGCCGTGCTCGCGCACCACCGTCAGCAATTGCGAATGAACGTCGCGCCATTCGCGCAACCGCAGTTGCGACAAGAAATTGGCACGACACTCGTCATGCAACTGCCGGTTCGACTTCTTGTGCGCGATGGCCTCGTCGAACCAGTTCCAGATCTTGAGCCACTGCAGAAATTCAGAACGCTCGTCGGCAAAGCGACGGTGCGCCTGATCGGCCTGCTCCTGCGCCTCGATCGGCCGGTCGCGCGGATCCTGCACCGACAGTGCGCTCGCGATGATCAGCACTTCGCGCAGCGCCTGCTGGTCACGCGCAGCGAGAATCATGCGCCCGACGCGCGGATCGAGCGGCAAGCGCGCGAGTTCGCGGCCGAGCGGCGTGAGTTCGTTATCGTCGTCGACCGCGCCGAGCTCGTTCAGCAATTGATACCCATCGGCAATCGCGCGGCCGGGCGGCGGTTCGATGAACGGGAAGGTTTCGATCGCGGTGAGGTGCAGCGACTTCATCCGCAGAATCACGGACGCCAGCGACGACCGCAAAATCTCCGGATCGGTGAAGCGCACACGAGACTGGAAATCGGTCTCCTCGTAGAGGCGGATGCACACGCCATCGGCGACCCGGCCGCAACGACCGGCCCGCTGATTAGCCGCCGCCTGCGAGATCGACTCCACCTGCAACTGCTCGACCTTGTTACGGTACGAGTAGCGCTTCACGCGAGCCAAACCCGTATCGACGACGTAGCGAATCCCCGGCACGGTCAGCGAAGTTTCCGCGACGTTGGTGGCCAGCACGATGCGCCGCGCGTTCGAGGACCGGAACACGCGCTCCTGCTCCGCCGCCGACAACCGCGCGAACAGCGGCAAAATTTCCGTATGCGGCGGATGATGCTTGCGCAGCGCCTCGGCGGCATCGCGAATCTCGCGCTCGCCTGGCAGGAACACCAGCACGTCACCGGGACCTTCGCGGCACAGTTCATCCACGGCGTCGATGATGGCGTCCATCAGATCGCGATCGGTCTCGCGCTGCGTTTTGGGCCGCTCGCGCGACGAAGAAGACGACGATGACGAAGACGACGAGGAACCTTCCGCGGACTTCACCGCCGGACTGTCTTCCGCCACCGCGCGATAACGCACCTCGACCGGATAGAGCCGCCCGCTCACCTCGATCACCGGCGCGGGCTTGTCTTCCGTGCCGAAGTGGCGCGCAAAACGATCCGCATCGATGGTGGCCGAGGTGACGATCAGCTTCAGATCCGGCCGCTTCGGCAAAACTTCACGCAAATAGCCGAGCAGAAAATCGATGTTCAGGCTGCGCTCATGCGCTTCGTCGATGATCAGCGTGTCGTAGGCCTTCAACAGCGGATCGGTCTGCGTCTCCGCCAGCAGAATACCGTCCGTCATCAGCTTGACCGACGCGCCCGGCGAGAGATTGTCGGTAAACCGCACCTTGTAGCCGACCACTTCGCCGAACGGCGTACCGAGCTCCTCGGCAATGCGCCGGCCCGTCGCCGATGCCGCAATCCGGCGCGGCTGCGTATGGCCGATCAGGCCCGAGCCGCCCGCACCGAGTCCGCGTCCGAGCTCAAGACAGATTTTCGGCAACTGCGTGGTCTTACCCGAGCCAGTCTCGCCGCAGACGATCACCACCTGGTTGTTTGCAATCGCCCGCGCGATTTCCTCGCGTCGGCCGGAAACCGGCAGCGCTTCGGGGAAGGTGATAGGCGGAATCGGATTGGGCTCGACTATCCGCGCGGCGCGCGGCAGACGTGGCGCCCGCGGTTCGCGCTCGCCATCAGCGCCACGCGTAGGGCCGGCCGTGTTTTGCGCATCCCGAGGCGTATTGCGCCCCCGCTGATCCGGCCCCTGGCCCGCACCCGTTTGACGGCGAGCGTCATCACGCGGGCGTTGCCCTTGAGCCGGCTTCGATGACGCTTTCGGGTCAACGCCGTGCTCGCGACGCGGCTCACGTGACTGCTGCCCTGCCTGCGGCGACTTTTGCGTCGTCTGCGGTTGCTGCTTCACGCCGCCAGCGGGCCGCGCGCGCGCCCTTCCCTCGCCGTGCGACTCGCGCGATGGGTCTGATCCGGCGCCTTGCGCCGTTTTCTCGTTCGCCGAAGCGGGACTTTTGGGTACATTCGACATGGGGGCGCATTATAATCCCGGGCATGAATTCCCAAACCGACCTCGTCCCCACGCCCGCGAGCGCTCCGGCCACGTCCGGCGCCACGGAATCCGACTCGCAACACGCGCAATTCGTCGACTGGATGCGTTCGGTTGCCCCGTACATTCACGCGTTCCGCAACAAGACGTTCGTCGTCGGGTTCGGCGGCGAAGTGGTGCATCAAGGGCTACTGAACGCGCTGGTGTCGGACATCGCGCTGCTGCAGGCCATGGGCATCCAGATCGTGCTCGTCCACGGCTCGCGACCGCAGGTCGAAGAGCAGATGAGCCTGCACGGTGTGGAGTCCGAGTTTTCGCACGGCATGCGCATCACCGACGCGCGCGCGCTCGAATCCGCGAAGGAAGCGGCCGGCGAAGTGCGTCTGGACATCGAGGCGGCGATCAGCCAGGGCTTGCCGAACACGCCGATGGCGCACGCACACATCAGCGTGGTGTCCGGCAACTTCGTGACGGCGCGGCCGGTCGGCATTCTGGACGGGGTGGACTTCGCCCACACGGGCGTGGTGCGCAAGATCGACGCGGATTCGATTCGCCATTCTCTCGCCAGCCGCAAGCTCGTGCTGCTCTCGCCGCTCGGCTTCTCGCCCACCGGCGAGGCCTTCAATCTGGCCATGGAAGATGTGGCCTCGGCGGCCGCCATTGCGCTGCGCGCCGACAAGATCGTGTTCCTGACCGAGACGCCCGGCCTGATGCAGGATGGCGAAGACGGTACAGAACTGATGCGCGAACTGTCGCTCGACGACGCCTACAAGCTGCATGAAAGCGGCGAAGTCACCGGCGACGCCGGCTTCTATCTGAAGCACTGCATCCGCGCCTGCCGTGGCGGCGTGGCGCGGGCACACATCATCCCCTACGCGCTCGACGGCAGTCTGCTGCTCGAACTGTTCCTGCACGATGGCGTGGGCACGATGATCTCGTACGAGAACCTCGAAAGCCTGCGCGAAGCGACGCCGGACGACGTCGGCGGCATTCTCGCGCTGATCGAACCGCTGGAGTCGGACGGCACGCTCGTGCGGCGCGACCGCCACCAGATCGAACGCGACATCGACCACTTCTCGGTGATCGAGCACGATGGCGTGCTGTTCGGCTGCGCGGCGCTTTATCCCTACACGCAGGAACGCATCGGCGAAATGGCGTGCCTCACAGTCGCACCGGAAGCGCAAGGCACTGGCGACGGCGAGCGGCTTCTGAAGCGCATCGAGCAACGCGCTCGCGCGCGCGGTCTCACGCGCATTTTCGTGCTGACGACGCGCACCGAACACTGGTTCCTGAAACGCGGCTTTGTGAAGGCAACGGTCGACGACCTGCCGGAAGATCGCCGCCGCCTTTATAACTGGCAGCGCAAGTCGCTCGTGCTGATGAAACAGCTCTGAGCGGCCCCATATAAAGCGACTGCCAAAAAAAACGCAACAGCGCGCAATAGCGTCCCCACCGATTAAAGGAGAAGCACAGCATGGCTCGTATGGTTCAATGCGCGAAGCTCGGCAAGGAAGCCGAAGGCCTCGATTTCCCGCCGCTGCCGGGCGAACTCGGCAAGCGGATCTACGAAAGCATTTCGAAAGAAGCCTGGCAGGCGTGGCTCAAGCAACAGACCATGCTGATCAACGAAAACCGCCTGAACATGGCCGATCCGCGTGCGCGCCAGTATCTGATGAAGCAGACCGAGAAGTTCTTCTTCGGCGAAGGCGCCGATCAGGCTACGGGTTACGTGCCGCCGTCGCAAAGCTGAGCTGGTCCGATCTGATCTGACCTGTTCGGCGCTCGCAGGGTCGCGAATCGGCCGCCCTCGCTGACACCGTTTGAAGAAAAATCCGCGCCGCGTGCGCGGATTTTTTTCGCCCATTCGACTCGAAACCGACCACTTATCGGGCCGCTATCCGAGCCCGAAACCAGCTGCTTTTAAGCCCCCGTTTCAAATTCTCACACTCGCCCGAATCCCCCGTCCCGCAAGGGATTCGGCGCCCTCGGACACCCTCCCGCCGGCCACACCGTTTGCACGATCCTCTGTCATCGTGCTATTATGTGCGTCGTTCCAACAGTAATTCACCATCATTCGCATTCAATCTCCGTGCGGCGCCGTGCGCATCGCACTCCGGATTGAGCAGTTTTTATACAAGAAGGCTTGTCGGTCACGTCGCGGGATTTTCGCGGTCATCACCGGCCTTTTTCGTGCCAGGCCTTTCAGCGGCGCCCCGCCGGTTTCGAACCGCGCGAGCGTCCTCATGCATCTGCCCCCCTTCCACGGCCACGCAGATGCAAAACAATCAGCAGCACTAGAGCAGTGCAATTTCGCGACATGCGCGTAAGGGCCATGCGTGGCGCCGGCGTTTCCGTTTTCACGCCCTTGCCCACCCGTCAAGGCCGTCACCGTCGCCTCGCCCAGCTCGCGAAACTGCACTTTCCCCAGCACCCGTGGCGGAACATTCATGCGCATTTTCATGAGTTTCGTCGCAGTCATTGGAGTTTTCACCTTGACCGCTTCCAGCAACGGCTTCTGGCGACACAAAAACCAGGAACAACGTCTCACCCTCGACGACATCACCGTCGTCGATAAATCCCTTCTCAAACGTGCCGTCGGCGCCATGGCACTCGGCAACGCCATGGAGTGGTTCGACTTTGGTGTGTATAGCTACATCGCCGTCACGCTCGGCCAGGTGTTCTTCCCGTCGAGCAATCCGTCCGCGCAGTTGATCGCGACCTTCGGCACGTTCGCCGCAGCGTTCCTCGTGCGTCCGATCGGCGGCATGGTGTTCGGCCCGCTCGGCGACCGCATCGGCCGCCAGCGCGTGCTCGCCATGACGATGATCATGATGGCCGCCGGCACCTTCGCGATCGGTCTGATTCCGAGCTATTCGTCGATCGGCATCTTCGCCCCCGTGTTACTGCTCGTCGCGCGGCTGGTGCAGGGCTTCTCCACCGGCGGCGAATACGGCGGCGCGGCGACCTTCATCGCCGAGTTCTCCACCGACAAGCGCCGTGGCTTCATGGGCAGCTTCCTCGAGTTCGGCACGCTGATCGGCTACGTGCTCGGCGCAGGGACCGTCGCATTGCTCACCGCCACGCTGTCGCATGAAGCGCTGCTGTCATGGGGCTGGCGTGTGCCGTTCCTGATCGCAGGGCCGTTGGGACTGGTGGGCTTGTACATCCGGATGAAGCTCGAAGAAACGCCCGCATTCAAAAAGCAGGCCGAAGCACGCGAAGCGGAAGACAAGGCGCTGCCCAAACAGAGCCTGCGCGACCTGCTCGCCCGCCAATGGAAGGCGCTGTTGCTGTGCGTCGGCCTCGTGCTGATCTTCAACGTGACCGACTACATGGCGCTATCGTATCTGCCGAGCTATCTGTCCTCGACGCTGCATTTCAACGAAACGCATGGCCTCTTTCTCGTGCTGCTCGTGATGGTGCTGATGATGCCGATGACGCTGTTCGCCGGCCGCCTGTCCGACACGATCGGCCGCAAGCCGGTGATGCTGTTCGGCTGCGTCGGTCTGTTCGCGCTGTCGATTCCGGCCCTGCTGCTGATCCGCATGGGCGCGGTGCTGCCGGTGTTTAGCGGCCTGCTGATTCTCGGTGTGCTGCTGTCGTGCTTCACGGGCGTGATGCCGTCGGCGCTGCCGGCGCTCTTCCCCACCCGCATCCGCTACGGTGCGCTCGCGATCGGCTTCAATATCTCGGTGTCGCTGTTCGGCGGCACAACGCCGCTCGTCGCCGCGTGGCTTGTCGACCGCACCGGCAATCTGATGATGCCCGCGTACTACCTGATGGCGGCATCGCTGATCGGGATCGTCTCGGTGCTCGCCTTGCGCGAAACCGCGCGCCGGCCGCTGCTCGGCTCGGGTCCGTGCGTCGGCACGCGTGCTGAAGCGCACGCCGTGCTGCGCGGCGAACGCGCGGCGGAGGAGATGGGCGAAGAGAACTACGCGTCGGGAGCTACGGCGCGAGCCTAAAGCAACGAGTGCCACGTGGCCGTGGCACTCGCGCCCTCCACTACCAGCAGACCCGCCGACACCGGCAGTTTGAAACGTCGCGGCCCGGCACTGCCCGGGTTCACGAACAGCACGCCGTCGCGCTCCTCGATCAGCGGTTTGTGTGAATGCCCGGTGACGACGACGCCAATTCCCTCGCTGCGCATATCCCCATCGAGATCGTCGATGTCGTGCACGATCCGGATTTTCACTTGCTGCACGGTGAGCGTAGCGTGCGTCGGCAACGCGCGAGCCCAGTCGCCGATGTCGTTGTTGCCGCGTACTGCCGTGACGGGAGCGACGCGTTCGAGTGCATCGAGAACCGCCTGCTCGCAGATATCACCGGCATGAATGATGGCGTCGCATCCGGCCAGATGCTGCAGGGCTTCCGGACGCACGAGATTATGCGTGTCGGAGATCAAGCCGATGCGAGTCGGCGAGGAGTATGCAGTCATATAGATGTCAGTCCTTCCCTGGCCACGGGTTGCTGGCCAGTCTCCGCGGCCCGCGTCTCTGATGCGAGGTAAGCGTCATTACTCAATCCGGTGACAGGCAAGTCCAATAGTCCGATGCGCACTACTTCACCGGCTTAAGCGGCTTCAGCCCATCGAGCAACGTCGGCACCAGTTCGCTGATGGTCGGATGAATATGCATCGCATATTGCAACGTCGGATACGGCGCGCCGGCCGTCATGATGTCGATGAATGTATGCAGCGCTTCATCGCCCTCAATGCCGAGAATCGCCGCGCCGATAATCTGTTTTGTCTGAGCATCCACCAGCACCTTCATGAAGCCGTCGGTCTCACCGCGTTCACGCGCGCGGCCGACCCGCGTCATCGGCATGGTCGCGATCAGGGCATCGCGGCCAGAAGCGCGCACTTCGGTTTCGGAAAGACCGACCCTCGCAAGCGGCGGATCGACAAACACCGCATACGTCATGATGCGGGTATCGGCCGTGCGCGAGCCGCCGTCGAACAGATTGGCCGCGACGATCTGATAGTCGTCATAGGACGTGTGCGTGAACGCGCCGCGGCCGTTGACGTCGCCGATGGCCCACACCCCCGGCACCTTGGTGCGCAACTCACCGTCCACGGGAATCATGCCGTGCCGGTCGGTTTCGAGGCCGGCGGTCGCGAGACCGAGGTCATCGGTATTCGGCCTGCGGCCGGTGGCGAACAGCAGATGCGACGCCTCCACGGCAGACCCCGAACCCTCGAGGACCACGCGCACGCCGTCGCCGGCTAGCGGCTCGACGCGCTGCGGCTCACCGCCAAAGCGAAACTCGATGCCTTCGCGCGCCAGCACTTTCTGCACGTTGTTTGCAAGGTCAGCGTCCTCGCGAGCCAGCACGCGCTCGCCGCGCACGAGCACGGTCACGCGGCTGCCGAAACGGCGAAACACCTGGGCGAATTCGAGCGCGATATAACTGCCGCCGACAATCACCAGATGCTCCGGCAATTCGGTCAACTCGAGCAGCGTGGAGTTGGTGTAGTAGCGGATTCGATCAATGCCGTCGAGCGGCGGCACCACCGCGCGCGTGCCGGTGTTGATAAATATCTCGTCGGCCTGCAGTTCATCGACGATCTGCCCATCCGACCCACTGATGCTCAAGCTATGCGGCCCGGTAAACCGGGCATGCCCGTTGAACACGGTGACATTCTCCGCGCCGCGCAGCCATTTTTCGACGCCGTTGCGCGACTCGCCGATGATCCGGTCCTTGCGCGCCTTGACTTGCGCCAGATCGACCGTAACCGGTCCCGCGACATGCACGCCATACTCGCCGGCGTGACGCGCCACGTGGGCCGCGCGAGCACTCGCGACATAACTCTTGGTGGGTGTACATCCGACATTCACACAGGTGCCGCCGAACGCGCCGCGCTCGATCACGGCTGTCTTGCGGCCGCTTTTACCAAGACGCACTGCGAGCGGCGAACCGCCCTGTCCTGTACCGATCACGACTGCGTCGAAATGCTGAGGCATGGCATGTCTCCCGAGGGCTGATAGCAGGCTTGTGCCATCTTACGCCAAGGCTCGTGGGAAACTGTCGCTGAGGTCTTCGAGGTGCCGCAGGGGGCGAACTGCCGTCGGCTAACACCGGGCCGCGTGGGCCGTGACGAAGTGGGGGCGTGAAAACGAAGAAACGAGGTGCTGCGTCTGTAACTGCGCCGCCGGCGCAATAAATTGCGCTCAGCAGTGGCAGTGACCGTGATGCGCGCAGATCAGTTCACGCGAGCGTTGCAACGCCGCGCGGGCGCCCTTCGTGGCCATCAGCAGGCCCACCTGGCTCAGGTTGAAATCCTGCGCCACCATCATTTGCATTAACGCCACCATCGGCAGGATCACCGATGGGTGGTACAACTGTCTTTCGATCAAGGCTCGCATATCTGCTCCCACTGCGTCTCGCCGCTTCGGCGCGACGTTACTTTACGTTTCGATGGTGGGATTCTAAGGATCGGCGACCTGTGGATAAAGAGCCGGAAAGCGAAGTCACTTGTTGCGGAAACCGAACAATCTGCGCTACGGCCGGAAAGCGCCGCCAGTGGGGCTTGCAGCCGCTTTGCGACATGCCCGAAGTATGCTGCGCATGCGGGCTATCGGGCCGATAGCCCCACCAGCCTCCACGCGAGGCAAAAGGTTATTCGACCGGCGCGCGCGGATCGCGGCGCCGGTTCATTCCAGCGGCGCGCCGATAAACTCCGGCAACGCTTCCGCGCGTTCGGAGAACGCGGCCAGCGCCGGATAGCGCGCCGCATCCACAGCGCCCGGCAGCATGAACTGCGTGAACCGCCATGCGACTGCCACCGTGATATCCGGCTGCATCATACGGTCCCCTAACAGCCAGCCTTCATGACCGGCCACGCGCGCCTCGAGCAGACCATATGCGGCGTGCATCTGCTTCTGCACCCGCTCGAGCCACGGCGCGTGCTGCAATGCCTCGGGCCGCAGCTGGCGCTCGTAGACTTCCTGCATGGTCTTTTCGGTGGCAGCGAGCGCGAGCCCGATCACGCTCAGCGCACGCAGCCGCGCGCCGGGCTCCTCCGGCATCAGACGGTACGCGGGCGCGACCTTGTGGTCGATGTGATCGAGGATCAACGTCGAATCGATCAGCATCGTGCCGTCGTCTTCGAAGAGGGTCGGTGCTTTGACAATCGGATTGAGCTGTGCAAACTCGTCGAAGTGACGAAACACCGACACGTGGCGGTGCTCGAAGGGCAAGCCAAGCACGGCCAGCGAAATCGCGACGCGACGCACATATGGGGAGTCCAGCACGCCAATCAATAGCATTCGTCGCCTCTTGGGAACAGATGGAAGGAATGCATGACTTTAGACGAAGCGGCAGGTGACAGGTAACCAAGCGAGGTAACCAAGCGGTAACCGGGCAACAACAAACCGCCGACGCATCGCCGCCGCGATGCTACGTGGTCCCCGGCAAGCGCTTATTCCGCCTGCTGCTGTGCGCTCGCCCCGCCGGCCAGCCTGCGCGTGTCCGTCAGGCTGCGGGCATAGGCGCCGGCCGCCATCGGCCGGCTGAACAGATAGCCTTGCTGCTTGTCGCAATCGATCGAGCGCAGGAACGACGACTGCGCCGTCGTCTCCACCCCTTCGGCCGTCACGTCCATGCCGAGAGAATGCGCCATCGCCACCACGGCCTGGGTAATCGCAATCGAATCGCGATGGTCCGGCAAGCCCGCGACAAACGAACGGTCGATCTTGAGGTTATGCAACGGGAAACGCTTCAGATACGACAGCGAGGAATAACCGGTGCCGAAGTCGTCGACGGAGATCTTCACGCCCATATTGCTGAGCGCGGTCAGAATCGGCAGCACAGTTTCACTGTCGTTCATCAGCAGGCGCTCGGTAATCTCCAGCTCCAGCGCATCGGGCCCAAGGCCGCAACGCGCAAGACAGCGTTCGATGCGTTCCGCCAGGCCCTCGCTCACCTGACGCGGCGACAGGTTCACGGCAATCACGAGATCCGGCGCGAGGGTGCGCCGCCATTGCGCCACCTGCTCGCACGCATGTTCGAGCACCCAGTTGCCGATCGCGACAATCAGCCCGGTATCCTCCGCGACGGGGATGAACTCCACCGGCGACACATCGCCCAGTTCGCGGTTGTACCAGCGCAGCAGCGCTTCCGCGCCGACCGTGCGGCCGTTCCGGCTGTCGACGATCGGCTGGTACACGAGACTCAGCTCGCCCGCCGCGAGCGCGCGGCGCAGCAACTGCTCGATCGCAAAGCGCCGTTGCAGGTGCTTGTTCAGATCGGCGGTGAAGAACTGGAAGTTGTTGCGGCCGCGCTGCTTGGCCGAATACATCGCCGAGTCGGCATTGCGCATCAGCGTGGGCACATCCTGGCCGTCTTCGGGGAAGAGACTGATGCCGATCGACGCGCCCAGGTAGTATTCGTTGCCCGCCACCGCGAACGGCACGGCCACCGTTTCAAGTATGCGGCGCGCGAATGCGATCAGCGTCTCGGTGTTCTCATACGAGCTCACGACGATCACGAACTCGTCGCCGCCCACCCGCGCCAGCGTGTCCTGTTCCTTGACGCAGGAAGCCAGACGATGCGCGACGCTGCACAACAGCGTGTCGCCCGCCTCGTGGCCCGCGGTGTCGTTGACCTTCTTGAAACCGTCGAGGTCGACGAACAGCACCGCGACGCGCGCCAGCTCGGTGTCCAGCCCCGCCGGCTCGAACAGGTCGCGCATCCGGTCGGCCAGATAGGCGCGGTTGTAGAGCCCCGTGAGCGAATCGCGCGTCGCCAGATATTTGAGCTGCTGCTGGGCCTTGCGCACCGGGCCGATATCGGTGAACGAAATCAGCACTGAACCCAGCTCGCGCTCGCCAGGCTTCACGATGGGCACCACGTTCACCGTGATCCAGATGATTTCGTCGTCCGCGAGCTCCACACCGATCGTCTGGCCGAGCAGCGGTTTGCCGCTTGCCAGCACGCGCACCGTCGGGCGGTCGGTCTGGGCGATCGGCGTGCCGTCCTCATGGAAGCTGCGCCGCATGACTGTCTGGATGTCCTGGCCAATCAGCTCGCTTCCCGCGTGCAGCATGCGCAGCGCGCTAGGGTTGCAGGCGAGCACCACTCCGTCGCGCGTCTGCACGACGATGCCTTCGTTCAGGTGATTGACGACAAGGCGGTGGTGCTCCTCGCTTTGCGCCAGGCGCCGCGCCATCGCGTCCTGATGCACGGCGAGGCCGACGCTGCGGCCGATATCGCGCAGCATGGCCTCCTCGTCGGCAACCGGCCGGCGCGGCGTGCGATAGTAGACGGCAAACGCGCCCAGCACCTGGCCCGCGTCGTTTTCGAACGGAATCGACCAGCACGAACGCAAGCCATGCGGCAAGGCGAGCTGCTTGAAGTCCACCCACAGCGGATCGGTCTCGATGTCCTCGACCACTACCAGGCGCCGCAGAAACATGGCGGTGCCGCACGAGCCCACCTGCGGGCCGATGGCAACCCCGTTCAGCGCCTCGGTGTACTCCTTCGGCAGCGACGGCGCACCGCCGGAACGCGTGTGGATGCCGTCGGCATCGAGCAGCAGGATCGTGCAGGATGCGTCCTCGCCGAGCAAGGCTTCCGCGCGGCGGCACACCTCGTCGAGCAGTTCGGGCAGCGGCGTGTTGCGCGTGATCAGCCGCAATACGCTGCGCTCGGACGCGAGCAGGCGCTCCGCCAGCCCCGTCGAATAGCGGGCGCTGTCAGACTCTGCTCCAACCGTGTCACCTGGTGTCACCTGGCAAGTCATAATCGAGCCCCCTAACCCGACATCGGCAGGATGGGACCGCTAGCGCACTGGGGTTTACGCCAGGAACAGTGGCGTAAACCGTCGGCCGCGCCGTATCCGCTGCGCTCGCCTAGTTATGCGTGTGCAAGTCCGGATTCAGTTGTCCCCACGTCTTGGTGCGCGAGATGGCCTCGACCGCCCCGCTCTGCGAATTACGGCGGAACAGCCACCCCGGCTGCCCCGACAGCTCGGCCGCCTTGACCACCGCGCCGTCCGGCAAGCTGACCCGGGTGCCCGCCGTGATGTAGCAGCCGGCTTCGACCACGCAGTCGTCGCCAAGCGAAATGCCGATCCCCGCGTTGGCGCCCAGCAGGCAGCGCTTGCCCACCGATACGACTTGCGTGCCGCCGCCCGAGAGCGTGCCCATGATCGACGCGCCGCCGCCGATATCGCTGTGATCGTCGACCACCACGCCTGAACTGATGCGGCCTTCGACCATAGACGCGCCAAGGGTCCCCGCATTGAAATTGCAGAAGCCTTCGTGCATGACCGTGGTGCCTGGGGCGAGATAGGCACCGAGCCTGACCCGGTCCACGTTGGCGATACGCACGCCCGCGGGCACGACGTAGTCAGTCATGCGCGGGAATTTGTCGATGCCGGTGACTTCGAACGTGGTGCGCGCGGCCCGCGCCTTCAGGCGCACCTGTGCGACCGATTCCACGGTGCAGGGACCAAACGAGGTCCATGCGACATTGGCAAGCAATCCGAACAGACCGTTCAGATTGGCCTCATGCGGGCGGATCAGCCGGTGGCTGAGCAGATGCAGGCGCAGATAGACGTCGTGTGCATCGAGCGGCGGCTCGGCGAGCGAGGCAATCGCCGTGCGCACGCCGATCACCTCGACGCCGCGTCGCTCGTCGGGGCCGACGCAATTCGCGGCGGCGTCGCCGATCGCCCGCGACACTTCCTCGTGCGATAGCCGCGCCGTGCCGCCTGCGAGCGGCCCTTCCGCCAGTTCAGGCTCGGGAAACCAGCTATCGAGGACGGTGCCGTCGGCGGCCACTGTCGCCAGGCCCACCGCCGATGCGCCACAAGTCTTGTGTTCAGCCACTGCCATCGCTCCCTGTCCTTGTTGAGATCTGTACGGGCTTTATGCCGCCTGAGCCTTGCGGCGCGGCGGGTTCGCCTTGCCCGCGGCCTGACGTGTTCACCTTAGGCGGTCACGCGGCGGCGTACTCCCTGGTTGCCCCGTCTAACCGCCGCCTGGCGGCCGTCCGCCTTGTCCGCCGCCACCTGGAGGGCGTGAACCCTGTCCACCGCCCCCACCACCCGGCGGGCGCCCACCCCCGCCACCCGGTGGCTTGCCGCCGCCGGGAGGCCGACCGCCGCCGCCCGGAGGCTGTCCACCAGGGGGACGTCCACCCGCACCCGGCGGCGGACCGCCCGGCGGGCGGCCACCCACGTTGCCCGGCGGGCGACCGCCTGGAGGCCGGCCGCCGGGACCACCGGGACCACCGGGGCCACCTGGAGGCCTGCCAGGCGGACGTCCCGCATCCGGGCGCGGCGGTCGTGGCGGAGGACGATGCGCCCAGCGCGACTGATCCCGGTACCACGGCCGGCCACGATAATAGTTGCCCCAATATGTCCCGATCGAGAACGTCACGATCGGCAAGCCGATCGCGTTTCCATAGCCCAGCACGGGGACCGGGTTGCCTTGATAAGGATAGTTGAGCCGTCCCGCATAAACCCAGCCGCGCAGATTGGGCGTCGCGACATCGCACCAGCTGTAGCCGGCGACACACCCCATCACCGTGACCGGCAAACCACCCGGCAATTGCGAGACGACCGGGTAGTCCCGTGCGGGACCGGCCCGAAGGTTCACTGAGCTATTGGTGACGGCTTGCGCCTGCGCGAACGCAGCGGCGGGCACGAGCAACAGGGCGGTCAATCCTGCATAACAGCACTGCACCAACTGTCTTCGCATTGCGGCCTCCTCTGGCGGGGCGGTTTCGATTGTCGCTGCGTCTGGATGTCACTGTGTAAGCAAGCGTACCGCATCCCGATGAAGGTCGCAGGTCATTCGCGGGCTGATAGCAACATTTGGTAAGAAGTTTGCGAACTCGTCCTTATTTTGAGGTCTGGCCGTTTCCAACTCAGCCGATCATTCATCGCATTACCGACCCTGCTCTGTCCGGACTGCCATGAAGATCTTCCGAACCACCGTTTTCGCGAGCCTGCTGCTCACCCACCTGCCGGCCCATGCGACCAGCTTCGATTGCAACAAGGGCCGTTCGATCACGGAACAACTGATCTGCCACAGAGCGGATCTATCGAAGCTCGACGACGTGCTTGGCAAGCTGTACTGGCAAGCGCGGCGCTCCGTCTCCAATCCCAGGGCGTTCCGCGCCGACAGCGACAGCAAATGGGCCTGGCGGGAAGCGAACTGCAGCGATGAGGAATGCCTGAAAACCTGGTACACCGGACGCATCCAGGAACTGCAGCTTTTGTTGACGAGCCTGCAGCAGGAACCCTCGAGCCAGCCGGATAAGTCCGCACATCCGGCCACGCCGGCGCCGCGCCTGAACGAAGGGCCGCGCGATGCGGGACGGCGCGCGATCGCCCATGCTCAACCGGACGCGGGAACGGGTGAAACTGCGTTGGGCGCCACTGCGCCGGCCGGCGTTCCCGTGGCTGGCACGGCGGCGAGCGGCACCCCTGCGGCTGACGCCGCGCCCAGCGACGCTCCGCGGCACACCACGCAGCCGGGCAGTACCCCGCTGGCAGGCACTCCGATAGGCGGCGGCCAGCTCGCGCACGCACCCGCATACCCATTGGCGCTCCAATGCACCGCAGCCAATCCGGGCGTAACGTGGCACGACCAGTGTGCGACCGTCCTGAAGCAGGACACGCGCTGGCAATATCCGCCCCACAGCGGCGACTGGTTCTGCGGCGTGGCGACGGTCGAACAGTCTCCAGCAGAACCGGTGGCGCAGCAGTAAGTACGGCGGTCGCGGCGCTCGCGTCAGATTAGCCGGACCGCACGGTCAACGGCCGGCGTGACTGTCCGCCCGCCCCGTCACACCTCCGCCTCAACCGCGACCCGTTCGCACAGCGTCGCCAGGTCGATCAGCATCAAGGTGCCACGGCCTGGCAATTCGACCGCCTCGGTCATGCCGTTGCCCCAGCCGTTGGCTAGCTGGCGCGTCAGCATGGGCGGCACCGGAATCCGGCTGGCGGCTTCAATGGTGACGATATTGTCGACCGCGTCGACCACGAGGCCGTACTTCTCGCCGCGATGCTCGACGATCAGGATCTTTGCCTGCGCGAGATCGTCGTACGGCGGCATGCCGTACATCGCGCGCACATCCACCACCGTCAACAGTTCGCGGCGCAGATGCAGCACACCGCGCACATACGGCGGCGCGCCAGGCGTCACCACGACCTCGCTGGAATAATCAATCACCTCGCGCAACTGGCCAATGCGCACGCCTAGCAGATGACCGAGCCGGAACGTCACGTAGGTCTCGCGCGGGCCACGTCCGGCGTTTCCGCCTTTCCCATGGCCGCCACCTGAAGCGCCGCCCGCCTGGGTCCTGTCGCGATACAGATCGCGATGACCCCGGGCCACGGCGGTAATGCGCTCGTGGCTGCAGAGCGCTTCCGGATTCAACAGGATGATGCTGTCGCGCCCGTCGTTGCCAAGACAGCCCGCAAACAACGCCACATGGCGACGGCTATAAGCGGGCATCACGAGCAATTCGTCGTCGCGATAGCCGACGATGCTGCGCACCTCGTCGACCATCAGGCCGACATGCAGCTCCTGATGATTCAGCACGACAATGCGCCGCTCGTCCGTGGATGCGGCTGTGACAACGCCCGATGCCGCCGCGTCCTCACGCTCGAGTCCCATGAAGCGGGCAAAGTCGATCACCGGGACGGTCGTGCCGCGCAGGTTCAGCATGCCGATGCAGATCTCATCCGCGAGCGGCGACGGATGCATGGCGGGCACGCGGATAATCTCCTGAATCGCCGCCATCGGCAGCGCCAGATGCGCCTCGCCGACGCGAAACGACACGGTCTGTCGACGCTGTGCCTGCTGCGCGCGCCGCTCGGGCGCCGCGCTGCGGTGATGCAGATGCGGTACGTCCGGCAACCCGAGCAGCGCAGCAGCCGAGAGGATCTGCAAGATCCGCTCGCCGCCGTCGAGCTTCAGCGCACCGCAAATCACAGCCGGGCTCTGCTGCGCCGGATCCGCGCGGTCGAAGGCGATCTTCTGCGCCGCCGGCACGCGCAGGATTTCGCCGGTGGTGTCGAACCGCAACCCCACCCGCACGTCGCCGAGTTCGACGATCGCGATCTTGGTGACGCTGCTTGCGGCTTCCTCGGGCAGATGCAGCAACTGACGCAGGTCGACGATCGGAATCAGCGTGCCACGCAAGTTGAAAATACCGAGCAGATGGCGCGGCGCCAGCGGCACCGGTGTGACAGCTGCCGGGTAGTTGACCACCTCCTGCAGGTCAGCAACCGGCAGCGCCAGTTCGGTCTCGCCGAGGTGAAAGGAGCCGAACAGTTCAACAGCGGAACTGCCGGCGGACGTTGCGTTGATATCCATGACGAGGACCCCGTTCAGAGAGTGCGGGTGATTTTTTTCACAACGAACGCATGCTGCCGGCAATCGATCAGCAGTTGCCGGCCGCATTCGCCGCCGACATCCTCGTGCACGACACGCACACCGAGTCCTTCGAGCAGGGTCTGCGCCGTACGTACGTTCTGCTCGCCGATCGGCGCATGAGTGGGACGGCGCGCGTAATGCACCATGTTCGCGCCACCCGCCAACACGGCCTCCAGCGCGCCATGCGAGGCGCGCTGCACCTGCATCAGGCTCAGCAGCGACGGAATCGCCTGCGTAACGTATTTCGCGCCGATGCCCTCCGGCCGCACGGCCGCATCGGGCAGCAGGCAGTGCGCGAGTCCGTAGATACCACGCTCGCGCCACAACAGCCCAATGCCGACACACGAGCCGAGCGTCGCACGCAACACGTCATGTCCATTGCCGATGCCAATGGCGCACATATGCACCTGAATCTCGCGCGCATCGGTCACGGACGAACCTCATTGCGATAGATAAGCGGCTGTTCGAAGGCGAATCCCATGTCGAAGCGGCTCAACGATTCGGATTCCCCAACAATCAGCACTCCATCCGGAGCCATCGCGCGTCGCACGTTTTCGAGCACCACCTGTTGGCCAGCAGCGTCGAAATAGATCAGCACGTTGCGCAACAGCGTGACGTCCATCGTGCCGATGTCGCGTGCCGCCTCGTGCAGATTGTGTTTGCGGAACGTCACGTTCGCGCGCAACGCCGGGTCGGCCACGAAACCATCGTCCGCAGCGCTGAAGTACCTGGCCAGCAGGTCGGGATGGGTTTGCCCGAGCCCCTCGATGCTGCGGCCCTGGTAGCGCGCCGCGGCAGCCTTGCGCAGAATCGCGTCACCGATATCGGTAGCGAGAATCCGGTAGCGAAACGCCGGATGCCGTCCGCGAAACTCTTCGCACAGCATCGCCACCGTATAGGCTTCCTCGCCGCTCGAAGCTGCCGCCGACCACACCCGCAAAGGCGTGCCGCCGTGCGTCTCGAACCAGCGCGGCAGAAACTGCCCGGCGAAATATTCCCAGATGCGCGGCGTGCGAAAAAACGAGGTTTCGTTGGTCGTCACCAGGTCGATGAAATCGCGGACCTCTTCGGGCTTCGCCTCCAGCACATGCAGATAGTCCCGGTAACCGGGCAGTGCCAGCTCGCGCACCCGCCGGCGCAAGCGGCCTTCCAGCAGGGCCCACTTGCGCTCGCTCATGGCGATGCCGGTATGCCGCCGAACCTGATCGAAGAAGGCCCGGCGGGTCGCCTGATCGACCTCGCGCTCGTTATCCAAGGCGGCCCCCGCGTCAGACGACGAAGCGTGTGACGGTCTGATCGAGCGTTTCCGCGCCCTGCATCAGCGTGGCGCTGGCCCGCGCAATCGTGTCGCAGGCGCTGGCGGACTTCTCGGTTTCTTCGGCCACCTGCTGGATCGCGGCACTAACCTCGCGGGCGGCGATCAACTGCTCGTCCGCGCCGCAGGAAATCTCCGAAATGGCGTGTGTCGTGCGGCTCACACCGTTGACGATCTTGTCGAAGGCTTCGCCGGCCTGCTTCGAGATTTCGCTGCCCTGAGCGACCCGTTTGACCGATTCGTTGATCAGCTTCGAGATTTCCTTGGTCGCCTGCGACGAGCGCTCGGCGAGCTTGCGCACCTCGTCGGCCACTACGGAAAAGCCGAGCCCATGTTCGCCCGCACGCGCTGCCTCGATAGCCGCGTTGAACGCGAGCAGATTGGTCTGGCTGGCAATCTCGCCGATCACCTTGATGATCTCGCTGATATCTTCGGATGACTTATTGATCAGCTCCATCGCTTCGATCGAGCGGGTAATCGCCTTCGCGCCGCGCTCCGCTTCCTGCTGGGTATCTTTAGCAAGGTTGTCGGCGCTGCGCGAGTTGTCGGCGATCGAATTGATCGATGCGGTCAGTTCTTCGATCGACGCGTTCATCTCCTCGACAGTTGCGCCAAGCAACTGCGCGCCGCTCGCCACCGTGTTGGCACGCCCCGCGATATCCTGCGACGAGGCGGTGAAGCCGCCGGCCGAATCGACCACCTTGCCTATCACGCCGCGCAGATCGTCCATCATCCGCTTGATGCCGCTCGCAAGCTGGTCGATAGGCTCGGTGCCGGCCACTTCGACGCTGCCCGTCAGGTCCCCCGCGGCGGCCTTGCTGACCACCTGCAGGAGCGCCTCGACCTTGCGTTGATCGCTTTGCGCGCGGCGCCGGATCTGCTCTTCCAGCGCGACCTGGGCCGTCACGTCGGTCGCGAACTTGATCACCTTGCAGAGTCGCCCGCCGACATCGAAAATCGGGTTGTAGGTAGCCTGAATCCACACTGCACGGCCGCCCTTGCCCACGCGCTTATAGCGGCCTGCATCGAATTCGCCGCGGTTCAGTTTCGCCCAGAAATCGCGGTATTCCGCGCTCGCGGTATACGCCTCTTCGCAGAACATGCGGTGGTGCTTGCCCTGGATCTCATCGAGCCGGTAGCCGAGCGTATCGAGGAAGTTCTGGTTGGCCGAGAGCACGTTGCCCGAGAGATCGAATTCGATCACAGCCTGGGCGCGATCGACCGCGCGCACCTTGCCTTCGTATTCGGCATTCTGCTGGCGCGCCGCGGTGATATCCGTGGCGAACTTGATGACCTTGTAGGGCTTGCCGGCGGCATCGAACACCGGGTTATACGAGGCGTTGATCCAGATTTCGCGGCCGCCGCGGCCCACGCGCTGATACTCGCCCTGATCGAACTCGCCGCGGGCGAGCTTCTCCCAGAACAGACGATAGGCGGCACTGTCCGCGTAAGCGGCCTCGCAAAACATGCGGTGATGCTGGCCACGAATCTCGTCGAGCGTGTAGCCCACGGTCTTCAGGAAGTTGTCGTTGGCGTGCAGAACGATGCCGTGCAGGTCGAACTCGATGACGGCCTGAACACGATTTAGCGCGGCGCTGACCGCGCTGAGTTCGTTCATTTCCAGGTGCCGCTCAGGCGTTGAATGTTCCACTTCGTTCTCCTCGTTGAACGGGCGAAAAAAACAAAACACGCCGACGCTCCTCTCTCGGGGAGGGAGTCCGGTCATGCTTTCTCTCAGGAATATATTTAGTGTGCCGTGCCAGAGAAGCGCCTCCCTGCAGGCGATCTTAAGGTCGCCGCCCATGCGCTTCACTAGCACCGCATCCGGTATATCGGCAGGAAAAGATGCCAGCTTTATATCGGATTAACCCTGAATTTGCGAAACGTGAAGTTTTTTTGCTTTTGTTCCGCTGCAATCGTTTGCGGGCACGTTTGAGGCAAACGACCAGGTCCGAAGAGTGGCTTTGAAAGCGGTGACGTGGTATTGCGCGGAAATTCCGCGTTGTGCGGTTTGGAAACGCGTTTACAAGCCGTTCGCTCGCGCCTGGTCGTCGAGAGTGCCGGTGACATCGTCGTGACGCAACGCGCCGCTGTTGATATTCACTTCACGTTTGAAGACGACCTCTCGCCCCGAAAACTCGCAGACGACCGTATCGCGGAAGGCCGTTTCCGCAAAGATCCACGTCATCTGCAGGCGCGCCGGATCGAGCCAGCAGGCGCGTGCCACCACCGGGCTGCCCAGCAGGCGATACCCATGGTGCAGATCGCGGCCGGGCATCTCGTTGGGGCCTTCAATCCAGCGCCCGAAGCCGGCAACGATCGTATGTTCGCCATCCGCATCGGACAAGCGCAACGTGCATTCGCGCTCGCTGAACTCCAGTTGCAATGTCTGGATGCCCTGCGCATTCGGCTGCATCGTGAAGCGCATTTTCTCCGTACGAGCACGCGAAGTACCGCCTGAATGCGCATCCGGACCAGCGAGCAGATACGGCGCTTTCCATGCTACCGGCGCATCTTCCCGTTGCCATTCGACAAGCCGTGCCTTGAGTCGCGCATCCGCGGCGTGACCCGCAACGGGACCATCGCGGAAGACTTCACGGAACGCGGCCGGAAAGTAACGATCCACATAAGGCATGAGCTTCCCGCTCCCCTTGATCGCACCGGTCACTGCGAGCGTGACACCGTGCGCGGGAAATACCAGCGCCATCTGCACAAATTTTCCGATCGCGCTGTACATACCGTCTGGGCGCGTCCACCAGTGATATCCATAGCGTCCTGATTCGACGTGTGAACGGGTCGCGTTCGCCACCCACTGCTCCGGAAGCAGCCGCTTGCCTTCCCAGATGCCGCCCTGTGCATGCAGGATGCCGAGTTTGAGCAGGTCGACGGTTTTGGCCGTGAGTCCGTTGCCGCCAGGATTGATGCCATCAGGGCCGATGTCCCACGTTTCACCCGTGATACCCAAAGGTTCGAGCAGCCTCGGCTTAAGGTAATCGTGCAGCGTTTGTCCCGTTACGCGACTCAATACCGCCGACAACATATAACTGGCCGCGCTCGTGTACAGGAACGATCCGCCCGGCTGCTCAACGATAGGGATCCTGAAGAATGCTTCGATCCAGCTCGTTCCCAGCACGCGCCATTGTGCGCCCGAGGTCTCGCCGGCGTGACCCACACGCATGGTGAGCAGGTCTTCGAGCGTCAGGGCCGCGAGCCGGTCGCTCATGACCGCGGGAAGCGCGTCCGGGAAAAACGACACCACCTTGTCGTCAAGGCCGAAGCGTTTTTCTTCCAGCGCGAGGCCGATCGCGCAAGCGGTAAAGCTTTTGGCAACCGAATGCAGGTTACGCGGCCGGTCCGCGCGATACGGCCAGCGCCATGCCTCCACCACCACTTTGCCGTTACGGTGGATCATCAACGAATGCAAGTCGAGTTCCGCTGCTTCGACGGCGTCGAGAAATGCAATGACGGCGTCCGCGTCCACGCCCATCGTCGATGGCTCTGCGCGGCTCAAGCCATCCGCGTACGCGCCTTGCTGAGCGCCATGACGGGCATCGCCCGCGCCGGCTGAAGCCGCTACGCCCCGATCAAGAAGAGAGTCTGACATTTTGTCTACCGATTGCATTGGGCCGTTGAAACATCGCGAGGACACCGATGGGACATTTCGAGCGAACACTACGCGTTACGCGTGCAACACTTCGCGCTGCGTAGTGTACGACGCCGACACGGGAACGACGAACTGATACAGGTCCTTGGGATTCACCGGCGCCGGGATCAGTTCGATCTGCTCACCGATATTGCGGGCATCGCTCACATCGCGCAGATAGCGCAGCGCCGAGAAATCCTCGAGCGCGAAACCGACCGAGTCGAACACCGTCACTTGCGCATCGCTTTCCCGCCCGGCAACCTCGCCCGATAGGACGCGCCAAAGTTCAACCACCGGAAAATCGGCAGGAAGCTGCTGGATATCGCCCTCGATTCGCGTCTGCGGCTCGAACTCCACGATCACCCGGGCGCCTCTCAACACGTCGGCGTGCAGTTCCGTCTTGCCGGGACAATCGCCGCCAACCGCATTGATATGCATACCCGGTTCGATCATGTCCGGCGTCAGGATCGTGGCGTTGGTCTTGTCCGCTGTTACCGTCGTGACGATATCCGCGCCGCGCACAGCCTCAGCCGCACTCGCCGCGCGGATGATCTTGAGGTCTTTCAGACCAGACAGGTTACGGATCAGTTTATCGGTTGCCGCGGGGTCGATATCGAACGCGCGAACTTCGTTCACGCCAAGCATCGCCTTGAACGCCAGCACCTGGAATTCGCTTTGCGCACCGTTGCCGATCAACGCCATCGATCTTGACGCAGGCCGCGCGAGTGCCTTGGCGACCAACGCGGACGTCGCGGCGGTGCGCAATGCGGTCATGATCGTGAATTCGCTCAATAGCACCGGAAAACCGGATTCGACCTCCGCCAGCACGCCGAATGCCATCACCGTGAGCATATTGACGTGGGTATTCTTCGGGTGCCCGTTGACATACTTGAATCCATAGAGCGTGCTGTCCGAAGTCGGCATCAGTTCAATCACGCCGCCCGGGACATGGTTAGCCACCCGCGCCGATTTCTCGAACTCGTTCCAGCGCAGATAATCCGCGCGGATATAGTCCGCCATCGTCGTGATGAACGCTTCCGCGCCGATCGACGTCACCAGCTTGCGAACATCGCTTACGTCAATATATCTCGTCATTTTGTGTTCACTCTCATCAACGTTCGAAGAACCTCATGCGCTCAGCAGATAGCCGGAGCGGATCACTTCCTCGCCCGACACGCGCCCGAGCGGATCGCCCTGCCGCACATAGCGGACGTCTCTTCGCATATAAAAGATGCCGGCGGTACGGCTGCAGATCGCGGTGCGCGTACCGTCCGTTGTATCGACGATCACGAACATCTGCTGACCGGCGCTGACGCGCGCACCGGGTTCCACGCAGTGCAGCAGGATGCCCGTGACCGGCGCATAAAACTGTTCGCTGCCGGCCAGCGGCGTTGCGGGGTACGCAAGCGGCGGCAGCGGTTTGACTTGCGCTTCGATCGCGCCGTACCAGGTCAGGTAATCGAGAATCGCTGCCGCATCCTTCCGGGCCAGTTCGTCGTTGACGTCGCGCTGACCGCGATGCTCGACCGTAATCGCCGTGCTTCCATGCGCGATCGGAAAACGTTCGTTGAAGCGTTGCTGCAGTTGCCACCATGTGAAGCTGTGCGCCTCATCGAACGATTGACCACCTGAGTCGACGGCCAGCAGCGAAGCGCTCGCGCCAAGATAGCGGGCCAGCGGCTCCGCCTGCTGCCAGAGCGCCTCACCCGTGTAGAGATGCAGCGCGGCTTCCCGCGAACAATGCAGATCGAGAATGATGTCTGCATCCAGCGATAGCAGCATCAACGCGCGCTGCAGGTCGTCGAAGGTCTGGCGAGGCTGTTGCGCGAGCAACAGATCACGCCAGACCCGGCGAATCGTCGCGACGTTTTTCTTTGCGTCGCCGCCCAGTTCTCCCTCGACCGCTTCAGCGATTTTCCCTGCGAGAAGCGGGAAACCCCGATTAAAGTTGCGGCCGCTCGCCAGATCGAACCGCCCGATCGGATAGCCGAGCACGACCTGCGCGAGGCCGATCGGATTGGCCGTGCTGACCAGCACCACTTCGCAGCGCAGGCGGCCCTCTTTCTCCAGTTGCTGAAGCTCCTCCTGGAGGGTCAGCGCGACCAGCATGCCTGGTATTTCATCGGCGTGCAGGCCAGCCTGGATATAGATCTTCTTGCCGTAAGTCTGGTCGCCGAAATGATGCGAAACCAGTTGATGCGCGTTGCCGTCCGAGGCAGCAAGCAGGCGGTGTTTAGCGCTGTGCATTTAGAAAATTGTCCTGTGGTTCATCGACAGGCTGCGACGCTCGTGACTCATACCGGCTGATGCCCCAATTGCGGCGTTGCGGCAAAGACGCCTGATGAGCCGAAAAGCCGGATAAACCGGACGCGTCGAAGCATGGACATGATGCTACGCGTCGCAGCAGGCCTGCAGAAGCCTGGTCGGGGTTATCGTGATCGATAGATCAGATCACCCCTGAAATCGCCCTGAATCCGCCTGCCAGGCGCTTCAGGACTTGCTGTTACGCGACACGCCGCGCTTCAGACGTGCATACGAAACCAGCATGCTCGATAACTCGTGCGCGATCCCCGTCAGCGGAGAATTGCTGCGCCGGATCAGGCTGATATCGCGCGGCTGAAAGGTCTCGCGAATCGGCACGCGGATGAGCGATCCCGAGAACAGCTTGTAGTCGGCGAGCACGCCCGGGTCCATGGTCAGATAGTCCGTTTCGCACACCAGGAACAGCGATTCGAGCAGGGTCTCGGCGGTAATGACGATCTTGGGCATGCCCAGGCCATTCGCCGCGAACATGCCCACCAGACGATTCGCCGCAATGCCGACAACGCCCTCGCGCTTGAAGCCCACCCATTCGCAATCGGTCAGTTCGGCAATCGACGTGGCGCGAGCCATTGGGTGACCGGCGCGCGCCAGGATCGCCGGCGCGGAGCGATAAAGCCGGTCGATATGCAGATCCACGTCGTCGAACTCCGGCGCAAGCGGACACAGCGCGAAATCGAGGCGTCCATCGCGAATCCGTTCAATCAGCATTTGCGACGACCCGCTCGACAGATGCACGAGCACACGCGGGAACGACGACATGAAGCGCGTGACCACCGGCACCAGCAACTCGGCAAGCGGTTCGGAGGTCAGGCCCACGGCGATGCGTCCCGACGGTTCGCCCTCCAGTTCACGCATGTCCTGATCGATACGCTCGCAATCCTTGAGGATCGACGACGCACGGGCCAGCAACTTCTCCCCGAACGGTGTGAGGCTGATGCCCAGGTGCGAGCGCGTCAGCAGCGGCACGGCCAGTTCCGCTTCGAGACTCTGGATTGCGTGGGTCAATGCGCTCTGCGCGATATCGAGCGAGCGCGACGCGGCCCGGAAACTGCCCTGTTCGACCACCGCGCAAAACACTCTGAGCTGGCTCAACGTCATGTGATCACCTTATGGGATTGCATTTCTTAAAAGTCCTTAGCAACTCTTTGGCACGTGACTAGCACGTCTTCGACACGCTGCAAATGCGGGTCTCTCTTGTGATCTTCCGATTAGATCGCGATGCCGAGGATCGGTCTTCCGGGTCAAAAAATAGCCACATAGGATTTGCCGCAACCCGTGCTTAAGCGCAGGTCTCGCTGCACTGCTGTTCACCTGAGTTCACACCACTTGCATCCGGCTCCGCCGAGGACAAATACGATGAAAAAGACCATACCCATGATCGCCGCGCTCGCCGCGTTCTCCAGCGTTGCGCACGCGCAAAGCAGCGTGACGCTCTACGGGCTGCTCGACACTGGTATCGCGTTCAACTCGAATGCCAAAGGCTCCCAGCAGTACTCGCTGGCCTCCGGCAACCTGCAGGGCGACCGTTGGGGCCTGCGCGGCACAGAAGATCTCGGCGGCGGCCTCGCTGCGATCTTCCGCCTCGAAGGCGGCTTCGCCATCAACAACGGCACGCTCGGCCAGGGCGGCGATCTGTTCGGACGCAAAGCCTACGTCGGCCTGTCCAGTCCCTATGGTACCGTCACCCTCGGCCGCCAGTACGACCCGCTCGGCGACTACGTCGGCAGCTTCGAATCGGGCAATGCCGAAGAGCTCGTGACCGCCACCGAATGGGGCAGCATCTACGGCGCACACCCGGGCGACATGGACAACTTCGACAACTCCTACCGCATCAACAACTCGATCAAGTTCGCGAGCCAGAACTATGGCGGCATCACCTTCGGCGGCATGTACAGCCTCGGCGGCAAGGCCGGCGATTTCACCGAGGACCAGCTCTTCGGCGTAGGTGCCGGATATCACAATGGCTCGCTCAGCCTTGGCCTCGTCTATGAAAAGGCCAAGGATCCGAACTACTCCGTGTTCGGCACCAACCCGAACGCCAACTCCTCGACATCTACCAGCGCCCTCAATATGTCGAGCCCGGTGTACAGCGGCTTCGCCTCGGCCGGCGCGTGGCAGGTGATTGCAGCGGGCGCCGCATACCGCATCGGCAATGCGACGATCGGCGGCACCTACAGCAACGTGGCCTTCCAGAACCTCGGCAGCGAAGCGGGCGCTGGGCTGAACCCAGGACATCTGACCGGCACCGCAAGCTTCAATATCGGCGAACTGAACTTCGCCTATCTCGTGACCCCTGCCCTGCAGCTTGGCGTGGCCTACACCTATACCCGTGGCGATTCGGTCGGCAGCATCTCCGGTGCTACGTACAACCAGGTGAACCTCGGCGCGAACTACTTCCTGTCGAAACGCACCGACCTGTATGTGGTCGGGATCTACGAACACGCGAGCGGCGAAGATTCGACCGGCAAACAGGCGGTGGCAGCGATTGCCAATCTGTCGAACTCGTCGACCGACAAGCAGGCGGCCGTCGTCGTCGGCATTCGACATCGCTTCTGACGCTTCATTCAAGCTACTTTCTCGAAAGAGGTGCCGCTGGGCACCTCTTTTTGTTGCGTCGGCTGGCACGTTGTTTTGTGGCGCTTTTGCTTCGTTGCTTTGCTTCGTTCATTTCGCAACGCCTAGCGCTGCGTTCAGGTGTCCGCGTATAGCGCGACTCGATGCCCTGCATTACCTTGCCCCACCTGGGTGAGACGCGGCGCGCCTTTCTCCGGCCGGTCGGGATCGAAATAGCGATCGACGGAAAGACGCGGCGCAGGCACCTCGCGCGACAGCACCTTGAAGCCATCCGTGCGGTTGCCGCGCAACTCAGGCACGGCTTGCAGCAGGCGGCGCGTGTACGGATGGCAGGGGTCGTCGAAGACCGCGTCACGCGTGCCTTCCTCGACCAGGTGTCCGCGCAGCATCACCAGCACGCGGTCGGCGATCTGTTCGACCACACCAAGGTCATGCGAAATCAGCAAACAGGCGAAGCCGTACCGTGCCTGTAGCGCGACGAGCATATCGAGCACCTGCTTCTGCACGGTGACGTCGAGCGCCGAAACAGGTTCGTCGGCAATGATGACTGCGGGACGGCTCGCAAGCGCCCGTGCAATCGCCACGCGCTGACGCTGTCCTCCTGACAACTCGTGCACGAAACGCCGCGCATGATCGGAGAGACCCACATCCGCGAGCGCGGTGGCGACGCGCTCCGCACGTTGCGCTGCATCGAGACTAGGGTCGGCCCTTAATCCTTCAGCCACCAGCGAGCCGACCCGCATGCGCGGATCGAGCGACGAATAGGGATCCTGAAAGACAATCTGAATCGCCCGACGCGCAGCCTGCAGACGCTTCGCGCCGGCGTCGAGAAACTGCTCGCCGTTCAGCAGCACATCACCCTCTGCCGGTGTGACCAGGCCGAGCACGGCCTTGGTGAGACTCGTCTTGCCGCTGCCTGACTCGCCGACGATCGCCAGCGTCTCGCCGGGCCCAACGCTGAAGGAGGTGCGATGGACGGCCCGCACGCTACGCTTGCCGCCAAACCAGGCCGCGAAGCCGCTGCGCGCGGTCGAATAGTCGATAGCGACGTCGCGCACTTCGAGGATGGGTGCAGGAGCCGCAGCGGCAGCCGACGCGGTTTCAGCAAGCGCGGAGTCGGGCAACGCCACGTCAACGGGAGGCAAACGTCGCGGCAACGCATCGAGCAAGGCCAGCGTGTAATCGTGCGACGGTCGCGATAATACCTGGTCGGCCGGCCCGGTTTCGACGGCGACACCCGCACGCATAACCAGCACCTGCTCCGTGTAAGCCGCCACCAGCGCAAGATTGTGGCTGATAAAGATCAGCGCGGTGCCTTCCTCGCGGGTCAACTCCGTCATCAGATCGAGGACTTCCTTCTGGACCACGCAGTCGAGCGCTGTGGTCGGTTCGTCCGCGATCAGCAGTTTGGGGCGCAGCAACATCACGGCAGCCAGCATGATGCGCTGGCGCATCCCGCCTGAGAACTCATGCGGATAACGCTTCATGCAGCCTTGCGGATCGCGCACGCGCACGCGTTCGAGCATAGCGACGGCCTGTGTCCACGCTTGCGCGCGCGGCACGTTGCGGCGTCGCACGAGCGCCTCGGTCAACTGCTCGCCGATCCGGAACGCCGGATTCAGCGAGACCATCGGCTCCTGAAACACCATGCCGATACCGATACCGCGCGTGCTTCGCCACTGGGCCGGCGTCTGTTCAAGCAGCGGCTGACCCGCGAAACTCACGTGGCCCCCCATGATCTGCGCGGCATCCGGCAGCAGGCCGAGCAAGGTCTTGCCGATCAGCGTCTTGCCGCTGCCGGACTCCCCGACCACAGCCAGCGAACGGCCCGCATCGAGATCGAAGCTGACGCCGTGCACGACCGGCTTCGCCTTATCGTCAGGACCACGAAATCCCAGCGTCAGATCGTGCACGCTGAGGAGCGGTTGATGACCCGATCCCACGGCTGCTCGCACCGAACCGGAAGCCGCCAGGGACTCCATCGCAGAGGCAGAGTGGCGCGTCGTCATTTTGCTCCTCCGTTCATGCGCGGATCGAGCAGGTCGCGTACCGCGTCGCCCAGCATGTTAATGCCGAGCAGCGCGAGCGAAATCGACATGCCGGGGAAAATCGCCAGCCAGATTGCGCGGTCGATGGCGTTGCGGCTATCGGCGAGCATGCCGCCCCAGGTCGGCGCGGGCGGCGGTACGCCAAGTCCCAGAAAGCTCAGCGCGCTTTCGGCCAGCAACGCGGACCCGAATAGCGAAGTCGAAAAAATCAGCAAGGGGGCGACACAGTTCGGCAGCACATGACGGCAGAGTGTCCACACACCGCCGTTGCCCATCGCTTGCGAAGCGACCACGAAATCGCGGCTGCGCAGCGACAGCGTGCCGCCGCGGGCGAGCCGTGTCACCGAGGGCGTGTACGCAAGGCCGAGCGCCAGCACCACCGACCATTTGGAGGGCCCAAGCACGGTCATGATGCCGAGCGCCAGCAGCAGGCCAGGAAACGCCATCAGCGCATCGACCAGCACGAGCACCAGACGATCCAGCCAGCCTCCTACATAACCGGACACGGTGCCCAGTGCGGTCCCGAGCGCGAGCGCGAACAGCACCGAGCCGATGCTGACCATCAGGCTGACCGCTGCGCCGGCCATGATGCGCGAGAGCACATCGCGGCCGAACTCATCCGTACCGAGCCAATGGTGGATGCCGGGCGCCGCATAGCGCGTGACCAGATCGACATCCGTCGGATCATAGGGCGTATAGACGAGACCGAGCAGAGCGGTCACGACCAGCAGCCCGACCAGCACTGCGCCGATCGTCAGATTGAAGCGTTTGAAGGAGCGCAGTTTCATTTAAAGCTTCATCCGTGGATCGAAAACCGGATACAGCAGATCGACAACCAGATTGACGAGCACATACAGCAACGCAATTACCAGCAGGCAGGCCTGCACTACCGGGTAATCGCGCGCATAGATGCTCTCGACCAGCAGACGTCCCATGCCCGGCAGCGTGAACACCGTTTCGATCACCGCCCCGCCCGCCAGCAGATGGCCGAGAATCAGCCCGAC
Source organism: Paraburkholderia sp. GAS33 (assembly GCF_050436645.1). Lineage (NCBI taxonomy): Bacteria > Pseudomonadati > Pseudomonadota > Betaproteobacteria > Burkholderiales > Burkholderiaceae > Paraburkholderia > Paraburkholderia sp. GAS33. Next base: position 631,042 of record NZ_JBNDMP010000002.1, read on the forward strand.
TACCGTCAGCGCGGGACCGAATGCATTCGGCAACGCATGCCGCAACAGTACGCGTGGCTCCGACAAGCCTTTCGCGCGCGCATGCGAGATGTATTCGAGCCGCAGCACTTCGAGACTGCTCGCCCGCATCATCCGCGTCAGCACGGCGATTTCGCCGAGCGCGACCGCGATCACCGGCAGCACCAGATAGCGCACCGTGCCCCACCCCACCTCGCTAAACGATTCGAAGCCAAACGTAGGCAGCCATTGCAGCTTCACACCGAACAGCCACATCAGCAGGATGCCCACCCAGAAGCTTGGCAGCGACACGAGCAGGATGCTGGTCAGCACAATCGCCGGATCAGCGCGGCGGTTTTGCGACCACGCAGCAAACAGTCCCGCGGGAATAGCAATCAGGCTGGCGAGGAGCGTGGCGGACAGCACAATCTCGGCGGTCACCGGGAAGGTGGTCCGGATCAGTTCAGCCACAGGTTGGTGCCGCACGATCGACATACCCAGGTCGCCATGCGCCAGATGCGTCACCCACAACACAAACTGTTCGGGCACCGAACGATCCAGCCCAAACTGATGACGCAATTGCGCGAGCAGCGCCGGATCGTTGACATCGCCGAGCATCAGCGAAGCTGGGTCGCCGGGAATCGCTCGCATCATGCCGAACACGAGCAGCGTCACGATCAGCACGGTCGGCACCGCCATGGCGATGCGTTTGATCATGTAGGAGAGCATCGCGTTATCTAGTCCTTGCTCACGTTGTAAAAGCGCATGCGCCGCATCGGCCACGACGTCAAACCGTGCAGACGGCTGCTGACCAGAATCAGATCGGGTGTGTTGTACATGCCGAGCAGCGGTACGTCGGCAATCATCATCTGGTGCAGACGGTCGAAGGCCTGCTTGCGCGCCGTTTCGTCGCTGACGCCTTGCAGGCTGTGCAGCAGCGCCAGAGCGGCGGGGTTCTCCCACTGCGCCATCGGCGTCTTCGACTTGTCGCCGAGCACATCGCCGAACATCAGCGCGGGATCGATGCGTGCGGAATAGGCGAAGGACATCAGCTGAAATCGGCCCGCGCGGAAGTCGCTGACCTGCTTGCTCCATTCGACGACATCGAGCTCGGTGCGAATTCCCGCCTTCGTCAGCAGCGACTGCACGTAAACCGCCAGCGTGTACATATGTTCGAAGCGACGGCTGGTCTCCAGCTTCAGCGTCTGACCGTGGTAGCCCGCCTGCGCCAGCAGACGTTTGACCTCCGGCAGGTTCTTCGTATAACCGGTCGCGTCGATCGTCGAGTAGAGTTTGTTGGCATCGGGAATCAGCGACGGGTTGTAGTGCCCGTGCCCATCCGTGACCGCATTGACGATGCCGGGCAGATCGAGCGCGAGGGCAATGGCGCGACGCATACGCACATCCGCGAGCAACGGGTCGCGGTTCTGCATCAGCAGCACGGCAGGATCGGCGCTCGGCCCTTCGACGAGATGCCAGCGCGGATCGGGCGGCAACAGATTGTTTTCGTCGATCGTCATGGCGTCGATCTGACCGGCGGCCAGCGCGGACTTCTGCGCGGCCTCATCGGGAATCACGACGAAACGCACATCCGCGTACGCGATCTTGGCGCCCGCGCCTCCGCTGGATGGCTCGGTACGCGGGCGGTATTGCGGGAACCGCTTGAGCAGCACGTACTGGCCGTGCTTCCAGTCGGCGAAGACATAGGGGCCGGTGGCAACCGGCTTCAACCATTTGCCGTCGCTGTCGACGCTAGACGGATGCAGCACCGCCAACGGACAGCGCGGGTCGACCATCTGCTTCAGGAAGAGCGCGTAGGGCCGATCCAGCTCGAACACGACGGTTTCGGGATCGGGAGTCGTCACCGCCACGACTTTCACGCCCCGGCCGCCGTCGAACACGCTGCGGCACTCGAAACCCGAACTGCGTTTCATCAGGAACCCGAAACTCCATTTGACCTCGGCGGAGGTCACCGGCGCGCCGTTATGAAACAGCACGCCATGCCGCAGATGAAACGTGTAGATCTTGCCGTCCGGCGAAATGTCCCAGCTGTCCGCGAGCATCGGCGCCACGCTCAGATCGGCACGCAGTGCGACCAGCGATTCGACGACGTTGCCGAGAATATTGTCGGTGGCGGTGTTACGCGCCACGTTGCCGGGCATCGAGGTGGGTGTGTCCTCGCCCTCGGCAACCCTGATCTCGTGCGTGACCGCGTGGTCTGACGGCTGGGGCGCCGCCTCGCTCGACGCAGTGTCAGTAGCCGAAGAAGACGCCGAAGCAAATGAAGTTATGACACAGCTCGCCAGCAGCACGGCTGTCTGGAGCAAACAGCGGCAGAAACGCATCCCGCGATCGGTCACAAACGGCACTCCGCGAAGATCTGCCCACGGCAGGCAGGCGTGAGGTCGGGGCCAGGCGACGCATCGGGCACGCACGCTTGCGGGAAGAGGTTGAGCCGGAACATCGGGTCTCCGCGTTTTGGGTATCGGTCTGGTTGAGTTGCGAAACATCGACCACTCGGAGCGATCCTAAGCACACCGCGCGAGCCAAGGAAGTCACGACATAATATCGTGATCTGTTTTTTAGATCACCCCGGCTCCGAGCGTGTTGTCCCCGCTCGAGGCCCCTCAGCCAGACGGAACGACGGTTTTCTCCCCCACGTAGAGGCGAATCACACAGCCAGCTGAGGCCGTGCTTTCGACATGCAGCTCGGCGTCGATCAGGCGGGCCCGTTCGGTCATGCCCAGCAACCCGTATGAATAACCCTCGCGAGCAGCCGCGACGTCGAAACCTTGCCCGTCGTCACGTATCGTCAGTTCGATCGCGCTGTCGACGTTGCGCAGCGTCACGTCGACGCGCGAGGCCTTCGCGTGACGGGCAACGTTGGTCAAGGACTCCTGCACGATGCGAAAGATGGCCGTCGCAGAGGGATCCGGAAGATGTGGTTCCGGGCCCTCAAGGTGGAAGTGGCAAGGAATCTGCGCATAGCGCGTGAAGTCGTGGGCCAGCCACTCCAGCGCCGAGGCGAGACCGAAATTGAGCGCGGCAGGACGCAGATGGCTTGCCACACTGCGCACAATGCCGATGGTTTTTTCGACCAGCTCGCGCATGCCATCAGCCTTGCGAAGGGCAGCTGAATCGTCCGCGAGATGCATCCTCAGCAGCGATACATCCATTTTCAAAGCCGTGAGCAACTGACCGAGATCGTCGTGAATCTCCATGGCAATACGCTTGCGCTCCTCCTCGCGGATCGCTTCCAGATGCGCGGAAAGCTGCCGCAAGCGCTCGCGCGACACCCGCAGTTCAGCCTCGGTCCGCTTGCGCTCGGCCACTTCGCGCTCAAGCTGGTCGCGATGCTGCTGCAGGTTTTCGACGACGTGCCTGCGGGCCGTCACATCGCTCATCAAGCCCTCCAGAACGGCCGGCTCGCTCCCCTCGACGCTGACACCGCGCGCGTTCAGTTCTACCCAGATCGGGACGCCATCCAGACGCATCAGGCGCAGTTCGAAGCCGACGATCTCGCCCTCGGCGCGCAGCACCTCGAACAGCGTGCGAATTTGCGCTGCATCGAACGGCAGTCCGTACAAGGCGGCCGCGCCTGCCGCCATCAGTTCGTTCGGGCTGCGGTAGCCGAGCAGCTGCGCCATGGCGGGGTTAGCTTCGGTGAGCCTGCCGCTGCGCTCGAGCAGGAAGATGCCCTCAAGCGCATTTTCGACAATGCTGCGGTACTTGCGCTCGTTTTCGCGCAGCAAGGTGGTGGACTGGCGCAGCCGTTCCGCCATCGAGTTCACGCGTGTGGCGAGCCGCCCCAGTTCGTCGCCGGATTCCACCACGCAGCGCGCCAGCAGGTCGCCACCGGCGATGCGATCGACCATCTCTTCGAGACGATTGATCGGCCCGCGTACCATGCGCTTGAGCAGCACGAACGTGACGATATAGAGCGCGGCGACGATGGCCGCCACCGTCCAGAGGATCGACCGGCGCGCCGCGCCGATGGCCTGCTCGGCCAACGCTCGCGTGTAGACCAGCCGCACTTCGCCGATCTGCTCGCGCGGCGCATCGCCAGGCGGGGTGAATTCGATCGGCCGGACCCGTACCACGGTATCGGCGCGTTCGTTCGCCGACGGCCCCTTCACCGTGGACACGACACCGTAATTCGTCGCCGTGACGGTGTACTCGACGAGCTCGGGGTTAGGCGCAAGCGCCTGAAGCTGCTCGTCGATAGCCGCGCGGTCGACGTTCCACAACGGCTGCGCCAGCGAACGGCTAAGCAGGTCCGCAACCCGCGAGGCACGTTGTTCCAGTGCGCTTTCGCGCCGGTCCCGTTCGTGCTGGGCCACGACATAAGCCGAGCTGCCCGCGACGATCGCGACGAGAACCGCAAGCGCGAGCATCAGCTTGGCGTGCAGGCCCAGCGAATGCAGCGCATGGCGCGGAGAAAGGTGCATCACGAAAGTGTCGGGACGGTAGTCAGGAGCCGTTGCAGGCCGAAGTCGTAAGGACCCGGGCTTGGGTAGAGGCACTTCGAGTACACGCCGAAGTTCAGCGACTGTCCATGAGCGAACACAGCGTCATAGTATTGCGCAGCGTTCGCGCGGTGGATCACGCGCAGGAAGTCGAGCTTCTGGCGCACGCCTCCGGACGCGGCAAAGTCCTTGCCGTGATGATAGTCGTAGAGCAACACCATCGCCCATGCCCCGATGAAATAGTCGCCTGCCACCATCGCGGCCAGCCCGCCGTCGACGATACTCTGCAGGGCCTCCTGCAACGCCCCCATGCCACCCACCAGAACATGCGCATGCCGCTCGGTGACTGCGCTCATGGCGCCGAGCGCCATCGCGTCGTTGGCGGCCCAGATCAGGTTGGCCTGCGGATAGCGCGCCAGCAATACGCGGGCTTTTTGCGCGCTATCGGTATAGCTCCAGTCGCCGAACACCAGTTGGCAGGTGTGCGCGTCCTGCTCGTGGGACAGGAACGCATCGACGCCCTGGGCACGCTCGAGCGACACCGGCGTGTTGGGATCCCCCGTGATGCCGATCACCTGCGCGCCGGCCGGGCTCACGCGCTGATAAAGGTATTGCATCAGGCGGTAACCCGCTTGCGCTGCGTTCGCCGTCGCCGTGCCGATCCAGTTGGCGATGCCTTCCCGTTCATTGCCGATCGCCCGGCGCTGGCCCGGAGTGAGGTCGTTGTGGATCAGCAGGACCTTGGCTCGCGAACCTGCCAGCGCGGTCAGCATCTGAGCGGCGGCCATCTTCTCGTTGACGATGACCACATAGTCGGGGGCGTCGGCGCGCTCTGCGACCTCTCTCGCCTGACGCACCATCAACAGGTGATCGCGTTCGGCGTACAGGACCTCCAGCTGCATACCGAAGGTCTTGGCGGCCACCCGCATGAAGCGGGAAACGAGTTGCCACTGCTGTCCGGTGCCGCGTTCGACGGCTTCGCCTGGATTGAGAAAGACCACGCGGGGCGCCGGGCCGGATGCGAAAACGGGACCGGCCATGCATAGCAGGCTGGCGTTCGCCAACGCGAGTAGCGCTGCTCTACGTTTGACGGGTCGGTCCACGGCGTCTCACCTTTATAAGCCCCGTAATGTACTACGGACATGCTCCCCTTAAATATGACTCCACTCCGCCCATTTTACGGTTTGCCGGAATGCCGCCAATATTCGCGCCATAGTCCACGGGCCACGGCTGACGCCTTCGTCGTGCCTCGCCTGGTTTGCTGCTGGCAGGACGGCACGGCTCGAAGCGTTATTGTCAGATCAATCGACAGTCGAGTCCCCGGCTGGCGTGGACGCCATGGCCGCAGGCCGACTGCTCCGCAGACAGGCTGCATTAGGAATTTCCTGACATCAAAATCGGCATAAATGCCGGGAAATTCTTCGTATTGCCCGACTTGGACCAAAAAGGTCTGGCGCTTACGATCAGTGTGCAACCCTTGGACCCAGCACGAATCGTCGATCACGCATTCGTGACGCTCCAGCTGCAAAGCAGCTATGGCGACGTGGAGAAGCACATGTATTTCGATGAGCTAAGCAATGACGAGTGTGCACTCCTGCAGCCCATGATTTCCGACCAGAGTGCCGAGCACCCGCCCCGTCGCGGACGGCCTCGTGCAAAACTGCGCGTCGTGGTCAATGCTGTCCTGTGGGTAATGACTACCGGTGAGTCGTGGTCGCGCCTTCCCTGCGGTTATCCGTCCGGCCCGACATGCCGCTGCCGGTTCGAAGAGTGGCGTTTGAACGGCACACTCCTCGCGATGGTAACTTTGCTGTCGAAACATGGGCGAACGTTCACCTATGTCCCCACGCCGTCGTCCAATGAGATTGTGCGCGCGTTACCGCACCAGCCGCGCTTTCTTCGCGATGACGGCGGACCCCAGGTCCTATGGAAAAGCGCGGATGCCTGGCAAACTTCGTCTGGCGTAGTGGACAGGGCATGCGCGGCGACCCCGTTCTCCGAGATCACACGTCAGCTATCAGGACGCCAAAATGTTCCGGCAAACGAATCCAGCGTGGCTGCGCAACCGGTGCGCCAGAAGCCGCGACTGCCACGCACGGAATACTCGCAATGGATGGGCCTGCATTCACACGGCGCACAGGTCAGCGACCCACGAGGTTACGTCATCTATGCCGCTGTCGACCGGCTCGAGGAGGCCTCGTTTCGCGGCTGGGCGGAAATAGTGAAGAACGGGCGGCGCGTCGCGCGCTCGGGTCTGGTCGGCCCGCGCCTGGCCAACGCCGAGGACGCGCAGCACTACGCGATCGATTGGGCGCGCAAATGGATCGATCGGCATTGCCCCACACCGGCCATCATCGAGGTTGCAAACCCCGTGCGAACGTTGAACACAACATCGCTTCCTCAACCGGTCGCGCGAGACGAGGCCGTATCCGAACAGGACGAGTACTACCACGAGAGCGTGCGATGGTGAAATGAGCTCCCGTTTGCAAAGCTGACGGCGCCGCCATGTCGATGTCAGAGTATCGTCATTGACGACCCCATACAATCTGCCAGTTTGAAGAATAGTTGATGCGAGCCATGCCGCGCCGCAACGGTGCGGCTCATTTCGTTCGCCGGGTTTCGCCAGCGGTAGGAGTTGTCCTGTGGATCATCTGGATTCGATGCGAATCTTCGTCAAGGTGGCAGATCTTGGCGGCTTCGCCCGCGCCGCCAGCGCGTTGAGGATCTCCAATGCAGTAGCAACACGCCACGTCGCCGATCTCGAAGACCGTCTGGGGACGCGATTGCTCAATCGCACCACCCGCAGCCTGTCTCCAACCGAGTCCGGTCACGCCTATCTCGTGCGTGTGCGGCAGATTCTCGAGGAACTCGACGATATCGAGCAGATGGTCGCATCGCGCAACCTCGAACCTGCTGGGACCCTGCGTATCGTGGCGCCGATGGTATTCGGCCTGCATAAGCTTGCGCCTGTACTACAAGGCTATACGGCGCGCTACCCGCGGGTCACGCCGGATATCACGCTGGTGGACCGCCCCGTCGATCTGGTTGAACGCGGTTTCGATGCAGGCATCGTGGTGGCGCGGCAGACCGGTAACGCAGGCGTCGTGGTGCGGCCGTTGACAACCGCTTTCATGACCGTCTGCGCGCCGCCCGAGTATCTTCAAAGGCACGGCACGCCGACGCATCCCGAGCATCTGCTCGAGTATCCGTGCCTCTCGCTCTCTACCGATTATTGGGGCGAAGAGTGGGCATTTACAGGCAGGGCCGGCGAGGTGAGAGTGAGCCCCACTAACGCGATTGTCGCGAACAACACCGAGATGTTGCGGCAGTTCGCGCTGGTCGGAATGGGTATCGCGGTGCTGCCCAGCTATCTGATCGAGCAGGACATCATGCGTGGCAGGCTCGTACCGCTACTCACCGATTACCATCTGCCACAGATAGAGGTCAGCGTCGCCTACCCAAGCCGCCGTTATTTCTCGGCCAGGACGCGCACGTTCATTCATCATCTGATCGGGCATTTCAATCCGATGCTCCACAGCATGCTCGGCGGCCCAGAACTTCTCGCGGCGTCGGAGTTCGGTTCGTCCATCCCGCAGCCATCGCGGACGTAAAACACGCTACACCCCCTCCTGTTATGTGCAGCGCGCAGTCGAGGCGCACGCACACACGCGCCTTCAGACTCCCGTTGTTGTCGTTGTATTTGCGCATCATTTTTGCTCTCGCTGCGGCCACATACAACGGTCGAGCCACTCATCCCCTTACCCTCCGCAGATTTTTTGCAAAATGCCGAATCCCTTTGCCATCAGGGCTTAGCGGCGCGTGCAGCACGTATCGTTGCCGGCCGTCAAAATCAGAATTGCGCAAATTCGCGGATTCGCTCAACAAGCCCCTCTCTACACTTCACATGCCCCCAAACGAGCGCGCGCGTTGCACGAGTTGCACGTCGGTGGACTTGCTTTGCCTGCGAGTGCGCGAAGCCGTTGCTGGAAAGCGGGCTCTATATATAAACAATTCAGTATTCTGTTCCCGGAGCTAAGAAATGAGAAAGGCCGTAATGTTAGCTGCCCTGACGGGCGCTTTTGCGACTGCTGCACATGCTCAGACCAGCGTTACGCTGTATGGCCTGATTGACGCGGGTATCACCTACACGAACAATCAGGGTGGCCACAGCAACGTGCAGGAAACCGACGGTGCCATCAATACGAGCCGTTGGGGTCTGCGTGGGTCGGAAGACCTGGGCGGCGGTCTGAAGGCTATCTTCACGTTGGAAAACGGTTTCAATGTCTCCACCGGCGCGCTTCGCCAGAACGGCCGTCTGTTTGGCCGTCAGGCGTTCGTCGGCCTGTCCGATAACCAGTATGGCTCGGTCACCCTCGGCCGACAGTACGACAGCGTGGTCGATTACCTCGGCCCGTTGGCGTTGACCGGCACGCAATACGGCGGCACGTACTTCGCCCACCCGTTCGACAACGATAACCTCGACAACGATTTCCGTATCGACAACTCGATCAAGTATCAGAGCGCCAATTACAACGGCCTCAAGTTCGAAGGTTTGTACGGCTTCTCGAACGAAGCGGGTGAGTTTTCGAATAACCGCGCGTACAGCTTTGGTGCGTCGTATAACTATCTCGGCCTGACCGTCGCAGCCGGCTACCTGCAGATCAACAACGACGTCACCTCGGCTGTCATTACGAACACCAACGGCGTGCTCGATGGCGACAATACCTTCTTCGCAGGCCGCCAGCGCACCTGGGGTGCCGGCGTCAAATACGTCTTCGGCCCGGCTACGGCAGGCTTCGTATTTACGCAGACCATGCTTAACCAGGCATTCGGCATTTCCGCGAGTCAGTCTGGCGTAACCGGCGGGTTGGCGTTGAACGGCGGCAGCGCCCGCTTCAACAACTATGAAATCAACGGCGTGTACTACATCACGCCGGCTATCACCCTCGCCGGCAACTACACGTACACCGACGGCAGCCTGAACGGCGCGGATCCGAAGTGGAATCAGGTCGATATTCAGGCCGCGTATCTGCTGTCCAAGCGCACCGAGCTGTACGTGCAAGGCGAATATCAGCACGTGATCGAATCGGGTCTGAATATCGGCGCGATGATCAACGGTCTGTCCGAAGCCTCGGCCAATAACAACCAGGTCGCGGTGACCGCAGGTATCCGTCACACGTTCTAAGCGGTATCGGCACTGCTGCATTATCGAAGCAGCAGCAGGACACTAACGAAGCGATGTCGAGGAAATGCCGTCCGGCCACAAGCTGGACGGCTTTTTTAAGCGCGGTTGGCTTCGCAGTCGGCCCATAGCCGCAGCGGATCACGGTGCAGTGGATACTTGCTGTCAAGCCATGCCGACAGTTTGGCCCAATCCGGATGATTGGTGCCGGTCTGCGCCGACCAGATCGACGAGCGCTCGAGGATCTGACCGTTCTCACGATCACGGACAAGCAGACTGCCGAGGCCGCTCGAGCTGTTCGTCTGCGACTCCACCAGATAGCGCGGCAAAATCCTCAGCTCGGCATCCTCGGCCCATCCATACACGGCTCGGACTACGCCGGCCGGATCGCGCAACTCGATCGGTCCGCTTGCGGGGCGCACGGCCGACCACCCTTCTGGAAAGTCGGTCACCACCTCGTTCCTGCCCTCCCTCACCCACTTCAGCCGCCATGCCCGCTCCATGGCGGTACGCACGGCGGACACGGACGCATAGCCTGCAGGCAACTCGATCGCCAGCGGCAACGTAACCAGATTGTCTTTCCACAGTTTGGCTTCTTCGTCGACGCGTTCGACCTCATCGAACGCGCCTTCTTCGAATGGATTGGTGGGCCGGCTCGCCGATCTGACGCTTGCCTGGGGCAGTCCTTCGAACAGGCGCTCGGCATCTTGCCGGGTACGCTTAGGTTTTCCATTTTTCATTTGTATCTCCGCTGAAAGACGCTCTCGCGAACGTCTAACTACGTCATAGGTATTCAGGATTAGCTCTTTCAGCGCGTGTGCAGCGCAAGACGAGGGGTGTTCAGGCGAGTAATGGGGCAGCCGCAGGGAAACTTGCCCGACCATCTTACCCTGAAACATTACTACAACATTGCCATACATCTGTACACCAAAGTCCGGAACCGCGCTCCGGACGCCCTGCCCGGCATCCCCGGGAAGGATTGAATGCCATGCTGTGAATTCATACGCCCGGAGAAAAATGGCATCATTTGCCCACTGACGTCCCGCCCGCATTCGCGGAGTCTGCATTTATCACTTTGGAGGTAGAGAGCAATGGCACATGGCCTCACTTCAGTACCCGCCTCGGCGCGTGCAAAAATCGCACCCGACGAACTCGATACGGCGGCGATCCGCGAAGCGCGCATCGATCTCGCGGCGTGTTTCCGGATGGCGGCAAAACTCGGCATGCACGAAGGCGTGTGCAATCATCTGTCTGCCGTACTGCCGGGCCGCGACGACCTGTTCTTCGTCAATCCGTACGGTTACGCGTTCGACGAAATCACCGCGTCGAAACTGCTGGTCTGCGATATGCATGGCAATGTCGTGCTAGGCGACGGCGTACCCGAGATCACCGCTTTCTATATTCACGCGCGCGTGCATCTGCGGCAGCCGCGCATCAAGGTCGCCTTTCACACACATATGCCGAATGCGACCGCGCTGGCAATGCTCGAAGGACCGCCGCTGCTGTGGGCAGGACAAACGGCGTTGAAGTTTTATGGTCGCACAGCCGTCGACGAAAACTTCAACGGGTTGGCGCTGAACAGTTCGGAAGGCGATCGTATTGCCGATGCAATCGGCGATGCAGACATCGCATTCCTGAAGAACCACGGCGTGATGGTGGTGGGCGCAACGATCGCCGAGGCGTGGGACGACCTCTACTATCTGGAACGCGCATGCGAAGTGCAACGGCTCGCACTCTCGACGGGCAGGCCGCTGAAAATCGTCGATCCCGGCATTGCCGCAAAAACCTACCGGCAGATGCGGGGCGGCGAGCAGGATAGCGCGCGCCAGCACCTCGCGAGCGTTCGCCGATTACTCGATCGGGATGCACCCGACTACGCGCTTTGATCGTGATGCAACTCGGACGCGCCAGCAAAGGCCGCCGAAACGGGAAACAACAGCCCGAGAATTTCGGACCACATACGTTTCCACGAAGCGCTCTTCACGACCTGAAGGCCAGGCGCCGGGCCAGCGTGGCCTATGTCAGCGCAAACGGTACAAAGCAACGCTGATGTTATCCTGGCCGCCTGCCGCATTCGCAAGCTCGACGAGGCGCACGCACCGGCTGGACAGCGGGGCATCACCTGCCCCTTCAGCGAGGCGGGTCCATAGCGCTGCCGGCTCGGAGAAGTAATTCCACAGGCCGTCGGAACACAGCAGCAGCCAACTGGTGGTGCTCAGCCGGCACGCCCCCGTATGGATCACCGGTTCGGCATCGCGCATGCCGAGACACTGCGTGATGCAGTGTGCGTTCGCATCCTTGAGTGCGGCCTGCAAGGGAAGACCCGCTTTGACCTGCTCGTTTAACCACGAGTCGTCTTCTGTCAAAAGGCGCGGCTCGCTGTCGTCGAACAGGTAAAGCCGTGAATCGCCAACCCACGCATACGACAACTGTTCGCCCTCGATTAGTGCTAGCACCAACGTCGTTTGCGGTTCCGCGAGGCCCGTGGTTCCATAGTCGAGCTCACAGACCGCTCGATGCGCCGCTCTCACCGCGCTCTCGAGGCGCTCTCGTCCTTGTTGCGCCTGTGCGCTGCGTAGCGCTGCGAACGCGACGCTAATAGCGGTGTCAGCGGCCTTGCGCGCCTGCCACGACGTCGAGACACCATCGGCCACAGCAAGCGCAAGGCCGCCCGCCACGTCCTCGATGCCGACCGCGTCCTGGTTGTCCAGATGCCGGCGGCCGCGGTGCGTCGCGCTCGCGGCCCCTTCGCCGAGCGTCGCCACCTCCACCACGTCCGACTTTGTCAGCTTGAGGCCGCATGCCGTGCAGAAGCCGTCTTCGAAGTCCACGCTACCGCATTGACAGCGCGGCTTGATTTCACCCGCGAGTGCGGTGTCAGCGCCGGCCGCGTTGATCTGCGCGGGGTTGCCGTCCGCCGCGGCTGCACCCACCCGCGCGCCACACGCTTCACAGAACGCAAATCCTGGCGCGAGCACCTCGCCGCATTTCATGCAATGTTCCACAAACTGTCCTTTTGCAGGCATCTAGCGTGGTTGCGTTCAGAACAAGGTCACCGGCCGGACCCGGTTGGCCTGGCTGATCCAGTAAAAACGTTCGCTCTCCGAGCCCGCCTCGTGCGCGGCACGACGGAATTGCTCCTCGGCGCCCAGGCGCAGCGGCGTCTCCGCAAACGGCACGCCGAGGAACGTCGCGCCGCCTGGCCAGCTGAAATCGCGAATGCGCGATACCACCAGCGACAGCAAACGCGCCGCGACCTCATACGCATGCCCACCGGCTGCCAGCGCCTGGCTGACCGCGGCGTCGGCGCGTTGCAACAGCGAACTGTCGACCAGCGCCGGATAGGCCAGCAGCGTTTCGCCGATCACCAGTTGGGTCAACGCATGCAGCGCATGATTGTCAGGCACGCGGCCTAGCACCGCCACCGCATCATGCAGACGGCCTGCCTTCGCATGGCAACGCGCCGCGCCTAGATGCGCGCTCACATACGCGGGGTCGACCTGGCCAACCCGATCGTAGTACGGCAATGCCTGCTCGAGTTGTCCTGCGACTTCAGCGGCGACTCCCATCGCGAGACGCGGTGCGAGCTCGCCCGGCATCTCGAAGTAGCAGCGCTCGAACAGCGTCATCGCCTGTGCGCCGTCGCCCTGGACCACTTGCCAGAGTCCGCGGAACCAGCTTGGCCGCCAGTCGAATGGATCGGCTGCTTCCAGCGCATCGAGTGTCTCGGTGATGATCGCGGCGCGCTCCTCGGCACTCGGCCATTCGTTGCCGATCAGCACTTCGACGAGACGCAGGCGCGGTTCGGTTGCGCGGTCGCCATACTTGGTGACCAACGCCTGAAACTCTTTGACCTGTTGCGCGATGTCCATCAGGCTCAGCACGCGGATCACCTCGTTGGCCGCACGGTCCTCGAGATTGACACGCAGCGACGGCAGGCAGAGCGGCGCAGGCTTCGCCACCAGCTCTTCGACGCTCACATCGCGCAGGCGGTCACCGGTGAACACCTTGCTGTCGGCGGGCTTCGGGCCCGTCTGGAGCGCGACGATCTCGCGTAGTACGCCGAACAGTTGCTCAGCCATCTCATCCGCGTTCTGGAAGCGCTCATCGGGATCCACGTGGGTCGCGCGCAGCAGGAAGCGATACAGCGACTCATTCTGCGCCAACACGTCAAACTCGTCCGGGGATGGCAGCGCGTGCTCGTAGGCCGAGGTGAACTTGAACTCCATGATCAGGACCGCGAGCGCCCGGCCAAGCGTGTACAGATCCGAAACGGCGATCGGTTCGCTGTCCGCCTCGGGGGCCGCGAAGCCAACCGTCGCGTAGATATCGCCATCGGGGTCACCGATCTTGCGCACCGCGCCCATGTCGATCAGCTTGACGTCGCCGCCTTCGATCATCACGTTATCCGGCTTGAAATCGCAATACACGAGCCCCTGGCTGTGCAGATACGAAAAGGCCGGCAGTATTCCTAATATGTACGCAATGGCTTCGGCCACCGGCAGCGGGCCGCGCGCCTTGCGCAGGCTGTGCACGGTCTGTCCGCCGACGTACTCCATGATGATGAAGCCCTCGGCGCCATGATTCACGAAGTCGTAAATGCCGACGATCTTCGGGTGCTTGACCGCGGCGAGGTAGCGCCGCTCAGCGACCGCCGCTGCAGCGCTGGCTTCGTCGTTGGCGTTGAGCAGGCCCTTGAGCACGACCCAGCGCGACAGGATCTGATCGAAGCCGAGGTAGATCCAGCCTAGGCCGCCGAACGCGATGGCGCCCTTCACTTCGTACTTGCCGGCAATCACGTCGCCCGGCTTCAGATGCGGCTCGAAGTCGTACGGTGTGCCGCAGGCCGGGCAGAACCCCTTGCTCCGGTTGACCTGCGCATCGCATTTCGGACAGTGGCGCTTGCGCGTCGGCACTTCCGGCGTCGCCATCAGTAGCTTCAGTGGATCCTGGCTCGGCAGATCGGGCAGCGAGATCAATCCACCGCCAAGCGCATTGCGGCGCGTGCTGGTATGCGTCGAGATGCCGGCACGGCGGCGCGTGGGCCGTGTCGCGTTCTTGCCCGTGCCGCGCGTCGGATAGTTGATCGTGAAGCGCGTCGAACTGCGCGTGCGGCCCGTCGTCGTGGTATCGGGCAGTGGCGGCGGCGCGGCATCGATGCCGCCCGTACCCGCGGCAATCAGCGAAACGGCCTTGGCCGGCTTGCCGCAATCTTCACACACCCCGTCGACGATCGTGCCGCCGCAATAGCTGCAGGCTGCCGTCATTTGATCACTCCTGTTATGCACTGCCCCGGTTGTTTTTGATTCACTCATTGATTCGCTCACCGATTCATTCACGCAATCAATGACTCAGCGTCAGCAGCAGGTTCTGATACTGCTTGAGCCACGCGCGCGTCGCCGCGACGTCGAGCGGCCGCGCCGCTAGCGCCAGCGAAATCCGCTCGCGCAACGCCTCGCTGTCGACGTCGCGCCGCAACTGTGCGGAGAGAGCGCGCTCCTTGGCCTTCAAGGCGGTGAACTGCCCTTTCATCTCTTCGACTTCCGCACACCTTGCCTGCGCTTCGGCCACAGCTGCCTTGCCACGCGTCAGCGCCTCGTCAAGCGCTACCTCGATCCGGCTCAATCCGACATTCACCGCATCCCACTGTCCGACCTTCAGGCTGCCTTCCAGCGTGTCGCACCAGCTTTCCAGCATGCTGAGCTGATCGGTCGGTGCATGCGTCAACGATTGCGCGCCTGCCGCGCCGAGCAGCATCTGCACTTGTTGCGCCGAGGCTTGCCAGGCGGTCGACAGTCCGCGTAGCTCGGCGAGTGCCGTCTTCGCACGCGCGAGGCCGGCACTCGCCTGAGCCTGCGACGACTCCAGGCGGTCCAGCATCGTCGCCCACGCGGCCAGGCCGCGGCCAATCGACGCCATGCCGGCGCGCGCATTGAGCGGGTCGGCCTGCAGGCCCTGGAGCTCGACAAACGACGGCCGTTCTGTGGCCGACTTGATGCGCGATGCACGCGCATCGAGGCTCGCATATTCGCTGTGCAGTTGCGCAAGCTCGGTTTGCGTCGTGCTTTCCGCACCGTCGATATCGGCCAGCGCGTCGCGTGCGGCCTCGAAGCTGCTCTGCATCTGCGCGAGCAGATCGGCGGGCG
Organism: Paraburkholderia sp. GAS33; assembly: GCF_050436645.1. Classification (NCBI taxonomy): domain Bacteria; kingdom Pseudomonadati; phylum Pseudomonadota; class Betaproteobacteria; order Burkholderiales; family Burkholderiaceae; genus Paraburkholderia; species Paraburkholderia sp. GAS33. The sequence continues at coordinate 646,833 of NZ_JBNDMP010000002.1, forward strand.
TCATCGAGGCGTGCCCGACCGCCGCCTCGAGCAGCGTCCGGTTCTTGAGCGGCACGGCCTTGGAGGGCCGCGCAATCGACGCGCCCTCCAGCAGCGCCAGCACCTTCTCGCGACGCATCTCGCGTGACACGAACAGTCCGCCGCGTTGTGCTTCAAGCGCCTCGTCGACGACACGCGCAAGCAGCAGGTAATCGTCCGACAGCGAGCTTAACGAGGCCAGCGCCGCTTCCGCACGCCGCTTCGTGACACCCGTGTAATGGCCTTCACGAGTCCGGATGCGAATCCGCTTCGTGCTCTCGGCACTGGACAGTTCGTTGATGTTCGCCGTCACCGCGGCGAGGCGCGCCTGCCAAACGGCGACCAGATCTTCGACGTCGCTCATTCGCGGAACTCCGCCAAACGCTGCTGCAGGCCGAACAGCGAACCGAGGAGTGGGCACAGCAAGGCCGGTAGTAGTAGTACCCATAGCCAGCGTACTTCGCCGAACGCGCGTCCGATCGCGAGATCGAATTGCGTCTGGTTGATGTCCATGGTCTTCAGCAACGCCTTGACGAAACGCTCGAATGCCCAGTCGGACTGGCCCGGCTGCGTGCCCAGGCACAACGCTACTGCGTCCTTGTGACGCCCAGCGGCTTCGAGCGCACGAATCTGCCGGTCGATACGCACGTAATCGAGCCAGCCTGCCAGCGTTGCCTTCGCAGCGGCATCCTCGCCATCGAACGTGATATTCGCCAGCTCATTGCCAAGCAGCCCCTGACCCTGCAAGCTTTTCAGATCCGCCGGAAGTTGCGCGACATTAGCCATATCCACGGAAAACAGCCGATGCGCCGAGTCCTTGAACAGCGCAGTCTGGCGAGCCTGTTCGTCCTTGTCCTGGGTCAGCAGATACACGCTTTCCTGCGCATTCGCAGAATATGCGACGGCTTGGGCCCGAGATAGTGCGTAGACCGAATCGAACGCGTCTTCCTTCGCTACGCGCATGCTGGACATCACGTTAGCGGCCTGGATCGAGAACATTCCGACGGCGAGGATCAACAGCAGCGTGCCCGCCGCAATCGCGGGATTGATCAGCCGTCGGAAGCTCAGATACACATAGCGTTGCGTATCGAGCAGCACGGCGAGCAACAGCAGCGAAAGTGCGATGAACGCATAGAGCCAGCGATGCGCCGTCATCCGGCCATCGGTAAACGCCGTATCGAGGTGCTCGAAGTTCACCTGGGCGAGCGCTTCGGCGGCGGGAGCGATCCGCTCCCGCATCAGATCGTCGGCCTGCCCCAGCGCCTTGAGATTGCCGCCTGGTGCCTGCGCCAGGCCGATCAGGCGTTGATACTCGGACAGGTGATCCATGATGTCGAGGATCGGACGCCGCTCCTCATCGCCATAGGTAATGTTTTGCGCAGCGGCGACGAGATGATCGTTGGCCTGCGCCATTGATTTCCGGTATTCGGTTGCGCCCGGTCCGTCCGGACCTTCTCCCGTCAGGAAGACATTGATGATCGACGTATGCGCGTCGCTCAGCGTGCTGCGGATATTCTCGGCCGCGACTATCGATGGCTCGGAGTCCTTGCCGATCGTCTGCACCACCGTCGCATAGGAGCGGTAGGCGCAGAAGCCGACCAGCGCAACCAGCAGCGAGAGCGCCGCAATGACGGCCTGCCTGATCCGCAGTTGAGCCGGCACGTTGAAGCGGCTCGCCTGCTGCGAAGCGCCGCTGAAATCGGCCGGCAGATGGGTCGACGACATGATGGTTACCTCTTGGTTATTCTGGTCTTCGATACGCCTGGGTCAACGGCCTTCGACGTAGACGCGCGTCCACATCCCAAGTGTCAGTTCGTCGCCGGGCTTGACGAGCGTTTCGACGCCGGGCTCGAGCGTGTTGCGATTGAAGAGCGTGCCGTTGGAGGAGCCCAGTTCCAGCACCGAAAACGCGCCCTCAGGACTGCGCACGAACTTCAGATGACGGCGTGAAATGCCAGGGTCGTGAATCACGATCTCCGGGTGAATGCCCTTGCCTTCGTACTGGCGGCCTAGCGTGTTTTCGTCGAGGTCCAGGTGGAACACCTTCGCCGGGGTGTCCACGGGGCACGGTACATCCGGTGCAAGCTCAGTGTAGAGCGAGGCGTCCACGACAATGCGCAGCTTGAGCCGCGGTGTGGTTGTCGCGGGCAGATCGGCTGCGGATCTGGCGTCCGGGGGAGAGGCGTTTGAGACAGGTGCTGCGGATAGCACCGGAGCCTCGGCTCTGGCCGCAGACGTGGATGGGGCCGCGGCAGCAGCCGGCATCGATGCACCAAGCGAATCTGGCACAGGTTGCGTCTTCGTCGCCGCGACGTCTGCGGCGCCCTGCGGCTTCGGTTGCGTCGCGCTCGACCCCAACCCGCCGAACGACGTGCGAGCCGCGAAATCGTAGCGGCACATTTCGCAATAGCGCGCGCCCGGACGGCGCGGCGTCATGCAGTCGGGGCAGGTTTCTCCGCCGGCCGTCGGTGCTGTATCCGGCGCGGGCGCTGCATTCACCAGCGATGCCCCCGCTTTCATCGACGCACCGCATTCTGAGCAGAACTCGGGATCGGTGGATAGGTGTCCTTTGGGACAGATGTCGCTCATGACAGGCTGATTCTCAGTTCTCAGGATTGTTTTTCGACGGGCTGCTGCGTAGTCCCGGAGCGCCGCCGTACCGTTCTCGTGCCGCCCAGTTCCAGCTCCATTTCAGCGCCCTTGTCGGCCCGCTTCAGCCGCACCGTACCCGTGCTCGCATCGACCACATCGACGACCTTCTTCAGACGCCGCGTCACCTCGTCGTTGCCCGATTGCTCGGCAATCTGCGCGGCACGACCGAGCAGCCGGGTCGCACGTTCCTCGTCGCCGTTCGCCTTGGCGTCCAGTCCTTCCTGGATCGATTCCGCCAGCTCCGACTGCCCCGTATAGTGCGCAACTTCCTTGCTGATGCGCGTGGTCAGCACGTCGTCGCTCGACCATCTCACCGCGATCGGATCGCAGCTCACTTTCGTTTCGCCGGCCGGTCCTTGAAACACTACGGATGCGCGGCACGCGAGCATTTCGTCATCGAGTGAGCCAGTGGGCAGTTCGAATGCGAGCTGATAGTCGCGCGTTTCGGCGGCCCAAGCGCCCAGCGGAATATCGAGCGTCTTGTCGTCGACGCGTTTGGCGAGCGGCATCAAGTCCAGAATATCGGGGCTCATCTGCTTGACGGTCGCCACCTTGACGACCTTCGGCGACCAGATGCGCAGCGTTGCACCCGCGATGCCCTTCGACATCGAGCGGGACAGAAACGCCTGAAAATCCTGATCGAGACCGGCGGGATCGATCACAGCATCGGCCGTGCCGAGCAGCGCGGATGCAATACGGCGCAACTGCTCAGGCTTCCAGTCCGTGCCGATGCCACGGCAATCGCACTGGAACACCCCCTGGCATTGCGCAATGACCGCGGGAAGCTGGTCACTGTCGTTATGATCGTTGTCGCCATCGGTCTGGAAGTAGACGCTCGCGATCTCCGCGCCGCTCTGCTGGACCTGCGCGAGCGCAAGCTTCAGACCGCGTGACATCGCCGTGGAGCCGCCCGCACCGAGATCCTGCACGGCGCGATGCGCGTTCGCCCGGTTCTCGGCCGTGGCGCGGCAGGCTGCAACAACGACCTTCGCCGAACCCGAGAACGACACGACGAAGAACGACGTGTCATCGTCCAGCATGTCGATACCGCGACGCGCCGCGAGCTTCGCCTGGGCCAGCTTTTCGCCGTGCATCGAGCCGGACACGTCAAGCACGAAGCCCACCACTTTGCGGCCAGAAGGCATGCCGGCCGCAGACTCGATGCTCGACGAAATGGTCAGCACGGCATCGAGCCGTGACTGGCCCGCCGGAAGATAGGGGTTAAAAAATCCCTGGATAGTAAACACGGAGCCTCCGCTCTGGATCAGGTAGGGGTCGACTTGCCAACGAGCCGGTTGCCGGCTTCGAGCAGACCGTCCTTGAATTTGCTGTTGACGCTCGACAGATCCGCGATCGCCTGTTCGCGTTTCGCGACGTTGGCTGCATCGATCCGGCGGCCGAGTTCGATCGTCTCGAGCAGCTTGTCCGCCGATTGCGACAACGCCGCAATATCGGCAACGAAATCGCCCTGACTTGTTTTCGCTTTCAGATAGGCGTCCTGAAGCTGATCGCCGGCAATGCTGCCAAGTTCACGCGTCAGATCGCGGCGGGCCTGGGTGTCTTTCGATGCCTGCATCGTGCGTTCAAGCGAAGCCACGCGAAGAATTGCGCGCTTCAGTTCCGGCAGGTCGAACAGGATGCCGTCCATCAGATTGTTCATCTCGATCAACGCCGCGGCCTGTGAGGCCCGGATTTCCGGCACCGATGTGATGGAGCGGCTATGCGCCAGATGGATGCGCACGATGCGCGTTTCAAACGCATTGACCTGTTCGGCAAAATCGCGCAAACGCGTGATTTCGATCACGTCGCGTGACGCCTCGGCGGCTGCACGCCGCTGTTCGAATTCCACGCGTGCCCGCTTGATCAGGATCTGCCCGGCAGCCATATAAAGTTCGAGGTCCTTGATATGGATGATGCTGCTGTCGACGAGCCGGTCCAGCCTGTCATTCATGGCGCGCAGTGTTTCGAGCTGCGTTTGCGCTTTCTGCTCGATGGCCGCCAGATGGTCGGTGATCTTCTTGTGGTTCTGCTGAAGCGCACGTAGCGCGGAAAACCAGCCCCCGACGATGGGCAGACGGCCGAGGTGATCCGCCACTCCGCCGCTCTCGACCTCCGCCTTGACCTTCGGCAGGTTGAGTTCCTTGATCGTGGTGGCGAGCGCAATCGTGACCTCCCCCGCGCGCCCTGTTTCGCCGGTGCGGATGCCCTCGAGCAGTGCATCGAGATGCTGGCTTAGTTCGCGTTGCGCATCGGCGCCAAACGACACAAGACTGTTCGTGTCGCTAAACGAAACGCTCGATACGATCTGATTGACACGCGTCGTCTGTTCGCTGTTGAGCTTGCTCAGATCCATCTGCTGCTCGGGACGAAGCTCGAATTTCAGCGCGGGAATCAGTGACGTCCCTGCCGGCGTGGGTGTTGCGTTGGCAAGATCAACTTGCTGTTCGGCCATCATTTCCTCACAAACGGTTAGGGGATCGATGCAGATTCGATACTGGGCATGATGGCGTGGAATGCTTGAATGCATTCGCGAACGTGCACGTCAAACGCAAACCTGACAAACGGAAATTAACCCGCTCACATCGTATGTCATACCGCATCATAGTTTTATGACGAATCATCGATTCGGGATGGTACGCGCTCTCTTTCTGATTGACTATCGCACAATGGAAACGATAGCAAACCGAAGGATTCTGTAAATAAAAATTGCGTAAATTTTTAAGGCTGGAACCCTATGGTGTTTCTTGCGCGCGATCGAGAGATGTCGATACACTAAGCGCCACATGATTCCCGCGCACAAGACCGATGCGCTTTGCATACCAACACTGTCTCTCGTGACCTGAGCGCGTTAGACCTCACCATTCGAGCGGAATAAATTGTCGAGACTTCTGCGTTCAACCTTGATTCCGCTGGTGTTCGCGTTGTGCGCAGTACATTGCCAGGCCGTTTCGGTGATCGTCGACGCTGGGCACACACCGGCGCACCCGGGGGCGACGGGACCAAGTGGGCGCGTCGAGCATTTATACAATCTTGATCTCAGTGCAGCGGTCGCGCGCGATCTTCAGGCTGATGGTTATAGCGTCACCCGTACGGGCACGGATGCCCGCGAGATCGCGCTTGCGGACCGACCCAACGCCAGGCCTGACGCAAACTTCTTCATTTCGATTCATCACGACTCGCTGCCACAGGCATGGATCGATGCGGGACGGCGCCGAGAATTCAAGGGCTACTCGATCTTCGTTTCCGAACGCAATCCGCACTATCAGGAGAGCCTCGTTTGTGCGAGAGCGATCGGAGAGAAACTGATCGCGGCGGGCGAAACGCCCTCGCTGTATCACGCGACGCCGATCAAGGGCGAAAACCGTCCGCTGATAGACCGGCGGCTCGGTATTCATCGCTTCGACGATCTGGTCGTGCTGAAGACTGCGCCGATGCCCGCGGTGCTTGTCGAAGCAGGCGTTATTGCGAATCCGGACGAAGAGCCGCGTTTGCAGAATCCGGAGACGATCGAAAAGATCGCGGGGGCGATTTCGGGTGGCATTGTGGCGTGCCAGCGATGAGACGAGGACGACGCAGTCAGGCCGAAAGGTATTTCACCAGAAACTCCTTCAGACTCTTTGCGGCGAAAGGTCCCTGCTGCTTTCCATTCACTGGACTTATCAATACCATTGGCGATTCATCGTCGGCATCTCTCTGTGCGGTATCGATAGAAAGGAAAGCATCGCCATCCTGAAAATCGAGTGCTACGTATTGCTCTGGTAGCCCATACTTTTCGCGAGCGTGCTTTGTGAATGCGACGACATCACCGGCAGACCCCACTTCCCTAGGCGTAAGTCCGGCAAACGTTCGACCGTCGATTTCGAGAGCACCATACTCGGCCATGTAGGCCTTGTACGATGGAGGAAATTCGACACCAAGCATCTGCTCAGCCTGATGAATCTTCTCGGGCGATACAGGTCCCGCAACTTCGATTTCTGCTCCTGCGGCAATGTTTTGCTCAATCAATTCATGAATATCTAGCTGCATCGTGAATTCCTCGCTCTCTCTTTCCAGTATTGCTTACGGAACCGGTCGTATCCTCGGGCGGCCGCGGGATCGTTTCGGAAACTGTTTCCATCTTCAATTAGGCCATGAAGTTGTCTGTAATACTTTTGATGTGTCGACGCGGACAGTTCGACCATGGGGCCGGGTTCATCACCAAGGACGTGATGAAGATTAACCTGATTGCCGTCTGGTCCGAACGGGGCGTAGCCAGCCCCCATCAAATCCTGGTTGGTTGCGCCGTTGTTAATCATACCCTTCAACTTATCAAAGCTCGGCGAGTTAAGTGCCGTTTGATTGATGCTCATTTCACTCACCGGCGTGGTCGTGTCAATCAATGAGTCGTCTTGATAGACCTTGCGACCAAGAACGTCGCTAGGGATACGGGCCAGGCCGAGAGGGTCTATCCAGCCAACCGCGTTAGGTGCGTACTGATAGAAGTTCACCCCGCCTCTCAGCCCGACCGGATCCTTATTGATGAAGCGTCCGACGTCCGGGTCGTAGAAGCGGAAAGTGTTGTAGTGAAGCCCAGTTTCCCGGTCAAGATACTGTCCTTGGAAGCGCAGGTTCTGCGGTCGCGGGGCATACGCCGACGGCGTCACCTGACGCTCGCCCTGCGCTACCATCGTTCGAGCCGGCGCACGCTGGATCCACTCTTCCTGTACCGCGTTCCCCCAGACCTTGTATCGAGCCTGCCAGACTAGTTCCCCGCCTGCGTCAGTCAGCTCCTCCGGTATGCCTGACACATCGTTGTGAAAATAATAGACCGTATCGTGTTTTGTTCCATCATTCGCAGCCGGCGCATGATGATCGATCCGAGCAAGCGGCACATAGCTGCCATCTTCATACAGATACGTCAGCGCCTCTTCACCCTGCCGGTCGTGATACGTCTCCTGAATGAGCCGCATCCCGTCCCACAGAAAATCCGTGCTCGCGTACCCGCCGTTCAGCTTTCGAACACGCCGCCCAAGTGCATCGTATTCGAAGTGCGTCGTCGCGATACCAATCCGGTCCTTCGTCACTACCGTCTTCAACTGATGCCAGTCGTCGTACTCGAATGTCTGCTCCTTCGTCGGACCACGCCCGCTCAGCTTGCGCGACAGACGCCCGAAGCGGTCGTATTCGAAGCGCTTGTCCTCGAACATCCGCAGCCGGTTGTGCTCGACGTAGCCGCCGGGGTGATCCCCCGACACAAGGTTCGCCGCCGCATCCCAACGGAATACTTCCGACGGCAGCCCCGGCCCGACCGCCTGCTCGATACGCCCGGTCGGATCGTAGCGATAGCTTGTGACGCCGTGCCGCATATCCCGCTTCTGCATCACGTCGCCCACTGCATCGTATTGCCACTGCTTGCCGAGTAACGCTTCGGTCGACGCGCCACGCAACGCCGTGTGCTGGGCACGGCGGCCAACACTGTCATAGCCGAATTCGCTGGTCAGTCTGCCCTGGGTGCGCAGCACCTCGCGGTGCAGATCGTCGCGTTCGATATCGGTGATCGTCGTGTCATCGACGCGCACCTGGTGGACATGTCCCGAGCCGTAGTGCAGCCAGTCAATCGTATGTTCGCCCGATATCGTCGTGTTGACCCGGTTGCCCAACTCGTCATAGCTATGTACGAGCCATCCGGTCGGCGTGTACTCCTCGAGCAACTCACCGCGCGGTCCGTATTTCAGGTTCACCCGATTCTTCAGCGACGGCCCCCTTGCCGTGACACTGTAGAGCTCCGCCGACGCAATCCGGCCCGCCTTATCGTACAGGTAAGCGCAGGCCTCGCGCACGGCCACCTTGCGCACGAGCCGCCCAAGCGCGTCGCGCTCGTACGTCGTCTCGAGGACGTCCTCCCGCGCAGCGACACCGAATCCGCATACATCGTAAGCGTACGAGCGTCTGGAGCCGTCCAGCCCCACCTCCTCGATAAGCTGATCGCGGCGGTCATAACGGAACCGGTAGCTTTCGCCGTTCTCGTTGGTCAGCGACGCCAGCCGGAAGGCTTCGTCGTAGCCAAACCCCACCGCCCGTCCCGCCGCATCCGTGCGCGATAAAAGCAGGCCGCGCGCGTTGATGTCGTAGCGGGTGCTGCGCTGGTTCGGATCAATGACTTCAATCAACCGCCCACCTGAGTCGTACCGGAACGTTTGACGGGCACCATCGGCCGTCACGATCGACGTGACGCGCCCCATCGGGTCGGCCTCGTAGACCGTTTCGTGGCCGGCGGCATCGATCACACGCGCAAGCATCCCCCGCGCGTCGTACACGAAGCGCGTCGTCTTGCCGGAGCAGTCTGTATAAGCGGTCAGCTGTGCACGAGCGCTCCACTCGAGATGCTTGTAGCCGCCACGTGCATCACGGATCGTGTGCACGAGTCCTCTCTCATCGCGGTGATATTCCGTCGCGAACCCGGCCGGGTCGCGCGTCATCGTCAGATTGCCGCGTTCGTCGTAGCGGTAGATCCATCGCGCATTCGCCGGATCGATCTCCGAGACTGGCAGATCGTAAAAGCCATTCCATTCGGTTCGCTCGACGCGTCCAAGCGCATCGATTCGGGCCGTCTGGCGCCCGCGCTCATCGTATTCGAAGCGCGTCGTGTGACCGGCAGGGTCAGTCGTGCTGACCAGTTGCCGCTGAGCATTCCATTCGAACTGCCATTCGTGGCCTTCCGCGTCCTTATAATGGGTCGGCTGCCGGTCCGCGTTCCAGGTCCAGCGAGTCACGCGTCCGAGCTGATCGGTGATCGTGACTTCACGGTGTTCGGGCTCCACATCAAATACGTATTCCTCACCATCATCGGTCCAGTGGCGCACGACCCTGGCGTCTCGTCCCGTCCCTTGCCATGCATAGAAGGATTGCAGTCCGCCCGGCAGGGTCTGCCGGACCATCAGACCATTGTCGTAAGCGAAGCGCCGCACGATCTGTCCACTGCGGTCCGTCACCGTCTCCAGTTCGCTCGCATCGGAATAGGTGTAACGCACCAGCGTTTCGGGGGGTTCACCCTCGACACCGTGGCTTAGATCTATCGATGCGAGACGCTGAGGGTGCGCCTGCGCATACGTCAACCTCAGGGTTCGACCGGCGCTGTCGAGTACGCGAGCCGGCCGGCTGATATGTTCAACCGCTTCCCGCTGAACCTCGATCCAGTTGCCATTGCGATCCTCGAGCCGCCAGAGCTTCAGCGAATCGCCGCTGGTGGTGTCAGCTCGTCCAAAATCGCGGTATAGGCCGTCCACCGTCTCGACGACGTAATGGCCGCCGGCCGTGCAGATCAGGTAGATGCCTTCTGGCACGCTGAAATGGCTCTCTCCGGGAGGCACCGCCGGAAATACAATGTCGCGCCCCTGTTCGTCCCAGTAGGTAATCGATTCGATGCGGCCCGTTTCGTCGCGTCCGAGCTTCAGTTCGACACTGACTGGCACGCTCCAACCCAGTCCGAACAGACCGTCGGCCCGGTCATCGTGGCTGCTGTAGAAACGACGCCAGACGATCGGTAGCGCCCCGGGCAAAACAAAATCCGTGTCGTGCGTGCCGTCCAGGATCTTGCCGCCGGTGATCACGTTGACAGGGTGACCAGCAGAGGTCCGCATCAAATGACCCAGCGCGGTGCCGACCAGCGCCGCGCCCATATTGAGTGCGAGACAAGGCAGCTTGCTCTTGAGGAAGTCGTCCCAATTCATCTTGCCGCGCCCACACAGGGCAAGCGCAATCCCGATTGCCGCTCCCAGCCATGCCACCCATTTTCGCGCCGCGGTGATATCGCGCACCGTTTGCGTACCGCCGCCAATGAATACGTTGTCCGAACCTTCTGCAATACTGGCGTCACACGTGGTCTTATCCCCCACGCGCGACGCGGGATGATCGTTGATATAGACGTTGCCCGAGCCCTGGGCAATCATCTGCGGCCCGGAGTGATTCTGGCATTCAATCGTGTCCATGTCGCCCGGCTTTGCTGCGCGGGCAGCCGGCAGATTATTGACGTAGACATTGAGCGAGCCGCTCGTGATCTTGCCTTTGATCTCCGGCGGAGCGATCGCGTTACCCAGCGCATGTGCCGCGTTGTCGATCTTCTCGTTCAGACCGCTTCCTTCCATGACGGCGGCCACGCCAATCCCGATCCCAATCACGAGCGGCGTTGCGAGGCCACCCGAACCGATTTCCAGCGCGGCCAGTCCCGCCACCACGGCGCCTTCCGCCAACGTCGAAAGCGCCCACCCGATGGCCGCACCGCCCAGCAGCGAGCCACCCATACCAAGCAGATCGCCCAGCAGCGACGTATGCTGGATCGGATCGTGATAGCGCGCGGCGGCGTACTGTTCGTCACTCACTTCGCGTCCTCCGGCGGCTCGACCAGCGTTGGCCGCGCCACGCGCGGCTCGAAACTGTCGAGCATCCGATCGGCCGTCGCGCGCTGCTCTTCGCTCAACGGGGACGCGCAGGTGAGCGTCATCACCAGCACGCTGCCGTTGTCATCGGCCGGAAATACGCTCTGCAACTGATGCCTGAGCTTGCCGTCCTGCTCCTGGGTCGCATCGATCTGGATACCAGGGCGGCCGCCCACGGTCACAGCTTCGCGCGAACGCTCGGTGAGCTTCGGTGCCTCGCGTGTCGCAAGCCCCCACTCCCGCGCGATGAACGCATCGAGATCCTCCCCATCGCGCAGGCGGCCGCGCGAGATCACGAGGTTGAAGCCGCCGGGCCCCTGGTTCAACATCAGCATATTGACCGTGCGGTCCAGCGCTGCATCGGGCAGTACGAACGTTCCTTCGTGGATCGCGTAGTACATGATGAGGAAACCTATCAATATTTATTTGTTGAGATCGATACGCTGACCGTTGACCGACACACCGGCATCACTAAGCATAATGGTGGAGCTGCCGTGCTTCAGAAGAATGCCGTCAGGCGTGAGAACGACCGTGCTGTCACCAACCGCAAGCGTAATGCTCTTGTCCGCGCCATATACCTGGGTTCCTCCGCCTGCGTCGCCTGCGGGTGTGAAGACCTGAACATCGGCCGCGGTCGTGCTGCGCTTTTGCGCGATCGTTTCGGTCAGATTGCCTTTACCGATCTGCTTCGTCTCATCTCCCGCCGCAACGGTCACAGTGCGAGATCCAGCGACCACCTGGTGCGTCTCGCTGTCTTCGATGACGGTGTTCATGTCCTTCTGGGCGTGCATGTACAGCAGCTGCGAACCGTTCACGTCACTCATCGACAGTTCGTTCGAACCCGCGCCCTTGTGCGTCTGGCTTTTGATCCCCATCGTCTGGCCAGCGGCGCCGTGGTAAGGGTTGCCCTGATCGCCGTTGTATACCCGCCCCACGATCACGGGGTTATCCGCGTCGCCCTGATTGAAGGCAACGAGGACTTCCTGGCCGATCCGCGGAATCGCCGCCGCCCCCCAGCCATCGCCCGCCCACGGCTGCGAGATGCGGATCCACATCGAATCCGTGCCATCGAGCTTGCCGCGCCGGTCCCACAGGAAGTGCAGCTTCACACAACTGCCGTTGGTATAAATCTGCTCGCCCTTCGGGCCCACGACGATCGCCGACTGAGTGCCCTGAATCAGCGGCTTGGGCGTGATCCGTTGCGGGCGATAGGCTATCTTCTGCGGCAGCAGAGAGAAGCTGTTTCGGTACGGCGTTTTGGCAGCGTGTTGCGTGTAGTCGTTGACCGCCTGGTGACGCACACGGAGGATCACGTACTCCTGATTATTTGTCTGCACCGGGTGATTCGTCACCGTCACGTTGCCCGCGGCCGTCATACGCCATGCATAGCCACCGCCGGTATAGCGATAGGCGTTCGCCTCTTCCGCCTGCATGGCGTAGCGGGCATAGCGATTACCGTCGTCGCTATGGTCGTACAGCGACTGGTGTTCGAAGCGCTCAGTGGAATCGAGCCGCGCGTGTTTGAGCGTTTGCGGCTCGGCCTCAACCAGCATCAGCGGGGACGAGGGAGTCTGATGATTGAAATCGCGGAACGTCACCTTGCCCACTCCAAAGCGCCGCCCTTCGTGCAACTGGTCGATACCGTTGAACTCGCTCGACGTGCTATCGGCGTACTGCACCGTCGTCAGTCCATCAATTGGCTGGAACACGAGATTCGTGTCGCCAATCGCAAGCAGATGCTTGTCCTTCTGATAACGATGAGTCCAGATCAGTCCTTCCTGCTCCATCAGCCGCGCGCAGAAATTGAAGTACGACTCCTGGTACATCACCACGTACTCGAGCGGATTCTGGCTCGTCTGGATATCGAAAACGAAGTCGGAGAAACCGTGTTCCTGGAAAATCCCTGAGAGAATCTCCTGCGCGGTCTCGTTCTGGAAAATGCGGCAGTCCGTCGAGCGCGTCAGAAACCAGAACCACGGCACCACCGTCATGTGATATTGCGTGACCCGGCCCGGGTTGCCCGCTCGATCGAACGAGGCGACATAGCCGTCGAAGTAGCGGAACTCGTCGGCACTATCGGATGCGACGATCCGCTCGACGGTCGATTGCCGCGCCTGTTGATCGAACTTGAGATGCACCTGCTGGCCGATCAGGTCCTCGGGCTTCAGATCCTGAGTATGGGACAGCAGATCGAGGTGAATTTCCGGCAGCTGGTTCACGTGTTCGTCCACGATCGCCGCGGTCACCAGCAGAACATCGGTTCCGAGAGGTGTGTCGAGCGTGACGTATCGGTTCTGCTGGGTCAGCGGCGCGGCACCCGCGGTGCCGGTATTGTTGATCGTGTCAGCCACCGCCGAGGGCGGCTTGTTCATCAGCGAGAAACCGGTCTGCGCAAGCTGCGCCGCCCGCTGCACGGTGTCGACATGACCCGCGAGGCCAGCAAGCGGCCCTAGCTGATTGGCGACGCCGGAAGTCATTGATCCGGCAAGGCCTCCTAGCGCGCTCATCGAACCTGACGGACTGCCACCTGAACCGTTTGAAATAAGACTGTCTGGAGCGAAGCTCATATCCGTTCCTTTCTTGTTTTCTCAGGCTTTTCCCCCACCGCCGGTTGACCCGAGGCCCTGCTACCGCACGATAATTTCTCACACCCTGAAACGTTACAGACGAACATTTGCATTTCGTGACAACTGATCGTTTTTTCATACTTCGCGCAAAGACCTCGTCATCCGGATCTATTCAAAATGCATATTGAAGATTTCGATGCGCATCGATTCTGGGCACACGAGTTTCGTCATCCTAAAGGTTTCGGTTCACGCGCTCCAGCGGACGGCACTCGCCCCATTGCCACGATTTATTTTCCGTGAAACACTTCAACTCATCTGCCGAGTCGGACTCATGTCCGATATATCAGACGGCCGTGGGCAGACTACCAGTATCAAATACCGATGAAGCGTCGAGCGAATGTCGGTTATTACTTTGGAGACAAACAATGAGCAATATCGGGAATCTCGAGGTACCTAGTTCACAGGCGCGACGCGTTTGGCTTAGAAGCGTAAGTGCGCTGGCGGCCGCTTCCGCGATCGGGTCGATCGCGGCGACTCGTCCGGCACAGGCCGCGAGCAAAAGTGCCACAGCCGCCGCCGATAGCGGCAAGCCGTTGTTTGCGTACGTCGGTACTTACACGCCCAATGGCCTCGGTATCCATCGCTTCCAGGTAGACCGGAGTAGCGGCAAGCTCGAGGCACTCGAGCCCCTGCGTGGCGTCGAGAATCCAAGCAGTCTCCTTGTCGACCCGCAACAACGCTTCCTGTTCGCTGTTAGCGAGGTGAAGAACTTCAACGGCACGACCGACGGCTCGGTCAGCGCCTATGCGATCGAAAGCGGTACGGGCACGTTGAAACTGATCAACACGGTCGACTCGCACGGCGCCGGTCCGGTCTATCTGAGCTTGCATCCAGGCGGCCGCTTTTTGATGGTCGCGAACTACAACAGCGGCAGCGTCGCGGTCTTTCCGGTATCGAACGACGGCACGCTGGGCGAAGCGTGCTCTGTTCAGCAGCCGAAGGCACCAGCCGGTGCGCAGCACGCGGCGGAAGGTGTGCCTGGCAGCTTTGCCATCAGCGATCACGACGGCCCGCACGCGCATACGATTGTGCCTTCGCCGGATGGTCGATTCGCGATCTCAACCGATCTTGGTGTCGATCGAACGTATATCTGGAAGTTCGACGAAGCGACCGGCGCGCTGTCACCGAACGATCCGCCGTTCGTCGCCGCGTCGGCAGGCGCCGGGCCACGGCACCTCGCGTTTCATCCCAATGGCCGCTATCTTTATGAGGTCACAGAGGAAGCGTCGACGCTGGTCTGCTATGCCTACGACAGTGCGCATGGAACGTTGACGCAGTTGCAGTCGGTCTCGACGCTGCCGGACGCGTATCAGGGCACGAGCTTCGCGTCGGAACTTGTGTTTTCACATGATGGCCGGTTCATCTATGTGGCGAACCGGCTGCACGACACGATCGTGCAGTTCAGCGTCGCCGGAAACGGACATCTGCAGCGCGTCGGGGAAGTGCCTACCGGTGGGGACTATCCGCGTGTGATCAAATTCGATCCGTCGGGGCGTTTCATGTATTCGCTGAATCAGCGCAGTGACCATATCACGATCTTTTCGGTCGATAAGGCGAGTGGCAAGCTGCGGTTTACCGGGACGTATGTTGCGGTTGGGAGCCCGTCCGATATCGCCTTTGCAAGTGCATAGCGTTGCGGATTGGATCCCTGCTCGTTTAGCCCGCGACTTCGCCTTCCGGTCGTCGTCGCGTTATGAACTGGGTCCGATGTGGGATATCAAGCCGCGAAACCGTGCGGCTCTGACGTTGATAGCCACCAGTCGGTTCCCACAAACCACGCCGACGAATCAGCGGGCGTCTTCAATCTTAGCGACCTGACTGCCGCCATATCACCCGATTCGAAGGCGGCAACCAGAGACTCTCCGGTCGCATCATCGCGCGCCCCAATACACTCGATGAACATCGCACCGCAGATGAACTTTGCCGCGTATGAGTTGGCGTCCACGCGCGTCACGAGCAGCATGCCGCCGAGACCGCGGTTAGGTGTTAGTGGGAAGATGAGACGGCCACCCACGTTGAGCGATTCGAGCCAGCTGTTCAATGGATGCGTCGCGCCGGCGCTGACGTAAATCAGATCCGATAGCGGCAACACTGCTTGCGTTCCGCTTTCCTTGACGACCCGAACCTGCGCCAGGTGTGCAAGGTTCGAAGCTGCTTTCGTACTGAGTTCCGGGTCGATCTCATACGCCGCCACGCTCCCGGTGTGACCGGTGAGGTACGCGAGCAACGCTGTGTAGTAGCCAGTTCCCGAACCGATATGGGTGATGGTCTCGCCCGGCGAGATGGCCGCTGCGTCCAGACAACGTGCGTGGAGACTCGGTTCCCCGTTGTTGAGGCCCCGCTCGGTCTTGAGCCCGATCACAATGTCCTGGTAGAGAACGGCCGGGTCCGACGTTTCGGTCGAGACGTAACCCGACAGCGTCAATACATTCCACGGTCCAGGGCCCAGATGCCTCTCTCTTTCAATCGCAGCAAATGCCTCGCAGATTCTTGCGTCTTTGCACCCGGCCTTGGCTGTTACGTATCGCGCATAGAAGTCGCGAAGCGCTGCGATGTTTGTCATTGGACGGCTCTCCAGGAAGGGACCGCCATATCGTATCGCGGTCTGGTCTGGCGGTCACGAAACACTTGCCGTTCTCAACGCTGCAGCACCGGTAAGCTGCGTGCCCGCTTCGCGCGTACAAAACGCCCTTGCCCAACTACAGATCAAAGCCAAGTTGTGCCTTGCCTCGCGGCGTCAGGTCATCAGCCGTGGCGCGTCCGGTGAAATCAACCTCGAAATGGTCCGCGGGGAAATCGGGCGGACTTTCTCCCTTCATGAAGCTCGGCAACTGGCGCTTAAGGTACGCATCGTTTTTTGCGCACGCGGGCGCCGAGGGGATGTACATCACATTGCTATAGCCCGCGCCTTTATGCTCGTCTTCGACCGCATGGATGACGTCGCTATGCCAGAACACGGTGTCGCCCGCTTCCATTTTAGGAATCGACGACAGCGCCTCGAACAATGGCGCGTGAAATTCCGGCTTGATCGACAGCGCCCTCCCGGGCATGGCACCGCACAGGTCGTCCTCCGCGATATCGTCCTGAAGCGCCCGCAACAGGATGTACGCCATTGCGTTCGCGATGGGTACGAGTTGCAACGTGCCATCGCCCGGACCCTGCGGCGTCAACGCAGTCCAGCCCTGAAACGTGCGAAACATCGAACAAACGGCGGGCGAAGCGATCTCTTGCACATCGGGCCGGAACGCAGCGTCGAACGGATCGTAGTTGCGCCAGCTCCCGTCAAACACGTGGCGGTAAACTTTGCGAAAGTTGCTTTCGATCCAACGTTCGACCGACCCGCCGTCGCAATGCGCCGACAAACCAAGCGACGCGGAGCCTGGCGGCCTGCGACGCAGACGGTCGGCGTAGACGGGCACGCGTTCCGGATCGAAGTGCACGCGGCCTTCGCTCTCGTTGCGCCACAGCCGGTTCAGGAACACGCGCGCCGCAGTCAACGAATCCGACTGCCGGGCGAGTACCTGCGGCTTCGACCAGTACACGCCATAGATCTGCGGCTTGCTGGAAGCGAGCTGTCCGAAGTATTTGTCCTCCGCGCGGTTTTCCAGGCGCTTGTCGAGATGATTGCGCTCGACATACTGGGCAATCTCCTGGTCCCAGCCTTGCACCAGCGCACGGGGGAACACGTTGCGAATCACACATGCGCCGCGCGCCTTGACGATCGCGATCTGGTCGGCGGTGACGCGTTGTTCGGTAATGTCGGAAAACTGAATCTCGGGGATAACGTCCTCTCCCCGATCGCGCCGCCCTGCGATTCGTTTCGCCTCGGCGCCGATCGCTTCTTCGACCTCGGCGAACGCCTCGCCATAGTTCGGCAACGCCGCGCGCAATTCTCTTTTCGCTTGTCGAATTGCACCGGGCAAATCTTCGATTTTCAACGCCATGACTGTCTCCATACGGACCTGGTACGTCGAGAGCATATGACGGGGATGCGCGCCATGGTGATACTATTCAGGCAATTCATTTGCGTTTTCGGCCATGAAGCCAGCCTATGAGCACGTCGAGTTCGGCGAGGACTGTTCACTGCGGGTTTACCATCGGCGTCTGCCGCGTATTCCATTCGAGTGGCATCATCATCCGGAGTACGAACTCACGCTGACGATGAACAGTCACGGCAAGCGCTACATCGGCGACTCCGTTAGCGATTATGAGGCTGAGGATCTCGTCCTCGTGCCGCCGGATCTTCCGCACACCTGGTCGTCGAACCGTTCGATCGACGCTTCTTCGCCCCAAGTCGCTATCGTCATCTGGTTCGACGGCGATTGGGCGCGGCGCATGGCCGATTGTTGCCGCGAATATGAACCGCTACGCAAGCTGTTGCGCAGAGCCGCGTGTGGGCTCGCCTTCGATCCACCTGCTGGAAAAGCGATGCGTGAGCGCCTCGCACAATTGCTGTCGAGCGAGGCGCGCGAGCGCCTTGGCGCCGCCCTCGATATCTTGTGCACGCTCGCCGACGCGCCGGGACAGCCGCTCGCCTCGCCGAGTGCTTTCAATCAGGCGAACGCCGGCCCGTCTGGCCATGAGCCCGAACGGATTAACCGGGTTCTTTCGGTAATCGACGCGCGGTTTGCCGAACCGCTGCGACTCCCGGAACTCTGTGAGGCCGCTAACCTGTCGGAACGCACGCTTACGCGTTACTTCGTTCAACATATCGGTGAGAGCGTCGGACGGTATATCGCCCGGGTTCGTATCGGGCACGCGTGCCGGATGCTGGTTGACACTTCCCTACCCGTTGCTGTCATCGCCGCCCGTTCGGGCTTCGCGAACGTCGCCAATTTCAATCGGCAGTTCAGGGCTGCAAAACAAACGACGCCAGCCGAGTATCGACGGCGGTTCGCGGCCGCGGGCTCTGCGGATAAAGATGCGGCGGCCCGCTTGACCGAACGGTCTCCTTCGCTTCAAAGGAAGCGCAAATCAAACGCGGCGCGCAACGACAAAGAGACTGTTTAGCAGTACTTCACCTGGTGCCGGCGATCACTAGCGCGAGATTCTTTGATCAGGGCGAGCGAAACAAGCTCGCCATGCTTATAGCATCGACTTTCCCTGGTCGAGAATCTTGTCGCAGATCTGCTTGGTGAGCTGCTGCTTGACGCCATCGCCACCCAGGCTCAGCTTCTGGCCGTTACCTGTGTCCAGAATGCCGTTGGCGCCGTCGGTGTAGCCGCCATTGGAACTCGACGCGCCGCCTGGCAGCTTGCTCATCAGCGAATCTTTTACCGACGACGCGCTGCTGCCGCCCAGATAGTTATTCTTGATGCAGAACTGCAGCACGCCTGCGACATTGCTGCTGTTGCCGGATGTCACCGAACCGCCCGACAGCGCGCTACCAAGATCGCCGAGGCCTCCAGACGACGAGCCGCCGGTCAAACCACCCAGACTCGGCGACGAACCGTTGTTCCCTTGATTTAGCAGGTTGCCGAGTTGGGCGTGAACTGTGGACATTGGGATCGTCACGCCGATGAGCGCTGCCGCAACTACAACGTGATGCGTGCGTACTTTCATGGTTCCTCCAGAAGGTTCTATTTCCCGGCGTCAGCATCGCCGATGCTCCTTTAAGAATGCTATGTCGGTTTGGAAATTTCGGGAAGTTTTTCAGGGCAGCTATCGACTTTTGTGGACGCGCTCCACTCCCTCAACCAACCCTCCCGATCTCATCCAATTCACGTCCTTGTCATCTAGCACTGTTCGAATACCCCGACACCAATGGGGGGCGGCCACGATGGCACGCGCGTTGCCATGACCAACAAGGCCCAAACGCTCAATGCCGACGTGCTGGTGGGTTAGCCGTTCACGTTCGCATCGTTAAAGATCGGCCAGTACACGACGTAGGCCGGAGTGCAGCGTCTCCAACGAGATTTTCGCAAACCACGTACACTCTTTCGCGGCCGCGGTGGCGCATCGATCCAGGTCAGGCAGCACGTGCTGCCCTACTTTCGACGTCACCGTGCGGGATCTCCTTCTTACGAAACTTAAAGCATGGGAAACAATCAGCTTTCCAGCATCACTCTTCAAGGCAGCCGCATCGTCATAGCCGGCGGTACATCAGGAATTGGCTTTGCCGTGGCCGAAGCTGCGGCGAAGTCCGGAGCCGAGGTCATCATCGCATCGAGCAAGCCGGAACGCGTTGCGGCTGCACTGGAGCGACTACCTCAAGGCACACGTGGCGAGCCACTCGACTTTTCCGACGAGGCTCAAGTCAGGGCGGTTTTTGCGCGCGTCGGCGCATTCGACCATCTCGTCTACACTGCCGGCGAGACACTGCTCCTGCAAAACCTTGCGGAGCTCAGCATTGAAGCCGCGCAGCGAGCTTTCGAAGTGCGTTACTGGGGCGCACTCAAAGCGGTCAAGTATGGGGCTCCCCTCATTCGAGCGGGCGGCTCCATTACGTTGACAAGCGGAGTGGCGTCGTCGCGTCCGTTGCCTGCCTGGACCATCCCGTCGAACATCCTGGGTGCGATCGAATCGCTGACCCGTACCCTGGCCGTCGAGCTTGCACCGCTGCGTGTCAACGCCGTGGCGCCCGGTGTCTTGCGTACGGCGTTGTGGGACAACATGAGCGAAGCCGATCGCGAAGGTCTTTATGACTATATCGCCGAAAAGATGCCGGTACGAAGGGTTGGAGAAGCAAGCGACGTTGCCCAAACGTATCTTTATCTGATGCAACAGGGCTTTAGCACGGGACAGGTCGTCGTTGTCGATGGTGGCCACGTGCTGGTTTAACGGTCGGGGCGAACGCTTCGACGATCTCGGGCGGCGGACTCGTCCAGGCCGCCCGCTAAGGCATCTCTCGTAGCACGTCCGGTTGCTGCAAATTCAAATCCCCCCGAACCTTATCTGGTTCCCCGCGACGTCGCCCTCGACGTCGCCGAAGATATGCCACGTCCGATCTAGAACGCACTTCCAGAAAATGCATTTCCGAAAGAGTGGAATGCTCGCGAAATGTTGTTTAGCGACCCTTCATGTATTTCTTTTAAGCCATGGAATAATCTGGATCGAGTTTCGTTGCAGCCCTTCGTAACTTGCTCCCACTTCATAGGAACCGCCCAGCGAAGCTGGCTCGGCGCCGAAACCGTCGACTCCGCGACGCGCTCCCGGTCGAATCACATCAACCAATGCCCGTGCGAATTGCTTGTACGCGACAAACAAACGTCGACAAAAAATTATTGTGACTTGGTAAGGTCACGCAACTCATTTACGTGAAGCCTTCCAGCGAAACGCGACAGGTGTAAGGCCGCCGGCACGCGCCGTTGGATAGCCGTTGCGATGTCCTCGAAATCCGAGGCCAATCGTCGATACGACAATGACTACGATTAGTAGTCCGATTCAGATATGACTTTCAAATTCAAACTTATTGTGTCCGAAGCGCCGCATGTGTAGATGGCTCGTTGGCACACGCGCAGCGCAGGCAGGGATTCGGCGTATCCACGCCGTGGATCGCGAGGAGGAATCCATAAGACTTCTCCTCGCCAAACAATGTAGGCCATCACTGACAACTATGAGGGGTGAGATGAAACAACGGGCAATGGCGTTAGCCATTCGAAGAATCGTCTGGGCTGAGCTCGCACTGACGACCGCAATCGCCGCTCCAGCGTTTGCGCAAAGCCAGCCGGCAGCCACGGCAACGCCGGCCGCCACCGCGGCGGCTTCAGGCACGGCGGCGGCTGCCGCTCCCGCAGCGGCATCGGGCACGGCAGCAACGGCGACCAGCAAGAACGTCAAGCAATTACAGACGTTTCAGGTCACGGGCTCGCTGATCCGCCAGGCGGACAAAGTGGGCTTCCAGCAGGTTCAGGTGATCACCACGAAAGACATTCAGAACTCGGGGGAAAAGAGCGTCTCCGACTACGTACGCTCCATTTCCGCGAACTCGGCCAACAGTTGGGGAGAGTCCACGTCTGACAGCTTTGCTGCCGGCGGCGCCGGTATCGCACTGCGCGGCCTGAGCGAAAAATACACGCTGGTGCTCGTCGACGGTCAACGTGTTGCGCCGTTTGCATTCGCTGTCAACGGCACCGATCAGTTCTTCGACCTGAACACGCTTCCCATAGACGCAATCGACCGCATCGAAGTGGTGAAGACGGGCGCAGTGTCGCAGTACGGTTCCGACGCGATCGGCGGCGTGGTCAACATCATCACCAAACATGATTTCCAGGGCCTGCAGCTCGACGGAAGCTATGGTGGCGCGACACAAGGCGGCGGAGGCACGACCAAGTTCGGCATTCTTGGCGGCTTCGGCAATCTGACCTCCGACGGCTATAACATCACGGCGACCGCGAGCTACTACAAGTCGAACGGTTATACGCTGGCCGATCGCGACACGACAGAGAATCAGGACTTCAGCAACCAGATGTTTGGCGGCTCGGTCCAGCAACCGTCGTACTTCCTGAATCCCACTACCGGTGTTGCAACGCCGTTCGGCTGCGCTGGCGGCAAGATTGCTCCCGCTTCCTCCAGCATCATTGCGTCGCAAACCGGCGCGATCAATAGCGGCAATGTGTGCCTGAGGAATACGGCTGAAGACACGTCGATCGAGCCGATGACGGAGCGTTTCAGCGCCAAGGTTCACGGCGACTTCAAGATCAACGATACAACGACCGCGTACGCCGATCTGTGGGAAAGCAACAATACGACGACGACGAACGACGGCCCCGTTGTCCTTGGCAACAGCCTGCAGTTCAACCCGGTCACCAAGACCGTGACTCCGTTCACGGCAGTGGTACCGGCCAACAATCCGTTCAACACGACCGGCGTGGCTCAGGAACTGTTTGGCACCCTGCCGGGTACGTTCGGTTCGACCACGGATGCAAACTACTGGCGTGCGGCAACCGGCGTGAAAGGAAGCTTCACGACCGGCCAGGAAGACTGGGACTGGAACGCCGGGTACACGCATTCGATGAGCACGGTGAGCAACACGCTCGGAAACTATGTCAATCCGATCGCGTTGACCTCCGCACTGAACAACGGCACGCTTAACTTCGTGAATCCGTCGGCTACGCCTGGCGCCGTGAACAGCATCCTGACGACGGCGAACAACCTGGGCATTTCCAAGCTCGACGCGCTCGACGCAACGCTCGCGACACCGAACCTGTTCCATCTCCCGACCGGTGACGTCGGCCTGGGTCTGGGTGCGCAGTTCCTGCACGAAAGCGAACTGATCGAGGAAGGCGCCAACTACCTGAACGGCACCACGCTGGGACCGAACCTCCAGACGGTGGACGGTGAGCGCAACGTGGCCGCGGTGTACTACCAGGTCGACGTTCCGCTGATCAACAAGATGCTGACGTTCAGCCAGTCGGGCCGCTATGACCACTACAGCGACTTCGGCGGCGCGTTCTCGCCGCGTTTCGCCCTGCGCTTCCAGCCGATCCAGCAGTTCACCACGTACGCTTCGTACAACCGCGGCTTCCGCGCACCGGAGTTCCTCGAAAACACGAATTCGTCGAACATCGGCATCCAGCCGATCGGGCCGAATGGGCAGGACGAAAACGTCATCACCAAGGGCAATCCGAACCTGCAGCCGGAACGTACGAAGAACTACAACATCGGCTTCGAACTGTCGCCCACACGCACGACCGACATCGGCTTCGACTGGTACAAGATTCACGTCGACAAGGCGATCGGCACGCAGCTCGATCCAAGCGGCACGGTCCTGAACGCGGACGGTTCGATTGCGTTCGAGACCAACGAATACGAGAACCTCGGTTCATTCGATACGGATGGCTTTGAAATGACGTTCGCGCAATCGCTGCCCACCTCGATTGGTACGTTCAAGCTATCGGGCGATTGGGGTTATGTGTGGCACTTCAAGATGAGCGGCATCGGCGGCCTCGCTTCGACGGTCGACGGCGCGGGTAACGACCTGACGCTTGCGCAGCCGTTCGGCGGTTCGTTCCCGCGCTGGAAGGGCAACACGGATCTCTCGTGGAATTTCCACCAGTGGAATGCAGATCTCGCATGGCAGTACACCGGTCCGTACTCCAACGCGCTGGGTCTGAACTTCTCGACCGCGTCGTATAGCGTGTTCAACCTTAACGTGGCGTACACAGGCTTCAAGCACTGGACGGTCTATGGCGGCATGAACAACATCTTCAACCGTGCGCCCCCGTTCGATCCGGAGTGGCTGAGCCAGATCGACCAGACCGGCTACGACCAGTCGCTCTATACGTATATGGGCCGTTTCCTGCAGATCGGCGCGACCTACAAGTTTTAACGCGCATCGAATGTTTGAGTAGCCTTTCAAGGCCGTTCCGGTTTTCGGATTCCCCTCCCTTGTCACCGGAGCGGCCTGTTTTTTTATTATTGATGACCGTCCAGGCAGAATCCACCGCAACTCTGCACAAAAGCCGCAGCACGAAAACGCAGCTACCGGCAATACTCTCGCGAACATGGGAGCTCGACGAGGTCTAGCGAGTCCTTCCAGTATTCTTGCGGATTCATCCGGTCACTCTCGCTCGGCCGCCCCGCCGATTGATGCTCGATCATCTCGCAGTTCCCAATCAGGTCGGAGAGCATATCCACCAGTAGCTCTCTGTTGGTCTCATCGAATGTCGACAACGCCAGGTCGGCGACATCCCGGAGGATCATGGGCAGTCGACTGGCCAGAGAGGATCCGGCATCCGTCAACTGCAACTCGGTAACCCGGCGATCCGAGCCGGAGCGAATGCGCACCACCAGGCCCCGCTCCTCCAGCAAGGTGAGAAGCCGTGATGTTCTCGCCATCTCGGTGCCGCTGCTCTGCGCAAGCGTTTTCAACGACGCCGATTCGCCCGTCGAAATGAGAAACAAAAGAGTCGCCTGAACATTCGTAATGCCCAATTGTTTAAGCAGCTGCTTGTCCATCAGATTCGCTAACCTGAGTCGCGCGAGTCGTAGCAGGTGGCCAATATTTCTGGTCATCATGGCGACGTTAGGCTTCGCCGTGTCCTCCTGAGCGGATACCGCGCCAGACCCGCTTTCGTTTTCGACGTTCACTCACCCTCTCCTGCGCTCGACCACGGTAAATTCCCAACGGACACGCAAGTGCCGAACCGCCTCGCAATGATGAGGTGAGGTGTTAGCCTTCCTTGACCGGACGACCCAGCGTTGTCCACCTTGGCCCAGATTCCTTTCTGGGCCTCGTGGTAAACGGAGCGGCCACCGGCGCTATTCCCACCATATTTCGCAGTACTGTATTGCTCGGATATCTTCGCTTCGCTGCCGCACGAGGTGAGGTGGGTAGAAGTAGCGCCAGACATTACGCAAGCCTTTCGCCATTGACGTCCTTGATCGGCCGTTTTCTTGTCCATGTAGCATGGCAGGCGAGCGGAGATGGCGGGAGGCGTAGCGCTGATCGGAACAGGTAGCGCGATACTTGCCGAGCACCCGCAGGTATTCGGCTAACCACGGTTGGCGGGCACAGAATGGAATTAGCGGTGTTCGGCGGCTGTATGGAAGCCACTGACGCAGAGCGCGCCAGTCAAAAACTTCTTTGGTGCCGGGGACCGGACTCGAACCGGCAAGCTGTTAAGCGGCGGATTTTCGTCACACCACGTCTTTCGACGCCGACGATACCGGGCGGCATCCTCGTTCGTGCGCTGGACTATGCCTTCACCATCGCGGCTGAACTGTGCGGCAAAACCGCCAGCCCTCGCCGCCTAAGGCGCCCCCCGTCTAGTCTCTACACCTTCCGCACCCTCGCACTCATGCGACGGCGGGCTTGGCTCGGCGTTGCCTCGGTTGCGCGCGCAGCGCAAAACCAGGGGGTTCACCGAATTTGAGGGGTTCTGCACCGGCCGTTTCCGGTCGGGCACTCAATAATTTAAGTCCGCTATGTTTACCAATTTCATCACCCCGGCAGGGCGGACGCGATTCTACCATTGGGTCGCCGCCGCACCAAACCCGCGCCTTCCCATGCCTCCCGAGTCATCGGCGAGTCACAAAGCTTGCCGATAATCCGCTCGACGAAAACGTTTACAACCCGAGCCAAAACCATAGCGATGACCCCTACCATCAAGGATGTCGCGGCACACGCAGGCTTCTCGATTGCCACGGTTTCGCGCGCCATCAACGCGCCGCACACCGTGAATCCCGTCACGCTCGACAAGGTGCGCCAGTCGATCGACGCGCTCAATTTTCGCCCCAGCCCGCTAGGCCGCCAGCTGCGCGGCGAGCGCACCCGCCTGATTGGCGTCATCCTCCCCACGATCGCCAACCCGGTGTTCGCGGAGTGCCTGCAGGGCATTGACGACCTGGCCAGCGCACAGGGCTACCGGCTGATGCTGATGACCACCCAGTACGACGCCGAGCGCGAGCGCCACGCCATCGAGACGCTGCGCGAACACCGCGTCGAAGGCCTGGCTCTGACCGTCGCGGACGCCGATACCCACCCGCTGCTCGACGACCTCGATCGCGCTGGCCTCCTCTACGTGCTGATGCACAACGATACGGTACGCCGTCCGTCGGTGTCGGTCGACAACCGGCTGGCCGCCTACGACGGCGTGCGCATGCTGATCGCCCACGGCCATCGCCGCATCCTCATGCTGGCAGGCACGCTCGCCGCCTCGGATCGTGCGCGCCTGCGCCACCTGGGCTACGCGCAAGCCATGCAGCAGGCCGGGCTGACGCCGGCCCCGGCGCTTGAAATCGATTTCAACGCTGAAGAGCTCGCTCCCTCCGTGCTGGCCCATCTGACCAGCGGTCCGAACCGTCCGACCGCCCTCTTCTGCAGCAACGACCTGCTGGCGATGGTCGTCATCCGCGGTCTGCGCCGCGCGCGCCTGCAGATCCCGCACGATATGTCGATTCTCGGTTTCGACGGGCTTTCCATGGGCGAGTTGCTGCAGCCGCCGCTCGCCACCATCTGCGCGCCGAACCGTGAAATCGGCTGCTCCGCCTGGCGACGGCTGATGGCACGCATCGACGGCACCTACAGCGACACGTCCATATCGCTCACGCTGCCCCACACGTTGCGCGAAGGCGCCACGATCGCCGCAATCTCGAACACCAGCGAAACCTCGCGCCCGCGCTCGATACAACCGCTGGCGTAACGCACCCGTATCATTGATTTACCAGCACTGCGCATAGAAACAACACGCAGCACAGGCGCCTCACAGGCCCCGCTGCTGAAGCACGATTTAACAAACTTCTCGCTACCTTCCTTCCAAGGAGACCCGCTGTGACTCGCCGTTCCTCCTGTTTTGGTGCCGTCCTGCGTCAGTTGACCGGCAAGCTGACGCGCACCACCGCCACCGCCGTGCTAACCGCCTCTGCCCTGTTTGCCACGGCCGCGACTATCCTCGCCGCACCCGCCGCGGCCTATGCCGACGAGACTGCGATCTGCTACAACTGCCCGCCCGAATGGGCCGACTGGGCGAGCCAGATCAAGGCGATCCAGGCCAGGACGGGCATTCGCGTGCCGTTCGACAACAAGAACTCCGGGCAGTCCATCGCCCAGTTGATGGCCGAAGAAAAGAGCCCGGTGGCGGACGTCGTCTACCTCGGCGTGTCGTCGGCCTTCCAGGCAAAAGACAAAGGCGTGATCCAGCCATACAAGCCGGCTCACTGGGACGACATCCCTGCCAACATGAAGGATCCGCAAGGCTACTGGTTCGCGATCCACTCGGGCACGCTGGGCTTTTTCGTCAATAAGGATGCGCTCGAAGGCAAGCCTGTGCCGCGTTCGTGGGCCGACCTGCTCAAGCCCGAGTACAAAGGCATGATCGGCTACCTCGATCCGTCGAGTGCGTTCGTGGGCTATGCCGGCGCGGTGGCGGTGAACCAGGCGCTAGGCGGCAGCTTCGACAACTTCCAGCCGGGTCTGGACTGGTTCCGCAAGCTCAAGGCCAACGCGCCGATCGTGCCGAAGCAGACCGCCTACGCGCGTGTGCTCTCCGGCGAAATTCCGATCCTGCTCGACTACGACTTCGACGCCTACCGCGCGAAATACAAGGATCAGGCCAATGTCGAATTCGTGATTCCGAAGGAAGGCACGATCTCGGTGCCGTATGTGATGAGCCTCGTGAAGGGCGCGCCGCATGAAGCCAACGGCAAGAAGGTGCTGGACTTCGTGCTCTCCGACGAAGGCCAGAAGCTGTGGGCCAATGCCTACCTTCGTCCGGTCCGCGCCAATGCGATGAGCCCGGAAGCTGCCGCCAAATTCCTGCCGTCAAGCGAATACGCCCGCGCCACAGCGGTCGATTTCGGCAAGATGGCGGAGAAGCAGCAAAGCTTCGGCGAACAGTATCTTCAGGTGATGCATTGAACGACGTCACGTTTCCGCTGCGCTGGCGCATTGCGTTGATCGCGCCGGCGCTCGCAGTTTTCATTGCGTTCTGGCTGCTGCCGATGGGCGCGCTCGCGCAGCTGAGCGGCAACGGCCACGCCTTCGATACGTACCGCGCGATGCTGACCAACGCGCGCTACATGACAAGCCTCGGCGCGACCGTGCTGCTCTCGGCGGCGGTCACAGCGGCGACGTTGGTGCTGTCCGTGATCTCGGGCCTGTTGCTGGCGCGGCGCGAATTCCCAGGCAAGCGCACACTGCTCGCACTACTGACCTTTCCGCTGGCGTTCCCTGGCGTAGTGGTCGGCTTCATGGTGATCATGCTGGCGGGACGTCAGGGGTTGATCGGCGCGCTGTCGCTGAAGCTGACTGGCGACCGCTGGGTCTTCGCGTATTCGATGAGCGGCCTCTTTCTCGGCTACCTGTACTTCTCGATTCCGCGCGTGATCGTGACGGTGATGGCGTCGGCGACCAAGCTCGACGCCTCGCTCGAAGAAGCGGCCCGATCGCTTGGCGCGTCGCCGTGGCAGATCATGCGCGACATCGTGCTGCCCGCGCTCTCACCGGGACTGATCGCGGCAGGCGCGGTGTGCTTCGCCACCGCGATGGGCGCGTTCGGCACGGCCTTTACGCTCGCCACCGATATCGACGTCCTGCCGATGACCATCTACACCGAGTTCACGCTGAACGCGAACATGGTAACGGCCGCAGGGCTGTCGATTGTGCTTGGCCTCGTGACGTGGCTCGTGCTGGCGTTGGCACGTAGCGCCACCGGCTCGGCTGTCGCAGCGAGTGCTTAGCGCAGGTGCCTACGTGACGATGTGTACACGCCAGCCGCGTTGAACAAGTACCCCTTAGCTCTGCTATCAATCCGTATGAAGATACACCGATGAACTCCGTAACCGACACCGCCAGACCGCCATCCGCGCCACCGTCGGCGCCGTCGACCCGGCGCCGCACGCAGCCGCGCCTGTCGTCGCGCACGCTGCTCTCAGCCGGCCAGTGGCTCGTAACGCTGCTGCTGTGCGCGTTTCTGATCGTGCCGGTCGTGATGTCGATCATGGCCGGCCTCACCGTCAATTACTTCAAGGGTGTGTCGAGCGGCCTAACACTGCGCTGGCTGATCGAAGTGTGGACGCAGTATCACGCATCGGTGTTTCTGTCGCTCGAAGTCGCGGCGGCGACGCTCGTCATCACGCTGCTCACCGGCGTGCCGGCGGGCTACGTGCTGGCACGCAGCAAGACGCGGCTCTCGCGCATCATCGAAGAGTTTCTGGTGCTGCCCATCGCTCTGCCCGGTCTCGCGTCCGCACTCGCACTGCTGGTGGTGTACGGCGGCATCACGGTGTTCCGCATGAGCGTCGGGTTCATCGTCGTCGGTCACGTCGTGTTCACGCTGCCGTTCATGGTGCGCGCGGTTGCCGCCGTCGCTGCAAGCGCCGATCTGCGGACACTCGAGGAAGGCGCCGCGAGCCTCGGCGCGAGTTTTACGCAGCGCTTTCTGACCATCGTATTGCCAAACGTACGGCCGGGCATCGTCGCCGGTGCGCTGGCGGTGGTGACGCTCTCGATCGGCGAATTCAACCTCACGTGGATGCTGCACACCCCCGACACGAAGACACTGCCAGTAGGCCTCGCCGATACCTACGCGTCGCTGCGCATCGAGATCGGCAGCGCCTACACGATCCTGTTCTTCATCATGACGATGCCGCTGCTGGTCGCCATGCAATGGCTCGGCGTCGACGCCACTGGCCAGCGCAGCAGCAAGCCGAAACGCCTTAAGGCAGCTTCGCCACGTTCAACCCGCACCATCGACACGCCATGAAACTCGCTCCCGTTCCCATCACGCTGACGCAATGTGCCAAGACGTTTCGCGGCACGCGTGTGCTCGAACCGCTCGACCTGCAGATCGGCGCCGGCGAAACCCTGGTGCTGCTCGGGCCGTCCGGTTGCGGCAAGACCACGACGTTGCGCATGATCGCCGGTCTGGAGACGCCTGACGCCGGTGGCCAGATTGCCTTTGGCGACGAAGACGTCACCGCGCTGCCGATCGAGAAGCGCCAGGTCGGCATGGTGTTCCAGAGCTACGCGCTGTTTCCGAACCTCACCGTGCGCGGCAACATCGGCTATGGGCTGAAGATCAAACGCGTGGCAGCAGACATCGCGCGTCAACGCGTGGATGAACTGCTCGCGATGATGCGGCTCACCGCCCACGCCGACAAACCGATCGATCAGCTCTCCGGCGGCCAGCGTCAGCGCGTCGCGCTCGCCCGGGCGCTGGCGATGCAGCCGCGCGTGCTGCTGCTCGACGAGCCGCTCACTGCGCTCGACGCCCGCCTGCGCGACGCCTTGCGCGGCGAGATGAATACGCTGCTGCGCGAACTCGGCATCACCACCGTGTATGTGACCCACGATCAGGCCGAAGCGATGGAACTGGGCGACCGGATCGTCGTGATGAGCGCCGGCCGCATCGAGCAGATCGGCACACCGCGCGATATCTACTACCGTCCGGCGAATCGCGCGGTGGCGCAGTTCGTCGGCACGATCAACCGCCTCGCCGGCGAGCGGCGTGAAGGCATGCTGAGCACCACAGGCGGGGCGGTGCCGCTGCCATTGCGCAGCACGCCTGGCTCGGCGGCAGCCGGAGAGAACGAGCTGTTTTTCCGGCCCGAAGACGCCTACCTGGCCGATCCGGCCAGCGCCCATCTGCGCGGCACCGTCGAAAGCGCGGCCTTTCTCGGCGAGCGCACCCGTCTGACGATTGGCGGCGCGGCGCCCGATGCCCTGATCGTCGACGTGGCTGGCCGTGTCGAACTCGCGCGCGGCACGCCGGTCGGCATTTCGATCGCCCCGGAAGCGCTGATTGCGCTATCTTGAACAAAGCGAACCTACGAGGACATTCCCATGTTGCTAGCCCAGATCAGCGACCTGCATATCAAACGGCCCGGCGCGCTCGCTTACCGCCGCGTCGATACCGGCGCCGCACTCGCCCGTTGCGTTGCGGCGCTCAATGCACTCGAGCCGCGTCCCGATGTCGTCATCATGACTGGCGATCTCGTCGACAAGGGTGACCCGGAGCAATACGAACATCTGAAGAAACTGCTCACGCCGCTCGAGATTCCGTACTACCTGCTGGTCGGCAATCACGACGACCGTGCAGCCCTGCGCGACGCCTTCAGCGACCGTCCCGAGTTAAGCGCGGGCGGCGACTTCGTGCAGTACGCGGTTGATATCGGCCCGCTGCGCCTGCTGGCGCTCGATTCCATCGTGCCCGGCGAAAGCGGCGGCGATCTGTGCGAGGCGCGTCTCGAATGGCTCGCCGGTCAACTGGAGGCTGCGCAAGGCAAACCGGTGATCGTCGCCTTGCATCATCCGCCGTTCGATTGCGGCATTGGTCATATGGATGAGATCCGGCTCGAGCCGCAGGCGGCGCAGAAGCTGGCGACGCTGATTGCGCGCTATCCGAATGTCGAGCGGGTAATCTGCGGGCATGTGCATCGCCCGATGTTCGTGCGCTTCGGCGGCACGATCGCCTCAGCGGTGCCGGCGCCTGCGCACCAGGTGGCGCTGGATCTGCGTGAGGAGGCGCCGTCCGCGTTCATGCTGGAGCCAGCCGCCTTTGCCCTGCACCACTACGACGCGGCCACGGGACTGGTGACGCACCACGCGTATGTGGATCGCTCAGAGGGGCCGTATCCGTTCTACGAGCCCGAAGGCGCGTTGATCGACTAGGCGCCATGCGGTTTGACATACCAGTAGTCGATCACCCAATCCACGTCGCGATAGGACTTCGGCAAGGTCGCAGGCCAGCCGAACGTCCTCTTGTAGGCGATGCGCGCGTTCGGCGCATAGAATTCCGGCACCACATAATATGAATTGATCAGCACGCGGTCGAGCGCGCGGGTGGCCGCCTGCAGATCGTCGAGCGTCTGCGCGGACAACGCGCTCTGAATCAGCGCGTCGACGACCTTGGAGCGCACGCCCACGGTGTTTTCCGATCCTTCCTCCGCGGCCGCCGCACTGCTGAAGCGACGCAGCAATTCGACGCCAGGAACGCTGACTGGCAGATAGCCGCCAGTGGTCGTATCGAAGTCGAAGCTGTCGAGCCGCTGCTGGTACAGCGCGCTATCCACCTCGCGCCATTGAGTCTGGATGCCCAGCGTATTCAACGCCTGCATGTAGGGCAGTAGCAGACGGTCCATGCCGGGTTCGTCGTCGAGTACCTCGATCGTCATGGCAGTGCCATTGGCGTCGCGCAACGCGCCGTCGCGGTAGTGCCAGCCGGCCTCGCCCAGCAGGTCGCGCGCCTCACGCAGATTGGCCCGCAGCGAGCTGGGGGGCAGCGTCGACGGCTGCTTCAGCATCGGCCCGAACACGGCCGGCGGCAAACTGGCGCGATACGGCTCGAGCAGCGCCAGCTCTTTCGGACCGGGCATGCCCGTGGCGCCGAACGAATCCGGGTCAAAGTAACTGGTCGAGCGCCGGTACTGGTCGTAGAACATCATCCGGTTCATCCACTCGTAATCAAACGCGAGTGTCAGCGCCCGACGCACTCTCACGTCCTGAAACATCGGCCGCCGCACATTGATCAGGATGCCTTGCATATACGCAGGCCCGTTGGGAAACGTGCCTTGCTTCAGTTCGCCAGTGCGAAACTTCTCTCCCACATAGCGGCGCGCCCAGATGGTGGCGCTGCCTTCGACGTTGACGTCGATGCTGCCGGCCTTGAAGGCTTCGAGCGGACCGAAGTTGTCCAGAAAGAGCTGGAACGTCACGCGTTCGAAACGGAACATGCCGCGCCGCGACGGCAGATTCGCGGCCCAATAAGCGGGATTGCGCCGGTAAATGATCGTCTTGTCGTTGATACGCCGTTCGATCAGATAGGGACCGCTCGCGATCGGCGGCACGTTGGCGGTCTGTTCGAAAGTCACGTGTGTGCCATCGGGCCGCATGCCCCACTTCGGCGAAAACACCGGCAAGTCACCTGCGATCAACGGCGCGTCCCGTTCAGGACGGGTGAAATCGAAGCGGATCGTCGACGGGTCGAGCACGGTCGCGCTTTTGATCACCGCAAACTGGGAATTGAACAGCGGCGAAGCTTGTGGACTTGTTAGTATATCGAATGAATATTTGACGTCGGCTGCGGTGATGCGATCACCATTGGAAAAGCGCGCCGCGGGATTGATATGGAAGGTCGCGGAAGTGAAGTCCGGTTGCACTTCGACGTCGTCCGCAATCAGCGGGTATTCCGATGCCACTTCGTCCCAGCTGCGCTGCATCAGCGTATCGAACATCAGCTCGCGAATGTCCGGAGCGGGCGCCCCGCGCAACAGGAACGGATTGAGCGAATCGTAGCTCTGCAGCTCGTTGTAGTTGCCGAACTTCAGCGTGCCGTCAGCGGGCGCATCGGGGTTGGCGTAGTCGAAGTGGCTGAAATTGGCCGGGTAGCGCGGCTCGCCAAACTGGGCGATCGACGGAGTGGCGTGAACGGGCAGCGTGACCAGAGCCGTTGCCGCCAACGCGGCCAGTATCGCCGGCGTGCTGCGCGGTACGGCTCGCCACGCCTGAAACAACCGGGGGAACCACGCACGACGACGTGCTACAGCGGCGTCAGGATGCTTCGGGATGGCATGTGGCAACTTCAACGGCACGGGCTTCATCAACGGTCCACGTAGAACGGTGGACGCTATTGTACGAGAGGGCCGTCTGGAAAATATTAGCTTCGCGGATGCGCCTCAACCCCGGAGGTCAGCGCGCGATAAAGGTGTTGCGTACCCGCCGGCTTCGCCTGACGTACGGAATCCCGAGCGCCGCTGCTACAACGGCGATTTCGAAGCCGTCGAACGGAATCGCGACGTCGATCGCAATCGCGTGGGTCATGTGGTCGCCTACCAGATACGCAATGGTGCGCATCACGACGATGGCGAGAAGCCATGCCTGCAGGTGCACGGGAAAGCGCACCGAGCGCCGCCACGCAAGCAAAAGCAGCCAGCCCATACCGGCCACGATGAACACGCCGGTCGCGACGTCCATGCCGACCATTGCGATCACGGCGCGATACCAGCCGTGCGTTTCCGGCCGAACGAACACCGCGAGCAATTCCCACTCGAGCATCATCTTGAGCGGATCGTGCAACTCCACGATCGTGGCGGCCGTCATGGCCACGAGTCCGAGCATCGCCAGCAGCAGCCAGCCGCCGAAGCCCTTCGGTTCAAGTCCTGCAAATCGCTGCGTTTTCATGGTCTGTTGCGTCGAAGATTGCCGATTGCCCCGTCGCGGGGCCGGGGGATTGTACGGATCGAAAGCGAACGGGCATCTCATTTTCATGGGATCAGCACGATCCGCCTCGCTCCGGTATGATCGGCGGGCTTGAGGAGCGTCTATCCTGACGCTCCGTCGAAGGCCCCCGCTCATGTCCACGACCGATTCCGCCTCACCCGCCGCCACTGAACGCTCGCTGCGTGGCCTGCTGCTTCTGCTTGCCGTCATCGCCGGCGTCTCCGTCGCGAATATCTATTACAACCAGCCGCTGCTCGACAGCTTGCGCGAGTCGTTTCCGCGTAGCGCGTCGTGGGTCGGCGTGGTGCCGGCCGCCACCCAGCTCGGCTACGCGGCCGGCATGCTGCTGCTTGCGCCGCTCGGCGACCGCTTCGACCGGCGTCTGCTGATCCTGCTGCAGATCGCAGGCCTGTGCGTCGCGCTGGTGGTCGCCACCACCGCACCGACTCTCGCGGTATTGATCGGCGCCAGCCTCGCGATCGGCGTGCTCTCCACCATCGCGCAGCAGGCCGTGCCGTTCGCCGCCGAACTCGCGCCGCCCTCCGGGCGTGGTCAAGCGGTCGGCACGGTGATGAGCGGGCTGCTGCTGGGGATCCTGCTGGCGCGGACCGCCGCCGGCCTCGTGGCCGAATATTTCGGCTGGCGCGCAGTCTTCGGCGTTTCCGTGGTGGCGCTGCTGGTGCTGGCCGTGGTGATCCTGCTGCGTCTGCCGAAGAGCCAGCCGACTTCAGCGCTGCCCTACGGCAAACTGATGGTGTCGATGTGGCATCTGATCGTCGAACACCCGGGTCTGCGCGAGGCTTCGCTTACCGGCGCATTCATGTTCGCGGCGTTCAGCATTTTCTGGTCGGTGCTGGCGCTGCTGCTGGCAGGCGCGCCGTTCCATCTCGGGCCGCAGGCTGCGGGCCTGTTCGGGATTGTCGGCGCAGCGGGGGCCATGGCCGCGCCGCTGGCGGGCAAGTTCGCCGACCGACGCGGACCGCGCACGATCATCACGCTGTCGATCGGACTCGTCGCCGTATCGTTCGTCGTGTTCGGCTTGTCCAGCACGAGCATCGCCGGGCTGGTGGTCGGCGTGATCATTCTCGATGTGGGCGTGCAGGCTGCGCAGATCTCCAACCAGTCGCGCATTTACGCGCTCTCACCCGACGCCCGCAGCCGCGTGAATACGGTCTACATGGTGGCGTACTTCATCGGCGGCGCGGCGGGCTCGGCGGTCGGTGCCGCGGTCTGGCCGGTGTTCGGATGGGTGGGCGTGAGCATCGCTGGAGTGGTGTTCGCGGGACTCGCGACGTGGAATCATCTGCGCCAGCCGCAGCGCCCGGTTGCGGACGCTTGAACTACGCCTGCGACCCTTCCGCTACCCGCACGGGTCGCTTCTCCTCTACCGAGCGCACGCAGGCAAGCGCAATCGCCAGAGCGGCGCGCGCATCTTCGCCACCTGGCGCATCCTCGCTGAGACGGCCGCTGCCCTTATCCGAGCGAACCGTCTCGACAAACGCTGCCAGTTGCGCGGTGTAGGCGTCGTGAAAGAGGTCGACGTTTAGCCGAACCGTTGGACTGCTCACGCCGTCTACACCGAAGCGGGTCATATTCGAGCGGCGTACGTCGCCCATCGTGACCATGCCGCCCTGGCCGAACACTTCGCCGCGCACGTCGTACCCGTACACTGCCTGGAAGCTCGCCTCGACGCTCGCCATCGCGCCATTGTCGAAACGCAGACTGACCAGCGCGGTATCGAGCGGCCCGCGCGATCTGAAATCCGGCCGCACCATCGCATCCGCAAGCGCATAGACCTCCGTCACCTCCGCGCCGGGATTGAGGAACCGCAAAGTGTCGAAATCGTGGATCAAGGTCTCGAAGAAAACGGCCCACGGCGGCACCCGCGAGGGATCGGCAAGCTCTGGGTCTCGCGTCAACGAACGCAGCAACTGCGGCGTCCCCAGTTCGCCGTCGACAATTACCCGGCGCGCGTCGGCCCACGCCTTGTCGTAGCGCCGGTTAAAGCCGATCTGCAGTGGCACGCGCGCCTCGCGTGCAGCAGCAATGGCACGGTCCGCTTCGGCGATCGACAAGGCCATCGGCTTTTCGCAGAACACCGCCTTACCCGCTTTCGCAGCCGCCACGATGAGCTCGCTGTGAAAGCGCGCCGGTGAGGCGATCAGCACCGCGTCGATGGTGGGATCCGTCAGCAGTGCGTCGGGATCGGTCGTGGCGAGCGCACAGCCCAGTCTGTCCGCCAGCCGCTGGGCGGCACCGGCAGCCGGATCGGCAATCGCCGCCAGTTGCGCGCCAGCGAGACGCCGCGCCACGCTCTCCGCATGAAACGAACCAATTGCACCTGCGCCGAAGAGCCCGATTCTGACAATGTTATCGTCATTCATTTTGCATTCCTATTGATTGAGCCTGGAATTTCTCTGTGTGTCCGCGGCGCCGCCGGGCGCCGTTACAAAACACCGTTACTTGATGCGAGACTTGTCTGCAGACACGGTGAACGCCTCGCGGAAACGCCGTAGCGCAAGCTCGTCGTCGCCGCTCGCCCACGCCTCGAGGCCGATCGTGCCGCGATAGCCGCGCGCCGCCAATGCTTCTGCAATCGCGGGATAGTTGATCTCGCCGGTGCCGGGCTCGCAACGTCCGGGCACATCGGCGACCTGAATTTCGCCGATATACGGCAGCGCACGCCGCACCAGCTCGATCAGGTTACCCTCGCCGATTTGCGCGTGATACAGATCGAGATTCAGGCGCAGGTGCGGACTATCGACCGCTGCCACCAGCGCAAGCGTATCGGCCGCTTTGGCGAACGGCACGCCGGGATGGTCCACCGCCGTATTCAGGTTCTCAAGGCAAAACACCACGCCCGCCCGCTCGCCCAGCGCGGCGATGCGGCCAAGCGAGCGTTGCGCGGCAAGCCACATCGCGCCGCTCACGACCGGCGTCGGCTTGACGGGCAAGCCTCTGCCGTCCAGACCTGTGCCGTGCAGATTGAGACGCGGGCAGTCGAGGCGGCGTGCAATTTCGATCGACTGCTCCGCGCTCTGCAACAGCGCATCGACACCCTGCTCGCTGATGAGATCGCCGCTGATATAGCCCGTCATCGAGGAAAAACGCGCACCGCTGCGCGCGAGGGCGTCGATATCGTGTTTGGTCCAGTCCCAGATCTCGACCTGAAAACCCAGTTCGGCGAGATTGCGCACGCGCTCCAGCATCGGCAGATCGCGAAAGACCATCTCGGCACATACAGCCAGTTCAAACATATGCAGTTCTCCTTGCAAACGTCAGCTTCGACTCCCAACGGCCACCCGCGTCCCGGGCACGACGGCTCGCGCCGCTCAGCGATACTGTCCGGTGTATTTTTCAACCACACCGAGATTGGTCCGCGTGACAAAACTCGGCCCCGTGGCGACGCCATGCGGGCCGAAATGCGGTACGAGCCCATACTTCTTCAGGCGATTCTGAAACGCCGGATCGGCTACCAGTTCCTTGAGCGCACGCTCGACGTCATGCGTGTTGTCGCGCTTCATGAGCGCCAGCAACGCCACCGGAATGTAGCCCTGCAAGTACGGCTGCTGATCGATCGCGAACGCCGCGCGACCGTCTGAGATCGCTTTGTCGACGGCCGGCGTCATATCGAAGGTAGCGAAATAGATGTGCCCGTTCAGGCCGAGCTTTTCCACCGCGCGCAATGAAGGATCGGCCGAGGTCGGACCCAGCGCAAGAACGGCCTGGGTGTCCGGCTTGCGGTGCAAGGCGGCGAACACGCGATTCTCGACTTCGATAGGATCGTTGCCGGAGTCGAGCGTCGATGTCTTGAAGTCCGCGCCGATCGCGTCGCCAAAGCCCCGGCAACGGTCGAACGAGATCGGGTTCGTCACGTTGTTGTTTACACACAGGAAGCTCTTTACGCCCGCCGCTTTCGCCAGTTCGCCCGCGCCCTTGCCGGCTTCATATTCGCTTTGTCCCACGTGCAGCAGCGCGCCGACCGCGGCACTCTGCTCGCTCGTGCCCGAGTTGAACGTAATGACGGGAATTCCCCGCGCGACGATCGCCTTGATCGGCGCCTGCACCACGTCGACATCGGGAATGCTGGTGACGACGCCATCGTATTGACGGGCCGCCGCCTGTTCCAGCAGGTGTTTCATGTCGGCGAGATCGCCGTTGGGCGGATTGCGGTAGTCCACCGACACGCCGAAATCGTCACTGGCGTCTCTCATGCCGTTCTTGACGACGTTCCAGAACGGATCGGCGTCGGGGGCGTGCGAGATCATCACGAAGTGCGCATCCGCCGCAAAGACCTGCGCGCAGAATGCAAGCGCCGCCAGGACGGCGACGCGGCTTGCGAGGTTTCTCATGCTTGTCTCCAGATCTTGTTTTGTGGGTGCGTGTGCCGACGCCGCTGGTGCTGACCGGCGTTGTGACCGCCATGACATCCTAGGCCGAGGTCTGCCGCGCAGGTCACTATCGATATGACCATTATGGTTATATTTATTTTTATCAATGATTTATGTGATAACCAAGCGTACCTCGCCTGGCCCGGTCCTGCTAGACTCACTAGCGCCGCAGCTACGCGCCAGACGGGGAGAGACAGATGCATGAACGGGACCGGCACGCGGCGATCGCCGCTATCGATGGCCTCGCGCACATCCTGCGCACGGAGTTCGGCGAAACCGCACAGGCCGGCTGGCCGATCCTTAGCGTGCTGCTGCGCAACCATCTGAACGACCGGCAGACGACGGTCACGGCCCTCGCAGACCATTCCGGCCTGCCACGCTCGAGCGCACGCCGCTGCATCTTCGCGCTGAAGGCGCAAGGCTGGCTAGAGATGCGTCCGCTGTCGAAACACAGCAGTCGCGCGGAGGTGAAGCCCTCTGTGATGCTGCTCGACAAGCTCGACAAGGTGACCGAGCAAACCATCAGGCTGCTGGTCGGTGCGGTCGATACCCAGGCGCTCGACCGCTTCAACGCTGCAAGCCTCGCCCCGGCAACCGACGTAGCATGGCCGCGCCCCGCGGCCTCAGGCTTTAACGACGCGATCGAGCTCACGTTGCTCGCCTACGCCGATCCGGTGTTCGAAATCATCAAGCAAAACCGCGCGGATCTCGAGCGCTTCCTCGGCATGCGTCTGGCCATCCAGATGTGTCCGCAAGACGACTATCGTGCCGAGCTGGGCGCTGCTCTCGCACGTGACTCGGGCCGTGAGCCGGACGGACCGATGCTGGTGGCGATCCCATTTCCCTGGCTGGCCGAACTATCTGCAGACGGACGTCTGCTCGATCTGCAGGGTTTGCAAAGCGGCAGCCGGATCTCGGGCTTCGACTTCTACGATGCGGTATGGCGCGCGGGCTGGAGCGGGGGACATCTGTACGGTATTCCGATCCAGCCGACCCTGGATTTCCTCTGGTACCGGCAAGACCTGTTCGACGCAGAGGGCTTGCAGCCGCCCCGATGTTTCGCTGACGTCGTCGAATGTGCGCGCCGCTTGCACCGTCCGAGCCGTGGACGGGTCGGCATCACGTGGTGCGCGGCACCCGGCTTACCGCTCGGCGAGATCTTCCTGCAGATTCTCGGCGCGCAAGGAGAGGTGACGGCCGCCACCGGCGTGCCGCGGGTCGACACGGAAGCGGGCAGTCGGGTGATCGAGTATCTGCGCGCCTTGATCCCGTACTCGCCCACCGATCTGCGCAGCCTGCAATGGGTGCGCAGCGCGCAGATCTTCGGCCGCGGGCAGGCAGCGATGGGTTATCACTGGTCCAATCGCTATGGGGTTCTCGACAGCCATATCCTGCTGCAAAAGGGCGCCCGGGTTGGCTTGCTGCCGCATCCGACCTTCACGCCGGAAATCGCCCCGGTGACACCGCTCGGCGGTGCGCTGCTGGCGATCCCCGCACGCGGCAACGAAGCCGCGCGGCAAGCGGCCTGGCGCGCCGTCGAAACACTCACGTCGGCCGAGTTGATGAAGTACTTCGTGATGCAAGGCGCGGCCGGCAACGCGCGCTTTTCCGTCGCGGAGGATCGCTACGTGCTGCAGCGCAATCGCGTGGTGGGCGTAATGGATCAGCTGGCGAAGGCTGGCCAGATCCAGGCATTCCCCTCACCCGCCGCCGTGCACTATCACGACCTCACTCGCGTGCTCAGTGACCATCTGGAGAGCCTGTTGTTCGACGGCAGCAAGGACGTCGAACATGGATTGGCGCAGATGCAGCGTGCATTGGAGCGTATTGAAGGAGTGGCCGGCGAACGGGCTCCGAAACGGACCCAGCGAACCAAAGGAAAGACAAGGACGGGCTGACGCACACTACCGTCAGCCATCCCTGCGGGTCTGCGCATAGTCGTGCAGCGCATCGATCACCCGGTCGAACTCGAACGACTTGTCGAAGAAGTGACGCACGCCGTATTGCAGGCAGCGCTCGCGGTAGGCCGGCAACGCATGATTGGTCAGAACCGCCGCAAAGGTGCGATCGATCAAACCCTCGCGCTGCAGATACGCCAGCACCGGCACGCCCGAACCGTGCTTCAGTTGCAGGTCGATGATGACCGCGTCGAAGGATTCGCCGGTCAACAACGCGATGGCCTCGTCCGAGGTATCGGCGAAGGCCGCGACATGCAGCATCCCCGACGCGTCGATAGCCTCGACGATGCTGCGGCGGATCAATGCCGAATCCTCGATCAGCAGCACCCGCAAGGGCGGCTGGCCGGCGCTGTCAGGAGAGATCGAATCGCTGCTCATTGCCTTGCTCCGCGCGATGTCCGCGCATGGCTCCTTACGTGACGCTACTCATTGACTACTCGATCAAGCCGTTCTTGATCGCGTAGTAGGTCAGATCCGCATTGTTGGTCAGGCGCATTTTCTCCAGTACCCGCGCCCGGTAGGTGCTCACGGTCTTCACCGATAAATGCAGCTCTTCTGCGATGTCAGTCGGAATCTGCCCGGCGGCAAGCTTGCAGAAGATCTGGAATTCGCGCTCGGACAGCCCTTCGTGTGGACGGCCGGCGGCCGGCTTGTCGAGATTGTCCGCCAGTGTATCGGCCACCGCCTCCGACAGATAGCGGTGCCCGCGTGCCACCGCGCGAATTGCCCGCACGATTTCGTCGGGCTCGCAGTCCTTGTTCAGATACCCATTCGCGCCGGCCCGCAGCAGATTGATAGCGTATTGGCTCTCCGGATAGCCGGAGAGGATCAGCACGCCCTGCTTCGGGCGCACCTGTTTGATGACCCGCAAGGTGTCGATACCGTTTTTGTCCGGCATGGCGATATCGAGCAGCACCACGTCGAAGGCCTGCTCGCGCACGAGGGTAATAGTTTCGTCGCCGGTCGCGGCTTCCGCGGCCACGCACATATCCGGCTCGTCGGCGACGAACTGTCTGAAACCGCCCCGGACGATGGCGTGATCGTCGGCTATCAACACTCGAATCATTGGCTTCCCGTCTGTGCAGCGAAGATCGATCCCAAGCGGACATTGTAATGACGTCTCGCCTCGACGTGAGGCGAAACGTCCCTGCCGTGCCCGGTCGAGCGCGCTGCTACGCTCATTTGCACGCGCTTGCTACTCTCACTCGCGGCCTTCGAGCAGGTCCGCCATGTCGTCGGCGTGCTCCTCTTCGACCGCCAGCACTTCCTCGAAGATGCGCCGTGTGGTCACGTCGCTATCGCCAAGGTAACGAACGATCTCGCGATACGTATCGATGGCGATGCGCTCGGCGATCAGGTTCTCGCGAATCATCTCGGTCAGGTCCTTGCCCTCCTGATACTCCGAATGCGAGCGGCTCTTCAGGCTGTCCGGAGCGAAGTCCGGCTCGCCGCCAAGCTGCACGATACGTTCCGCGAAACGGTCGGCGTGTCCCTGTTCCTCGGCGGCGTGCTGGGCAAATTCCGCGGCGACCGCCTCCGAGTTGATGCCCTTGGCCATGAAATGATGGCGCTTATAGCGCAGCACGCAGACGATTTCCGTCGCGAGCGAATCGTTCAACAGCTTGAGCACCACCTCGCGGTCGGCGCCGTAACTTTGCGTGACGGCACCATCGGACATGTGCTTGCGAGCGTCCTCGCGAATTTTCTGCAGGTCCATCACGAACGGACCATGGCTCTGGGTGGGTGCGCTGGATGACTTCGACATTGAGCTTCTCCTTTAACCGGTATTGGGGGGAACTGCACATCACGCACGAACCGCGCCTGATGTGCCAGTGGCCGGAGCTCGGTAACGTCTACGTTCGGAACACGCCAAGCAGCAGTGTCACGACGAATACGACCAGGAAAATGTAGAACAGGATCTTGGCGATTTCGGCGGCGCCTGCCGCGATGCCGGTAAACCCGAAGACCGCGGCAATGATCGCGATGATAAAAAATACGACTGCGTAGTGAAGCATGGAGGTTCTCCCTTCCTGAGTTAAGTGTTGTTGGTCGATGAGGCGCCGGGCTGTGCGACATCCGTGTGCCCGGCTAAATGCCCCCGCCGCTAATCAACTATTTTTTTGGTGACCACAAAACCAAGTACGAGGAACACCACGCAGAGAATCAGGAACACTACGAACAGGAACTTCGCAATTGCGGCGGCGCCTGCTGCAATGCCGGTAAAGCCGAACAGACCGGCAATGATGGCGATCACAGCGAAGATCAAGGCCCATTTCAGCATGATGGATTTCTCCCATAACAAGGATTGGACTAGTAGAACCATCGTAATGACCGCTTTGGCGTACCGCATTCCGGCTCACGCCGTTTTTCGTGTGAGAATCCGCCGACATTGCATTACAGGTGCTTTACGATGACGCGGCATGAGCCGTGCATGTGCGTGAAGCCGCCCCGCGTGCGCGGCGCCCGCTACACTAAGAAGGTCATCAAGGAACCGA
The DNA here is from genome assembly GCF_050436645.1 of Paraburkholderia sp. GAS33. NCBI lineage: Bacteria > Pseudomonadati > Pseudomonadota > Betaproteobacteria > Burkholderiales > Burkholderiaceae > Paraburkholderia > Paraburkholderia sp. GAS33. Next base: position 689,987 of record NZ_JBNDMP010000002.1, read on the forward strand.
GGCGTGAAGAACGTGCAAAACCCGCTGGATAGCTCGGTGCAAACCCCAATGCGAAATCCGGCGCAAACGCCGCTCGCGGCGACGCGGCTCAACGCGTGGATGCGCAACCGGAGCTGGGCGATTGCGATGACGGTGGCGATCGTCATCACGGTGGGCGGCCTCGTGATTCTCGAGACGGCCCGCGAACGCATCGCGGCCGAGTACGAGAGCGCCCTCGAAGCACGCGACGTCACCGTGCAACTGAGCACGCTCCAAAGCCAGCTGGCGCAACTCAGCGCCTATCAAAGCAGCTTTCTTCTGACGAAGCAGACGGCCAACGTACAGGCCTATTGCTCGACCGCGGGCCGGGTGCGCCAGATCGCGCAACAACTGAGCGTCTACTATCACCGCCGCGAGGCGGGCAGCGCAGAGCTGGCGAGCTTCACACAGATCGCATCGTTAATCGACGCGCGCATCGGCGCGGGCGCCGCTGCGTTGCAGCAAGCCGAGCCGCAACCGCTCGCGCTCTCGGCCTGCGGTACCGCCAGCGGCGCGGCGCCGGCCGATGCGGGCCTCGTCGACAATACCCTGTCGCTGCTGCGCGATAACGAAGCGAGCCGCGCGCAGCATGCGCTCGATGCGAGCCGGGCCGATCAGCGCGTGTCGACGCTGGTGGCGGCCGGGTTATCGGCATTGAATATCGTGCTGTTCATCCTGCTGTTTCGCAATCTCGGCATCCAGATCGATCGCCAGGCGCGCGTGCAGCGGCAACTGATCACGCAGCAGGAAGAGCTCGACCAGCTGGTCACCGAGCGCACCCGCCAGCTCGAAGCGCTGGGGTGGCACTTGCAGGCCGTCAGCGAAAACGAAAAAACCCAGCTTGCGCGCGAACTGCACGACGAGCTGGGCGCCATTCTCACTGCGAGCAAGATGGACGTGGCCTGGGCCAACCGCAAACTGAAGGACAGCGAACCAGCGATCTCCGAAAAACTCACGCGCGCGCTCGCCAACCTCGATCAGGGCATCGCGCTCAAACGCCGCATCATCGAAGACATGCGCCCGACCGTGCTGACCAATTTCGGCCTGGTGACCGCGTTGCGCACGCTTGCCGACGAGTCGGCGCAGCGCAACAACTGGGTGCTGGAACTGAATCTGCCCAAGGACGACATCCAGCTCGACGAGCAGACCGAAATCGCGCTGTTCCGCGTCGCGCAGGAGTCCCTCACGAATGCGGCGAAGTACGCGCGCGCCTCGCGAGTATCGATTGGGCTCGAGATCGCGGACGGCCAGGTCGCGCTGTCCATCGCCGATAACGGTGTGGGCATCACGCCCGCCGACCTGAAGCGCACTCACACGCATGGCCTGCTCGGCATGCGCCAGCGCGTGGCGGCGCACGGCGGCCGCTTCGATATCCGCCGCGGCGTGCCGAACGGCACCGATATTCACGTGGTGATGCCTTGCGTCAGCACGACCGCGTCGGCGCTCGACGCTCCGTCTGCTTCGATGTAGCCGCGCAGGTGGTACTGCGCGGATGCACAGGCGCCTGTAGGACAGCGCCGACGCAAACAACGGATCACGCCTACAACAAAATCGCGGCGTGACCGACATCGCCGCGACGCCCCATTTTTTAAGATGCAATCAGACCAGATCGGCTGGCGCGATGCCCGGTTGGTCGACAGGGAGCGCGCGCCGCTCATCAGGCGCGTCAATCGATGCATTCTTCAGAAGGGGAAAACTCATGACTCGACTCATCGCCATCGCTTTGCTTCTGATTACCGGCACTGCGGCCCTCGCCGGCTGCAACACCGTGGCTGGCGCCGGCCAGGATATCTCCAGCGGCGGCCACGCCATCACGAACAGCGCGGAAGAAGCCAAGTAACGCGGCTTGCTGGCGCCGTAGCGGCGTCTGCAAGATCGCTTTCGATGTGATCTGCAAGTTGAGCCCGATGCGTTTGCGCGTCGGGCTTTTTTACGTGCCGCGGGGTGGCAAGGACACGCCATCGCATGCCAATCGCGCCGCACACGATGTTGGCCAACAAATAGCAACGCGGCGACCCACCGTTGGTGGATCGCCGCCCTGCTCCTCCCTGCCATGCCGAACTACGTCGGTCTTATAGTTGCCTGTTAATCGCTAATGGACTCGCTTTTGAGCGCCTGTTGAGGACCGCTTGACCGCTTATTGGCCCGTCAGCGTGTTGGCCAATTCAATCGCCGGCGTGCCGGTGTTACCGCCCTGTGCAACCAGCAAGTGAATCTGGCCCGGCAGCAACTGGCTCAACGTGCCGGCGATCGGCACCGTGGTGACCAGCCAGTCCGCGTTGTTAGCAAGACTAAACGACGCCGACTGGAAAATCGCCGTCTTGCTGCCTGCTACCGTGGCGATCGCGATATAGGTGCCACCCGACAGATACAGCGAGTCCTGACCGCTAGCCGGTACGGCATTGCTGAACGAAACACCCGCCATCGTCGGACTGACAGTGTCGATGTTGGTCCCTGCCGGCACGATATAGAGGTCGAGATTGGTCGCGTTCGCCGAGGCATTGAACGCCCGCACGCGTGCGTCGTTCGACAGCAGGCCCTTGTCGAACGGATCGTCGATCAGGCCGATACCGGGGCTCGTGAGGCCCGGCAAGGCGATCACGGTGTATTCATGTCCGTTGGCCACGTCCGGGAAACTGCCGCTGGCAAGCGCCGTCTTCGTGCCCGTGGCGGCATACGCGACCGTGGTCGCGCCCGTGCCGATGTTGGTGAAGTTCGTCACACCCAGGTAGGCGACATTGGTTTGTCCACCTGGCGCCGAGCCGTTGACGAGGAAGTCATAGGGCGAACTGCCGGGCACGGCATTTTCGAAGTGGATTTCCGGATCGGTGATCCCCAGCGTTTTCGCGGCGTCGCTGCCGCTGCCACCGCAAGCTGTCAGGACGGCCGCAACGCCAATCATGGCCGCCATGGTTCGGATTAGCTTCATATGTGCACCTATATCGATGTCGGGTCTCGACCCATTAGTTGTACGAACGCCGTACCCGCCGGATGGCGCGTTCGTTTTTCAGGCGAACGGCTCCGATGAGCTGTCTCAGCGACGCTCTCTCTTATCCCTGTTGCGCATCGGTTCAGTGTGACGCGCGTGATATGGACGCTCGCATTCAGCAATCGATGTGCCGCATGCACCAGACTGGATCAGATACCGTCGGTACAGGCCTGGTGGCCAACGAGTTCGCAGGATTAGAATTTTTCCTCGGAAGGTTCGGCCGATCGGCGGTGTATTGTTCGGGCGCACCCCACTTTTACAAGGTCCGTTGCATGCCTTACCGATTCTTGCTCGCCGAACTCGACCTCGGCTTCACGACTCTGCGCAACCGGGTCGTCATGGGTTCGATGCATACGGGCATGGAAGACCGCTTCTGGAACTACCCGAAGCTCGCCGCGTATTTCCGCGAGCGCGCTAAAGGCGGCGCCGGTCTGATCATCACGGGTGGCATCTCGCCGAACCGGCAAGGCTGGCTGCTGCCGTTCGGCGGCACACTAAACTCGGTGTTCGACCTGCGCAATCACCGCCTCGTGACCGAGGCCGTGCATGCCGAAGGCGGCAAGATCGCGCTCCAGATCCTGCATGCGGGACGCTATGGGTATCAACCGTTCGTGGTGTCCGCTTCGGCGCTGAAGTCGCCGATTTCGAAGTTCAAGCCGCGCGCACTGACGCTGGCCGGCGTGGCGAAGACCGTGCGCGACTATGCACGCTGCGCGCGGCTCGCCCAGCGCGCCGGTTACGACGGCGTCGAGATCATGGGCAGCGAGGGATATCTGCTCAACCAGTTCCTCTGCCCGCGCACCAACCAGCGTACCGACCGTTACGGCGGCAGTCTCGAGAACCGCATGCGGCTTGCGCGCGAGATCGTCGAAGCCGTCAGGGCCGCGTGCGGCGAGCGCTTTATCGTGGTGTACCGGTTGTCGCTGATCGATCTCGTCGAAGGCGGCAATACGTGGGAAGAGACCGTGCAGGTCGCGCAGGCTCTGGAAGCGGCCGGCGTCACGATGTTCAATACCGGGATCGGCTGGCACGAGGCGCGTGTGCCGACCATCGTCACCTCGGTGCCGCGAGCGGCCTTTGCGCCGCTCAGCGCGCGCCTGAAGGCAGCAGTCAAAGTACCGGTGATCGTCTCGAACCGCATCAATACACCGGACGTCGCCGAAGATCTGCTCGCTCAGGGCGCGGGCGATCTGGTGTCGCTCGCGCGGCCGCTGCTCGCCGACCCGGACTTCGTCATAAAGACCGCCGAGGGGCGCACGCACGAGATCAACACCTGCATCGCGTGCAACCAGGCCTGCCTCGATCACACATTCCAGAACCGGCGCGCCACCTGTCTCGTCAATCCGCGCGCGGGACGCGAAACTGAACTGGTGTACCGGCCGATCGCCAGTCAGGAGACGCCGCGGACGATTGCCGTGGTGGGTGCCGGGCCGGCCGGGCTATCGGCGGCGACGGTGGCCGCCTCGCGTGGCCACCGTGTGACGCTGTTCGATGCGAGCACAACCATCGGCGGACAGTTCAATCTCGCGATGCGTGTGCCGGGCAAGGAAGAGTTCAGCGAGACGATCCGCTATTTTCAGAGCCAGTTGCAGCGGTATAGCGTCGACGTGCGGCTCGCCACTCGCGTCGATGCCGCGCTGCTCGCCGCGGGCGGCTACCAGGACGTGATCCTCGCCACAGGCATCGCGCCGCGCCGACCGGCGATTCCCGGCATCGACGGGCCGAACGTCTTGACCTACGTCGAGGTGCTGCGCGGCGCACCGGTAGGCCGCAGCGTCGCGGTAATCGGCGCGGGTGGGATTGGCTTCGACGTCAGCGAGTTCCTGCTGCATCATCCCGGCGAGCCGCTGCCGCAGCCGCGCGACGCGTGGCTCGAAGAATGGGGCGTCGATCTGGCCGTGCGTGAGCGCGGCGGTCTGAAAGCGCCGCTGCCTGCGCAACCGGTACGCGACATCTGGCTGTTGCAGCGCAAAGCCGGCAAGCTCGGTGCGGGGCTCGGCAAGACCTCGGGCTGGGTGCACCGGGCCACGCTAATGCGCAACGGTGTGCGGATGCTCGACGGCGTGTCGTATCTGGAGATCAGCGAACGCGGGTTGAAGATCGCTCGCGAAGGCGCCGAGCAGTGGCTCGAAGTGGAGACGATCGTGATCTGCGCGGGGCAGGAATCCTTGCGCGATCTGCAGCCGGCCACGCCGCCGGCGGACGGCCCGCGGTATCACGTGATCGGCGGCGCGGCGCTGGCGAGCGAACTCGATGCCAAGCGGGCAATCCGCGAAGGGGCGGAGCTGGCGGCGCGTTTATAGTCAGGCAACGCGGGGGCGCGTTGCGGGCCTCTGCCTCTCACGCCAGACCGCGGCGCCGGTAATCGAACCAGAACGACAGACCGACACTCGCCAGGATCACCACCGTCGCAATCACCGTTGCGCCGGTCACCGGTTCGCCGAGCAGCAGCGCGCCAAGCGCGACCGCCACCACCGGATTCACGTACATGCAACTGCTGGCGATGATCGGACTGGTATGCCGGATCAGATAGCCGTACGCGACATACGCGGCCATGGTGCCGACCAGCATCAGGTAGAAGAACGCCAGCAGCGGCAGGATGTGCAGTTCGGCCATGCGCTCGCCGGACAGCCACGCGACGATCGTCGACATCGCGCCACCCAATCCGATCTGCAACGCGGTAGACATAAACAGGTCCGACGGCAGTTTCAGCCGTCCAGCCAGATGCGCGCCGCCTGCCCAGAAGAGCGCGCCACACAAAATTGCGAGACTCCCCCCGGCCGAACCCGACGCTCCACCGCCCTGACTCAGGATCGCAATCCCCACGAGTCCGAGGCCCACGGCAAACCATTCGCCCCGCCCGATCTTGCGTCCCGCCACAGCGGCGATGACGGTAGCGAACAGCGGCACGGTAGCGACCATGACCGCGGCAGTGCCGGTGCCGACCGTGCGCATGCCGAAAGCCAGCATCCCGCTCGAGAGACCCACTAGCATCGTGCCGACCAGCCCGGCGTTGCGAATCTCAGCAGCGTTTGGCCAGACCGGGTCGCGACGCGCGGCGAAGACGAACAGGCCGATGCCCGCAAACAGGTTGCGCAGGCCGGACAGAAGGAGCGGCGGGAATGATCCGAGCGCCACGTGCACGGCCAGATACGTGGAGCCCCACACGAGGTAGACGACGCTCAGCGCGAGCGCGATCCGGCCAGCATGAGACTGAGGCAGGCGAAAGGCAAAACGGAGAGGAAAACGGCCAGGAGGTTGCAGCGACATGCGTTCAATCCACCCATGTCGTTCGAGGCGTTGTGCCCCCGCTGGGGACGCTGGGTCCAGATGGCGGGCGCCGCATCGTGGATGCGGCCTGGCAGGCAAGGCTCAAAGACATGGTGGTAGAACGGGCAGAAGTACTTGGGGACGGCAACGGCAGACAACCGTGGCACGCACCGCAGCATTATGCAGGAACGCGGTTGGGCGTCCATGAAAGAATCGTAAATTCTGTATCCGGAAAGCGGCTGGGCGTCCGTGCGAGCGACTGCCTGCCGAACAGACGCCGCGACGGCTAGAGCATGCGAGGTTTCAAGTCTCCGAAAATCAGGTGCGAGGTTCAGATCGAGGCTTACTCATGGCGAAGGCGTCGACCTCAATCGATCGCCGGCGGCCTCATTGACAGCCGGCCAGTTCCGTCACCTGCAACACCTCGCCGGTGGATGCGTTTTCGACGAAGGCCACGACGCCGAACCTGTCCGGCTGCGCCTGGCGGTCGGCGGCATCGGTGGCATCGAGTGCGATCTCGCGGCGAATCTGCGCGCTGCCGCCCGCAAGCGGCACCGGACCGATCCATTGCCGCACGACGCGTTCGTGATGCAGCGTCGCGCCACTGTTTTCGCCGGCACGCACTTGCGACGTCAGCGCGTTTTCATAGACAGCGACGTACGCGTTCAATGGATCGTGGACCGTGGCTTTGGACGTGAAGCGCGCGTCGACGCCGAAACCGTTCGTGCCCTGAGCAGGCGGCGCGAGTTCAAGCGCAACGTCTGCCTGCGCCGGCTCGGCGGTCACCTCGTGAACACGCTCATCGAAGCTCTCGGGCCGGGACCAGCTACGCAACTCACGCCCCGACACGAAGATTTCAGGCGTGTAAATCGTGTGGCCGCCGGCGAGATCGGTCAGCGTCTGCTGCCGTTCAGTGAAACGATGCTGGGAGAAGCGGTCGTTCCAGCCAAGGCTGTTCCAGTAGTCGACATGCAAGGCAAGCGGCACGACGCCTCGAGCGGCACCGCTGTCCTTCCACTGACCCAGCCAGTGATCCGCCGGCGGGCAGCTATTGCAACCCTCGCTGCTGTACAACTCGACCAGCGCGACACGGTGGGCCGGGCTGTGCGCCTTGCACATCGCATCGGCGGCCTGAGCGGCACCGCTCGTGGCTAGCGCGACAAACAGCGCGATGGCACGCACCACCGGCGAGTCGGCAAAGCGGCGCGTGAGTGAACGCACGCGTACAGGCATAAGCGGATACGCGTGGGAACGCATAAGGGGATTCATGGCAGGCTCCATCTGGAAATCTGCACGTTAGTCGGCGAGCGTCGCCCGTTATGACAGCGCCTCTGAAATTTTATTGCGGGACTGGAGGACATGGCGTGGCTGACGATAAAGATCGGGCAACGCCACCTTTCATGCTGCGGCGCATCACCCCGCGCAGCCCAATAGAGATAAGCACGACAGGCTGTAAGCCGGCCACCATTCGGGCCACACCGATTTCGAGACCGGTTGCCAAGCACTGCGCCGGCGGTGTATCGTGTGCGCTGCTAACGCGGGGGTCCTGCGTCGCACGGAGGTTGGAGGTCCGTGTTGCGTGGGTGAGAAATACCCTTTGAACCTGATCTGGATAATGCCAGCGCAGGGAAGCGTACGGAATTCGTAGCGCAGCACCGCCTCATCCTCTGGCGAATTCCGACAACTTCCATCTCGTCTCCTGCTTAGCGGCCCCACATAGAGCTTTGCATGGAGAAATGCATGAACGCCAATCCGAAGTTCCTTTCCGCCGACGCTCACGTCGATGCGGCCGCTGTCGCCCCGCTGCCGAATTCCCGCAAGATCTACGTCACTGGCTCACGCGACGATATCCGCGTGCCGATGCGCGAAATCAGCCAGTCGGATACACCGGACAGCTTCGGCGGCGAGAAGAATCCCCCGGTCTTCGTCTACGACACGTCGGGCCCCTACTCCGATCCGGATGCCACGATCGATATCCGCGCGGGTCTGCCGGCTTTGCGTCAACGCTGGATCGAAGAACGCGGCGACACCGAAGCGCTAAGCGGTCTGTCGAGCGACTTCAGCCGCGAACGCGCCGCCGATACGGCCACCGCCGATCTGCGCTTCCAGGGCCTGCATCGCACGCCGCGCCGCGCCAAAGCCGGCGCCAACGTTTCGCAGATGCACTACGCGCGCAAAGGCATCATCACGCCGGAAATGGAGTACATCGCGATCCGCGAAAACCAGCAGCGCGCGGCGTATCTGGAGTCGCTCAAAACGAGCGGCCCGAACGGAGAGAAGCTCGCTGCGATGATGGGCCGTCAGCATCCGGGCCAGGCATTCGGCGCGAGCGCGTTCGGTCCGAACGGCCTCACCGAAATCACGCCGGAATTCGTGCGCGACGAAGTGGCCCGCGGCCGCGCGATCATCCCGAACAACATCAACCACCCCGAAAGCGAGCCGATGATCATCGGCCGTAACTTCCTCGTGAAGGTCAACGCGAACATCGGCAACTCGGCGGTGACCTCGTCGATCGGCGAAGAAGTCGACAAGATGACGTGGGCGATCCGCTGGGGCGGCGACACGGTGATGGATCTTTCCACCGGCAAGCACATCCACGAAACGCGCGAGTGGATCATCCGCAATTCGCCGGTGCCGATCGGCACGGTGCCGATCTACCAGGCGCTGGAAAAGGTCAACGGCAAGGCCGAAGACCTGACGTGGGAAATTTTCCGCGACACGCTGATCGAACAGGCCGAACAGGGCGTCGATTACTTCACGATCCACGCCGGCGTGCGTCTTCAATACGTGCCGCTCACAGCGAAGCGCATGACGGGTATCGTCTCGCGCGGCGGCTCGATCATGGCGAAGTGGTGTCTCGCGCATCACAAGGAAAGCTTCCTGTACGAGCACTTCGAAGACATCTGCGAAATCATGAAGGCCTATGACGTGGCCTTCTCGCTCGGCGACGGCCTGCGTCCCGGCTCGATCTATGACGCCAACGACGAAGCGCAACTTGGCGAACTGAAGACGCTCGGCGAGCTCACGCAGATCGCGTGGAAGCACGACGTGCAGACGATGATCGAAGGCCCGGGCCACGTGCCGATGCAACTGATCAAGGAGAACATGGACCTGCAACTGGAATGGTGTGACGAAGCGCCGTTCTACACCTTGGGACCGTTAACCACCGACATCGCCCCGGGCTACGACCACATCACGTCAGGCATCGGTGCTGCGATGATCGGCTGGTTCGGCACGGCGATGCTCTGCTACGTCACGCCGAAGGAACACCTGGGTCTGCCGAACAAGGACGACGTCAAGACCGGCATCATCACGTACAAGCTCGCGGCCCATGCGGCAGATCTGGCGAAGGGTCACCCAGGCGCGCAGGTGCGTGACAACGCGCTGTCGAAAGCGCGCTTCGAATTCCGTTGGGAAGACCAGTTCAACCTCGGTCTCGATCCGGACAAGGCGCGTGAATTCCACGACGAAACGCTGCCGAAGGACTCGGCCAAGGTCGCGCACTTCTGCTCGATGTGCGGCCCGCACTTCTGCTCGATGAAGATCACGCAGGACGTGCGCGAGTTCGCCGCGCAGCAAGGTGTGACCGACGACGAAGCCTTGAAGAAAGGCATGGAAGTGAAGTCGATCGAGTTCATGAAAAAGGGCGCCGAGATTTATCAGCGGCAGTGAGGCCGGTGGGTGGCGCATGCAGGATGCGCCACCTCGCTTCTCGTGCAACTCAAGGGCTCGCCGCTGGCGGGCCCTTTTCTTTTGCGGGCACGGTTTGAAGCGACCCGAATGCGCGCCAATCCCAACAAGCCCTTACCCAGGACACATCCGGCACGGCACTGAAATAAGCGGTAACCTGTTTGCAACCTGACCCGAATCGCTCAGGGGTATTCTGAGTGGAAGATGCCGGTTTGCAACCTCTCGAACATTAACCATCGCGGCATCGAGCTGCATCAGGAGCATGCCATGAGTCCACTTTCGGCTATCACCCGTCTTGGCGCCGCGGCTGCCGCGCTCGCCCTCGCGGGCTGTTACTACCCCTACGGCTACTATCCCTACGGCGCGAACGGCTACTACCCAACCACGGGTTCCTCGCAGACGTCCGTGGCGGTGAATGCGAACGGCGAGCCCGTTGGCGCGCTGAACCAGCACAACCCGATCCCCGCGCCGCCACCGCCGTCGGTAACGGCTTCGGGTAGCTATGTAGTGCCGTCACCGGCGGCGACCACGGCTAGCCAGCAGATCTATACGCCGGCCCCGGATGTCGGGCCAGCCTATTCCTCCTATCCCTATGCGGCTTATCCGTATGCGGCCCCGGCCTATCCGTACTACGGATATGGCTACGGTTATGGTTACCCGTATTGGGGACCATCGGTATCGGTCGGTTTTGCCGGCTTCTGGGGCGGCGGCTGTTGCTGGGGTGGCGGCTGGCACGGCGGTGGCTGGCACGGCGGCGGTTGGCATGGCGGTGGCGGAGGCCATTGGCACTGAGCCGATGAACCGATGAGCCACGTCGGAACACACACCCAGCATCACCTCTTTCTACGGCCTGTGACAGACCCAATCTGACGGCCAGGTCAGGCCCGCGCCAGGTGCCAGCCACCTGCGCGCCATCTATGCCCATTGCCGCCCATACGCCGCTGGTTTCCCCGTCTTGACTGCGCCAGCGCGCGCTCTATCCTGATGCTGCCGCATGCATTATCTGTTTAAATAGAGAACACGGTGCTGTCCCACACGCAGCCATGCCGTCATCCGTTCTGCCACATTCGACGCGTCACATAACATGCAGCGGGTCGCGTCGACTCGAACAACAACGAAGGAGACGTGATGTTTCACCAACTGTTGACCCCGATTGGCAATTCGCTATTCCCGTCGTTCATTGTCGCTGCACTACCTATCCTCGTAGTCCTCGTGCTGCTCGGCTGGGCCCGTCGCCCGGCATGGCAGGCGTCGCTCGCCGGACTGATCGTCGGGCTGCTGGTGGCGATCTTCGGCTGGCAATTTCCGGTCGGGCTTGCCATCAATACGGTCGTCGCCGGCGCGGTCTTCGCGCTCTGGCCGATCATGTGGATCGTCGTCGCGGCGATCCTGCTCTACAACATCGCGCAACGCTCGGGACGCTTCGCCGCGTTCCGCATGTGGATGATCGACAATCTGCCGAACGACCGCCGTATCGTGCTCGTCGTGATCGGCTTCTCGTTCGGCGCGCTGCTCGAAGGCATCTCCGGCTTCGGCACACCGGTCGCGATCACCAGCTCACTGCTGATCCTGCTCGGCTTCCCGACACTCGAAGCCCTGACCTTCACGCTGATCTTCGATACCGCGCCGGTCGCCTTCGGCGCGCTCGGCGTGCCGGTCACCGTGCTCGCCGCGGTCACGCACCTGCCGGCCAACAGCCTCGCCCAGATGATCGGCCGCCAGTTGCCGTTCTTCGCGTTCCTGCTGCCGTTCTATGTGATCGCCGTGTATGCGGGCTTTCGTAACATGCTGCGCATCTGGCCGGTGCTGCTGGTGGCCGGCGGCAGCTTCGCCGTCACCCAGTTCATCTCCTCGAACTACGTCAACTACAGCCTGACCGACGTGCTCTCGTCGCTGGTTTCGCTGATCGTGACGGTGTCGTTCCTGAAGTTCTGGAAGCCTGCCCCGGATCCGAAGTTCGCCATCAACGTCGATCGCATCAACGAAGTGCGCGACAGCAAGATCAGCGGTGCGCAGGGCTGGTATCCGTGGATCATCGTGTCAGTGGTCGTGATCGTCTGGACGATCGCCAAGGTCTTCACGATCGGCGACGTCAAGGTGCCGTGGCCCGGTCTCGACAAGGCGGTCTACATCACGCTGTATCACACGGCGTATGGGGCCATCTGGGACTTCCAGCCGCTCGCCACCGGCACGGCCATCCTGGTTGCCGCGATCATCACGGCGTTGCTGGTGAAGCTCTCGCTGGCCGAGTTCGGCCGCGCCATCGTCGACACCTGGGTGCAGACGCGCATCGCCATTCTGACGGTAGCGACCATCGTCGGGCTCGCCTATCTGATGAACTACTCGGGGCTCACCTACACGCTCGGTCTCGGTGTCGCGTCGGTGGGGGCATTCTTCCCGCTAGTGTCGGCGTTCCTCGGTTGGGTTGCCGTCTTCCTCTCGGGCAGCGACACGTCAGGCAATGCGCTGTTCGGTAATCTCCAGGTGGTGGCTGCCAACCAGCTCAACCTGAACCCGATCCTGATGGCAGCGACGAACTCGTCGGGCGGTGTGATGGGCAAGATGATCTCGCCGCAGAACATCTCCACCGGCGTTGCCACCACCGAACTCAAAGGCAAGGAAGGTGTGGTGTTCGCCAAGACGTTCAAGCACTCACTGATTCTCACGATCGTGCTTGGCATCATCGTGTGGCTGCAGCAGAACTATCTGCAGTGGATGATCCCGCACTGAGCGAGCGCACAGTCGGACGCATGACGGCGGGCACGCTTGAGGGCGTGCCCGTTTTTTTTGCCTCGGCTTTCCGTCAATTTTCCTCACATAGCCGTGAGAATTGCTCGTTTTACGCAAACGAGCGCGCCGCCTACCCTATCCCCGCCGAAGAAGCCGGTCGGCAAGAAGATCTTGCTGTTTCATTCCAGCGTGAAATATCCGCGCGTTCACGCGGGTACCATCACTTCGCGTCTCGACTCAACCGCGCGAGACGCGCCTCAAATGAACTCCAGAAATCTGCTCCAGCTCATCATCCTCGCCGCTCTATGGGGAGCGTCGTTCCTTTTCATCCGGGTCGGCGTGACCGACTTCGGGGTCGCCCCGCTGATGGCCCTGCGGGTCGGCATCGGCGCACTGTCTCTCGCGATCGTGCTAATCGTGCGACGTCCACTGCGCGAGTCGCTCGCCACGCTGCGCAGCCGGGCCGTGCCGCTGGTGATAGTCGGCATTCTCAATTCGGCGGCGCCTTTCTGCCTGTTCGCGTATGCGGAGTTGACGCTGTCGGCCGGCGTTACCTCGGTGATCAACGCCAGCACGCCGCTATGGGGCGCGCTCGTGGCCTTCCTCTGGTTAAAGGACCGCCTGAGCGCGTTGCGCAGCCTCGGTCTCGTAGTCGGTTTCCTCGGCGTGTTGATGCTGGTGTGGGATCAGATTGCCTCGCCCCACGGCGGCAGCGCGACGCCATTGACCACCGCGCTCGCCGCGGCCGCTGCACTCGGCGCGACGCTGCTGTACGGTATTGCCGCCAACTATGCCAAACGGCACCTGAGCGGCGTCGACGCCCTCACCGTCGCCACCGGCACGATGACCGGCGCCACCGTGGTTTTGCTGCCGCTGGCGGTGATCTACTGGCCCGCCGCACCGATCTCGCTGAACGCGTGGGGAGCGGTTATCGCACTGGGCGTTGCCTGCACGGGTGTGGCGTACATGCTGTACTTTCATCTGCTCGCCGCCATCGGTCCTGCAAAAACCATCACCGTCACCTTTGTGATCCCGATCTTCGGCATCCTGTGGGGCGCACTGTTTCTCGGCGAAAGCGTCTCGCCGGGGATGCTCGAAGGATGTGTGGTGATTCTGATCGGTACCGCGCTCGCCACGGGTGTGGTCAAACGGATTCCGTGGGTGAAGCCGCGCCGTCCCAGCAGCGCGGACACCTAAAAACGCCAGCGCAAAAAAAATAGCCCGCGCTTCATGGAAGCGCGGGCGAAACCGTCGCCCTACGAGGATAGGCGACGGGGCCACCAGGGCCGCGCGCGGCGCGCGCAGGCCGTCATCGGGCAAAGCACCGGGTCGTTGGCCCGGCGCTGAATCGTGCTGTAGTGAGGCAAACCGACGTCGCGCGCCATCGCCGCGTGAGCGGCTTGCGTGCGGCCAGTCAGGCCTCATGAGGTAGATAAAGCAGCTTGTGTGCCAATCTGAAATACCTTTGACACGAAAACGCAGGTCATTGATTTTTATATTTATTTTTCGCGTCGTCGGCAAAAGAGGCGGGCTTTTGCGGCGCGTTACGCCGTAACGTCACGTTACGCGCGCTCGGCACACGAGCCCGCCCGGGCGGTGCGCCGTTCAGCGCACGCGCCATTTGGCGCGTGCCGCCACGCCCCGGACTCGCGTCGGCGCATGCCTCGACTCATGCGCCGAGAGGGCCGCGCCGCACACCAGCGCGAGAACGAGCAGGCTGGCTGCCCACATCCAGTAGGGAATCACGTCGAACATGGCAGGTCTCCTTGGTCTTGGTTCAGGCAGACAAGCAAACTCCATGCGAGGCGCACATCCGTTGCTGGGCCAGCCATAAGGTGCCGGCCACGGGCATAAAAAAGCCCGCCTGGAAGCCATACCAGGCGGGCTTTTGACGAAGCAGGGAAGGCTCAGTGCAACTGATCGACCACGAGGGCCATGATCTCTTTGGCCGGTTGCGACGAGTCGATATTGCCCTTGTCGTCAACCACTGCTACACGGGTCTGATCCGGCGTAACGGCCCGCACGTTCACCAGATACGTCTTGGCGACCTTCTCGGTATGGCCGTGCATGACCTGGCTCCAGAAGCCCTGCTCTTCCGAGCGCATGTCCTTCGGATCGACATAGCGGATCGAATACAGCCCGCGGGTACGGTCGCGGGTATCGACCGTGAAGTTGCTGCGGTCGAGCGCAAGACCCACGCGCGCCCATGCGCGATCGTACGGCTCGCCCAGCGTGAGTTCGGTGGAGGTGAACTGAGCCGAAGTGTTCGACGTCTGGTTCTGGTCCGGGAAGGGCTGCTGGGCTGCCAGCGCGACGTTTTGCGCAGCCGTCTTCGCAATAGCGGAACTCGACCCGGCGGTTGCCGCGCCCGGCGCCGTCTGCGTGCCGGCCGGCGAGAGAGCCGTGCTTTGCGTATCGCCCGAAGCGCCACGCGCATCGGCCAGCGCCAGCGACGCCATCAGGCGCTTCAGGTATTCGGTTTCGAGGCCGGGATCGTTTGGCTTGGGCTGCCACGTGGTCGACTCGTTGTTCGCGCCGCTCAGGGCTTCCTGCATGCCCTTCTGGCTGATGAACACGTAGGTGCCGCCGTTCGGCGCCGTTTCGAGGCGGGTGCGGTACTTGTTACGCTCGGAAGCCACGTACGAGTTGCCCATCGCCTTCGACAGCGTGTCGCGGATCAGGCCGTCGTTGATCTGCGCGTGGGTCTCGTTCCAGTCGGTTTCCATCACGCCCTTGTCGCGCTGGTCAACCACCAGCAGGAAGCCCTGTTCCTGCCAGAAACGGCGGATTTGCGCCCAGGCCTGGTCGGGCGTCTTGTTGTCGATGACGAGCCAGCTTTCGGTGCCGTCACGCTGGATATGCATGCCTTTGACCGGCGGCAGCACGCCCAGGCTGGTAACCGGCGCCTGTGCCTGCACCTGGTTGAGGGCGGACAGCGAGGTTTGACCGCCCTGCGGCGGAAGCGAGCGCTGATCGGACGTCTCATCGATCAAGTTCGGCGGCACTGCCAGCGACACCTGCTTCGATTTGGAGTCGCTCTTGTAGTCAATCTGGGTCGGCGACGAGGTACCGCAACCGGCGACGCCGGCAACCAGCCCGCCTGCCACCAGCAATACTGCATACCGCTTGGTAAGACGAAGATCAGTCATGTTCAGGGAATCCTTCCGCTACGCCACGGCAAGTTTCCGTGGATCAACCCGTTATTTTACCGATCCCGGACCGACCTGTGCAAAAAGCCGGTTTGGCCCCTGCTGGACGACACCGAAAACACGGTTTTGAGGGCTTGCATCCACCCCTCGCCGAGGCGGTCGATAAACCTCGAAAAACGCGCCGAGCGTGCGCCGAAATCTGACACGAGGGGCAGATTTAGCGCCCACTCCGTCAGTGCAATTTAACAATTCACAACACTCCCGACAGCAACGTCAGAGAGTCCTGTCAGAAGCAATATCTCCTTGTTTTAACGGACCATTCCCGAGTTCCGCGCCCGCGTCCTTTTGAGATTTGTAGCCAGTCCGCCGGGCCCCACCCACATTGATCAGGAAACCTCAGTGATATCTTGAATTCGTCATATTAAAAAACAATGAGAGGGCCGCCATGCAAGTGTCGAGGAACATCCTAATGCCTTTCTACAGAGGCGTCGTGCTATCGGCGGCGATCTCCGTATTACTTCCCGTGACAACCGCTCACGCGGCGCTCGGCGGCACTCTGGCCGGCATCGCGGGAACCCCGCCGGTGCCAATCCTCAACGGCGCCGTGGAGCGCCTCACGAGCGTGGACGCGGGCGGCACGACGATCAACGCCTACGCATCGAACACCGGCCAGATCTTCGCCTACACCTGGCAGGGCCCGACCGTGCCCGACCTGCCGGCGCTGCTCGGCCCCTACTACGCCTCCTATCGGGCCGGGGCGGCCGCTGCGCTCGCGGCGAGCCATGACCTGCACGACTCGCGCGTGGTCCAGCCCGACGTGATCGTCGAATCGGGCGGTCAGATGCGCAGCTACGTGGGCCGCACGTGGCTGCCGGGCGCGCTGCCTGCCGGCGTCACCCCTGACGATCTGCCATGAAGGAGCCCGCCATGAGGACCCACCTCGTCTCCTTTCTGTTCCTTTCCAGCGTGCTTTGCAGCGTACTCGCCGCCTGCGGCGGCGGAGGCGGGAGCGCCGCGAGCGGTGCCGCCGCGCCGGCGGCGGCGTCTGGCTCCACGAAAACGCCGACCACCCCAGCCAGCGCTCCGGCGGCGGTCGGGCAGTCCACCACGCCGAATGTGCAGCCGATCGCAGTCACCGCGGCGCCCGGACTCACCCGCAATATGCTCACCACCAGCGTCACGATCTGCGCGCCCGGCACCAGCAACTGCGCCACCATCGACAACATTCAGGTCGACACCGGCTCGCAGGGCTTGCGCATCCTCGCCTCGGCGCTGCCGGCCAGCCTGCAACTGGCGGCCCTGCCATCGGGCAGCGGCAGCGTCGGCGAATGCGCGGTGTTCGGCGGCGGCTACACCTGGGGAGCGGTGCGCAGCGCGGATGTCAGGATGGCCGGCCAGCTCGCCGCGTCGCTGCCGATCCAGCTGATCGCCGATCCCGCCGTGCCCACCGTACCGTCGGACTGCGCCGGAACAGGCCTCGCCATGCAGACAGTCGCCACGCTGCGCGCCAACGGCATTCTCGGCGTTGGCCTGTTTGCGGCGGATTGCGGCGGCACCTGCAACAATTCCGCGGCGCCGCGCTGGTACTACAGCTGCGCCGCGAGCGGCGCCTGTCAGGCGAGTGCCCAGCCGCTCGCCCAGCAGGTCACCAACCCCGTGAGCGCGTTCCCCCTCGACAACAACGGCGTCGTGATCGACCTGCCGGCGGTGGCGGCGGGCGGCGCGCCGTCGGTGGCGGGATCGCTTATTTTCGGGATCGGCACCCAGGCCAATAACGTGCTCGGCGGCGCCACCGTGCTGCGGGCGAATTCACAGAGCGGCTACGTGACCACGGTCAGCGGCGCGCAAACGTACTCGCAAAGCTACCTGGACAGCGGCTCGAACGCGCTCTTTATCGCCAACGCGGGGTTGCCTGAATGCGGCCTGTGGTATTGCCCGGCTGCGACGGTATCGGCCAGCGCGAGCATCCGGGGCACGGACGGCACCAGTTCGACGGTGGCCTATTCGGTGGGCAATTCGAGGGCGCTGTTCAACAGCACCAACAACGCCTTCGACAACCTTGCCGGCATCACCAGCAACAGCTTCGGCTGGGGGCTGCCATTCTTCTACGGACGGCGCATTTACACGGCCATCGAGTCGCGCCTTACCTCGGCGGGCAGCGGTCCTTACTACGCCTTCTGAGACATGACGACGGGGTCCCGGCCTGCGTGCAAAGAAAATTCCCAAAGTCCCAGGCCGGGCTTATTTGATACAGGCCAACTGCGATAATCCGATTCTTGGCGGACAACATGTCTACATTGTTAGTCATGCCTATCTTTAAAGAATCGAAACCATGGCGTTCACGCTTTCGCTTGCAGATCTTCATGGCTGCTCGCGCGACGAAGATCCCGTTGTCTGTATAGAAGATTGAAGCAATGGAAGACTCATTTTTGCTCGACGAATTCGAGCAACTCGTATATAGCCAGGCGCACGACCAGGCTTCGGTCAAGTTCGTCGCGGCGCTGGCGCTCCTGCAAATGAAGCGTGGCCAGCTGGACGAGAGCTTTCGTGCTTCGGGCATGGAGGGATTATCAACGGCCGAGCAGCATGAGCGCTTTTGTACGCGTCTGACGAGTGCAGCATCCACGCTGTTCGCCAGCCCGGAGTATCGCCCTCACGCAGTATGCTTGCAGCTGATGCTGACGCTGCACGAGTGGATCAGCGTGCTGTTTTCATCCACGGCGTTCGGCAACGCGGATCACGTGGTACGCCACCTGAATCCGCGCGGTCCTACCGACCGGCAATTCATGCCCGGCGACCGTTTCGTCGAAAAGCTGTGCGTGCTCTATTCGAGCGAGTCGGACCTTGAGCTCGACTTTGCCGCCCTGTGGGCGCACGACAAAACCATGGCCGCCTGCCTCGCACTGGTCCTGATGGCGCCGCTCTTTCACGGCTCGGCCAATGCACACGGCAAGCGCGAGGCGCTGCTGGAATGGCTGCCCGGCAGGCTGCGGCAGATCGACGATCTCGACGACCTGCCCTCGGCCGTACTGCACAACGCGTATATGTTCTGCAGCTACGCCGACACGCCGCGGCGTCACGCGGTGAAGCGCGACATCAACGTGCTGGTGCGCCGCAAGCTCGACCAGCTTGGCCTGACCGATCTGCCTCCGCCTGTACAGCCGCGCCCCACTGGCGGCGCGCGGCGCGGCAAGAAACCGTTGATGCTAGTGGTGGTCGAGTGGTTCGGCGGCGCGCATTCAATCTACCGCACGCATTCGCGGACCATCGAAGCCGCGCGCGAACATTTCGAAGTGGTCGGCTTCGGTTTCGGCTACGCGATCGACGACGCGGGCCGCGCCGTCTTCGACCGCTTTATCGAACTCGAGCAGCCGGACTACATCGGCGAATGCCTGAAAACGATCCGCGATTTCGCCGTGGCCGAGCAACCGGACGTACTCTATATGCCGAGCGTCGGCATGTTCGTCCTGACGGTGTTCATGTCGAACCTGCGGATCGCGCCGCTGCAGATTGCAGCCCTGGGCCATCCGGCCACCACCCACTCGGACAAGATCGATTACATCAGCGTCGAAGAAGACTACGTCGGCGATGCGGCCTGTTTCAGCGAACGCCTGCTAAGACTGCCCAAGGACAGCCAGCCGTACCGGGCATCGCTCGCGCTGCCCGAGATCGCTCCACGCGTGCCGCAGCGGCGCGAGACTGTCCAGATCGTCGTCACCGCGAGTCCGATGAAGCTCAATCCGGCCTTTCTCGATGCCTGCAGGCAGATTCAGGAGCGCGCGGGGCTTCCGGTGCAATTCCACTTCATGACCGGCAATAGCTACGGCTTGCCGCTCCAGCACATGCGCCGCGTCATCGGTGCGGCCGTGCCGGGCGCCGTGACGCATGGCTTTCACCAATACGCCGACTACCTGGCGCGCGTCGACGATTCGGATCTGTTCCTGAGCCCCTTCCCGTTCGGCAACACCAACGGGATCGTCGACGCGTTCACGCTTGGCCTGCCGGGGGTGTGCAAGACCGGTCCGGAGGTGTTCGAGCGTATCGACGGCGCGCTGTTCGCACGCGCTGGCATGCCGGCATGGACCACGGCGCAGACAGTCGAGGATTATGTCGAAGCGGCGGTGCGAATGGTGACCCGGCACGACGAACGCGAGGCCTTGCGCCGCCAGTTGATCGAGACCAAGGCGGTGGAGCGGTTCTTCGAGGGATGTCCGGAGGTATTCGGCGAGCGCGTGCTGCGTCTCGTGCGCGAGGAGCGCAGGCGTAATGCGCGAGCGGCGGTGGCTGGTGCTGCCGGTGCTAACACCGTCGCTCACGCTTGAGGTTTGGAGAACGCGCGCCCGCGTCACGGGCCGCCGGGCTGCACGCCCCGCCACAAGGTCAGACGGGGCTTGGCGGCTCAGCTCACGGCAACGCGGTTATTCCTGGATATCGCTCGCGGCGGTGTCGTTGGTCTTCACGAGTTCCGGGGGCGCCAGCCAACGGAACGACGCCAGATTCAGGCCGTCGAACCTGCATTCGACAGCGGCAGACTTGACCACCTTCTTGGGCTTGACCGGTTTGGCATTTGCCGCCGCCGCAGAGGCGCCCGACGCAGTTGCGACGACCGTGGCTGGCTTGGCCGTCGTGCTCACCCCGTCCGACGCCGCAACCGACGAGTCCACCGCAGCAGCGGCCGCCGCCGAAGCCACCTGCCCATGCGACGCCCGCGGACTAGCGGAGGCCACTGAAACAGCCGAAGCCGCCGCAGCCCCCGAGGCCCCCTTGGGCGCCGACGCCGCCGCGACTTCCGAAGCCGTCTGCATATGCGACAGCGACGCCTCGACCACCACCCGCGAACCGTGGATGCCGGTACCCGTGTGATCGACGGACAGCTTGTCGATCGACGCCTCGGGCATCTGCTCAGGCGACACGTCAGCCAGCTTGCTGCGCATCGCCTGCTCACACGCGTCGGTGTTCTTGTAGACTGCCGTGCACCCCGCGAGCACCACGGCGGCGATCGTTACGCATGCGATAGATAGAGTGCGGATCTTCATTGATATTCCGGTTTTCAGGCTGTCGGCATTGTAGCGTACGGGCCGCGCTGCGCGCCTGAAAGCCGGACGCATGATCCGCACCTGCGGATCATGCGCACATACGCTCAGTTCGACGGGGCCACAGCGGTGCGCACGCCGGCGAGCGGCGCGCCGTACCCACCCGCCTCCACATTGTTCGGCAGTCCATTGGCCAGTTGCGCGCGCGGATCCACTGGGTTGAGGTTCATTTCACCGGCCTGCTGATTGCCGTGCGACGGATATTCGCTGCCCAGCGCCGCGTTCGGCATCAACTGCTTGCCGTTCTGAGGGGCATTCACATCGTCCTGCGGAGAAAGCCCCTGCGCGCCTGCTTGAGCCGCGACGCCCAACGCTGCCGCACACAATACGGCCTGCCAAAACTTCTTCGATGTTAGTTCCATGTTGCCTCCGACAAAGTGAAGTGGGTCGCGTACGCCGCATTGCCCGCAAGATTGCGCGCAAACATATCTGCAAACTCATCTGCCAAATTAGCTGCAGTAATTCGACCGGACCTTGTACCAGCATAGACGAGTCGCGATGCTCTTGCATGGCAGGACTGCCATGTACGCATCCTTTATACGCAGGCCGCACGCGGCTGGTTTCAGCCTTCGTGTTTCGCCCCTTCACTTCGTCTGAAAAGCCGTATGCGATTTACGTTTCACCTCCGTTTCAGGGGTGCCATCGGTAACCCACAGTCACGTGCGGAAAAACCGGTTCTCCGGCCGCGGCAGTCCAAGATTTCCGCGTAACGTTGCGCCTTCGTATTCACGCCGGAAGATGCCTCTGCGCTGCAACTCGGGAATCACCTTGTCGACGAAATCGTCGAGGCCGCCAGGCAGGTACGGGAACATCACGTTGAAACCATCCGAGCCTTCGCCGACCAGCCACGCCTCCATCTGATCGGCGATCATCGCGGGCGTGCCGACCATTTCCAGTCCTGAATAACCGCCGATGCGCTGCGCCAGTTGACGGATGGTGAGCTTGTCGCGCTCGGCCCATTCAACGACGCGCAATCGGCTCGTGCGACTCGCATTGCTCTCGGGAATTTCCGGCAGCGGACCATCTGGATCGAAGCCCGACACATCGTGTCCGAGTGCGATGGAAAGCGACGCGATCCCGCTGTCGTAATGCACGAATGTGTCCAGACGTGCGCGCTTTTCCAGCGCCTCATCGAGCGTGTCGCCTACCACCACGAACGCGGCCGGCAGAATCTTCATATGGTCACGCGAGCGCCCGAGTTTCTCCATGCGGCCTTTGACATCTGCGTAAAAGCGTTGACCGTCCGCAAGCGTCGTCTGAGCAGTGAAAACCGCCTCTGCCGTTTCGGCGGCGATCTGCCGTCCCGCTTCGGACGAACCGGCCTGGACGATCACAGGCCAGCCCTGCACCGGACGTGCAATGTTGAGCGGCCCGCGCACCGAATAGTATTCGCCCTTGTGGTCCAGCACATGCAGCTTGTCCGGATCGAAGAAGATGCCGGACTCGACGTCGCGAATCAGCGCATCGTCGGCCCAGCTGTCCCATAGTCCGGTGACGACATCGAAGAACTCGCGCGCGCGGCGATATCGTTCGTCATGCTCAACATGTTCTTCCAGACCAAAGTTGAGCGCGGCGTCCGGGTTCGAGGTGGTGACGAGATTCCAGCCCGCGCGGCCGCCGCTGATGTGATCGAGCGAGGCAAAGCGGCGCGCGACGTGATAAGGCGCGTCGAACGTCGTAGACCCCGTGGCGATCAGGCCGAGACGCTCGGTAACGGCGGCGAGCGCGGGCAACAAGGTCATCGGTTCGAACGAGGTGACCGTGTGACTGCGTTTGAGCGCCTCCACCGGCATGTTGAGCACGGCCAGATGATCGGCCATGAAAAACGCGTCGAAACGTCCACGCTCGAGTGTCTGTGCGAAGCGCTTCATGTGCGAGAAGTTGAAGTTGGCGTCGGGGTAGGCGCCCGGATAGCGCCATGCGCCGGTATGGATCGTCACAGGGCGCATGAAGGCGCCGAGGCGCAACTGGCGTGGCGGGCGTGGCTGGCTAGACATGCAGGACTCTCCGGTTGATCGGCTAACTGGCGAGTTACGATACGCCGAATCCACGGAACCTGCTGAAACCGCGCCCGCGTGCAAAGCGCGCCACAAACGCTTATCTTTACGCCTGTTGCCGTTTGCATTGCGGCCCACCCGAACCCATCACAGGCGCCATGACTCACCACTCCCATCCGATGCTTCGCACGCTGCGCAACACACTCGCCGGACTGACCGCCGCGCTGCTCGTTGCGGCCTGCGCGTGCGCCCCATCGAACGATAGCTCGCTAGCCTCGGCCGTCGCCGGCCCGCAGCGCAGCGACGCCGCGAAGGCGCGCGACGTCTATCGCCATCCGCAAGGCACGCTGCAGTTCTTCGAGATCGCGCCGACGCAAACGGTCCTCGAAATTGCGCCGGGTGGCGGCTGGTACACGGACATTCTCGCGCCCTACCTGCACGATCACGGCACGCTCTACGAGGCTGAATACGAAAGCCCGTCGCCGGCCGCCGCAGCGGAAGAGAAGGCAGGTGACGCCGCATTTGCCCGCAAGCTGGCGGCGACACCGGCCCTCTACGGCAAGGTCGTCGTCGGCACGCTGCAGGCGGGACAGTTCAATGGCTTCGAGGCGAACGGCAACGTCGACCGCGTTCTCACGTTCCGCAATATCCACAACTGGATCAAGGACGGCCAGATCGACGCCAACCTGCAAGCGTTCTACCGCGCGCTGAAGCCGGGTGGCATCCTCGGCGTCGAAGAGCATCGCGCGGCGCCGGGCACGTCGCTGCAACAGATGATCGACAGCGGCTATGTCACCGAAGCCTACGTGATCGAACATGCGCAGGCCGCCGGGTTCAAGCTGGCCGGCAGCAGCGAGATCAACAGCAATCCGCGCGACACCAAGGACTATCCGCACGGCGTCTGGTCCCTGCCGCCGACCTACGAGGGCGGCAGTGTCGATAAGGCGCGCTTTGCCGCGATTGGGGAATCGGATCGCATGACGTTGAGGTTCGTCAAGCCGAATTGATGACGCGCAGGAGGCCGGGCGGTGCGTGGTGGCAAAACGCATGGGTCCGGCGAATGGAAGGGGTTGCATCGGGAACGCCACGAAAATCGTCGTCCTGACGCCGATCAATACGGATAGTTCGCCGAAAATCGAATCGCGTTTCCGCTGATGTCATGCACGCACTTTCGCGACCTCAGCATCGCCAGGTTCAACTTCGTCGACAAAATCGGCAACATGATTGTCGGCCCGACTTTCTGCATGTCCGATCACGTCGGTAAGCCAGGAGCGCAACGCGACGACCTTCGCGCAGTTAGCGAGATCGCGCGGCGAGACGAGATAGAAGGCGCGATCGGTCGTGACCGACTTGCCGAACGGCGCGACCAGTCGGCCGGCGCGCAGGTCGTCCTCGACATAGGCGCGCCGGCCGATGCATACGCCCTGGCCGTCGGCAGCGGTCTGCATGGCCATCAGCGCGAGATCGAAAGTGAGGCGCGGGCCACCCGCCAGGTTGGCAGGCAGCCCGGCCGCCTCGAGCCAGATGCTCCAGTCGTTGCTGGTCACTCCGCTCACCTGCAGCAGCGTGTGATGGGCGAGATTGTCGATGCTTGTGAGCGGATGTTTGCCCGTCAGCAACTTCGGACTGCATACGGGGAAAATCTCATCGGCCATCAGCCAGTCGGCGCGCAGCCCTTTCCATTCACCGCTGCCGTAACGAATTGCCGTGTCGGCGCCGCCGACCACGAAATCGACGAGGTCGGTAGAGGCGCTTACGCGAATGTCGATCTCGGGATGCTCGAGACGAAACGAGCCCAGACGCGGCAGCAACCATTTTGACGCAAACGTGGCAAGTGTGGAAATGGTGAGCGTGTTGTTATTACAGCCCTCGAGCAATTGCTCGGTGGAAAAACGCAGTTGATCGAACGCAAGGCTCACACCTTGCAGATAGGCCTGCCCCGAGGCAGTCAGTTCGAGCCGCTCTTTGAAGCGGTGAAACAGGCGGATTCCCAGCTCATCCTCGAGACGCCGGACCTGATGGCTGATCGCCGTCTGTGTGACGTTCAGTTCGGAGGCCGCTTTCGTGAAACTCATATGACGCGCCGCACATTCAAATACTTTCAAACCGTTCAGTGATGGAAGTTTTCCCGCCATTGGATCGCACCGTGTACTGGGTAGCGGTAAAGAAACAGAGTTTTAGCAGCAGAGATTCGAACGGTATTAACCGGCTGTGGGCATATCAAAGTTTTCCGACAGAAAACATGTCACCCGGATGATTAAATCATCGAACCGGCGCACTGAAACCAGGCCCATGACAATTTCTCATATGGTAGCACGCAAGATGTCATTTGCCGAGAAGCTGGCTTCTTGCGATGCTTCGCGCCGTATCTCTGCCGTAAATTCCACCCGTAAGCAGCATATTCAATCGACGGATATACCAATGAATAATCTCAATAATATCGACATCGGCGCGTTGACTAAACCGAGGGCGCGTAATGCAGCAAGAATGGCAGAAATTAGCGGACCTCATTTTAATGCAGCATATGAGAAAGGATTGATGGGCGTATCGTGCCGCATGGGCACGATGCGCAGCTAACGCCGCTGCACCCGGCGCGTCTCAACGTCACAGAAGGATCCAAACTGATGAAACTCTACTTCGCTCCCAATGCATGCTCGCTCTCACCGCACATCGTCCTTCGCGAACTAGGCCTGCCGTTCGAGCTGATCCGCGTTAACAACAAGACCAAGCAGACCTCCGAGGGTCGCAGCTTCCTCGAAGTAAACCCGAAGGGTTATGTCGCCGCGCTCG
Organism: Paraburkholderia sp. GAS33; assembly: GCF_050436645.1. Classification (NCBI taxonomy): domain Bacteria; kingdom Pseudomonadati; phylum Pseudomonadota; class Betaproteobacteria; order Burkholderiales; family Burkholderiaceae; genus Paraburkholderia; species Paraburkholderia sp. GAS33. The sequence goes on from NZ_JBNDMP010000002.1 coordinate 715,713, forward strand.
TGCTCGACAACGGCGAGGTGCTGACCGAAGGCCCAGCAATCCTCCAATACCTGGCCGACCTGAAGCCCGAAGCGAAGCTCGCTCCGGCGAACGGCACCTGGGAACGCGTACGGCTCCAGGAAGTGCTGAATTTCGTCACTTCGGAAATCCACGCCGGATGCAGCCCACTGTTCAGCAGCGATATTCCCGAGAACGTGAAAGACATTATCAAGGAGAAGTTTTACAAGCGCCTGGATAACCTCGACGCCACGCTCTCGCACAAGGACTGCCTGCTTGGGGAGTTCGGCGTGGCGGACGCGTATCTGTACACGGTACTGACGTGGCTGCCGCACTTCTCGATCGACATCAAGCGCTGGCCGTCACTTGCACGCTTCATGGACCGCATTGGCGCACGCGCCGCGGTAAAGGCCGCGCTCGCCGCCGAAGAAGCAACAAGTCCCGTATAAAACCGCGCATTCAACTGCACATCCATTCCCTGACGACACCTCGATAACGATGAGAACCAAGACCGTACTGACCAACGACGACGTTAAAAATATTGCCGCTGCCGCCGAGCGGCACGCACTGGCCCGCAATTGGCCAGTGACGATCGTCATCTTCGACGACGGCGGCCATCTGCTGCACCTCAACCGGCTCGACGGCGCCACGCTCAGTTCGATCGAGATGGCGCTCGCGAAGGGCCGCACGGCTGCATTGGGCCGCCGCGAAAGCAAGTTCTATGAGGATCTTGTCAAGCAGGGGCGCGTCGCCTTCCTGAGTGCGCCGATGATGGGTTTCCTCGAAGGCGGCGTGCCAATCGTTGTTGCGGGCGAGGTCGTCGGTTCGGTCAGCGTATCGGGTGTGAAGTCGGAGGAAGACGCCGAGATCGCGCGTGCCGGAATCGCCGCGCTGGAAATCTGAGAGACTCGCTGAAGCGAGATCTGGCAAATCGTGAAGCACGACGAGGCAGGTGTTACGGCGCTCGTTCAATGCTGGGGGACTAGATGTCGCACCGCAAGCGCCCCTAGAACCAGTAAAGCAACCATCGTTCGAATTGCACGCATTTCCGGCGATCCAGTCAGTTCCGTGCTCACGAATCCAGCCAGTCCCGCGAAGCCAGCCAATTCCTCTTACCTGCGCCACCGGAGGTCACGCCGTCGACTTAACGCCAGTTCCGCCGCTTTAACGCCGGCAAACGCCGCCCCCACTCCGCCACGCATGCGATATCGCTGCCGCTGGTTTCCTTGTGATCTTTCGTTAGTTCGTAAAAGCAGCGTCTTTCATTACATTGATCGGTCTGTTCACACCGATCTCTGGAAACTGGGAGACCTAAATGAAGCGGTTCTTCGATCGTTCGTCGGCCCGGCTGGCCATGCTGCTGGCTGTGCTGACATCAGGCCTCGCGACGATGGCGACGGCCTATGCCGCGACCCCGCCGGAGATCCGCGTCGACTATGCGTACTACTCGCCGGAAAGTCTCGTCATCAAACGATATGGCTGGCTTGAAGACGAGTTCAAACCCGACCATGCGCAGATCAAATGGGTGTTGAGTCTCGGCAGCAACCGCGCGCTTGAATACCTGAACAGCGGTGCAATCGACATTGGCTCGACAGCAGGCCTTGCGGCCGTGCTTGGCAAGGCGAACGGCAATCCGATCCGGGCCGTTTATATCTTCTCGCGACCCGAATGGACCGCCCTGGTGGTGCGCAAGGACTCGCCGATCAAGACGCTCGCCGACCTGAAGGGCAAGAAGATCGCCGCCACCAAGGGCACCGATCCGTTCCTGTTCACGCTGCGTGCGCTCCATACGGTGGGGCTGACGCGCGACGACGTCGAGCTCGTGAACCTGCAGCATCCGGATGGGCGCACCGCGCTCGCGAACGGCCAGGTGGATGCATGGGCGGGTCTCGATCCGCATATGGCCGCCGCACAGATCGACGACGGTGACCGCCTGCTGTATCGCAACGTCGACTTCAACACATACGGCTTCCTGGACGCGCGCGAAGCGTTTCTTCAGCAATATCCCGAGACGGTTGCGCGCGTGCTGAAGGTCTACGAAAAGGCACGCGTGTGGATCATCGCGCATCCGGACGACGCCGCGCAAATCGTCGCAGACGAATCAAAGGTCTCGCTGCCGGTCGCAAAGCTGCAGTTGCAGCGCAACGATTTCAGCCACCCTGTTCCGGGCGCACAGCAGATTGAAGCGCTCAAGGCTGCAGCGCCGATTCTCGTTCAGGAGGACCTGGTAAAGCCCGGTACCGATCTGCCGCAGGTGATCGATGCACTGGTCGATTCGCAGGTCGCGCAGCCGGTGGTGACAGCGGCACGGGCTCAGTGAGTTTGACGATGGCGTCTGCTTCCAACGAATCGGTACCGTTCGACGTCGCTGCGGCGCAGAGGCTCACGGAGCCTGCGCTACCGTTGGCCGATGGGAATAGCGCGGACGCCGGCAACGACAACGCAAAGTCACGCGTGCCGCCGTCCCATGGCAGCCTGCGCCACTGGCATATCGCAGGTCTCGCACTACCCGTTGCGTTGCTCGTGCTGATCGAAATACTGGTGCGCACGAACGTCGTGCCGGATCATCTCCTGCCCGCGCCGAGCACGATTGCGCAGACGTTGTGGCAAATGGGTGCTACGCGCCTCACGCGTCATATTGCGGCCAGTACGCTGCGCGTGCTGGCGGGCTTCGGTATCGGCGCCACGCTCGCTTTAGTCCTCGGTGCCGCGATGGGCCTCAGCCGCCGCCTCGAAGCCCTGCTCGAGCCATGCTTTCAGGCACTGCGCTCGATTCCATCGCTGGCATGGGTGCCCGTGTTGCTGCTGTGGATGGGCATCGACGAGGCTCCCAAGATCACCTTGATTGCAATTGGCGCGTTCTTTCCCGTGCATCTGAGCGTGGTGGCGGGCATTCGCGGCGTCGATCGCAAGCTCGTCGAACTCGGCGCGATCTACCGGCTCACACCCGCCTCACTGTTCAGACGGATCCTCCTGCCCGCCGCGCTGCCGCAAATTTTTACGGGCTTGCGCACAGGCTTGAGCCTCGCATGGATGTTCATGGTCGCCGCCGAACTGATCGCGGCCACCCGCGGCCTCGGCTACATGTTGAGCGACGGCCGTGAAACCGGTCGCCCCGATCTGGTATTCGGCGCAATCATCCTGCTCGCCATACTCGGCAAGCTGAGCGACGGCGCCATGCGCTGGCTGGAAAACAGCGTGCTTGGCTGGCGCGATGCTTTCGACGCGTACAGCGATCAGGCACACGCGCGAGGGAAACGATGAGTAAATCCAGTCAATCGCCCCTGCTGGACGTGCATGTCGAAGCCAAGCACTACACCTCGCGGACGGTGCTCGATCATCTGTCGTTGCGCATCGGACATGGCGAGATTGTGAGCCTGGTCGGTCCCAGCGGCTGCGGCAAAAGTACGTTGCTGCGTATCGTCGCCGGACTGGACCGTCAGTATCACGGCGAAGTGCGTTTGAACGGTGTGCCATTGAGCGGACCTTCGTCGCAGATTGGCGTGATCTTCCAGGAGCCGCGTTTACTGCCGTGGCTGACGGTGGCCGATAACGTCGGCTTCGAGGCAGGTTCTGGCGGCGGACGCGAGCCGCGGGTGGGACAGTTGCTCGTCGAAGTGGGACTGGCAGGTCAAGGGGGCACGTTGCCGAAAGCGCTCTCGGGTGGCATGGCGCAGCGCGTCGCAATCGCTCGCGGATTGTTTTCGCAGCCCGATCTGCTGTTGCTCGACGAACCGTTTAGCGCGGTCGACGCGATGACGCGCATGCGCCTGCAGGCCTTGCTGTTGTCCGTAGTGCGAGCGCACGGCACAGCCGCCCTGCTCGTCACGCACGATCTGGACGAAGCCCTGTATCTAAGCGACCGCGTGCTGCTGATGGCGGCGGCGCCTGGGCGCATCGACCGCGAGTATCGCGTCACACGACCGCGGCCGCGCGACCGGCGCGATCCTGTGCTCACGGATCTGCGTGCGCAGTTGCTCGAACGGTTCGACGCCTTCGAAGCGGTCTAAAGCAATCCAAAGCGATTTGAAACAGGAAGCGGCGGGGCACGCCGCCATTCACAAGACCAACTCCTATGTCTAACCGTCTGACTTGCCACGCAATGAAACAACCTTCCTATCGGCTCTGGCTTCGCACCTTCGCACGGGGCACCGTAATCCGCACCACCCTTCTGCTTGCCGTCGCCCTCGGCGCGAGCGCCGCTCACGCCGACAGCACGCTAGACCGCATTCACGAACGCCACAAAATCGTGGTCGGCGTGATCCTGTCCGGACCGCCGTTCGGCTCGCTCGACCCAGCCACGCAAAAGCCGCTCGGCTTTAACGTCGACCTCGCTGAGAACCTCGCAAAACACCTTGGCGTGGACATCGAAATGATCCCTGTCCAACCATCCAATCGTGTGCAGTTCCTGCAGCAGGGAAAGGTCGACGCGCTGATCGCCAACATGGAAGTGACTGAGGAGCGCGCGCAGATTCTCGCGTATCCGCCCACACCGTTCGAGGAAATCGGCGGCGCGCTGATCACTCGCAAAGACAGCGGCATCAAGTCATGGAATGACCTGCGCGGCAAGGCCGTGTGCGTTTCGCAAGGCAGCAACTACACGAAACCGCTCGCCGAGCAGTACGGCGCACAGGTGAAGGCGTTCCGCGGCCAGCCCGAATCGCTGCTCGCATTGCGCGGCAACAACTGCGTAGCCGCAGTGCATGTCGCGCCGACCCTGCGCCTGCTGGTCGCACGCAATCCGGACTGGAAGGACTACACGATCCCCGTGTCGAGCGATCTGATCCCCTCGCCCTCGGTAATCTGGGTCCGCAAGGGTGAAACCGATACGCAGAACGCCTTCGAGAAAGTGGTCGAGGACTGGCATCGTTCGGGATGGCTGATCGATACCGAACGTAAAAACGGCATGCAGCCGTCGCAAGCAGTACTCGACCTGCACGCGAAATTCAAGGCACAACCGGCATGAGCCAAGGGCTGCCCGAACAGGCGGTCGCCGCACTCAACAAGTTTGGGCTCGACTACAGTTTCCTGCTCGCCGCCGACGAACGCGCGTCGTTCCTCCACGGCATGCTGGTAACGCTCGAACTTTCCGTGGTGACCGCCTTTTTCAGCCTGATAGCAGGCGTGCTGCTGGCTGCCATGCTGATCTCGCCACGCGCGGCGCTGGCCCGACCCGCGCGCATCTTCGTCGAGGTCACCCGCAACACGCCGACGCTAGTGCAACTCTTTTGCGCGTTCCTCGTGCTAAACATGTTGCTGAGTCAGGCGCTGCGTGAACTAGGTGGCAATCCGTTGACGCCGTTCATCTGGAGCGTCATTGTGATCGCACTGCATAAAGGTGCATTCCACGCGGAAGCGCTACGCGCCGGCATCGAAGCGGTGCCGCGCGCAACGCTCGAAGCCGCGCAATCGCTCGGCTACAGTCGCAGGCAACGGCTATGGAACGTGCAGTTGCCGCTCGCCGTGCGCTTCGCATTGCCGGCACTCGTCAACAACATGGTCGATCTGGTGAAGATGACCACCATCGCCTCGGCCATCGCAGTCGGCGACGTGACATATGCGTCTATCATGATCTGGACGCAGCGCGACAACGTGCTTGAACTGATGATTCTGATCCTGCTGTTCTTCGGCGCGCTGACGTACGTGGTCAACCGTGCGGGACGCTGGCTCGAAACCCGTCTGAGGATGCCCGGCTATGGCCACTGAGCCGTTCGCTCTCGATGCCGGAGGTGAACGCGGGCGCCGGCCGCGCGCGGTGGTCGCCGTTATCGTGGTGGGCGTGCTCCTCGCGCTGCTCGAACGCGAGCTTGCCGGCCACACCCACAACGTGACGCTGGCTGCGCTAGTCACGTGGGCCCCTGCACTCATCAAGTCCTTGTGGGTCAACGTCGAAATCAGTCTGCTGGCTATCGCGCTCGGCACCCTGACGGGACTCGCGCTCGGGCCACTGCTGCTGTCGCCGCTGCGTATCGTGCGCGTGCCGGCCCGCATCTACGTGCAGGTGTTTCGCAACGGGCCGCTGCTTGTGCTGATCTACTTCTCGACCTATGTGTTTCCGTTCGAGATTGCGCTCGGCCATCACACCCTGCCATTTCCCGACTGGTTCAAGGTGACGCTCGGCCTCGCGTTGCCGGCGAGCGCCAACGTGGCCGAGATTTTCCGCGGCGCGATCCAGTCGATTCCGCACGCTCAGTGGGACGCCGCGCGTTCGCTCGCCTTCCGCCGTGCCCAGGTGTTCCGCTGGATCATTCTGCCGCAGTGCGTCAAACGCATGCTGCCGCCGTGGATGAACCTGTACGCGAGCATCACGATGGGCACTGCGCTCGCCTCGCTGGTCGGCGTGCACGATCTGCTCGATACCGCTCAGGTCGCGAGCAATACGGTTGCGCGCGCCGACTTCACGGTGCTGGTCTACTTCACCGTACTGGGGCTCTTCTTTGTCTACTGCTACCCGATTGCGCGCTTCACGCGACGCCTCGAAAAACGCTATGCATTCCGTTGATCCCTCCTCCACAACGAGCGCTGCTGCGCGCCCACTCGTCAGCCTGCGCAACGTACACCTCGCGTTCGGCGTAAATCCGGTGCTCAACGGTATCGATCTTGACGTATTCCGTGGCCAGGCCGTTTCGATCATCGGCCCGTCGGGCTCCGGCAAGTCCACTATCCTGCGCTGTATTACCGGCCTGCTCAAACCGCAAAGCGGCAGCATCGAGGTAGACGGTACGCGCGTCGATCAACTCAATTCGGAGCGCGACGAAATTGAACTGCGCAAGCGCGTGGGTTTTGTGTTTCAGCAGTACAACCTGTTTCCGCATCTGAGCGTGCTGGACAATCTGGTGACGGCACCCGTGCGTATCCTGCGCCGCGACAAGGCGGACGCTACGCGCGCGGCCTACGATCTGCTCGAGAAGGTGCGGCTAGCCGACAAGGCCCACGCCTATCCGGGCGAACTGTCGGGCGGCCAGCAACAGCGGGTGGCCATCGCGAGGGCACTCGCCATGCAACCGGATCTGATCCTGTTCGACGAAGTCACGTCGGCGCTCGATCCCGAGACGGTAGGCGAAGTGCTGACCGTGATCCGCGATCTGGTGAGGGACGGCATGACCTGCGTGCTGGTGACGCATGAAATGCGCTTTGCGGAGGAAGTCAGCGATGCGGTGTACTTCACGGAGGCCGGCGTAATCGTCGAACATGGTCCCGCGCAGCGCCTGTTCCGTGAGCCGGCAAGTCCGCGCACCCGGGCGTTCCTGACGCGTTCGCTGACGGCCGCAAACGACCAGCGCAACGCAGCGCGCTACGACGCGGCGCGTGGGACGATCCCGCTCGATCTGCGTAAGTTCGCTATCTGATGTGATGACGGCCGCGCAGGGGACGCGGCGTATCTGGCATCTCATGCGCACACGCATGTGGCCACATTCTTCGTTACCCGAACTAACGATCAGCGCGCCGCGTAACGACTCGCAGGCCGCGTCAGTCCCAGATGGTCCCGCAGCGTCGTGCCTGAATACTCCGTGCGGAACAGGCCACGCCGCTGCAACTCCGGCACCACCAGTTCGACAAAGTCATCGAGGCCACCCGGGAAATACGGCGGCATGATGTTGAAACCATCCGCACCTTCGCCGACGAACCATTCTTCCAGCGCATCCGCGACCTGGGTCGGCGTGCCCCATACGATGCGATGTCCGCGCGCGCCCGCCACCAGGTGATACAACTCACGTAGCGTCAGGTTTTCGCGGCGTGCGAGGTCGGTTAGCAACTTCGCACGGCTTTTCAGTTGCTCCGATTCCGGCAGCTCCGGCAATGGACCGTCGAGCGGAAACTTCGAGACATCGTGACCGAGACGATCGGACAGCAGCGTCAAGGCACCCGACGTATCGGTCCACTGCTGCAACTGGGCATACTTGTCCTTCGCTTCCTGCTCGGTTCTGCCGATCACCGGGAACACGCCTGGCATCACATGCAGTTGCTCACCTTCGCGGCCGAACTTCGCTAGCCTGCCCTTGAGGTCGCGATAGAAGATGCGTGCCTCGTCGAGGGTCTGCTGCGCGGTGAACACTACCTCCGCGGTGCGCGCGGCCAGATCCTGCCCTGGACCCGAGGAGCCCGCCTGAATCACTACGGGGTGACCTTGCGGAGGACGCGATGCGTTCAACGGGCCTTTCACCGAGAAGAAGCGGCCCTCGTGAGCGAGCGTATGCACCTTGGTGGGATCGAAGTAGACGCCGCTTGCCTTGTCGCGCACGAGCGCATCGTCGTCCCAGCTATCCCACAGACCCTTGACCACGTCGACGAATTCACCGGCCATCTCGTACCGCAACGCGTGATCCGGATGATTGCCGCGCGTGAAGTTTGCGGCGGTCCGGTCGTACGAGGTGGTCACGACATTCCATGCGGCACGGCCCTGGCTCAGATGATCGAGCGAGGCAAAGGCACGCGCCACGTGATATGGCTCGCTATACGTCGTCGACGCGGTGGCGGCGAGGCCGATGTGCCGCGTGCCCATCGCAAGCGCCGACAGCAGACACAGCGGCTCGATGCGCATCGCCATCGACGGATGCGCATCCGGCCCGCTCGTCAGGCCGTCAGCGAGAAACACCATATCGAACTTCGCGCGTTCGGCGGTCTGAGTGATCCGCTGCATCAACGCGAGGTTTTCGCTGCCGGCCTGCGCGTCGGGATGACGCCAGCCCGCGACGTGGTGACCTGCGCCCTGAATGAAGAGTCCAAGGCGCATCTGGCGCTTTGCGGCTGTGGTGTGAAGGGTACTCATGCTTTGATCTTTGCAAACGTTTCGAAAATGAAGGCGAGTTCGTCCGCGCTCTGCATCGTGTCTACCACGGCTGGCAGCGTGGCGAATCCGGCGTGCTGGTCGACCGCATCCGCGAATTTGGCGGGGAGGTCTCCGGCGCTATAGAGCCGGTCGGTTTTATGGCTGAGCACGGTGCCGTTCTTCAATGTGATCGCGACGGTGGAGAAACGCGTCGACGGATCGGTCGAAGCGCGTGGCGCAGTCTCGTCGTGGGTACGCGACACGCGTGCTGCCAGCGCCGTCAATTCAGCGCGTACCGGCACGTCAGCGAAGGTGGCGACACCCGCCCCGCCATCCGTCAATACAGCGGCCACCGCGTATTCGACGCTGAAGCGCGCTTCGAGACCGGTCGACGGTAGCTCGCCTGATAGTGGCGTATCGCCGCCGGGGGGGAAGGTCACGACCACGCGCTCGATATCCCGCGGTGTCAGTCGATGCGCGGCGCGCAGCGTCAAGGCCGCATGCACGGCATAGTGCGTGGCCGTGCAGCACGGCCACGGCTTGAAGTAGAGCCCCGGCGCGACAATCTGCCAGGGCGTACCCCAGCCTTCCAGCACCCTTTCAGGCTGCGCTGCGCCGGCTCCGAACACGGAGAAGAAGCCGGTTGGGCCATCCAGAGCACCGGGAGAGCCGTGCAAACCGGCGGCGGCGAGTTGCGCTGCCAGCAGCCCGGCGCGGGCGGCCTGTCCCGCGTGCAGGGGTTTCGCTTCACTGCCGAATTGCAGACGCAGGCCAGCCGATTGCGTCGCGGCAAGCCCCAATGCGTTTTCGATCGCCTCGGCATCCAGCCGCAGCAGGAACGACGACGCCGCCGCGGCGCCTAGCGTGCCAAGCGTCGCGGTGTTGTGAAAGCCCTGCTCGTAGTGGCGGCTGCCGAGCGCCAGACCGAGCCGCGCCATCGTCTCGACGCCTACCACGTAGGCGGCCAGCACCTCGTTTGCGCTGCTGCGCTGCGTCTGCGCCAGCGCAAACAGCGCCGGTAGCAGGACCGTGCTGGGATGGCCACGCACGCTGCTGTGCACGTCGTCGTAGTCGAGCGCGTGGCCCGCATAGCCGTTGAGCAAGGCTGCATCGAGTGTGCTGACGCTTGCCGGGTAGCCGATCACAGCGGCCTCGCCGCGACTGCCCGCACCGATCACCGCCAGCAGCTTGCGATAACCGGCATCGTCCGCGCCCGCGAAGGCGGCAGCAAGAAAGTCGAGCACACCGAGCCGCGCGGCAGCGATTGCTTCGGTGGAATCAGCGGGTGAGGTACTGGTAATGGCCAGTGCGAGGCGGCGGGTTACGTTGCCGTCAGATTCAGGAGGGGTCAATGTGGATAGGCTGGACATATCGGACAGTGGAGACCTGCAGAGCGCACCGCGGACCCGGCGGCGTTTCCGTTGCCAGAAGACCAACCGGATTCGAGCAGCACGACGAGAAGCATGCGGCACGAGCGTTTAAACGCCCATCGCCAGCATACGGCTATGAGTCGGATGCTAGCGAACGGCGCCGCCTGTCACAAACAAGATTTCCCGCTTTCGATATCGCGTTTACAGCGATGCTGCAACGGAGGCGTCCGCAGCGCCGTTCGGCCAATCCTTGTGCCGTTGTCGGAGGGGCAGGTCACGCCGGCCAGGTGGAGCAGTACGCGCGCGCTTCACTCCACCCAGGCATCCGGCAAATGCTGCGTCAGTGTCGACACAAAGCGCGCCGTCTCCGCCTCGCGAGGCTGCGTAAAGATCTGCCGCGATGCGCCCGCCTCCACCACGACGCCGTTATTCAGAAACACCACGTCCCGTGCTATGGATGCCGCCAGACGCAGATCATGCGTCGCCATCAGCATCGTCATGCCCTCGCTGGCGAGCTGCCTCAGCACCTCGACCACTTCGGCGGCCAGGCCCGGATCGAGCGCGGAGGTCGGCTCGTCGCACAACAACACCTCCGGCGACGGCGCCAGCGCCCGCGCAATCGCGACACGCTGCTGCTGCCCGCCCGACAGCGTGGCGGGCCACGCATCCGCCTTATGCGCAATGCCGACCTTCGTCAATAGTTCATGCGCCCGCTCGCGCGCCCGTGCCCTGTCCCACTTCTGCACCGTCAGCAGTCCTTCCATCACGTTCTGGATGACCGTCAAATGCGGGAACAACTGGAAGTTCTGAAACACCATGCCCGTGCGGCGCCGGATCGCCAGCACGGCGTCGCGCGCGGGCTTTTGTTCGCGGCTAAATTCGAGCCGCTGGTTACCGAGTTCGAGTGCACCACCCTCGGGAATCTCCAGCAGGTTCACGCAGCGCAATAGCGTGCTCTTGCCGCTGCCCGACGGGCCGATCAAGGCGGTGACGTTGCCGGAGGCAAGCGTCAGATCGACCTTGCTCAACACGCGGTGTTCGCCAAAGAACTTCTCGATCTGTTCGAGCTTGATCATCCGTTACCTGCCTGGAACAATGCATGGCGGCCGAACCGCTGCTCGAGTTTCACTTGCGCCGACGACAACACCGAACTGATCACCAGATAAACGAGTGCCGCCTCCGAGTACAGAATCAGCGGCTCATAGGTAACCGCGGCGATGCGTTGCGCGGCCTGAAACACCTCGGGCACGGTCAGCACGGCCGCAAGCGAAGTGTCCTTGACGAGCGAGATAAACGAATTGGACAACGGCGGCAGCGCAACCCGCGCCGCCTGCGGCAGGATCGCGCGGCGCAGCGCTTCGCCGCGCGTCATCCCCATCGAATAGGCGGCTTCCCACTGCCCTTTCGGAATCGATTCGATCACTCCGCGGATCACTTCGGAGTTGTACGCACCGACATTCAACGAGAAACCGATGATGGCCGCCGTCAACGGGTCAAGCACGATCCCGACATTCGGCAGTCCGTAAAAGATCACGAACAGTTGCACCAGCAACGGCGAGCCGCGAATCAGCCAGACATAGAAACGCACGATCGACACTGCCCAGCGTGGGCCAAACAGGCGGATCAGGGCGGCGGCGAACGCCAGCAGCAATCCGAGCGCGAACGAAGCGAGCGTGAGCGGCACAGTAAACACGAGCCCCGCGTAGACGAGGGGCCACAGCGACTGCGCCATCAGATGCAACCAGGCTGGCATGATTCAGACCGTCCCGGCGCTTACTGGGAGACGTCCTTGCCGAAATACTTCGCTGAGATCTTCGCGTAGGTGCCATCCGCCTTGATGTCGGCCAGCGCCTTGTCGATGGCGGCCACCAGTGCCGGATCGCCCTTGCGCAGCAGCACGGCCGACTGGTCCGCGTCACTCGAATTGTCCGTGGCAACGACCTTCACCTGCGCATCCGGCTTGTGCTTCTTGAAGTCGAGGAACGACAGCGAATCGTTGACGGTCGCGTCCACGCGGCCCGAGGTCAGCAGATCGATCGATTCGTTAAAGCCCTGCACGGGCACCACATCGGCGCCATGATCCTTGGCGATCTTGCCGAAATTGCTGGTTAACGTGTTGGCCGATTTTTTACCCTTCAGGTCATCGAATGTCTTGATCGTCGTATTGTCCGTGCGCACGATCAGCACCGCGCGGGTGGTAATGTACGGCGTCGAGAAATCGTATTTGGCCTTGCGTGCATCCGTCACCGAGACTTCGTTGATCACCGCGTCGTAGCGGTTCACGTCGAGGCCGGCAATCAGACCGTCCCACTTGCCTTCGACAAACTCCGGCTTAACGCCGAGACGCTGTGCGATTGCAGTCGCGATATCCACGTCGAAGCCCGTCAGCTTGCCCGATTCGTCGTGGTACGTGAACGGCGCGTAGGTGCCTTCCGTGCCAACCTTGAATACACCGGCCGACTTGATCTGGGCGAGTTCGTCCGCAGCGAACGCAGACGTGACGCTCACGGCCTGCAGCAGTGCAATCAGCAGAATGGAACGAATCGATTTCATGAGAAGGTGCTCCGTAGGTATTGGTATGGAGATTCAGTGCTGCCCGGCTAGCCACCTCGGCAGAGTGGGCGGACTGTAGCAAAGCGCCTCCATTTCTACAAAGCATCAAGTTTCCGAAGAATATGCGCCATGGTGATAAGCCGCACAGCCACGCGCTGCGGGGGTTTGGCGCATGTCAGAAGCGCAGCACCTCATCGGCCTTGATGATCGCTTCGGCGATCGTTTCGATGTGCTCGCGCTTGACCATGGCTTGCGAGCGCAACAGGTCGTAGGCCTCCTGCTCGGAGAGATTACGGGTTTCCATCAGGATGGTCTTGGCGCGCTGGATCTGCCGTTGCTCGGCAAGCTTGTCCTCGACGCGCTGTATATAGCGCTCCATTTGCAGGCGATTGCGGTGCTGGTTCAGCGTGACGGCAATCGCCGTCAGCAGGCCGAACGAACGCACCGGCGACGGCACCACGCAATACGCGCCCAATTGCATGACCGCCTCGATGATGATCGGATTCTCGTAACTGACGACGGGAATCACCGGCGGCGCGTTCTTCGCGTTCATCCACGGCAGGCTGACCGAGAGTGTCTCCGGACGGACGGCGAGAAACACGACGTCGGTCGCATCGGGCAACGTGTCGACCGCGGGCCAGATCATCTGAACCTTGCAGCCGATGCGGCACAGTTGTCCAAGCAGCTCTTCGCCGTCCTGATCCTGAGGATGAATGGCCAGCACGCTGAGCGAGCGGATATCGCGAAGCGCCTGAGGGGTACGGGAAGACGAGCGCTGCTTCATGACCGCACCTCGTCGGGGCCACCATGTGGGGCTGCCTCATCGACCAGCGAGTGCGAAATGACAAACGGGTCCGCGCGCGTCCACCCCGGCGAATCGCTCAGGATATCGAACTGGCCATGCCGGTTCAGGCGCCCGATTCGAGGATGCAGATAGGTGTGGTGATTGTGTTCGTCGATCCGGATACGCCCCTGCGGCGCATTCAGCTCGAGCCCCGGCAACGTCTTGAGCAAGGCGTTGGTGTCGTCGCCACCGGTAATGCGCATCGCGTTGGCGAGCACGTGCATCTGAAAGTAAGCGGCCTCCCAGCACATGTCGGTGACGACGCCATCGCCGAAGCGCCGGTGATAGTTGGCGAGGCAACGCTGATTGACCGGATCGCTCACCGATTGAAAGTAGGTCGCCGCAGTGATGTGCCCTTCGCCAAGCGCGGCGCCCATCGCCGCCACTTCCGTTTCACTGGTTGTCAGGCTCGCAATCGGGGTCTTGTAAGGATCGAGACCCGCCTCCGCAAACGCGCGATACATGTGCGAGATCCCGCTGCCCACCACGGTCGAAAAGACGAAGTCGGGCGCCTGCGCCGCGATCTTCTTCGCTACGCTCAGATAGCTGGACCAGCCGGCATCGAGAGGCAGATAGATTTCTTCGAGCTTCTCGCCGCCGCGCTCGAACACGAGATCGCTCATGATGCGATTCGACTCGTAAGGGTAAATGTAATCCGAGCCGACCATGAACACACGAGATCCGAATTGCCCGAGCATATAGTCCGCGAGCGGCAGACTGTTCTGGTTCGGTGCGGCGCCGGTGTAAATCACATTGCGGCTGTACTCGAATCCTTCATAGAGTGTCGGGTAGAACAGCAAGGCATTGTGCCGCTCGACGATTGGAATCACCGCCTTGCGCGTGCTCGACATATAGCAACCCACCACGACGCGAATCTGTTCCTCGACGATCAACTGCTGGATAAGCGCGGCATAACGGGCCGGCGTCGAAGCGGGATCGCGAAACACCAGTTGCAACTCACGGCCATTGATGCCGCCGGCAAGGTTGATTTCCTCGGCCGCCAGAATCGTTGCGCGCTGCTGCGACAACTCGATCGGAGCGGTCACGCCGGACGAGGAGAACAGCACGCCGACCTTGATCGGCCCATTCGATGATGAGGTCATATTTCAGCCAGAAAGTGACGGCAGGTTGAGCGGCCCACCAGCGCGCAGCGTTGTGCACGACTCCGGTTCCATGCACGGGCATTGTGCGCGTTCACACCAGCTTGGGGAACACGCGGCACGGCAAAACGATGAAGCCGGAAAGACGATCACTGCCTGCGAGCTGACGGTAATGTACCGAACCAAAAGGCGTTGCGCGTGAATTGCGTGCTTGAGGACGCCTGGAAATTTGCGCACACAACACCGATGGCACAGCTTTTGCGTTATCGCTGCTCGTGATCGAGTGTGAAGCCGAGACCTGCACCCTCGATCCTAACGAGTTTCGTTGTGCGAGACAAAGGCGTCTTGCATGACACCGGCCAAAAAAGCCCGAAAACCAGCTAACCGCTGGTTTCGGGCTTTTTTTTGTCTTCAACTTTTGTGAAGGGCGCCATGAAGAACAATAGACGTGACTTTTTGAAGACCGCGATCGCCACTGCCGCTGCCGGCGCCATCCCGGGCTCGCTGATGCTGGCCTCGCGTGCTGCCTCGGCGGCAGACCCGGTGAAGGTCGGCATCCTGCATTCGTTGACTGGGACAGTCGCGATTGCCGAAGCACACGTGGTCGATGCCGAGAAACTCGCGATCGACGAAATCAACGCCGCGGGCGGCGTGCTAGGCCGCCCGATCCAGCCCATCGTCGAAGACGGCGCCAGCGATTGGCCAACCTTCGCCGAGAAGGCTCAAAAGCTGGTGGAAAGCGACAAGGTCGCCGCCGTGTTCGGCTGCTACACATCGGCCTCGCGCAAGGCCGTGTTGCCCGTGTTCGAACGCTATAACGGTCTGCTCTACTATCCGACGTACTACGAAGGACTCGAGATGTCGAAGAACATCATGTACACGGGTCAGGAGGCCACGCAATCGGTGATACCGGCCGTCAACTGGCTCGCCAAAAACAAGGGCAAAAAGTTCTACCTGATCGGTTCGGACTACATCTGGCCGCGCACCACCAACCGTATCGCGCATCCGACCATTGCGAAGGCAGGCGGCACCGTCGTGGGCGAAGACTACTTCCCCCTCGGCACGGTCGAGTTCTCGTCGGTTATCAACAAGATCAAGGCCGCCAAGCCCGACGTGATTCTCTCGACGATCGTCGGCGGCTCGAATGTGGCGTTCTACAAGCAGCTGAACTCGGTCGGCATCACCGGCCAGAACCAGCCGATCATGGCGCTCGCCGTGACCGAAGAGGAAGCCATCGGTATCGGCCGCGACAACCTGACCGGCGTGCTCTCGTGCATGGGCTACTTCCAGAGCGTGCAGAACCCGGTGAACGCGAAGTTCGTCCCGGCGTTCAAGGCGAAGTACGGCGCGGACCGCGTGATCGGCGACACGATGGAAGCCGCCTATACCTCCGTGTACCTGTGGAAGCTCGCGGCGGAAAAGGCCAAAAGCTTCGACGTGGAAAAGGTGGTCGCGGCGTCGTCGAATCTCGGCTGGGATGCACCGGAAGGACAGATCCATTTCCACGTCAGCAATCATCACCTGTGGAAGCACGCACGAATCGGCGCCTTCAAACCCGACGGACAGGTCGACATTCTGTACGAGTCGCCGCTGATCGAGCCGAACCCGTTCCCGAAACTGGGCTAAGGAAAGGCTCGTGCATTACCCGGGCGACGATGGGCATGCTAACCCATCGCGCCTTGTCTTCCAGGCATCCTTTCCGGCAAAAGAACTGCGATGACTCTCGATACTTTTCTAACCCAGGTCTTCAACGGCCTGTCGCTCTTCACGGTGCTGGCACTGATGGCAATCGGTCTTGCGATCGTGTTCGGCCTGATGGGCGTGATCAACATGGCGCACGGCGAGCTGATGGCGCTCGGTGCGTACATGACCTATCTGACTTCGATCGTGTTCGCCCGCTATCTGCCTTCGCTGATGGGCGCGTATTTTCTGGTCGGGATCGTGGTGGCGTTCGTGGTGACGGGCGCGGTCGGCTTTGTGCTGGAACGCGCGATGATCCGCTTTCTCTACCACCGGCCGCTCGACACCATGCTGGCCACCTGGGGCTTGTCGCTGGTACTGCAGCAACTCTACCGGCAGGTATTCGGCCCTATCGATGTGAGCGTGCCCACCGTGACGTGGCTGCAGGGCGCATGGAATCCGACACCCGGTATGGCGATTCCGCTCTCGCGCATCTTTATCATCGGTCTCACGCTGGCGGTGGCGCTCGCGGTGTACCTGTTTCTGTTTCGCAGCCGCTGGGGCCTGCGGATCCGCTCCGTGATGCAGAACCGCGCGATGGCAGGCGCCGCCGGCATCAACACCGAACGCGTGGACGCCGTCACCTTCGCGGTGGGCTGCGGCCTCGCTGGCATTGCTGGCAGCGCCCTCACGATGCTCGCCTCGACCGGTCCGGTCACCGGGCAGCAATACATTGTGGACACCTTCATCGTGGTGGTGTTCGGCGGCGTCGAGAGCCTTGTCGGTACCTTCCTCTCGGCGTTCTCGATCGGACAGTTGCAATCGATGTTCGAACTGGTCCTGAGCGGTTCGATGGCGAAAGCGGCCATTTTGCTGCTGGTGATCGTCGCACTGTATTTCCGGCCCAACGGGCTCTTCGCACTCAAGGTTCGCCGCTAACATGAAAGACCTTCCGATTTCATCGCCGCGCACATCGAATCCGCCGGCAGCGGCACTCAGCCCCGGTTTGCGTGCGACGCTGCTGCTCGAACGCTATTCCGTCGTGATTCTCGCGCTGCTCCTGCTGGTTGCCATTCCTGCGGTGTCCGGCTCCTTCCGCCTCGGCCTGTTCGCGAAGTATCTGAGCTTCGCGTTCTGCGCAGCCGGGCTCGTGCTCACCTGGGGTTACGGCGGCATTCTGAGTCTGGGACAAGGCATTTTCTTCGGTCTCGGCAGCTACATGATGGCGATGTACATGAAGCTCGAAGCCACCTCGGCCGATCCTGCCGCCGCAGTCTTCGGCAACGGTGGACCGCCCGTGCCTGACTTCATGACGTGGAACAGCATCGACAAACTGCCCTGGTGGTGGGCGCCCTTTGAGCACGCGTGGTTTGCCCTGCCCGCCATCGTGATCCTGCCGACGCTGCTCGCCTTTATCCTCGCATACGCGAACTTCCGCAAGCGAGTGGGCGGCGTGTACTTTTCGATCGTGACGCTGGCGCTGGCGTCGATCATGTCGATCGTGATCATCGGTCAACAGGGTTACACGGGCGGCATCAACGGCATCACGAATCTGCCCACCTTCATGGGTTACAGCGTGCAAAGCGACACTGCTGTCTACCTGCTCTACTACGTGAGCGCATGCCTGTTGCTGGCGGCGATCCTCGCCGGCCGCTTTATTCTGAAGAGCCGTCTCGGCAAGGTACTGATCGCAATTCGCGACCGTGAGGACCGCATCCGTTTCTCGGGCTACGACCCCGCCCTCTTCAAGGGCTTCATCTTCGCCGTGGCAGCGTTGTTCTCTGCGATCGGCGGCGCGATGTTCACGTTGCAGGTCGGCTTCGCCTCACCGTCGGTGTGCGGCATCGTGCCTTCGATCGAGATGGTGATCTACGCGGCGGTGGGCGGACGATTGTCGCTGGTGGGCGCAGTATATGGCGCGATCCTGGTCGGCGCGGCCAAGAGCTTTCTCTCCGAAAGCTTTGTTGGCTTCTGGCTGTACCTGATCGGCGGCCTCTTTATCTTCGTGCCGATGTTCCTGCCCAAGGGGCTCGCCGGTGTCATCGAATGGCTGCGCGAGCGCCAGGGAGCCGCCCAATGACCCAGATGATCCTTTCGGTCGAGAACCTGACCGTGTCGTTCGACGGCTTCAAGGCGGTCGACGATCTCAACTTCTACGTCGAAGAAAACGAACTGCACGTCGTGATCGGCCCCAACGGCGCCGGCAAGACCACGCTGCTCGACATGATCTGCGGCAAGACGAAACCCACCTACGGAACGATCGCCTTTAAAGGTTTGAACCTCGAGCGCATGCTCGAATATCAGATCACCCGTGCGGGTGTGGGTCGCAAATTCCAGAATCCGCTCGTCTACGAAGATCTGACCGTGGCCGAGAATCTGGAAATCTCCTACCCCAAGAAGCGCGATGTGATCGGCTGCCTGTTCTTTCACCGTGACGAGACCGTGCGCGATGAAATTGACCGCATCGCGCACATGATCTTCCTCGCCGACCAGCTCGACCGCAAGGCCGCGCAGTTATCCCACGGCCAGAAGCAGTGGCTCGAAATCGGCATGCTGCTGATGCAGGACCCAGAACTGTTGCTGCTCGACGAACCCGTTGCCGGCATGAGCGCAAAGGAGCGCGAGCAGACCGGTGCGCTGCTGCGCGAGATTGCCAAGGGACGCTCGGTGGTGGTTATCGAACACGACATGGAATTCGTGAAATCCGTCGCGCACAAGGTGACGGTTCTTCACCAGGGCAAGAAGCTTGCCGAAGGCACGATGGACCAGGTGCAAAACGACCCCCGTGTGATTGAAGTCTATCTGGGACATTGAATATGCTCGCGATCCAGAATCTCAACGTGTTCTACGGCGAAAGCCATATTCTTCACGACCTCAGTTTCGAGCTGACGGCCGGCGAAACCATTGCTGTGATGGGCCGCAACGGCATGGGCAAGACCACCCTGCTGAAGTCGCTGATCGGTATGATCCCTTCGCGCAGCGGCGAAATCAACCTGGGCGGACGCAATCTGGCAGGAACGAAAAGTTACGAGCGGGTTGCCGCGGGCTTCGGGTATGTGCCGCAAGGCCGGATGATCTTTCCGTACCTAAGCGTGGAGGAAAATATCCTCACCGGCATGGACCGGGTCCGTAAGCCGAAGATTCCAGAGTACATCTATGAGTCGTTCCCCGTGCTTTGGGAAATGCGCGCCCGGCGCGGCGGCAATCTCTCCGGCGGCCAGCAACAGCAGCTTGCGATCGCCCGCGCCCTCGTTTCCGAGCCCAAAGTGCTGATTCTCGACGAGCCCACAGAAGGCATCCAGCCGTCGATCATCAAGGACATCGCCCGCGCGCTCAATCGCCTGAAGAAGGAACGCAATTTCGCCTTGATCGTCTCCGAGCAGGTGCTGAACTTCACACTCGAGATTGCCGATCGCTTTCTCATCATCGAGAAGGGTCGCTTCGTGCACAGCGACCGGCGTGAGAACGTCGACGCAGAACGGATCATGCGCTATCTGACCATCTGAATTCACGACACTCCCTTGCGGGAGTGCACCCTTACCAAAAAGGAGTCCTTATGTTACACGGTGACATTTCTAGCAGTCTCGACACGGTTGGTGTGGCAGTGGTCAACTACAAGATGCCGCGTCTTCACACCAAGGCCGAAGTGCTCGCCAACGCGCGCAAGATCGCCGAGATGCTCAAGGGTATGAAAATCGGCCTGCCTGGCATGGACCTCGTGATTTTTCCGGAGTACAGCACGCACGGCATCATGTACGACCAGCAGGAGATGTACGACACCGCAGCTGCGGTGCCCGGTGAGGAGACCGAAATCTTTGCTGAAGCGTGCCGCAGCGCCAAAGTGTGGGGCGTGTTTTCGCTCACGGGGGAGCGTCACGAGGAGCATCCGAACAAGGCACCGTATAACACGCTGATCCTGATGAACGACCAGGGCGAGATCGTGCAGAAGTACCGCAAGATCATGCCATGGGTGCCGATCGAAGGCTGGTATCCGGGGAACTGCACGTATGTGTCGGAAGGCCCAAAGGGACTGAAAATCAGCCTGATCATCTGCGACGACGGCAACTATCCGGAAATCTGGCGTGACTGCGCGATGAAAGGCGCGGAGCTGATCGTACGCTGCCAGGGCTACATGTACCCCGCCAAGGAGCAGCAGGTGCTGATGGCCAAGTCGATGGCGTGGGCGAACAACGTCTACGTAGCAGTCGCCAATGCTGCAGGCTTCGACGGCGTCTACTCGTACTTCGGCCACTCGGCGATCATCGGTTTCGACGGGCGCACGCTCGGCGAATGCGGCGAGGAAGAATTCGGCATCCAGTACGGCGCGCTATCCAAGAGCCTGATCCGCGATGCCCGCAAGAACATGCAGTCCGAAAACCACCTGTACAAGCTGCTGCATCGCGGCTACACCGGCAAGATCAACTCCCGCGAGGAAGCCGACGGCGTGGCCGACTGCCCGTACGACTTCTACTCGAAGTGGATCACCGATCCGGAAGGCACCCGCAAGATGGTTGAGGCGCTCACGCGCAGCACGCCAGGCACCGAGGAATGCCCGATCCCAGGGATTCCGAATCCGTCCGATCTGGCACATCGCTAAACGGCCCGGCGGGAGCGACACGCGATGATTACCTACACGTCGATCATAGGCAGTGCGTCCGAACCGCGCATTGCCGATCTGCTGCACTCGCTCGAGCATCAGGGGCGAGTCGATTATGTGACGCTCGCCGCCGACGATATCCGGCGGCACCGCCTGCGCGCGCGCACTCAGCGCGGCGACGAATGCGGTATCGCGCTCGACCGCGATGCTCATCTCTTCGACGGCGCGGTGCTGCGGCTCGACCGCGATGCGGCGCTGGTCGTGCGTACTGAAGACACTCGTTGGCTGCGACTCGAACCGCGCGATGCGGCCGCGGCGCTCGAGCTAGGCTACTTCGCCGGCAACATGCACTGGAAGGTGCGCTTCGATCGAAACGCACTGGAAATCGCGGTCAAGGGCGCGCTTGACGATTATCTGCAACGGCTCACCCCGATGCTCGCGGATCAACGCATTCGCCTCGCAACCGAAGGACTCGCGGGGGGAAAGCATCACCATGCCTGAGACGTCCTCCGCTCGCCCACCTGAGGCAATCGCAAACAGGCCCATTAGCCTGCTTGCCAGCCTGCAGCAGTCGGACAGCTTTTTCCCCGGCGGCGCGATGGCGTTCTCGTGGGGTCTCGAAGGCCTCATGCGTGATGCGCTCGTGACTGACGCGACAACGCTGTTTGCGTTCGTCGAATCGCAGGCCTTGTCACGCTGGGCGAGTCTGGATCAAGGGCTGATGTGTGGCGCGTGGCGCGCCGGGGACGCATTTGACGTGTGGCATGAAGTTGATGCGCTGGCCGAGGCCATGAGCTTGCCCCCGGCTCTGCGCAACGGCTCGCGCCGTCTCGGCCGCACGTTGGCCGATGTGCATGCGCGGCTCGGCTCGGAAACGGCGAACCGGATTCGCGACGCCATCTCGGCTGGCCGCACACCAGGTCATCTCGCCACCGTTCAGGGCGCGGTGTGGCGCAGCCTTGGTATCGCGGAGGAAGAGGCGCGTGCCATCTCCGCGCACATGACCTGCACGGGCTCAGTGAGTTCGGCCGTGCGTCTGGGCATCGTCGGTCATCTCGACGCGCAGCGCGTTCTAACGCTGCTGCGCGCGCCGCTCGCACGTGTCCTCGCACAGCCGGCGCCACCGCTCGACGACCTGCACGCCGCCACCTTCGCAGCCGATATTGCCGCGCTGCGCAGCCAGACGCACGACGCGCGGCTCTTTGCCAACTAACAGGAAGGAAGACCGCGATGCTGCTGACCCCGACCGAATACGAGCGCCTGACGCTTTTCACCGCCGCACAACTGGCCCGCCGTCATCGCGACAAGGGTCTGAAACTCAATCATCCGGAAGCCGTCGCACTGATTGCGGACGAAATTCTCGAGGGCGCGCGCGAGGGTCGCAGCGTGGCGGACCTGATCGCCTACGGGTCGACGCTGCTATCCGAGGACGACGTGCTGCCCGGCGTCGCCGACCTCGTGCCGATGCTGCAGGTCGAAGGCTCGTTTCCCGATGGCACCAAGCTCGTGACCGTGCATCAGCCGATCCGGCCCGGCACGCAGACACCCGCTGCCGACACCGTAGTACCCGGTGAAATCCTGGCAATGGAAGGGGACATTGAACTGAACGCCGGCCGCGTTCGCACCACCGTGCGTGCCGTCAACACGGGCGACCGGCCGATTCAGGTGGGCAGCCATTTCCATTTCTTCGAAGTCAATCGCGCACTGCGCTTCGACCGCGCCGCCGCATTCGGCATGCGGCTCGACATCCCGGCAGGCACGGCCGTGCGGTTCGAGCCCGGCGACGCCAAGGACGTGACGCTGGTCGCCTTCGGCGGCACGCAGGAAATTTTCGGCCTCAACGGTCTGACGGACGGCGCGCTCGCCGACACCGGCCTACGCGAGGCCGCCCTCGCACGCGCCGCCCA
The DNA here is from genome assembly GCF_050436645.1 of Paraburkholderia sp. GAS33. Taxonomy (NCBI): domain Bacteria; kingdom Pseudomonadati; phylum Pseudomonadota; class Betaproteobacteria; order Burkholderiales; family Burkholderiaceae; genus Paraburkholderia; species Paraburkholderia sp. GAS33. Next base: position 738,531 of record NZ_JBNDMP010000002.1, read on the forward strand.
GCGCGGCTTCGAAGGAGCCTGAATGGTTACGATGACACGCCAGGCCTACGCCGAGATGTTCGGCCCGACCACGGGCGACGCAGTACGCCTCGGAGACACGTCGCTCTTCGCCGAGATCGAACATGACTATGCGGTGTCGGGCGACGAATGCCTGCACGGCGGTGGCAAGACGCTGCGCGACGGCATGGGCCTGAAAGCCGGGCATGATAGCGCAGACGGTGCACTCGACATGCTGATCTGCAACGCGACGATCATCGATCCGGTGCTTGGCATCGTGAAAGGCGATATCGGTATCAAGGACGGCAGGATCGTGGCGATCGGCAAGGCTGGCAATCCGCAAGTGATGGATGGTGTCGACCCGCGCCTCGTATGCGGCGTCTCGACGACTGTCAAGGATGCCGAAGGACTTATCGCCACACCAGGCGGTATCGACGTCCACGTGCATTTCGACTCGGCGCAACTCTGCGAACACGCGCTTGCCTCCGGCCTCACCACGCTGATTGGCGGCTCGCTCGGGCCGATCACGGTGGGCATCGATTGCGGCGGCGAGTGGAACGTGGGACGCATGATGCAGGCCTCCGAGCATTGGCCACTCAACTTCGGCTTTCTCGGGCGCGGCAACTCGAGCAAGCCGGGGTCGTTGCTCGGCCAGCTACGTGGCGGCTGCCTTGGGCTGAAGATCCACGAGGACTGGGGCGCGATGCCCGCGGTAATCGACACGTGTCTGACGGTCGCCGACGAATACGATTTTCAGGTGCAGTTGCATAGCGACACGCTGAACGAGTCCGGTTTTCTCGAAGACACAGTAGCTGCCATGAAGGACCGCACGATCCATATGTACCACACCGAAGGCGCGGGTGGCGGCCACGCGCCCGACATCATCGCGGTGGCGGGACGGTTGAACTGCCTGCCCTCGTCGACCAATCCAACCAACCCGTATACCGTGAACACCTTCGATGAGCATCTCGACATGATCATGGTGTGCCATCACCTGAACCCAGCGGTACCGGAGGATGTCGCGTTCGCCGAATCGCGCATCCGTGCGCAGACGATTTCGGCCGAGGACGTCCTGCACGATCTCGGGGCGATCTCGATGCTCGGTTCGGACAGCCAGGGAATGGGGCGTATCAACGAAGTGATCTGCCGGACGTGGCAACTGGCCTCGAAAATGAAGGACCAGCGCGGACGTCTTTCCAGCGAGCGCACTGCACGCGGCGACAACGAGCGGATCAAACGGTACATCGCCAAGTACACGATCAATGCGGCGCGTACTTTCGGCATTGCCGACACGGTCGGCTCGCTCGAGGACGGCAAGCTCGCCGATATTGTGCTGTGGCGGCCCGCATTCTTTGGCATCAAGCCTGAGGTCGTCATCAAGGGCGGCTTTATTGCGTGGGGAGCGATGGGTGATTCCGCCGCTTCGTTAATGACCTGCGAGCCGCTCGCCATGCGGCCGCAATGGGGAGCGTTCGGACGCGCACCCGCCTCGCTTGCTGTCAACTTCGTGAACCGGCTGGCGCTCGATGCGGATCTGCACGGCCACTTAGGCGTCACGCGCAAGCTGGTCGGTGCGCACGGCACACGAAACCTGAGCAAGCGCGACATGCTGCATAACGACGCGTGCCCTTCCATCTCCGTCAATGCGCAGACGTTCGAAGTGTCCGTGGACGGCCAGGTGATCCGCTGCGACCCCGCGCGCGAAGTGCCGCTTAGCCGACGGTACATGTTGCGTTAGACACATCGCACGGCATACAGGAGTGTTTCGATGAGCACCGAGTTTAATTTCTCCAGCGGCGAGCCGTTTGCAACAACGCCCTTTGATAACGCCGCGCAGTCCACTGGCCATGCTGCACGCGCGGCCCGCGTCGGCATAGGCGGCCCTGTGGGATCGGGTAAAACGCGCCTGCTCGAACGGTTGATTCCGCGCTTCGCGGCACGCGGTGTCGACCTCGCGATCATCACCAACGATCTCGTCACGCGCGAAGACGCCGACCGGGTACGCCGTAGCGGTCTGATCGATCCGGCACGCGTGCTCGCTGTCGAAACGGGTGCGTGCCCCCATACTGCGATCCGCGAAGACCCAACCCTCAACCTGCAGGCCGCGGACGAACTCGACGCACGTTATGCCGGCTTGCGGCTGGTCCTGATCGAATCGGGCGGCGACAATCTCGCATCATCGTTCTCGCTCGATCTGGTGGACTACTGGATCTTCGTCATCGACGTCGCAGCCGGTGACGATATCCCGCGCAAACGCGGACTCGGCGTGCTGTCCTGCGATCTGCTCGTGATCAACAAGTTCGACCTCGCGCCGTACGTGGGCGTCGATCTGGAACGGATGGTCGGCGAGGCGCGTGAGGTGCGCAGCGGACGGCCCGTGCTGTTGACTAACTGTGCGACAGGCGCTGGAGTGGATGCGGTCGCCGATGCCATCGTCGAAAACGTGCTCTTCGATGCGCTCTGAGACGCTACCGGGGTACGTCGACGCGGAACCAGCGCAACTCGATCTGTGTTTCGAGCGTGCGGCGTCCGGCAAGACCTGGCTATCGCGGCAGCGCGGCGGTTATCCGTTTCATGTCGGGCGGGTCTTGCCGCTAACCCGGCGAATCGCCTCTTCTTCATGTCGCTCCCATGCCAACGCGGAAGTAATCGTGCAATCCTCGTCGGGAGGCCTGTTCGAAAACGACCGCGTGTTCCAGCGCTTCGTAGCAATGCCGCGCGCGCGGGCCACCGTTCGCACAGCAGCGGCAACCATCGTCCACACGATGACACACGGCATCGCACATTCGCGGGTCGCCATCGAAGCCCATCCGGAATCGCGTTTCGACTATCTGCCGCAACCGAACATTCTGTTTCCCGCTGCCTGCCTTCTGAGCACCATCGACGTCGTGTTGCACCGGGCTGCAACGGTTCTCATCGCCGATACGTGGCTCACGCACGACCCCACGCACCGGGCCGCGCGCTTCGGTGTGCTGGATGCAACCCTCAACGTCCGCAACGCCGACTCGCAACTGCTGGCGCGCGACCGCTTTCGCCTCGAACCCGGCGCTGCGCGCGGCTCGCTTACCGGGGTGCGGCAGACGTATGGTGCGCACGGTGGCCTGCTCGTGCTCAGACGCGACGACAGCGACGCAGGCAACGAAGCACTGACGCGCGCCATCAATGCAGCACTCCAGAAGCTCGACACGCCCCCTACGACCGCTTATGCCGCAGCGGGTGTGCTGCCAGGCGCATGCGGCACGTTCGTCAGGATGCTGGCCGCCGACAGCATCGCCTTGCGCGCGATCTTTTCCACCGCTGTCGAGGCCGTCCATCTGACGCTCGACAGTTTCCACGAAGGGGCGCCGCGCGCGTCCCAGGCGTCCCAGAACCGCAACTGAGAGGTATGCCGTGACACTTCGCCGTCCGTCCAGGGCCGATCTGATCGATATCAGCCAGGCCCGTCATCTGTCTCTGACCGAAGTCGAACTCGACCGGTATCCCGAACCCGTCCTGCGAGCCGCGCACGCGTACGAGCAGGGAGGCGCATGACGAGAGCGCCACTTACGCCGGCCGGCGCGCCGCTGGACGCGTGGCGTGTCGCGCAGGAGCCCTGGTATCAGCCGGTCGATCACGAACTGGCATGGTTCGAAGCCGCTTACCATGCGCGATTGCCGATCATGCTCAAAGGTCCGACCGGCTGCGGCAAGACGCGGCTGGTCGAACACATGGCGTGGCGGCTCAAGCGCCCGCTCGTGACGATTGCCTGTCACGAAGACATGAATGCCGGCGATCTTGTTGGCCGCTACCTGCTCGACGGCAACGGCACTTACTGGCAAGACGGACCGCTTACTCAAGCCGTCAGGCATGGGGCGATCTGTTACCTCGATGAAGTGGTCGAAGCGCGGCAGGACACGACCGTGGTCATTCATCCGCTGACCGATTCGCGTCGAATTCTGCCGATCGACAAGTGCGGCGAGCTGATCACCGCGCATCCGGATTTCACCCTGGTGATCTCGTTCAATCCGCACTATCAGCATGTGTCGAAGAACCTGAAGCCGTCGACGCGTCAGCGCTTTGTTGCGCTCGACCTCAGCTGGCCGGATGCGCAGACCGAAGCCGCAATCGTTGCGCATGAGGGCGGTGTGCCCCACGTGGTGGCCGAAAAGCTCGTGACGATTGCAACGCGCACCCGCGTGCTTGACGATCCCGCGTTGCCCGAAGGTGCTTCGACACGCATGCTGATCTACGCCGCGACGTTGATTGCGCATGGCATGGATGCGTTGGCCGCGTGCCGGATCGGCATCATCCAGCCACTTGGCGACGACGCCGATCTGTGTGCCGCGCTGATGGCAACAGCCAGTGGCGTGTTCGGATGAACGCCGGTGCGGCAATGGCAATGGCGACGCGCTCGGGCATCGGCAAGACACCCAGCACGATCACTACGCGTGAGGCCATTTCGCTCAACCGCTTCGAGCGGACGCTCGGTTTGTATCTGCGTGCCGCATGGCAGCTGAACGCTCCTGTGCAGGCACTCGTGCGCAATGAAGAGGCAGTTGCACAACCCTGCCCGATCCTCACCGACACAGCACTGATGCTGCCGCGTGAACATGAGGCCGAGGGTCTGGACGACGCGCGCCACTTCTACCTGGCGTGTGCCGCCCATGCCGCGGCCCATCTTACCTATTCGACAGTGCGCTTCGATCCCGCCAAACTACGACCGTTGCAGTTGACGCTAGTTGGCGTGATCGAAGACGCACGGGTCGAGCGGCTCGCAATGGCGCGCTATCCAGGCTTGCAGCGCTGGTGGCTGCCATTTCATAGAACGGGTCCGGAGAGCGCGGGCACCGCGGCTGCTCTGATCGCAAGACTTGCGCGCGCTCTGCTGGACCCGGGATACGTCGATCGAGACGGCTGGGTCACGAAGGGCCGCGCCTTGTTCGAAGAGGCGTTCAGGAGAACAGATGGAACGGACCCCACCATCTCGCGCCATCTCGGCAACCTGCTGGGCAACGATCTCGGCCAGATGCGCATCCAGTTCAACGCGAAGACGTATGCCCCGGAAGCCGTCTATCGCGATGACAACAGCCTGCTATGGGACTTGCCCCCGACACCCATCGCACCGGCATCCGGCGATGCAACACCCGAGCGCAATGTCGCGCCACAGGAAAGCGAAGGAACCGGCGAAGTTCCACCCAAAGAGCCAACGCCGCCCAAACGGATTGCGAATACCCCCGGCGACACACCAACAGCCGCTGCTGCACACGATGAGGAACTGGCCACGCGCGTCGTATCCTTGCATCGCTACCCTGAGTGGGACTACGTGATCCGGCGCTATCGCGGCAACTGGTGCAGCGTCGAATCATTGCGTCTCGACGCCGCCGTGCCAGAGCGTCCGGCCCTTAACGATCGCACAACATCGGCACAGCGCATCAGGGCGATGCTCAATTCGACACGGGAACGCGCCGTCACCGGCAGGACTCGCGAGTTCGAAGGCGATCTGCTCGATCTCGATGCATGCATCGCTGGGCGCATTGATGCGATGCGCGGCGAGCGGGACCGTTTCAAGGGCTTCGTCGTGCCCAGACTGCAAGCGCGCGGTGCGCCGCTCGCGGTGCTGCTGGACCTCTCGGCGTCGAACGCGTTCGACAGGCGCATCGATACCGTGCTCGACGTCGCTCGCATACTTGGACAAGCGCTAAACACGGGTGACCGGCCTTATGCGATGTACGGCTTTCATTCCGATGGGCGGCATCGCGTGCGCTTTCACGTGTTCAAAGACTTCGACGAGATGTGGAGCGCGTCGACCGAGGCCTACCTCGCGCGGATTCGTCCAGGCCTGTCCACGCGCTTCGGCGCGGCACTGCGGCATGCCGGTGCAAGGGTTGGCCAGGAAGCCGCGCGCATGGGCTTCTCCAGAGCCAGCCTGTTGACGGTGTCCGACGGCGTGCCGTTCGATATCGATGTCTTCGATTCACGCTATCTGCGTGAGGACACGCGGCGTGCATTGAACGAGCTTGCGGTGCGGGGCATCCGGTGCGGATGTCTTGCCCTCGATCCGCAGACACTCGATGACGCGAAAGCGCTATTCGGCCGACGCCGGGTTGCACCTCTCAACGACCTGCATGGTTTGCCGTCGGCGCTGGGCGCGCTTATATCTGCCACTTGATGAGCCGGCAACACTACAATACCGCTTGATACGCCAAGGCCGGCAGACAGTTCGCAGCGTGCGTATTAAGTGCATGCGGAACCACGGCGGAGAACGGCCTGCTCACGACTGAGAGGATCTATGTTCGACGGCATCTTCCACATCGTGACGGATCGGGACGGACACCGTCATTTCTATGTCTATACCGACAGCGCCTTCGTCGCCACGCTTCTCGTCATAGCGCTGCTGTTGTTGATCGCCATCGTCAGCACGCTCGGCTACTACCTCACACGCTTCATCATGCTGCGGATCGTCGCCCGGCTTGCGCGCGGCGAACGCCGCATGTGGCTGCGTTCTGCCGAGAAACACAAGGTATTCGACCGCCTCGCGCCGCTCGTGCCGGCGTACCTCCTCTATCTGTCCGCCCCGCTGCTATCGGGTCTGTCGTTTCCAGTGGTCTACCTGCTGGGCGCACCGCTCGAAACGCTCTCCGCGTGCTACATGGTTCTGACGACGCTGCGCGCCGCGTTCGCATTCCTCGCCAGTATTGAAGACCGCTATAGCCACTACCCGCACGCAGCCGAGCGGCCCATCAAGAGCTTCCTGCAGGTCACCACGATTGCCCTGTACATCGCTGCACTGATCGCGCTCATCTCCCTGCTGCTGCATCGCTCGCCAGCCTATTTCCTCACCGGTGTGAGCGCGATGACCGCCCTTCTGATCATCATCTTTCGCGATTCGCTGCTGGGTTTCGTGGCAAGTATCCAGCTGGCTGCCTATGACATGTTGCGCGTAGGCGACTGGATCGAAGTGCCAGGCTTCGTCGCGGACGGCACGGTTATCGACATTGCCCTGAATACGATCAAGGTGCAGAACTTCGACAATTCCATCGTGACGATACCAAGCTATGTATTGCTAACCAATGGCGTCAAGAACTGGCGCGGCATGGTCGAATCGGGAGGACGGCGTCTCAAGCATCCGATTCACATGGACGTCGACAGCATCCGGTTTTGCGACGATGAAATGCTCGCAAAGCTGAGCGCAAGTACTGATCTGATGGCGCCCCTGAGCCTCACGAACGAGGGCCCGCGCCTCACCAATCTCGGCCTGTTTCGCCACTATCTGGTCGGATATTTCCGCCAGCATCCCGCGGTTCGAACCGATATGCCGCTCATCGTCAGGCTCCTGCAGGCGACGGAATTCGGCGTACCTCTGGAGGTATTCCTGTTCGTCAACGACACCGACTGGCATTCTTATGAACGCGTCCAGTCGGATATGCTCGACCACGTCTACGGGATTGTGCCGCTGTTCGGCTTACGCGTCTGGCAAAAGCGCTAGCGGCTAACAGCTAGCTGCGGTCCAGCTTCGCAGCCACATTATTTGCCGGTCCACACCACATCGCGATTTACGGCATACAACCGGCACCCGGCGTGTCCGTTTGCGCAGTAAGCCAGTGCGTCGTTGATCGGATCGATCCCCCATGCGTAGCCCCAGGCGCCGTCCGGCGCGATCGCAAAAGCACGCGGAGTGCGCAGGCTCAGAAACTTCGTGTACATCCGGCGACCGCGTTCGCTCAGATAAGGCACGGCGGAGACGTCCGTTAGTGCAGCGAATTTCGTGCTGGGCGGTTCCGACTCGAGCCGCGGCCAGACCACCGTGTTGTCCACCGCATAGAGCTGGCAATAGCGCGTGAGCTTCCAGCACCTGTCCATTGCACTCAGGCTGGGATCGAAACCGCCCGATATGTAAACCGCACTCGTCGAACCGATTGCGATGGCGCGTGGGAGTGGTGCGGCGAGAAAGTGGCGATACACATCGTCGCGCTGCTTGTCGGTCAGAAACGGCACCGCGTCAAGGTCGTTGATGTCCGCATATGCGCTAGCTGCACGCGCTCGATCCGGCAAGTACTCGGGGTCGACTTCCTAGCTCGGCATGCCGATGCTTGCAAGATCGAGCACCTTGCGTATATCTCGCGCCGAATCGAGTCCGAGCGCCGCGACGTCGCAGCCATGCGGCTTCGGATAGCCCTCGGAACCGGCATAGCCACGCATGATCGGCAGCGCAACCGCATAGCCGCGCGAAAGGAAATAGTAGGGAATAAAGTTATCGGCGACGCGCGGCGTGTTGCGCAGATCGTGCGACGCGCCATGGTTCACGATCACGAGCGGAAACGGCCCGCCGTGCGACGGCATGAACAGCGTCACCTGCAGATGCAGCGGCGGCGACGATTCGACCGGCACGCTCAGCAACTGTTCATTGAGCGGCGCGCGTGGCGCGCTATCGGGCTCGATCGTGACGGACGCCGCGGCGAACCCAGGCCGCGTCGACGCCGCAAGCAGCATGCATAGAAACAAGACGAATGACGAAATCGAACGCAACATACGCGGCTGGTTTTAGTTGTTAGCGCGAGGAGGCTTGAATCAGGTTGAGACCAAGGCAGTACCTGCCTGCTACCGTTTAACGGCAAGCCACGCTAAAACTGAATGTCGCGTGTTGCACCTCAAGGCTCACGCTCATATTTTATGCACCACAGATACCAAAAAACCTGTTAGCGGGTTTCTAAAGAAATTGCCCTGCGTGCCGATATAAAAGCAGGCCATCAATTCAACAACCCCGCCAAACGCCGGGCAATAAATCCAGAGGAAATTATGCTTCGTACCGCCACCGCTTTAGCGCTTGTCGGCCTGCTCGCCGGTTGCAACACCACGCTCCATGTCGAGCGGCCGGACCCCACAAGCGGCCTGTATGCGACCCATTCCACGCTCAAGCCGGCGGATGTGCGAGTTGTAGACAAGTTCGATCCCGCTTATACGCAAATGCTGTATCTGAAGATTAACGCGGAAACGCCGAACCCGCGTTTTGTAGATTTCTTTGTCGCAGCATTCAAGGATATGCACACCTTCAAGAAGGTCATGACGAAGGACGACCTGGAAGCGCTGGTTATCGAACGCAATCTCGGTGGCAAGGTGCCGAACGTTTCCGATCTGGTTGGACTGAATAACCTGAGCAAGGAGATCGGCCCGTTCCTGATCGTCGAGCCGAACGCCGTATTCAAGGGCGGTTATGTATTCGAAGGCACCATGAAGGCGATCGACGCGAGCACCGGAAAAACCGTTTTGCTGATCGATACCAGCGCGGTAAACATGGCGGGCCTTGACGACCCGTTGTTCCATCCGATGCTGAACGGCTTCATCAACTGGACCCAAGGCAAGCCCATTGTGCCGCAGGCGCCCGCGAGCGCTCAAGACGAGCCCCCGACTGCCTCGAAGCTCTAACAACCTCAACCTGGCGAGCGCGCAGCGACATTCACACAAAACCTGCGCGCTCGCCGCGCCGACGACTACCGCTCCACCGCGTGCGGCTCCTTGAGCTTGTTGGCCACGCGGATCGCATCGAAGTAAGCCGCATTAGGCGGACGCTTCAGATACTGGCCCGCGCCGCGTACGGCCCGCAGATCGCCATCGGTCCACGCCAACGCACCGCGCGTCAGCGTGTGTGTCGCGACGCCCTGCACCGTCATACCTTCGAACACGTTGAAATCGACCTTTTGGTGATGCGTCTTGACCGAGATCGTCTTGCTGGCGGTTGGGTCCCAAACTACCAGATCTGCATCTGCGCCCACTTGCACCGCCCCCTTGCGCGGATACAGGTTGAAAATCTGCGCCGCATTGGTCGAGGTAATGCGCACGAACTCGTTAGGCGTGAGACGCCCCGAATTCACGCCGTGATGCCAGAGCACCGACATGCGGTCTTCCACCCCGCCGCAGCCGTTTGGTATCTTCGTGAAGTCTTCGCGCCCCATGGCCTTTTGCGAGGCGCAGAACACGCAGTGATCGGTAGCGGTAGTGTGCAACTGCCCCGCTTGCAGTCCGCTCCATAGCGCCTCGCGATGCTCGGCAGAACGGAACGGCGGGCTCATCACGTGCGCCGCGGCACGCGTCCAGTCCGGATCGCGATAGACGGCCTCGTCGATCACGAGATGCCCCGGCAAGACTTCGCCGAATACCCGCAGGCCTTCGCTGCGCGCCCGCGCAATTGCGTCGGCCGCATCTTTCGACGACACGTGCACGATATACACCGGCACCCCCAGCACCTGCGCAATACGAATCGCCCGGTTAGCGGCCTCGCCTTCCACTTCAGGCGGCCGCGAAAGCGGATGCGCTTCCGGCCCGGTGATACCACGCGCGAGCAACTGACGCTGCAACTGGAACACCAGTTCGCCGTTTTCCGCATGGACGGTGGGCAGTGCGCCAAGTTCGAGCGAACGCGCGAAGCTGTTCACCAGCACTTCGTCGTCGGCCATGATGGCGTTCTTGTAGGCCATGAAGTGCTTGAAACTCGACACCCCATGCTCATGCACGAGCGTGCCCATGTCGCGATGCACGGATTCATCCCACCATGTCACCGCTACGTGAAAGCCGTAGTCTGCCGAGGCCTTTTCGGCCCAGCCGCGCCATGCATGAAACGCCTCCATCAACGGCTGGCGCGGACTCGGAATCACGAAGTCGATGATGCTCGTGGTGCCGCCCGACAAACCTGCTGCCGTGCCCGTATAGAAGTCGTCGCTTGCAGTGGTGCCCATGAAGGGCAATTCCATGTGCGTATGCGGGTCGATGCCCCCCGGCATCACATACTGTCCATGCGCGTCCACAATCGACGCACCCGCAGGCGCCTCCAGTTCCGGGCCAACCTGCAGGATCTTGCCACCGTCCTGCGGGTCCGCGCACAACACGTCTGCCCGCCAGCTACGGTCCGCGTCGATTACCGTGCCGCCGCGAATCAGGATCGTCATCTTGCTGCCTCCTCATTGACTGCTACGTATTCATTGCCGTTGCTGCTGCATCGGCGAGGCACGGGTGGTTTCAACATCCGTGCCTCGCCGATGCCTGCCTTATGCGCTGGCAACCCGCGCACTCGGCCCTTTGCTGAATTTCATCCACGCGGTGTAGACGATGGACGCGAGTGCAAGACCCACGAACCACGCATACGTGTAGAGCGTATTGAAGAACGCCGGCACGTTAGGGAACGTCGCCGGAAACGCGGTATGCAGAAAACCCGGCAGATTCGGCAAGACCCCCACCAGCAGCGCCACCACGGCGCCGATATTCCAGCCACCGGTGTAACTGTACTCGCCGTTCTCGTCGAACAGTTCGCGCTGATCGAGCTCTGTACCGCGAATCAGAAAGTAATCCACCATGAGGATGCCGGCCACCGGTCCGAGCAAGGCCGAATAGCCCACCAGCCACGTGAAAATATAGCCCTGCGTCGTCGCCAGGATCTTCCACGGCATCATCACGATCGCGATGGTCGCGGTAATCATGCCGCCCACGCGATACGAAATACCCTTGGGCCACAGGCTCGAAAAATCATACGCGGGCCCGACCAGGTTGGCCGCGAGGTTGCAGCACATCGTATCGAGCGTCAGGATCACGAGCGCAACGCCTACGCCAATGCCGGTCATGCGGCTCGTGAGATCGATAGGATCCCAGATCGCTTTGCCGTAAATCACCACGGTAGCCGAGGTCACCACCACGGAAATGACCGAGAGCAACGCCATCGGCGCGGGCAAGCCGATCGACTGGCCGATGATCTGATCGCGCTGCGAGCGGGCAAAGCGCGTGAAGTCGGGAATGTTCAGCGCAAGCGTGGCCCAGAAGCCCACCATCGCGGTAAGCCCCGGCCAGAACGTCGCCCAGAACAGGCCTTCCTTCTTCCCGCCAGCTACGAACTGCGACGGCGCCGAGAGCATCGAACCGATTCCGCCGGCCTTCGAGGTCGCCCACCACACGAGCGCAATACACATCACCACCTTGATCGGCGCCGACCAGCTCTCCAGCCAGCGGATCGAGTCGGTGCCATGCACAATGAAGTAGATCTGCAGGGCCCAGAACACAAGGAAACACGCCAGCTGCCCAAGCGAAATATCGAGGAACGGCAGCGCATCGCCATGCAGTGCATTGCCGGTCAGGATATTGAGCAGCGTATAGATCGCGCTGCCGCCAAGCCACGTTTGAATCCCGTACCAACCGCAAGCGACAATCGCACGCAGCATGGCCGGCAATTTCGCCCCTTGCGTGCCGAACGACGAACGCACCAGCACCGCATACGGAATGCCGTGTTTCGCCCCGGCGTGCCCAATCAGCAGCATCGGCACGAGCACGATCAGGTTGCCGAGCAGCACGGTAACAACCGCCTGCCACGGCGACATGCCCTGCTCCGTCAAGCCGGCGGCGAGCATGTACGAAGCGATATTCATCACCATCCCCACCCACAGCGCGGCGAAGTGATACCACTTCCATGTGCGCTGCGCGACGCCGGTTGGAGCCAGGTCGTCGTTGTAAAGGCTGCTGGCTTGCGCGCCGGCCGCTAGCTGCGGATCGACGGTTTGCGCTGTCTGCTTCATTGAAGTATCTCCACTTCGTCGTTGTGGCCTGCGCCTCTTCTCGCGATGCTTCAGGAGACGTCAGGCCGGATGGGAACCAGGTTCAGTACGAGCGCCTCGTTTGCTACGGGTTCTTCCTTGTTATGCGTTACTACGTCAGGCTGCCTTCACGGCGGCCTGCTGCCCGACCTGCGGTGCTGCCTGCTGCGCCGGCGCATTCGCGCTCGCCGGGTTGTTCGGATGTGTGGTCCAGTTGGCGTACTCACCGGCGTCGACGCGTTCCATCGTGATGCACTCGTCAACCGGGCAGACGTGCATGCATAAGTTACACCCAACACACTCGGAGTCCACCACTTCAAAATGCCGTACGCCATCCTTTTCGCGCATAATGGCCTGATGCGCGGTGTCTTCGCAGGCGATATGGCACAGCCCGCACTGGATGCACTTGTCCTGATCGATGCGCGCCTTGATGTCGTACTTGAGATTCAGGTACTTCCAGTCGGTCACGTTGGGCACCGCGCGGCCGCGAATGTCGTCGAGCGTGGCGTAACCTTTTTCGTCCATCCAGTTCGACAGGCCGTCGGCGAGGTCGGAGACAATTCGGAAGCCGTAGTGCATTGCCGCCGTGCAAACCTGCACGCTGCCTGCGCCCAGCACGATAAATTCCGCCGCGTCGCGCCATGTCGAAATGCCGCCGATACCGGAGATCGGCAGATCAGGGGTTTCGGCATCGCGCGCGATTTCGGCCACCATGTTCAGCGCGATCGGTTTGACCGCCGGGCCGCAATAGCCGCCGTGCGTACCCTTGCCGTCGACAATCGGCATCGGCGCCATCACGTCGAGATCCACGCCCACGATCGAGTTGATCGTATTGATCAGCGAGACGCCGTCCGCACCGCCCTTGTAGGCCGCGCGCGAACCCATGCGGATGTCGCTGATGTTCGGCGTCAGCTTGACGAGGCACGGCAGCTTCGTGCCTTCCTTGACCCAGCGCGTGACCATCTCCACGTATTCGGGCACCTGCCCCACTGCCGAGCCCATGCCGCGCTCGCTCATGCCGTGCGGGCAGCCGAAATTCAGTTCGACGGCATCGGCGCCGGTGTCTTCGACCAGCGGCAGGATCCATTTCCAGTCGCTTTCGTTGCACGGCACCATCAGCGAGACGATCAGCGCGCGGTCCGGCCAGTCGCGCTTGACCTGGGCGATCTCGCGCAGATTGACGTCGAGCGGACGGTCCGTGATCAGTTCGATATTGTTCAGGCCTGCGATACGTTGGCCGTTCCATTGCACTGCGCCATAGCGCGAGCTGACGTTGACCACATGCGGATCGAGGCCGAGCGTTTTCCAGACCACGCCGCCCCAGCCTGCTTCGAAGGCGCGGTTGACGTTATAGGCTTTGTCGGTCGGCGGCGCGGAGGCGAGCCAGAAGGGGTTCGGCGAAGTGATGCCGGCAATCGTACAACGCAGATCGGCCATGTTCGGCTCCTTGGGACTTTGTTTTATCGTGAGGTCGGGTGAGTGGCTTTGCCAGGCGCAGTGCGCTCGCTTGCGGATCGCTAGGCGGCCTTGACTGCCGTGCGGGCGAAGTGCGCATCGATGGCGGCGGCGGCAAGCTTGCCGTCCTGCACCGCCTGCACAGTCAGATCGACGCCGCCCGTCGCGGCGCAATCGCCACCGGCCCACACATCGGGCAATGAGGTCTGCCCGTTCGCGTCGACGGCGATCCGGCTGCCATCGAGTGTCAGCAGGTCACGCTCCACGCCCACTGCCACCAGCGTCTGGCCGATTGCCTTTAACACCATGTCCGCCTCCAAAACGAAACGTTCGCTGCCCTCCGCCGAGTTGCGCTCGAACTCCACACCCGTCACATTGCCGTCACCGCCGATCAGGCGAACCGGCTTCGCATGCGTGATGAGCGTCACCCCCTGGCTCTGCGCAAACTCGCGTTCAGCCCACGTCGCGCTCATCGTCTCCACACCGCGACGGTAGACCATCGTCACCGTCGTGGCACCCAGCTTGCGGCTTTGCACCGCGGCATCCACCGCCGTGTTGCCACCGCCGATCACGACGACGCGGCGGCCAACCGGCACCGTCGCAAGATCGCTCGCCTGACGCACCTGCTCGATGAAATCGACTGCGTCAAGCACACCGCCGAGCGCTTCGCCTTCCAGCGCCAACTCGCGCACGCCGGTCAGGCCGATCGCCAGAAACACCGCGTCATGTTGCTTGCGCAGCGCATCGAGACTGAGGTCGCGCCCAAGCGTCACACCGTTTTTGATTTCGATGCCGCCTACCGAGCACAGCCACGCCACTTCGCGCTGGGCGAAATCGTCGACCGTCTTGTACGCAGCGATGCCGTATTCGTTAAGACCACCAGGCTTTTCATGCGCGTCGTAAATCGTCACGCGATGCCCCGCCACCGCCAGCCGATGCGCACATGCCAGCCCCGCCGGACCCGCGCCGACGACGGCCACATGACGCCCGGTGTCGGCCGCGCGCCTGAATAGCACCTCGCCGCGCGCCATCGCCCAATCGGTCGCGTGACGTTGCAGCGCGCCGATCGCCACCGGCTTCTCGTCCTGATGATTGCGCACGCATGCCCCTTCGCACAGGATCTCGGTCGGACAGACCCGCGCGCACATGCCGCCCAACGGATTCGCCGAAAGAATGTCGTGGGCCGCGCCTTTCAGATTGCCGTTGCCGATCTTGCGGATAAAACTGGGAATATCGATCTGCGTCGGACACGCCTGAATGCATGGAGCGTCGTAGCAGTAATGGCAGCGGCTCGCCGCCACCGCTGCGGCGGCCGGATCGAGCAAGGGCGAGATATCGGCGAATTCGCAGGAAAGCTGCTCGGGCGACAGCCGATGCGGGGCAATGTCGCCGGTTTGCTTGATGGCCATACACGTTCCTTCTTGAATGTGAGGACGTAGCCGTACCCGCCGGCTGCACGCGAGCGCAGTCGGGACGGCTTGTTTTATAGGTGATGCGGTCAGGCCTTTCTAAAGGCGCCAACGCCCGGTTGAAATACGCGGCGCGGCGCCCCCTTCATCCTTCAAAGCTCATGAAGCCGGTTCGCAGGCACGCTCCAGCATGGCGTGCAGCAGCACATTGGCGCCGGCTTCGATCCATTCGAGCGTGGCGTCCTCGATCTCGTTGTGACTGATACCGTCGACGCATGGCACAAACACCATCGAGGTCGGTGCGACCTGCGACAGATAACAGGCGTCGTGTCCCGCGCCGGACACCATGTCGCGATGCGGATAGCCGAAGCGCTGCGCGGCGGCGCGCACCGACTTCACGCAGGCCGCGTCGAAAGCGACGGGCTTGTAATAGAAAATCTGCTCGAGCTCGGTTTCGAGGCCAATGCCACTCGCGATCTTTTCGACGCCTTCGCGTAGCGCGGCATCCATCTTCGCCAGCACGGCATCGTCAGGATGACGAAAGTCCACGGTGAAAAACACGCGGCCCGGAATCACATTGCGCGAGTTCGGGTGCACCTGCATCATGCCGACGGTCGCGCAACCGAACGGCGCGTTGTCGAGCCCGATGCGATTGACGAGATCGACTACCCGTGCCGCGCCGAGCAACGCGTCGCGACGGCGCGGCATTGGCGTCGGGCCCGCGTGCGCTTCCTGGCCGGTCAGCGTGATTTCGTACCAGCGCTGCCCTTGCGCATCGGTCACGACGCCGATCGTCTTATGTTCCGCTTCGAGAATCGGCCCTTGTTCGATATGCAGCTCGAACGCCGCATGCAAGGGCCGGCCGCCGCACGGCACATCGCCTGCATAGCCGATGCGCTTGAGTTCCTCGCCGATCGTCTTGCCGTCCACGTCCTTGCGCGACAAGCCGTATTCGAGCGTAAACACGCCGGCAAACACACCGGAGGCGACCATCGCCGGAGCAAAGCGCGAGCCTTCCTCATTGGTCCAGATCACCACTTCGATCGGATGTTCGGTTTCGATGCCGTGATCGTTCAGACTGCGAATCACTTCAAGTCCGCCCAGCACACCGTAGATGCCGTCGAAACGCCCGCCGGTGGGTTGCGAATCCGCATGCGAGCCGGTCATGACCGGCAGCGCGTTCGGGTTGCGCCCGGCACGCCGCATGAAGACATTGCCCATCTGATCCACCGTGACCGTGCAGCCCGCCTCTTTGGCCCAGCTTACGATCAGGTCACGCCCCTGCTTGTCGAGATCGGTTAGCGCCAGGCGGCAGACGCCGCCTTTAGGTGTCCCGCCGATTTTCGCCATCGTCATCAGGCTGTCCCACAGACGCTTGCCGTCGACCTTGATCGACGTATCGGGTTCAGCATGCTTTAACGCCTCGGATACCGCGTTCATTCGTCTCGCTCCTTTCGATGAACCGACCTTTCTGCTGCGATCACACATCGCGCCAAATAAAACTGGTGCATTTACGGCTGATTTTAGGGCGTTTTCGCACGGCTGCGGTGCACGTGGATCGCCTTCTCACCCGCACCCGGCAAAGGGCTAACCCTGGGGTATCGCCCGCTCATCCAATCCTGTCCGATTGGACAGGTTGTAGACGATTAACGCCGCCAAATCAATGCTTTTCGTACGTGGGCATATAGAGCGAAAAGCGTGCCATTGCGATGCAGCATGCCGCATTGGCGCGCAGCGAATGAGCGTGTCCAAAATCTTGCGAACGACTAGAATGAAGCGCGACGCGGCATACGAGCCGCGCGAGGCCAACAATGAGACACGACGAAGTGGCAGCCGACATCGCGGGAAACGACGACACCCCCACACCTTTGCGGCGGCGCAAGGCGCACATCCGCGAATCGAACGAGGCCCATCTGCTGGCCTGTGCGGAAGCGGTATTCGCCGAGCGGGGACTGGAAGGCGCCAGCACGGCGATGATTGCCGAACGTGCAGGCTTACCGAAAGCTAACCTGCATTACTACTTCCCTACGAAACTGGCGTTGTATCGCAGGGTGCTCGAAGATCTGTTCGAAGACTGGCATCGTGCCGCGGATACGTTCGAGGGCAGCGACGATCCAGTCGAAGCGATCAGCGGCTATGTGCGGGTGAAGATGGAGTTGTCGCGGCGGCGGCCACTGGGCTCGAAAGTGTGGGCCAACGAAATCATCCACGGTGCGGAGCATATGCAGGATATTCTCACGCAACGTGTGAAGCCCTGGCTCGAGAGCCGCGTGAAAGTGATCGACGACTGGATCGCACGCGGTTTGCTCGCACCCGTGAGCGCGCAAACCCTCATGTACATGATCTGGGCGACCACTCAGCACTACGCCGACTTCGACGCGCAGATTCTGGCACTCGGCGGCAAACGTGCGCTGACGCAGAAGGCGTTCGAAGCCTCCACCGAGGAAGTGGTGCAACTGGTGATTCGTGCATGCGGTGCGGTATCGCCTGCTGCGAACCGGACTCAACCGTAACGACGTTGTCACGCATGCACACCCAGGCCGCAACGGACGGCACAGCAACCGCAAGCGAATTCGCCATCTTGCCGGCCACCTCCACACGCGAGGCGCTGCGAATCGAATACCAGTGGATCAATGCCGAATTGCGCACGGCGCCGATCGCGTTGTTTCTGCATGAAGGACTCGGCTCGATTGCCATGTGGCGCGGCTGGCCGCAACAGCTCTGCGACCAGCTCGGCATGCGTGGTCTCGTCTATTCGCGTCCCGGCTATGGCCACTCGACGCCGCGACCACGCGATACCGTCTGGCCGGTCGATTATCTGAGCATTCAGGCACGCGACGTTTTGCCGGCGTTGCTGGAAGCATTGCGTATCGGGCCCGAAGAACGCGCACGCATGTCGGTGATCGGCCATAGCGACGGCGCTTCGATCGCGCTGCTATACGCCGCTTCGCTTCCGCGCCTGCTGGCAGGCGCTATCTCTATCGCGCCGCATGTGTTCGCCGAAGATATTTCGCTGCAAGGAATCGCCGAGACCAAAGCGGCCTACGAGCACGCCGGCCTGCGCGAGAAGCTCAGCCGCTTTCACGCCGATGTCGATTCGGCGTTCTACGGCTGGAGCGACATCTGGTTGAGCCCAGCTTACAGAACGTGGAGCATTGCCGAGGAATTACGCGCGATCCGCTGCCCGTTGCTTGCAGCACAGGGGTACGACGATCACTACGGCACGATGGCGCACCTCGATACGATCGCCACGTGCGTACCTCAGGCACATCTCCTCAAGCTCGATGCCTGCGGACACTCGCCGCATCGCGACACGCCTGACGCGCTCAACGCGGCGATCGTCGCGTTTGTCAGGTCTGTCGCGACCACGCAAAGTGGTTAATTGCGCAAACATACACAATTACAACTTCTTCCCCAACGTTCATAAATCTTACACAGGTAAGTAGTTATCCTTCGACGGTGCTGAGCCGGGGTGCGTCACCTTGGCCAATGTCCCCCCAATACCGTCAAAGGCCTCCCATGTCTTCCAGGTCTGAGCGAAGCGAGCTGTTCGAATCCCAACCCCCGGGTAAACGTTTGGCGGCAGCACCACGCGCGCGGCTGCGCACGTTCGGAAGAGCGGCATTGGCGGCGTCATTGTGTGTCTGCGTAAGCGTCACTTTGAGCGCATGCAGCAACGACGACGACAAGGCACCTGAAACGGCAACGACGACCTCAGATCAGGTCAACTCCGCGCCGCCCGCGCCCTACGCGATGCCGCAAAACGTTGCCACCCAGGCGGCGCCGGCGGCAGCAGCCGGGCTGCCGCCCAACGCCTTCCAGACACCGCCGCCGACCGCCGCCCAGGTCGGAGCCGCGGCATCCGACAGTCTTGTAACACCCGTGATTCACACCGTTGATTAAGGTCGTCCGACTCCCCGCGCCGGTTCTACCCGTTGCTCACCGTCGCGCATATTCCTTCCCTGAAGATCGAAGCCCAACATGACATCAAAAAATCGCCGTGATTTTCTGCGCGCAGCCGCCTCGGCTGCGGGTTCTGCAACCGCGTTGAGCATGCTGCCCCTCGGCATTCGCAACGCACTCGCGATTCCCGCCAACAACGCCAAAGGCAATATCCAGGACGTCGAGCACATCATCATCCTGATGCAGGAAAACCGCGCATTCGACCACTACTTCGGCACGCTGCGCGGCGTGCGCGGCTTTGGCGACACGCGCGCCATCACGCTGCCCACCGGCAACCCGGTGTGGTACCAACCGCTCACCGAAGGCATTACCGCTGACGCGGGCTACGTGCTGCCGTTCCGTCCGAGCGCGCCGAATCTCGGCCTGCAGTTCCTGCAGGATCTGGCGCACGACTGGGACACCACGCACACGGCATGGAACGGTGGCTTGTACAACCAGTGGGTGCCTGCGAAGGGCACCACGACGATGGCGTACATGACGCGCGACGACATTCCGTTCCATTACGCGCTGGCCGACGCATTCACGATTTGCGACGCGTATCACTGCTCGCTGCTGGGACCGACCGACCCGAACCGCTACTACATGTGGACCGGCTGGGTGGGTAACGACGGCAGCGGCGGCGGCCCGGTGATCGACAACTCCGAGCTCGGCTACGGCTGGTCGACGTATCCGGAAGTGCTGCAAAACGCCGGTATTTCGTGGAAGATCTATCAGGATATCGGCACCGGCCTGAACGCGGCCGGTTCGTGGGGCTGGGGCTCCGATGCGTATATCGGCAACTACGGCGACAACTCGCTGCTCTACTTCAACCAGTATCGCAACGCGACGCCGGGCAATCCGCTGTACGACAAGGCGCGCACCGGCACCAACGTGGCAAACGGCGGCACTTACTTCGATATCCTCAAGCAGGATGTGACCAACAATACGCTGCCGCAAGTCTCGTGGATCGTCGCTCCGGAAGCGTATTCCGAGCATCCGAACTGGCCCGCGAACTACGGCGCATGGTACGTCGATCAGGTGCTGCAGGTTCTGACCTCCAACCCGGAGGTGTGGAGCAAGACGGTGCTGCTCATCAACTACGACGAAAACGATGGTTTCTTCGATCACGTGCCGCCCCCGTTCGCACCGGCTTCGAGCGCCAACGGCCTGTCGACTGTCGCCAACACCAACGAGATCTATCTGGGCAACGGCCAATATCCGGCCGGCGAAAATGTGAACGGCCCGTACGGCATGGGTCCGCGCGTGCCGATGATCGTGGTGTCGCCGTGGTCGAAGGGCGGTTATGTGTGCTCGCAAGTGTTCGACCACACGTCGGTGATCCGCTTTATCGAAAAGCGCTTCGGCCACAATCACGACCTCGGCGAATCGAATATCACGCCGTGGCGCCGTGCGGTGTCCGGTGACCTGATGTCCGCATTCAACTTCGTCAATCCGAACGACGCCACGCCGACGCTGCCGAGCACGACTGGCTACGCTCCGCCGGACCAGTTGCGTCATCCGGACTATGTGCCGGTTCCGCCGCTCGTGCAGGCCGTGCCGAAGCAGGAACCCGGCGTGCGCCCGGCGCGCGCACTGCCCTACGAATTCTTCGTGCGGCTGCGCAGCGGCGCATCGCAAGGCAAGATCGCACTGGGCTTCGTGAACAGCGGACAGGCCGGCGCAGCGTTCCTCGTCTATTCGACCAACAGCAGCACGGCACCGCTCACTTACACCGTCGAAGCCGGCAAGCGCCTTGACGACCAGTTGCCGCTCAACGCCAACGGCACCTACGACTACACCGTGTACGGCCCGAACGGCTATCTGCGCCGCTTCGCCGGCAAGCCGGTGGCAGCGTCGAACTGGTGGAGCAAATCGGAAGTGGCCAATCCGGAAGTGGCTGAAGGCTACGATGTCGCCAACGGCAATCTGCAGTTGCGTCTCGAGAACCAGGGTACGGCACACTGCGAGTTCACTATCACCAATGCGTACGATCCGAGCATGGTGATCCGGCAAAAGGTGGCCGGCGGCAAGACGGACGAGATCTATCTCGACCTGCGCGCCGCTTATGGCTGGTACGACCTGACGGTGACCGTCGATACCGACCCGACCTTCACGCGGCGCCTTGGTGGCCACGTCGAAACGGGACACAGCAGCTTTAGCGATCCGGCATTGGGCGCTTGAGCATCGGATAGCGACGCTTAAATCGCTAACCGTCGAAACACTGCCTGAACTGCGAGACTTCTGCGCAGTCCAGGCAGTTTTGTTTTGTCACGCCTCTCAAGCCGCCATCGACGCACACGTCGCGGCCCGCTCACGCTCTTTTGCCAGAAGCGCCTGCACGACGTATTCCGTATCGCGCGCAATTCCCGAGAAGCGGCCCGAGCCCCATGTATGCAACCACGGCAAGCCGACGAAATACAATCCTTCGACCGGCGTCACGCCGCGGTGATGGGCCGGATAGCCGCGCCCGTTGAACACCGGCGCATCGATCCAGCTAAAGTCGGGCGTAAAGCCGATACACCAGATGATCGATGTAATACCGCTCGCTGCAAGTTCGAGCGTCGCGCGTTCGTGCGGCGGCTGCCATAACGGCTCGTAGGGGGCGCCCGGCGGCGCGCTGATGCCATTCTTTTCGATGAAAGCGTCGATGCTTGCATTGATGCGGTTATACGTGTCGTCCGCATCGTCGAGATTGGCCGCGAGATTCGGCTGGAAATGCAACTGTCCATCGCGCAGATCTTCTAGCCGCCCGTATAATTCCATGCCCTCGGCGGCGAAGCGGCGCAAGTCGATATCGCGTCCACCGTCGCGGCCGGTCACATAGTGATTGGTGTTGTCGCGCACCCCTTCGCGCAACGGATGTTTTTCTACCGGCATATCGTAGTACTGCATATCCGCGAGCCAATCCACCACATCGCGCCCGCGATAAAAGCGTGCGCAGCGCGGCGCCTCGCCTACGGCGAGCACCACCTTGCGGCCGGCCAGATGCAGGTCCTCCGCGATTTGCGCACCGGACTGCCCTGAGCCTACCACCAGCACCGCACCTTCTGGTAGCGCCTGCGGATTGCGATACTCAGACGACTGCAGCTGCACGATCTGCACTGGCAGACGCTCTGCCATGCGTGGCACGATCGGCGTGTGGTAGCCGCCTGAAGCCACCACGACGTGGTCAGCCGTGAAATCACCCTGCGAGGTGGCCACCGCATAGCTGCCATCCTCCTGGCGCTTCACGCGGCTGACCTGGGTGTGCTCGAGCAGCGGTGCATCCACCATCGCAATGAAGCCATCGAGGTACGCGATGATTTCGTCCTTTTTCATGAAGCCATGCGGATCGTCGCCGGAGTACGGGTAGCCTGGCAACGCGCATTGCCAGTTCGGCGTGACGAGGCAGAACGCATCCCAGCGCTGCTTGCGCCAGGTGTGCGTGACGGTCTGCTTTTCGAGCACGAGGTGATCGACGCCGGCCTGCTTCAGGTAATAGCTGACCGACAGGCCCGCCTGCCCGCCGCCAACGACGAGCACGCTGTAATGGCCATTGCCGCGTGGACCCGCGCTCATGGAATGCGCTGTGTTCGACATGATGCGTCCTTGCAAGTAATAACGTTCAGACCAGTTCGATGACTTTCACGGTGGCGTCCGCGTGGTCGCGAAAGCGCTGCGCGTCGTGTTCGATCTGCGCGAGTTGATCCATCGCTGCCGAGCACGCGAAACCATACTTCTGCCGCACCCGCTCCGAAGCAATGTTGAGCGCCTCACGCGAGCGTTTGACGAAATCGTCGAGCGGATACATATGGCCCGGCGTAAAAAAGTCGCTGACTACCTGTGACGGCGAATAGCAGTTCGCTTCCTCGCCATCGGGCCATTGAATGCGAAAGTGCATGACAGGCATGGGAATTCCTTTGTGCAAGTGACTTTAGTGCACCGCTAGCGGCCGGCGTGCCAGCCATGCGCGGTAGACGTCGACATGACGGTGCGCGCTCGCGGCCCAGCTAAAGCGGGCGAGCAGCGCGGGCACCGCATGGGTGAAATCGGTGGCATGCTCGCCGTTGAGCACGTGCAGCAGCGCTGCGGCAATTGAATTCGTGTCGGTCGGCGTAGCCCAGCAGCAAGTGGCGCTATCGAGGTATTCCGTGAACGGTGCGATCGCCGACGCAACAACCGGCGTGCCGCAGGCGAGCGCCTCCAGGACAACGAGTCCAAAGCCCTCGCGTACCGATACCATCGCCAGCACGTCGGCGCTGCGAAATAACGCCGGCATCGCAGCATCTTCAAGAGGCCCGGTGACGACAATGCTTTCCTGCGGTCCGATAGATAAACCTAGTTCCGCTGCTCGCTGGATAAAGCGCCGCGTGTATGCATCGTGATCGAGCAGACTGGCCCCGCCCGCGACGACCAGTTGCGCCTCGGCAAACACTGTGCGCACTGCGGCAAATGCATGAAGTAGCGCGAGCGTGTTCTTGCGCGCTTCGACGCCACCCACCGCGAGAATCAGCGGGCCTGCTCCGAGTCCGAGTTGCTGCTGCATGACCTCGTCGGCAGACGATGTATATGACGTGAAACGTGTTGGATCGACGCCATTCGGTACTGTGACCGCAGTAATTCCATAACGGCTGAGCATTTCACGCGTCCATGTGTCGCTCACGCACAAAACCTGATCCGCGTCGCGATACGCACGTTCCTGCCATGCCGCGAGGCGTGGATCGTCGAAGTGATCCAGGTGGTGCACAGTGCGCACGAAACCGTGGATCGCACCTTCTTCCCTGAGTTCCGCCAACGCGTTGCCGCTGATGCTGTCCTCGGCATGCAAGACATCGAACGCGTTCGTGCCGTGCTCAAGCACACTGCGTTTCAAGGCACGAATACGCGCGTCGACCAGCGCTACCGTACCGGCTTGCGACCCGATCACGGGCGCATACACCACACGACAAGGCGGCGTACGAAATAGCGTCTCGCCGTTCGTAGCTGGCGCGAACACCGTGACATCGTGGCCCTGCGCGCTGAGTGCGCTCGCGAGTTCGAGCGTATGCACAACGCCACCGCGCGGATTGACCGAATGCGTCAGCAGCCCGATGCGCAATGTGCCCGTGTTCATTGCAGCACCTGATTCGTCGGGACAATAAACGGCTCGCCGCTAAAGTCCCACAACACGGCGGCGTCATCGCCGCGATGCGCAACAACCTCGCGCGTTGCATCCACCGTTCCAATCACGGCGCAATCAAGCGCACGCGCCACGAACTGGGCCTGCACGCGCTCGACGTGTTCTTCGCGCACCGCGAGCAGATAGCCGTAGCTCGGAAACGCGGTAACCCAGCGTGCCAGGGGCACGTCAGCCGGTTTAGGAATTGCATCGAGATCGATACGCGCGCCGACCTGCGAGCATTCGAGCAACATCAATGCCGTACCAAGCGTGCCTGCCATGCTGATGTCTTTGGCCGCGTCGCACAGTCCGTTCTCCGCCAGCCGCGGCAGCAACTCCAGATCGTCTCGCAGACGCGCAGCCGGCGCGCCCACCGAAGCATTCCAGAACGGATACGGTTCTTCGAAGCGGCCACGCAGATCAACCGCCATCAGCAGACGATCGCCGGGACGCGCGTTGAAGCTCGACAGCAGCGCCTTGGCGCGGCCGAGGATCGACACCGCCAGTTGCGCCTGATCGCTGCGTGCATTGGTGTGCCCACCCACAATCGGCACCCCGTACGCCACCGAAGCCGCCGCCATCCCCGCGAGCACCTCATGCGCCGCCTCGATGCCATTGCTCCAGAGCGCGTCCACCACCGCGAGCGGACGGCCGCCCATCGCGTAGATATCGCTGACGTTGACCATCACGCTGCTGTAGCCCGCGAACCACGGCATCGCCTGCACGAAGTCGCTGACCATCCCTTCGATGGCGAACAACAGATAACCGTCACCATCCGGCAACGCCGCGCAATCGTCGCCCACTGCCACCGCCTGGCCGAGATCGCCAGCGCCGCCCGGCAGCTGACGCGCAAGCGAGGACACCACACCGGCAATATCGGTCTTGTGCCGGAAGCCGCGGCTCTCGCGCAAGCCGGCGACGAGATCCGCCACGCTCATGACGCGCTCCGCGATTTCGCAACAAAGCCGCTGCGCGGAGTGGTGCACGGCGGGTAGTGCTCGAGTTGCGCCTGCATCAGATGATGCGGACGTCCAAGCATCGTCTCCTGCGCCAGCGCATCCCAATGCAACGCCTGAAACATCGGCACGTTCTGGCTCTGCACGTGGGCGAGAAACGTCTCGCAACCCAGCGCATGAGCGCTCGTCACGGCAAGCCGGATCAGCGTCGCGCCGATCTTGCCGTGACGTCGAAACGCCGCGTGCACCGCGAGTCGTGAGCCGTACCACACACCTGGCGCCTCCTGATGGATGCGCACCGTGCCCACTACCTGCTCGGGCATCCCCGCAATACAGCTCACCGCCACGAGTTGCTGGGCACGTTCATCGACCTCGTCGCGATCGTCGCCGACAAAGATGCCCTGCTCGATGCAGAACACCGCACGCCGCAGCTTGTAGGCCTCCTCAGCTTCCCACGGCAGCGTGGTCCATTTGATGCGAAATTCGGTCGGCGTGTACAACACCGGTGTGAGATCGAGTTCTTCGGATGCGCCCGCAATCGCTTCGCCAAACATGATCACACCTCGTACGAAGAGAGCGACGAACACGCGCCGCACTTGCCGCAACCCGCCTTGATGTCGCTCGAGAGAAGGCCCGCTTCAGAAAGCATCGCCCCGAGCGGCTGCAGAACCGACTTCATGAATTCAGGCGTAGGGGCCGGGTGATCCTCGAGCGGCGTACCGCTGATCGGCACGAATGGCACCACGAACGGATAGACACCGAGCTCGATGAGCTCGCGCGACATCGTCAGAATGGCTTCAGCCGTATCGCCGAGTCCGGCGAGGATATAAGTGCTGACCTGGCCGCGTCCAAATATGGCCACAGCCGCCTTGAACGACTCCATGTAACGCGACAGCGGCACGCTCGACTTGCCAGGCATGATGCGTTCGCGCAATGAAGGTGTCACCACTTCGAGATGCATGCCAAGCGTATCGATACCGCTCGCTTTCATGCGGGCGAACCAGCGGTCGTCGTCCGGCGGTTCGCATTGCGCCTGAATCGGCAGATCGACTGCCGCGCGGATCGCAAACGCGCTTTCGCACAGGATCTGCGCGCCACGGTCGCTGGTGGGCGGCGTGCCGGTGGTCAGCACCATATGCTTTACGCCGTCGAGCAGCACGGCCGCGCGCGCCACCTCGGCGAGCTGCTCCGGGCTCTTGCGGGCAATCGTGCGGCCTGCCGCCAACGACTGGCCGATCGCGCAGAACTTGCAGGTCTTGCGACGGCTCTCGTAGCGGATGCAGGTCTGCAGCACCGTGGTCGCCAGCACGTCGGCACTATGCAGCGTGGCGATGTGCGAATACGGCACGCCATCGAGCGTCTGCATGCCATAGAAGCGCGGCGCCTTCGGGAAGCTGATATTGGCGATCGGAATCGTGCCGCGCAGCAGTGAACTGGTACCGCTCGCGTCGGCGGGCGCCGCGACGAAGGGAGAATGCCATGCGGTGTTGGTATGCACCGGCACCATGATCGTCACGCCATCCACCGTCACGGCCTTGTGGTCCGACGGCCCCGCGCCACCGCGCCGGCTGGCGACGCCTGTACCCGGATCGGCAAGGCGCAGGCCGGCCGATTGCAACTCAGTCATCAATTGCCGGCTCGCGGCTGGCAGGGTCTCGTTGGCGTTCATCGCGGCATCCCGTGGTTGAGTTGAAATCAGTGGCTGTTTCAGGGGCAAAAGCGTTGGCAGAAGCGCCCCATGAAGGCATCGGCGAGACGGTCGTGGCCGGCCGTTCGTTGATCGCGAGGCTCAGCAGTTCGGGCCGCGCGTAGTGGCCCACCGAATCCATCATGCGTTTGCGCTTGGTGATCAGTGCCATGTCGAGATCTGCGATCACCATGCCTTCACCTTCGCGCAGCGGCGCCACGAGATGCTGCCCTTCCGGTGAGACAATCGCCGTATTGCAGCCGCCGCGCAGCGCCTTCTGCAGACCCGTGTCGCTGGTGACCGAAGCGATCTGCGCTTCGGTCAGCCATCCCGTCGCGTTGACGACGAAGCAGCCCGACTCCAGTGCGTGATGCCGGATCGTTACTTCGATCTGCTCAGCAAAGATCGGCCCCACCAGCGAGCCCGGAAACTGGCTGCAATGAATCTCCTCATGCTGCGTCATCAGCGCATAGCGCGCGAGCGGGTTGTAGTGCTCCCAGCAGGCGAGCGCACCGACCCGCGCATAGGCAGTCTGCACCACCTTCAGCCCTGCCGCATCGCCTTGCCCCCAGATCATCCGTTCATGAAACGTCGGCGTGATCTTGCGGCGCTTGAGCAGCAACTGGCCGTCCACGTCGAAGATCAGCTGCGTGTTGTAGAGGCTGCCGTGATCGCGCTCGTTGACACCGAGCACGACCACCATGCGATGCAGGCGCGCCCGCTCGGCGACGGCCTGTGTCACAGGCCCCGGCACCACGACCGCCTCTTCGTACAACTTCATGTGATCGGCACCGGAGGCCACCGGCGGCCGCACGAACGAAAAGTACGGGTAATACGGCACGAAGGTTTCAGGAAACACGATCAGTTGCACGCCTTCGCGCGCCGCCTGATCGATTGCTTCGCAGACCTTGTTGAGTGTGCCGTCGCTGCGCTCGAAGTCCGGTGAAATCTGGACCGCGGCGGCACGGACGATGCGTTTTTCAGACATGGTGATGGCCGCCCGTGCTCAGACCGTCCAGGTGTGGATGATCAGCGCGTTGTCCTTACGATGCAGAAGCTGGATGTCGAGCACGTCGAGCGGGCTGATCGGGCGGATGCCTTCGATCAGCGAAGCTTCACCGTGTCCATACAGCGCCTGCAGCGCGAAACGGCACGCATACACCTTGCCGCCCTCTTCCATGAACTTGGTCAACTGTTTGTTGAAGTTCAGATGACCAGGGAAGGCCTCGTCGCCGAGCGTAGGAAAGCCGCGTTGCAAGCCAAGCGTGACGCCTGGCCCGTAAAGCAGCACTGACGTCTCGAAGCCTTTGCGTTGCAAACGGGTGGCCTGCAGCAGGTTGACGAAACCGATCGAGCCTTCAAAGGCCACCGTGTGAAACGTGACCAGCGCTTTTTCGCCCGGCTCGGCCTTCACATCCTCGAAGACCTTCTCTTCGTAGTCGACGAGGTAATCGCCCTTCTGATGCAGCGGTTTGTTGACGGCAGGCATGGCACTCTCCAATGTGGTTTGCGTGAACGGTAAATGTCGCGTGGTAGCACGGCGCCACAAGACGTCTGCGCCGCGCTTACTAACGCAACGGCCGTGCCATTGAAAGCGTGGGCCGATGCGATCACTTTCCAATCAAACAGACGATCATTCGTTAAGCGCCCCGAAAAAATTTTTGGCCTGAAGCTTGCGTATAGCGAGCGCAGCCAATAGAAGCGCCGTTTACCGCGTTGACCGCACCAGCCAGGGGCAATAGCACGATGCCAATGCGCACAGCCGGTGCAGTCATTCACCAGAAACGATCAATCCGATCATTGAAAGCGATCACTTTTTAGCCGTACAAAAACGATGAGTAGCCCGACACATCACTGGATCAAACGCCTCGCCGAAATCCGCAAACCGGCTTACCTCGCGATTCCCGATCTGATCGAAGAAGATCTCGCCACCGGGCGGCTGCGGCCACGCGACCGGCTGCCGGGCCTGCGCGATCTGGCCAACGAACTGTCGCTCAACTACACCACGGTGGCACGCGCCTACGCCGAAGCGAAGAAGCGCGGCCTGCTCGATTCGCGCGCCGGCAGCGGCACTTTCGTGCGCGGCCGCACCGCAACGCTGCCACTCTCCGGCGGCAGCAGCATCGAGATGACGATGAACACGCCACCCGAGCCGGCGGAATACGCCGCGCGTTTGCGCGAATCGGCGGCACGGCTGATGGCCGATAGCGATCCCTATCAGTTGCTTCGCTATCAGGACTTCGGCGGCTCGCTGGCCGACAAGGCGGCCGGCGCCGAGTGGCTCAAACGCCGCCTGCCCAACTGCCCGGCGGAAAACGTGCTGGTGTGCCCCGGCATTCACAGCGCGCTGGTGGCGCTCGTTTCGCAACTCGCGCGGCCAGGGGCGATGATCTGTCTCGACACGCTCGCCTATCCAGGCATCAAGGCGATCGCCGCGCAACTAGGCGTGCGCCTACAGGCGCTTGCACGCGACGACGAAGGGCCGCTTGCTCATGCGTTCGAAGCACTCTGCAAGACCGACAAGCCGAGTGCGTTCTATTGCAATCCGACGCTGCAGAATCCCAGTACCCTCACGCTCACCAACAAGCGCCGCGAAGCGCTCGCGGATGTCGCGCTACGCTACAGCGTGCCGATCGTCGAAGATGACGCCTACGCCATGTTGCCCCTGCAGGCGCCCGACACACTGGCGAGTTTCGCGCCTGAATTGACCTACTACGTCACAGGTCTCTCCAAAAGCCTTGGGGCAGGCTTGCGGGTCGCCTATCTGCAGGCGCCTACGCCACGTCAGACGCAACGCCTCGCCGGCGCACTGCGCGCAACCACTGTCATGGCAAGTCCGTTTACGGTGTCGCTCGCGACCCAATGGGTGATCGACGGCACTGCGCAAGAGATGCTCAATGCCATTCGCAGCGAGTCCAGAGCCCGTCAGACGATCGCGGCGCGCGTCCTCGATGGCTGGTCTTACGATGCGCATGCGGATGGCTTTCATCTGTGGCTGCCGATTCCGGGCGTCGACGGTTGGAGTTCGTCCGAGCTGGCGCTGCAGTTGCGCAACCAGGGCATCGCGGCCGTTGCCAGCGCCGCGTTTTCGACCGATGGCAATCCGCCAAATGCAGTACGCGTCTGCCTTGGTGGCTCGAAGAATCGCGAAGAGTGCGAGGAAGCGTTGCGCATCATCGCCGAAACGCTCGAGCATCCGCATCATCTGCATTCGGCAATCATGTGAGCCGCGAGCGCAAAGAGAGGCGCTAATCGCAGCGCCGAAATCCAATCAAAGGCCACGGCCGTAACACGCCGAAAGTGGGCCACGTCCGCGCCCGCTCAAGTTTGCGGTAGCGCCGCCGTATACCCGCATGAGACGTCTGCCTCGCATCAGCAATGACGATGCAAGACACGCTCAATAGTCTGAAGATTGACTCGCTGCAGGGCGTGACGCTACCGCCCCGCCATAAACAGTCCAAATACTCATCACGGCCCTTCCGGACTCGCGGCGCACTTCACCGTGCCGTAACATCCGACCGCCCCTACCGGTCCTGGCTGCTGCGCCGATGCCACAAGTGTGGGCGACAAGCAGCAATCCGCTTAACGTATCCAGGAGTAGTTGTGTCGTCTTTTAGAAATCTGAAAATTGCCGCCAAGCTGGCATTGCTAGGCGCCGTACTGTTGGCGGCGACGATGGTGGTCGGGCTGGAAGGATGGCATGCGCTCTCGAAGACGCACACGCTGCAGACCGAATCCGCCTTGACCCTCGAGCAATACAGCCAGGCGGCCGACACCGCCCGCGTCGCCCAGGTCGAGTTCAAGAAGCAGGTTCAGGAATGGAAAGATCTGCTATTGCGCAGCGCCGATGCGACCGCGCTCGCCACTCATCGGCAGGCGTTCATCGCACAGAGCGACAAGACCACCGCCGCGTTGCAAAAACTCAGAAGCCAGTTGGCTGCGTTGAGCGTGAATCCCGATGGCGTCGACAATGCGATTGCCACGCATGAGTCGCTGCAGACGAGCTATCTTGGCGCACTCCAGCATTTCGACGTCGCCAACCCCAACAGCCCGCATATCGTCGACGCACTCGTCAAAGGCATC
Source organism: Paraburkholderia sp. GAS33 (assembly GCF_050436645.1). Classification (NCBI taxonomy): domain Bacteria; kingdom Pseudomonadati; phylum Pseudomonadota; class Betaproteobacteria; order Burkholderiales; family Burkholderiaceae; genus Paraburkholderia; species Paraburkholderia sp. GAS33. The sequence continues at coordinate 769,745 of NZ_JBNDMP010000002.1, forward strand.
GACCGTGCGCCGACCAATGCGATCGACGCGATTGTCGCTTCGGTCATGCAACAGGCGCAGGCTTCGAACCAGCGCATCGAACAGGCCTCCCTCAACGCTTACCACCTCGCGTGCACCCTGCTGCTGGTCGTCGTGCTGGCGGCGCTCGTGGCCGGCGCCGCGGCGGTCTGGTTTCTGAGCCGCAGCATCACCGTGCCGGTCAGGCAAGCCGTGGGGGTGGCGCAAGCGGTGGCCGCAGGCGATCTGCGTGCCGACGTGATCGTCGAGAGCAGCGACGAAACAGGCCAGTTGCTGATTGCACTTAACGACATGAATCAGCGGCTGCGCCATATCGTCAGCGAAATCCGCGAGGGCGCCACGACCATTTCTGCCGCCACCCAGCAAATTGCCGCGGGCAATCTGGATCTGTCCGCACGCACTGAGCAGCAGGCGGCGTCGCTCGAAGAAACCGCCGCATCGATGCAGCATTTCACAGACTCTGTCCAACAGAACGCAAGTCATGCACGCAACGCAACCACACTTGCACAAACCGCGGCACAAGCGGCGCGTGACGGCGGCGTCGTGATGAGCGACGCAGTGCGCACGATGGCGCAGATCAACGCGGCGTCGAAGCGGATCGTCGACATCACCGGTGTGGTCGAAGCCATTGCAGCGCAGACCAACATTCTCGCGCTCAATGCCGCAGTCGAAGCGGCTCGCGCGGGCAGCCAGGGACGCGGCTTCGCCGTGGTCGCAAGCGAAGTGCGCAGTCTCGCGCAGCGCTCGGCGGACGCCGCGCGCGAGATCAAGGAACTGATTCGCGACTCGGTGTCGACCATCGAAGTCGGCACACAACTGATCCATCGCGCGAGCGACACGATGGATGGCGTGGTGGAAAGCGCGGGTAGCGTCACGCGCATTGTCGAAGCGATTGCAACCGCTACGGTCGATCAGGCCACCGGCATTGCCGAGGTGAACGACGCTGTGAACCAGATGGATCAGGTCACACAAAGCAACGCGGCACTCGTCGAGCAGGCCGCCGCGGCCGCCGATGCAGTGCAGAACAAGGCGTCTGGCCTCGTGGAAAGCGTCAGTTTCTTTCGATTGGGAGAGACTGCCTGACGAATCTGAAAGCGCTACGTCAATAATCGTTCACGAAGCGCTGCTACGGTAGCGCGGTTGTCCTGCAGGTCCGTCACTAATATTCCCTCAATGCTGTACGGAGACTACAGATGCAAACCGCTGCCCGCTCGCGCCTGCTCACCGGCGCTCTTTCCCGCTTCAATTCCCGTTCTGTTCTCAAAGCGCGAAACCCATTGGTAGCGCTCACGCTGATCGCTGCAAGCGCCGGTGCATGTGCGCAGCAATTTCCTTTTGGCGGCCAAACCCCGTTCTTTCCCGGCTTGCTGGTGGTTAGCCGCAGTGTGTATGACAATCTGTCGAGCAATGTCCAGGTGGGCACGATCCTGCCGCCGAACTGTGCCAACACGACCGGAGGCTGCAGCACCGGCGCCACGGTCGACGGCACCTATCCGTACGTCTGGAACAACGTGCTGTCCGACTCGAACTTCGGTATCACGTCGCGCATCTATCTCGATCAGCTGACGCCTTCGGGCGAAATGGTCAGCTCACTCGAAGTCCCCAACAGTCTGCATCCCCAGCGCGATTCGAACGGCCAGCTGGTCACGAGCTTTAGTTCGAAATCCGAACTGGCGTTGCATCTGTCTACCGACGGCCGCTACCTGAGCTTTGTCGGCTACGTTGCGCCCGTGAACGCGATCGATGCTTCGAACGCGAATACGCCCGGCGAAGTCGATCCGACCAATCCGGATGGGCAGAACGTGTTTCGCGGGATTGCACGCGTGGATGGTCTGGGCAATTTCCGCTTCACCGAAACGAATGCCTTCAGCGGCGATAACGGACGCGCCGCCATTCTGAACGACAGTAACGGCCACGACTTTTTCTACGCCACCGGCAATGCCGGCAACGGTTCGAACCCGCAGCCCGACGGCGTGATCATCGGCACAGGCGCGCAGATCGTGGAAGCGTCGAACCAGTCCGAGGCGCAGCAAGACCCGGGCGCACCGACACCGCTCGGCAGCTTCTCCGTCACCGAACTCGGCGCCAAAGCCGACAAGATCGGCAAGGACGACAACTTCCGCGGCATCACGATCTACAACAATGTGTTGTACTACACGAAGGGCAGCGGCAGCAACGGCGTGAATACGGTGTACTTCCTCGACACCACCGGCAACGCCTGCCCGTCCGGCACAGGCGTGCCGGCGGCCAACGCGAAGCTGCCCACCACGCCGCTTTCCTTTGATTCCGCGACGCTGCAAACGAGCGGTCTGCCCAGCAATATGTGTATCCTGGCAGGCTTCCCCACGACGCTCACCAAGCAGCTGACGACGCCCGCCTTCCCGTTCGGCATGTGGTTCGCCAACGCCACGACGCTGTACGTTGCGGATGAAGGCGACGGCTACACCGGCGGCACCGATCTGTTCACGCATGCCGCCGCGCAAACGGGTGCAGGGCTGCAGAAATGGATCTACAACGCCTCGGCGAAAAAGTGGACGCTGGCTTATACGCTTCAGGCCGGTCTGAATCTTGGTACGGAGTACACAGTACCGGGCTATCCGACGGGTTCGAATTCGGCCACAGGCCTGCCGTGGGCGCCTGCTACCGACGGCCTGCGCAATCTGACCGGCCGCGTCGAAAACGACGGCACGGTGACGATCTGGGCGATTACGTCGACAGTCAGCGGCAATGGCGATATTGGCGCTGATCCGAACCGCCTGGTGGTGACGCGCGATGTGCTGAAGAACACGACCGCCGCTGGCGCCGCCAGGGAGAAGTTCGTGACGCTGCGTAGTGCCGGCTTCGGTGAAGTGCTGCGTGGCGTATCGTTCACGCCGGGTAGCATTGCCACGAACGGCAATCGGTTCTAACGGGCCCAGGAGGACGGGACTCGTCCTCTGAACCCGACAGACCCTGCGGATACGGCGCCGGTTGCTTCACAGCACCGGCGTCAGGACTCGAAGTCCAGACCGCCGATCAATATCTCGGGCTCGGCCTGAGTATGCGAGCGAAAATCGACCTCGCGCGCGTTGTGCCATGCATCGAGCTTGCGCGGAATCGCATCCAGATAACTGGCGAAGCGCGCCTCGCCGCCCTCTCCCATCAGACGCTCGATTTCGTCGCTGTCCCAGGTCAGATGCAGATTGAGCTTGTGCGGATAATGCCGCACCACTTCGATCGGTTCGGCCCATACCCTGACGCTGGTCGGATGGCCGTGGCCGTGATACGGCAACACTTCCGCGTGCACACCCGTGTCGAACAAGGCGGCGATGGTCGCTGCAATGCGGGGGGCGAATTCGTGGTCGAACCTGGCTACGGTCTCCGGATTCATATCGATCTCTCCGTCGAGCTTGGCGAGCCATCGTAGCACGAGGGAGACGGGCCGCGTACGGGCCAGACCGGCACGCGTCCCTACTGCACCACCCGCTGCCCCAGCGCATACACCTCGCACTCCGACCACCGCGATCTGCAATACGCCAATGCATGCTCGGCGGCTTCCTGCGGTGTGCGCTCGATCAGCGTATTCGAGCAATGCCCGCCTGCGGCGATCACAAATGCCTTGCCTTCGTTGCGCGAGGCGCCATACAGCGCGAACCGGTCCCGGCAGCCCTCATTCAGACCAGGCGGTTGCGGCAGCACAGCGGGGGCAGGCAACTGCACGACGATCTGGGTCGGCAGATTCAACGTCTTCAGGAACGGTTCGACCGTCGGCCACCAGACTTCAGCGGGAGCATCGTAGAGCAGTTCATGGCCGTCGTCGCCAAACGGTGGCAACACCGCGAGCTGCGCCGACGCGCCGTGCGAGGTATAGGCCGCAAGCATTTGCCGCGCGAGATCAGGGTTGAAATAGTGATCGTTCTCCGACCACACCCACTGGCTCGGCATCTTCGCCGTCGAGCCATACTGCTCGACCGCCTCGATCAGTTGATCCGGCCGGCACACAAAGTCAGGGCGGCTCGAGCCACGGCCGCCGGCGAAATCGAGCACTCCAACCACGCCTTGCGGATTGCGCGCCGACGCCGCGAGCACGGCAAGACCGCCGGTCGATTTGCCGAGCAACAGCACGCGCTGACCGTCTACCCAAGGTTGCGCACGCAACGAGTCCAGCGCGCCCAGCAAGTCGTCGGCCGACGCCTTACCGGGCGAGAGATAGTCGGGGCTGCGGCACGGACCTCCGCTCTCTGCATACGGACCGTCCGAGTGCCCGAAGCCGCGGCGCAAGACGATCACGGCGGCGTATCCTCGTTGCGCAAACGCCACCGCGGCGGTCAGCAGCAGTTCCGGCGCACGGTCTCCAACACCTGTCGCAGCGACGCGCGGCGTGCCGGGCGTCATCAGCACCAGCGGCCAGCGCCCGGAGCGGTCCGGGCGCACCACCAAGGCTTCGAGGTTGGGCTTCGTGCCGTCCGGCAAGGTGATCTGCAGTGCGATGGGTTCACGCACGAGACCCGGCAATAGCGCGGTTTCGTCAGACGAGGCATTCGCCGGCGCCTGCTGCGCCCATGCCTGCAGAGGCACACTCGCCATGACGAGCAGAAGACCACAGCAGCGCATGAAGCGCGCGCTCAGGCCTGGAAGCTGAATACAGCGTTGCCAGATGGATTGGGCAGTCCTGTCGCTCATTGTTAAATGCCTATGCGCGTTTCGAGCCATACAGCGTGGAGGGATAGCGTGCCGCCTTGTTCGCCGCATGAGAGTGTAGTCTGCGACCCTTCAGGTGGTCTACACCGCGCGGCGGACGAATCGCGTGCCGCCAGGCCGCCGCCGAGGTCTTCAGTACCCTTGAGGCCCCGGCGGCTACCGGATACATTACCGCTGGAGAACTTGACCAGCTTGCCCTCCATTAGCTGCAATGTCGCACGATCGCGACAGACTCATTTATCATGCAAGCTTCATGCACCTCCACCCGGCGTGCCACCGCATAACAAGCCATGGTCTACCCCTCACTGCGCGACTGGCTGTTTTCGGTCAAGACCTTTGCGGCAGCCATGCTCGCCCTCTACCTCGGGCTCGCGTTCCAGTTGCCGCGGCCCTACTGGGCCATGGCGACGGTCTACATCGTCTCTAATCCGTTTGTGGGCGCGACCCGTTCGAAAGCGCTCTACCGGGCGCTCGGCACCGCCCTTGGGGCATCGGCGGCGGTGCTGTTCGTGCCGCCGTTCGTCGAATCCCCGTATCTGTTCAGCGTGGTCGTCGCCCTGTGGACCGGCACGCTGCTGTATCTCGCGATCTCGGACCGCACCGCGCGTAGCTACGTCTTCATGCTGGCGGGCTACACCATGCCGCTGATCGCGTTGCCAGCGGTCTTCAATCCCACCGCCGTCTTCGACCTCGCCGTCACCCGCACCGAGGAGATCCTGCTCGGCATCGTGTGCGCGAGCGTCGTAGGCGGCGTCGTTCTGCCGAACCGCCTCGCGCCGACCATCATCGAGCGCACCGAAGGCTGGTTCCGCGACGCCGCCATCTACGCCACCGAGACGCTGTCGGGGCGCATTGCGGGTGCCTCGATCTCGGCCTGCCGCCAGCGCCTCGCCGCCACCGTCAATAGCCTCGAACTGCTGCTGAGCCAGCTCGCCTACGATCACACCCGGCCCGACGTGCTAAGCCGTGCTCAAGACCTGCGCGGCCGCATGCAACTGCTGCTGCCCATCATGTCGTCGCTGGCCGATCCTCTGATAGCGTTGCTTGGCGACCGGCGCACGCCTCCCGCCGGACTCGAGCCGCTGCTCGCCGATGTCGTCAAGTGGTTCAACACGCCGCTGCGTCCCCCGAAGGAGCATGAGCGGCCCGACCTCGAAGCCGACCTCCTGCGCGAGCGTATCGCCGCGTTGCAGCCGCCGCCTGCGGCGTTCGCCACCTGGGAAGGCGCGGTCCTTTCGAATGCCTTGTGGCGGCTCAAGCAGGTCATCGACGTCTGGCAGGACTGCCGGACGCTGCGGCGCATCGTCGTGGAAGAGGACGGCACCTGGCAGCCGCGCTTCCGGCACTGGCGGGTGGGCGGAACGGAGCGCTATTTCGACCGCGGCATGATGCTGTTCTCTACCGGTTCGGCGGTCGGCGCGATCGTTCTTGGCTGCGTGCTGTGGATCAGTTCCGGCTGGAACGACGGCGCCGGCGCGGTCACGCTCGCCGCCATTGCATGCTGCTTTTTTGCGGCGCTCGACGAGCCCGCGCCGCAAGTGTTCAAATTCTTCACTTCGACCTCGGCCAGTGTCGTGCTGGCGGGACTTTATCTGTTCGTTGTGCTGCCGAACGTGCACGATTTCCCGATGCTCGTGATCCTGTTCGCGGGGCCGTTCATCCTCGTCGGCACGCTGATCCCGCGTCCGCAGTTTAATCTCGCGACCATGCTGGTGGCCGTCAATACCGCGACCTTCATCAGCATTCAGGACGCCTACGATGCCGACTTTTTTATCTTCGTGAACAGCAACCTCGCGGGCCTCGCGGGTCTGTTGTACGCATACCTTTGGACCCGCGTGACACGGCCGTTCGGCGCCGAGCTTGCGGCCTCCCGTCTGATGCGTTCGAGCTGGGCCGACGTGGTGTTGAGCGCCTCGACCAGGCCGATTGAAGATCAACGCAATCTGGCGGCGCGCATGCTGGACCGCCTGATGCAGTTGATCCCGCGTCTCGCCGCGACTGACGACAACCGCCATCCGTCCATCGAGAGCTTCCGCGATCTGCGCATTGCCTTTAACGCGGTCGACTTGCGCCGTCTGCGTCTGAAGCTCGGCAGCGAGACGTCTGCTTCGATCGACCACGTGCTCGACGGCATCCGCGGTCACTTCGAAACCTGTGTCGCGCGCCGCAAGCGCCAGCCCGTGCCCGAGAGCCTGATGTCCGCGATCGACACGGCGCTCGCTCGGGTCGGCGCCCTTGGGCTCCTCAATACAGCGAACAGCACGGCCCTCTATACCAAGCAGTTGCGCGATGCGCAGCATGCGCTGGTCGGGTTGCGCCTGTCACTGTTTCCGGCCACGATCGCTTCGCTTGGCCCACCTGCCGCGCCCAACCAGGAAGCTGCCACATGATGCGACCACTGACCTCACTTCAGGATTACGAACCATGATCGGCGAAGTCGATGTCTTCGGCGTGTTCGTGCCGGCCGTGCTGGTGCTGATGTTCGTCGCCTATGTGCTCGGCCTCGCGATTCGCACGGTGCTCGAGCGTACCGGCTTTTATCGTCTTGTGTGGCACCGTTCCATTTTCGATCTCGGCATCTATGTGCTGCTGCTGGGTCTTGTCGTCCTCGTTTCGCACCGGTTCATAACGTGAAAAAAACCTGGTTCTCCATCGGTCAGATCCTGCTGACCCTGATCGTCGTCGTGATCGCGGGCCTCGTGCTGTGGAAGATGATCAACTACTACATGTTCTCGCCATGGACACGCGACGGCCGCATCCGTGCCGACATCATCCAGGTGGCGCCCGACGTGTCCGGTCTGATCACCGAGGTCGACGTCGTCGACAATCAGCAGGTCAGGCAGGGGCAAACGCTGTTCGTGATCGATCAGGCGCGTTACACGCTCGCGCTGCAGCAGGCGCTGGCCACGGCGCAACAGCGGCGCGCGACGCTCGATCAGGCCCGTCGCGAAGACGTGCGCAACCGTCAGCTGGGTGACCTCGTCGCGCGCGAAGTCGCGGAAGAAAGCCGCTCGCGCGTCGAAACGGACGAGGCGGCGCTCAACGATGCGCTGGTCGCCGTCGATACCGCGCGTCTGAATCTGCAACGCACTCACATCGTCAGTCCGGTGGACGGCTATCTGAACGACCGCGCGCCGCGCACCGGCGAATTCGCGTCGTCAGGCCGGGCGGTGCTGTCGGTCGTGGATATGCATTCGTTCCGCGTGGACGGTTACTTCGAGGAGACCAAGCTGAGCGGCATCGATATCGGCCAGGCCGTCGATATCAAGATCATGGGCGAGCCGGGTGTGCTGCGTGGGCACGTGGCGAGCATAGTGTCCGCGATCGAGGACCGCGACCGCGGCGAAGGAGCAAACCTGCTGCCGAACGTGAACCCGGCCTTTAGCTGGGTGCGCCTCGCGCAACGCATCCCCGTGCGCGTCGCGCTCGACGATGTGCCGAAGGACTTCCGCATGATCGCAGGACGCACGGCGACCGTGTCCGTGCGCGGACTCGCGCCGTCCATCGGTTCGCAGGGCGCGGTGGACCATAGGACTGCTTCGGGTGTGCCGGCCGCATCACAGCCTGCCGCATCACAGCCGGCTTCGACACCGCCGTCTCCGGCGCAGCCCGCTGCAGTTCCGCCCGCCTCGGCAGCGGCTGCGCAATCCGCCGCGAGCGCCGCGCGATGAAGCCGTTGCGCACCCTACCCGCTCTGCCACTGGCACCGCTGGCGGCACTTGCGCCGTTGTTCGCATTGGCCTTGTGCGCATGCACCGTCGGTCCAAACTATTCGTTGCCAAAGGCTGCGGTCATCAACGCGCCGTTCGCCGACGCGGCGTTGCCCGACGTCGACGGTCAGCACGTTTCGCAACAACCGGTGCCGTCCGACTGGTGGCATCTGTACGACGACCCGGTTCTCGAACAGCTCGTGAGCGACGCGCTGAAATCGAACACCGACCTGCGTGTCGCCGCCGCGAATCTCGCGCGTTCGCAGGAAGCGCTCGGCGTCGCCGAGGCGCAAGGCGGTTTCTCCGGCGGCGCGGAGGCCGCATTCGCACGGGCGCAGGAGTCCGGACAGCAATACCTGATTTTCGGCAAGATCCCGGTCTCGAACGAAGGCGACTTAGGCATTCGTGTCTCGTATGAATTCGATCTGTTCGGCAAACTGCGCCGCGGCGTGGAAGCAGCGAATGCCGAGAGCGAAGCGACCCGGGCAGCTGGCGATCTCGCGCGTATCACCGTGGTGGCCGAAGTGGTGCGCGCCTACATCGAGAACTGCTCGGCGGCGGATGAGCTGGCTATCGCGCAGCAATCGCTGGCGCTGCAGAAGCAACGCGTGGACGTTTCGCGGCGTCTGCGCGATGCCGGCCGCGGCAATCAGCCGGACGTGACCAGCGGACAGACGCAGGTCGAGTCGCTGGCAGCGGATATTCCGCGCTACACCGCGCGGCGCAAAATCGCCCAATATCAGCTCGCGATGCTGCTCGCGCGCGCCCCCTCCGATCTGCCGCCTGCTGTCCTCGCGTGCAACAAGGTTCCGCAGATCAAGCAGGCGCTGCCAGTCGGCGATGGCGCCGCTTTGCTCAAGCGCCGCCCCGATGTGCGCGGAGCCGAGCGCCAGCTTGCGGCGTCGACAGCGCGGATCGGCGTCGCTACCGGCGCGCTGTATCCCACCGTGAGTTTCGGCGCCTCGACTGGAACAGTTGGCCTCGCTGAAGATCTCGTGACGTCGCAAACCGATTACTGGAGATTTGGACCCCTGATCAGCTGGACCTTCCCGACCAACGGTGCGCGTGGGCGCGTGCGCGAAGCGGAGGACGCCAGCACAGCGGCGCTCGCACATTTCGACGGCGTGGTACTCAATGCACTGCGTGAAACGGAGACGAGTCTCGCCACCTACGTGGCTGACTACACGCGCGCCGAGGCTTTACGGGCGGCGCTCAAGTCGGCTACGCAGTCGGCGGGTGAAACGCATCGCCTGTATGTCGGCGGCCGCGAGTCGTTTATTTCGGACCTCGATGCAACCCGCACGCTGACCTCGACCCGCGCCCAGGTCGCAGCAGCGGAGGGACAGGTGGCGGTCGATCAGGCCAACCTGTTCCTCGCGCTGGGCGGTGGCTGGGAGCCGGAGTCGGAGGCGGAGCAGACGCCCGCGAAATAAGCTTGGATCACGCGGGCTGCCTGAAGCACCCGGGCCGTCCACTCCTCACCGATACACCGCCTCAGTGATGCTCCGAATACTCGGAACGTGTCACCGGCATCGAAGCGACGTGCGCGTACTGGAACGCAGGCATCGCCTTGATCGCTTCACGCGTGCCGCCCGCCAGCGTCAGCTTGCCCTTCACGAAGTCGAGCTGGTCGATCGGAATCGCCACATCATGTTGTGAGACGCCGGCAAACTGATGCGCCGCGATAATCGCGAACGAGGCCGACTTGTCCGGCGCAATGATGATGTCGTGCACCACACCGATCTGCTCGCCGTTGTCGTTGACTACCGGCTTGCCGAGAATCGCCTTCTTCACGCTCCATCCGCGTACGATCAACTCCGACTCCGATACGCTGATGCCGACCGTTTGTGAGCCCGCCACCTGGGCATGCGCCTGAAGGCATGCCACGCTCAGCGTGGAAGTAAGCAGGAGAGCCATCGCGAGTTTCGATTTTTTCATCATCGTTCTTCCTGATAGAAAAAGGACGTCACAGCATCACAACTGGAGGACACAACCAAAGGGCACACCTTGTCAGGCCGGCGTGCCGTCGTCCTGCGCGAGTGCTGCGGCAAGCACCATTTCGTTGCAGTTGGCCGGGCGGTTGCGCCCGCGCGCGCGAGGCTTGAAGACCGTGTCGCCCCGCTCGATCCGTTGCCCTGTCAACGCGCAATAACCGGAGCTGCGGGCCACGACCTGATTCCAGACCTGATCGATGTAATGGCACATTGTTGGATCGCACCAGGACACCAGCGCGAGGCCCTCGTCCTGACGCTCGATCGACGTAATCTTGCTATCGCAGTCGGCGGCCGGTGCACCCTGCTGCGCGCCGCGCGGTTTGCCCACACCGTTGGCCGGGTGTGAACCGCAGCCTGCATGCCAGGGCTGCGCCGCGAACATTTCATCATTGATGCCATGCGATAGAAGCGAGACGACCTGGCTCCACGGGGTAACTTGTTCCATGTCGGTATGCCTCTCAGTTAACCAAGGGGAAATGGGCCGGACTCCTCCGGCCGCCGATCATTTGACGCTAATGCGGACAATACGGCACAGCACGGTCGATGCTGCGTTGAACTTGCTTATGTCGGTTTACGACTGGAGGAACGCAAGCAGATCGGCGTTCACCTTGTCGGCTTCGGTCGTGCACATGCCATGCGATGCGCCCGGATACACCTTGAGCGTGGCATTCCTGATGATTTCGACGGACTTGCGGCCCGAAGCATCGATCGGCACGATCTGGTCGTCGTCGCCTTGCAGGATCAGCGTCGGCACATCGATCTTCTGGAGATCGGCGGTGTAGTCGACTTCCGAGAACTGCTTGATGCACTCGTACTCGCCGAGCACCGAACCGAGCATCCCCTCGCGCCAGAACTCGTCGATCACGCCTTGCACGACCTTTGCATTCGGCCGGTTATAGCCGTAGAAAGGCATCGCCAGATCCTTGAAAAACTGCGAGCGATTGCTGGCGGTGCTGGCGCGGATACCGTCGAAGACCTCCTTCGGCAGACCAATCGGATTGGCTTCGGTCTTGAGCATGAGCGGCGGGACCGCGCTGATCAGGACCATTTTCTTGACACGCTTCGTGCCATGACGGCCTACATAATGCGAGATCTCTCCGCCACCGGTGGAGTGGCCGACAAGCACGGCATCCTTCAGATCGAGTTCGTCGATCACAGCGGCCAGATCGTCCGCATAGGTGTCCATATCGTTACCGGTGCCAGTCTGGCTCGAACGGCCGTGGCCGCGGCGATCGTGGGCAATCACGCGGTAGCCCTTTTGCTGCAGAAATAACATCTGCACATCCCACGCATCCGCGTTGAGCGGCCAGCCGTGCGAGAACACGACAGGTTGCCCCGTGCCCCAGTCCTTGTAGAAAATCTTTGCGCCATCCTTGGTAGTAACGTAATTCATGGAACGTACTCCTGTGTGCGAGGTGATGGCCGGCGCCGCCGTTCAAGGCGGCGCCGGTGGCATTGGCAACGGTGGAAAACGCGGAAAGCAGGGAAAGCGTGATAACGGCTACGATTCTTGCGCCGGTTTGTCAGGCGCCAGCAAGTTCAGTATAGGCTGTACTCCCAGCATGACAACCCGGTGTCCGCTTTCGTCTGGATTAATGTTCGGATGTACTACCACCCGCCCCGTCGTATTAACGCAAGTTGGTTTTTGCCAGTTCGACGATCTCGTCACCGCGTCCGCTCAGAATCGCGCGCAGCATATACAGACTGAAGCCCTTCGCCTGCGACAGCTCGATGGTGGGCGGCATGGCAAGCTCATGTTTGGACGTGACGACGTCGACGAGTGCCGGTCCCGGATGCGCAAACGCCTTTTGCAAGGCCGCCTCGACGCCTTCCGACTCGTCCACCCGAATGCTGAAAATGCCCGCGCCCTGAGCGATCGCAGCGAAGTCGGTCTTGCTGAGATCGACATTGGTATCGAGGTAGCCGCCCGCCTTCAACTCCATCGAAACGAAGCCCAGCAGGCTGTTGTTGAACACCACCACCTTGATCGGCAGGTCGAGCTGGCGCGCGGTGAGCAGATCGCCGAGCAGCATCGACAGACCGCCATCGCCCGACAACGACACCACCTGCCGCTGCGGATGGCCCGCCTGCGCACCGAGCGCCTGCGGCATGGCGTTGGCCATCGATCCATGATTGAACGAGCCATGCAGTTGCCGCTTGCCGTTCATCGTCAGATATCGCGCTGCCCACAGCGTCGGCGTGCCGACGTCCGCGGTGAAGATCGCATCCTCGCTCGCGACCTGGTCGATCATTCTGGCCAGATACTGCGGATGAATCGGCCGGCCCGGACCTGCCGGCGTGGCCAGTTCGTCGAGCCCCTTGCGGGCCGACACATAGTGCTTGCGCGCGTTGTCGATAAACTTGCGGTCCGTCTTGCGCTGCAGCTTCGGCAACAGCGCGCTCACCGTTTCCTTGACGGTACCCACGAGGCCGAGCGCGAGCGGCGCACGCTTGCCCAGTTGCGAGCCCTTGTGGTCGATCTGCACGACCTTGGCCCCGGGCGGATAGAACGGCCGATAAGGGAAATCGCAGCCCAGCAGAAGCAGCGTGTCGCACGACATCATCGCGTGATAGCCGGAGCTGAAGCCGATCAGGCCGGTCATGCCGACGTCGTACGGATTGTCGTATTCGATAAAAGGCTTGCCGCGCAGCGCGTGGACAATCGGGGCGCCGAGCGTGTCGGCCAGCGCAACCACTTCGTCATGCGCTCCCGCCACGCCGCTGCCGCACATGATCGTCACGGCTTCGCATCCGTTGAGCATACCCGCAAGCCGCTCGAGATCGGCTTGCGCAGGCACGATGGTGGCGGGTTCGCTGGTACTCCAGCGCGGCGTTTCGGCGGGCCCTTCGCTCAGCGCGATGTCGCCGGGCAACACGATCACGGCCACGCCGCGTTCCTCGATGGCGGTGCGCATTGCTCGCTCCAGCACGCGCGGAAACTGCGACGCGTTGGAGACCAGTTCGACGAAGTGGCTGCACTCCTTGAACAGATCCTGCGGATGGGTTTCCTGAAAGTAGCCGAGGCCGATTTCCGTCGACGGAATATGTGCGGCGATCGCCAGCACCGGCTGATGATTGCGGTGGCAATCGAACAGCCCGTTGATCAGATGCAGATTGCCGGGGCCGCAGCTACCGGCGCAGACGGCGAGCTTGCCGGTCGAGGCGGCGTCTGCGCCTGCTGCGAATGCAGCGACTTCTTCGTGACGCGTATGCATCCAGCGGATCGAGCCGAGCTGGTCGAGGCTGTACGCCAGTCCGTTGAGACTGTCGCCAGTCACGCCCCAGATGCGCTCGACGCCTGCGGCTGCGAGCGTTTTCGCCAGATAGTCGGCGATGGTGTGGCGGGCCATAAGCTACTCCTTGACGACCGCGTCGATCGAGCCGTGCGAATCAACCCGCGCGCCTGATGTGGGCGGCCCTGTTAGTGGATGGTAAGGAAGGGCCGACAGCAAAGCCGCCCGCCCCGGGAACTTCACACCTTGCTACCTTCAGAGTACTTGCGGGGTTCCTAGACCGTCAGATCATGCAACTTGCGCATGCCGTCGCGCAACCAGTCGAATAGCGAACGCTCGGTCACCACCTGAGCCTCGGGCGGGCTGCCGAGTTGAAGCAGTTTGTCTTCCCGCTGTGACAGCACTTGACACATCTGCTGCCCGATATCAGGGCGGCGCTTCAACACGGGCGTGAGATCCGTTTTGTTCAGACGGTAGATCACAGTCTGCGTCAAGGCGATGAGTTTGGCGCGCACCGGCAGTCCTGCCAGCACGCCGGCCTCTCCGACGGCGTCGCCCGGGCCGAGACGGACCGGCTCGACGACGCCCGAAGGCGTGGTCACTTCCACCGACACGACGCCCGATTCGACAATCATCAGATAATCGGTCACCGCGTCGGATCCGACCACGAGGTCGCCGGCCTGGTACTCGTGACGCGACATCTTGCTCGACAGTCCCGCCAGTTCATCGACCTGCAGCGTGCGAAACAGTTCGACGCGTCCAAGCAGACGCTGCAACCGGTCGACACCCGATTGCGGCGGTGCAGGAACGCCCAATGGCCGCAGTTCGATGCCGGCTGCATCGAGATGCCGGTAGCAAAGATCGTAGAGTTCGTTTGTGACAGCGGACTTTTTCGCCATGTCGTCGACGTATGCCGTCACTTCATAGCGAATCGAATCGACCGAGGCCGACTTGACCAGCGCGTACGGCGCAGGCGTTTTCAGCACCGTGCCGATGCCCACGAGAGCCTGCTCCAGCGCGCCGAGCACCCGCGCAGGGCGCTCCTGTGGAGAGATTTCCAGCGTAATCGATACGCCATGCAGCGTCGAAGGCCGGCTGTTGTTGACGATCTTGGCTTTGGCGGCCACGCTGTTCGGCACGATCACGATGTTGCCTTGCGACGTCAGCAGGTGCGTGGCGCGCCAGTTCATTTCCATGACCTGGCCTTCCACGCCGTCGACGCTCACCCAGTTGCCGATGTGGTAGGGCTCGGTCGTATTGAGCACGATGCCGGCGAACACGTCGCTCAAGGTGCTCTGAATGGCGAGACCCACCACGATCGCGAGCGCGCCCGAGGTGGCCGCGAGGCCGCGCACGGGAATGTTCAGCACAAAGGCGAGTGAAGCGACCGCGGCGGCGAGAAACACCAGCGCGCCCAGTACGTCCTGGAAGAGCCGCTCCTTGTGCCAGCTACGCGAGACGAACACCGCGTCGAGCGACTGCGTGAGCAGGCGCGCGCCATTGAGCCACCAGAGCACCTCCAGAATCTGCGCGCCCAGATGACGCAGCCACGATTCCGGCCACGGTGCAGGCGATAGCGGATTCATGCCGTAGCCGAACAGCACGGCACTGTAGAAGGCGAAGATCACGAGGCGTAAGACGAGACGCAGCGTGCCCTGGCGCGGCAAGCCCGCGCGCCAGAGCAAAATGTCCACCGCCAGCAGCGCGAAACCGATAACGAGCGGATCTTTCACGACACTCTTCCCCTATGCAGTAGGCAGGTGCATGACGGCTCAGTGTGGAATCGTCAGGCGTAAGCGTACGGGGAATTGCCGATCTTTGCTTCGTTCGGTGTTGATGAGGTCGGCTTGACGGGGCCGCCCAGACGCGGCCCGCGTTGATGCGCTCAGCCCTGACTCTGACTTTGGCTCTGGCCCGACGCCGGCAATACCGTGACCGTGACGGTTAGCGACTCCGCCCCCTGCCCCGTCCGCACGCCCGACACCGGCATCGCATCGCGGTAATCGAGGCCGGTCGCGATACGTACGTAGCGGTCGTCCGGGCATTTGTCGTTAGCCGCGTCGAACCCCACCCATCCCAGACCGTCCACATGCGCTTCGGCCCACGCGTGACTGGCACCGTGCTGCTCCAGGTCATCCATCAGCAGATAGCCCGAGATATAGCGGGCCGGCACGCCGAGGCTGCGCGCCGCGGCGATAAAGACATGCGTATGGTCCTGGCAGACTCCGTGTCCTTCACGCAACGCCGTCTCGGCATCGGTGCCGACCCCGGTGGCGCCGGGCACATAGGCAATCTGCTGGTGGATGGCGTTGGTCAGCTTGTGCAACATGTCCAGTTGCCCGTCGCCCGCGCGCACGGTAGCGGCGAGCGCCTGCACGCGCTCGCCTGCCTGGGTGAGCGGAGTCTCGCGCTCGAAGATCCAGGGCGGCGCAATCTCGTTGATGAAGCCGTAGATGCCGGCCATGTCCTGGGTCTCGACCGTGCCTTCGGCGACGATCACGATCTCGCTCTTGTTGCGCTCGTGCCGCACGAGATCGACGCGATTGCCCAGACCGTCAGTCCAGCTTACGTTCGGTTCGACGCCGTCGACCGTCACGCGCCAGTCGAGCACGTTCTGCCCCGGGCCGGACTGCGGACGCAGCCGCAGCCGCTGCAAGGCATAAGGAACCGGTTGGTCGTACTGGTAGTGAGAAGTGTGGCGAATGGCGATACGCATGGCCGTACTCAATCGAAGTTATAGGTCTCGGCAATTTCAAAGCCGAGCCGGTTGTTCTGCGCGATAAAGCCGGTGAGAAACTCGTGCAGGCCACGCGAGAAAATCCGCTGGACCGAGTTGTCCCTAAGCGTGGCGAGAGTCCTGTCGGCGGTCGAATGGCAACTGTGCGTCGCACCGTAGTCCTGCGCCAGGAATCGCAGGTTCTCGACGATGTTCTGGTAGCAGAAGTTCAGCGAACGCGGCATGCGGCCGTTGAGAATCAGATAGTCGGCGATGTTGACCGGCTTGTACTGCACGTCGTAGACCCAGCGGTACGAGCGGTGCGCGTCGACCGAGCGCAGGATCGACTCCCACTGGTAGTTGTCGAGCGTCGAACCGACGTACGACACCGAGGGCAGCAGCAGATGATATTTGACGTCGAGGATGCGCGCGGTGTTGTCGGCGCGTTCGATGAAGGTGCCGATACGGGCGAAATTGAAAATCTCATTTCGGAGCATGGTGCCGTGAAACGAACCACGGATCAGCGCGGCCTGACGTTTGATGCGGTCGAGCGTGCCCGGCAATTCGCTGGACGGAACCGGCGCCGCGAGCAGGCGCCTGATCGTCATCCACGCTTCGTTCACGCTTTCCCACGTCTCGCGCGTGAGCGCCGTGCGCACCATGCGCGCATTCGAACGCGCCACTTCGATACTCGCCAGCACGCTCGACGGATTGTCGATGTCGCGCAGCAGGTAATCGGAAACCGTCTCGGCCGTGCAGACGTCGTGCTTCTGTCGAAAGCCCGCTTCCGTGCCGGAGGTGACCACCACCGACGACCACGTGGCCGGCGCGTCGGTGCTACGCGTGAGCGACATGCGCAGTCCCGCATCGACCACCCGTGCGATGTTTTCCGCGCGCTCGATATAGCGGTGCATCCAGTAGAGCCCGCTTGCTGTGCGTCCAAGAAGCATGTGCTGTCCCGATCCTGTTTCTGTTTGTTGCTGTCCGTTGCCTGCCTGATGCCTTGCGTGCTTCCTGCCGGCCTCGCGGCCCCTGGTCGGCCCTTAGTCGGCCCTTAGTCGGCCAGCACCCACGTATCTTTGGTGCCGCCGCCCTGGCTCGAATTCACAACCAGCGAACCTTCTTTCAGCGCCACGCGCGTCAAGCCGCCCGGTGTGATGCGAATCCGGTCCGACACGAGCACGAACGGCCGCAGATCCACGTGGCGCGGGGCGAGTCCCTTCTCGGTCAGGATCGGCGTGGTGGAGAGCGCGAGCGTCGGCTGCGCGATGTAGTTGTTGGGCCGCGCGCGCAGCTTGGCCGCGAAGTCCTCGCACTCCTTCTTCGATGCCGCCGGTCCCACCAGCATGCCGTAGCCGCCCGAGCCATGCACTTCCTTCACCACCAGTTCGTGGAGATGGTCCAGCACGTATTTGAGGCTGCTCGGCTCGGAGCAGCGCCACGTCGGCACGTTTTCGAGAATCGACTGGCGGCCCGTGTAGAACTCGACGATCTCGGGCATATACGAATAGATCGCCTTGTCGTCGGCAATGCCGGTACCCGGCGCATTGGCAATCGTGATATTGCCCGCGCGATAGACATCCATGATGCCGGCCACGCCGAGCACCGAATCGCCGCGGAACGTCATCGGGTCGAGATAAGCGTCATCCAGGCGCCGGTACAGCACGTCGATTGCGCGGAAGCCTTCAGTTGTACGCATCGCAACGTGACCGTCCACCACCTGCAGATCGCTGCCTTCAACCAGATGCACGCCCATCTGATCGGCGAGGAACGCATGCTCGTAGTAGGCGGAGTTGTGAATGCCGGGCGTGAGCACCGCGATGGTGGGATTCTCGTGATTGCCGCCTGGCGGGCAGACGGCCGCGAGCGACTGGCGCAGCAACTGCGGATACGCCTCCACCGGTTGCACCTTGACCTGCTGAAACAGCTCGGGGAAGAGCTGCATCATGGTCTCGCGGTTTTCCAGCATGTAGGACACGCCCGAGGGGGTGCGCGCATTGTCCTCGAGCACGTAGAACTGGTTCTCGGCAGTGCGTACGATATCGACGCCGATGATGTGCGTATAAACATTGCCCGGCGGACGGAAGCCGATCATCTCCGGCAGGAACGCCTCGTTCTGCGAGATCAGCTCCTTGGGAATCTTGCCGGCCCGCACGATCTCCTGACGATGGTAGATATCGTCGAGGAATGCGTTGAGCGCCATTACGCGCTGCTCGATGCCTTGTGACAGGCGCGTCCACTCCTGCCCGGAGATGATGCGTGGAATGATGTCGAAAGGAATCAGGCGCTCGGCCGCCTCTTCCTCGCCGTAAACGGCGAACGTAATGCCGGTCCTGCGGAACACGCTCTCGGCGTCCTGCGCCTTTTGTGCGAGGTTCGCGGGATTCTGGGCATCGAGCCATTGCTTGAGCCGTGCATACGGCGCGCGTACTCCGTCAGCTGAGATCAGCATCTCGTCGAATGGCGTCACTTCGGTTCTCCGTCGTTATTGCAGGTCGTGCGTGTATTGCCAGTGTAGCGGGTCTGGCGGCATAGCGAAATTGGCCGAAATAGTGGTCGCGACTAGCGGGGGTTGTCCTCGAGAACGCTCTGCGTCAGGGTGACCGACGGGATCGTCGGCTTCATCATCGCTCCCGCGCGGCGGCGCACGCCGTACCAGCCGGCCACCAGCAGCAGCACCACAACCGGGATCGAGGCGACCGTCCACGTGCCGTTAGGATAATCGAAGGCCATCAGCACCAGCACGCCCAGCAGAAACGCCAGGGTAAGCCACGAGGTGACCGGCGCACCGGGCATCCGGAAGGTCACCGGCTCCGCTTCGCCGCGCGCTACCGCCTGACGGAATTTCATCTGGCAGACCACGATAAAGCCCCAGGTGCTGAGAATGCCAAGCGAAGCGATATTGAGCACGATCTCGAACACGCTCGACGGCACGAAGTAGTTGAGCACCACGCCCACGATGTAGATCGCCACGGTCACGAGGATGCCGGCATACGGCACCGACTGCGAACTCATGCGCGACAGGAAGTTCGGCGCGGAGCCGCCCATCGACAGCGCCCGCAGCACGCGGCCAGTCGAATACAGGCCGGAGTTCAGGCTCGACAGCGCGGCGGACAGCACGACGATGTTCATCACAGAACCCACGCCCGGCACGCCGAGCTGACCGAAGAAGGTGACGAACGGGCTCTGCCCTGCCTTGTACGCACTCCACGGCAGCAGGCACACCAGCAGCACTACCGCGCCTACGTAGAACAAGGCGATCCGCCAGATCACGCTATTGATGGCGCGCGGCAGCACCTTGCGCGCGTCCTTGCACTCGCCCGCGGCGGTGCCCACCAGTTCGACGCCGGCAAAGGCGAACACCACCCCTTGCACCAGCACGAGCGCAGGCAGCAGACCGTGCGGAAAGAAGCCGCCGTTCTCGCTGATCAGATGCACGCCGGTGCTGTTGCCGGCCACGTGCACGCCAGTGCCGAGAATGATCGTGCCGATCACGAGGAACAGCGAGATGGCGGCCACCTTGATGAGGGCAAACCAGAACTCCATCTCGGCGAACCATTTCACGCCGATCAGGTTCATCGCCGCGACGATGCACAGCGCAATCAGCGCGAACACCCATTGCGGCACCGACGTAAAGGCGCCCCAGTAATGCATGTATAGCGCGACGGCGGTAATGTCGACGATACCGGTCATCGCCCAGTTCAGGAAATACATCCAGCCGGCTACGAACGAAGCCTTTTCGCCGAGAAATTCGCGCGCATACGACACGAAGCTGCCGCTGCTCGGACGGTGCATCACCAGTTCGCCGAGCGCTCGCAGAATCAGAAACGAGAATACGCCGCACACCAGATAAACAATTGCCAGCGACGGACCCGCTATCTGCAAACGCGCACCGGCGCCGAGAAACAGGCCCGTGCCGATCGCGCCGCCAATCGCGATCATCTGCACCTGACGGTTACCCAAAGTCTTGTGATATCCCGCTTCGTGCGATTCCAGCCAGCTTTTCTTATCCAGTTCACCGCTGCCGGGGGGATGCGGTTGGTTTTCCAGTGTGGACATAATCAGTTCCATCCTTTGAGGCGGGTTCGCTGTTTCGGAATCCCGGAGATAGTCCGTCGGGTTGATAGGCAATGGCGCACACATGAATTTCAACGAACCGGCACGGCCTTTCTAACCGGAATTAACAATTGCCGGTTACAGAATCCATTCAGCGCGCATTTATCATGTCGGCACTGCCTTGTGTCAGCACTGCGTAATACATGGGCAGGCAGTCGAACGGTATGTAGCCCAATTTATGGCGGCAACGCTCATGCATATTTCGACTAACACCCATCGAAAAAAAACATCGGTATGCTGGAAGCGCGAGGCGGTAGGCTAGAGAGTCGCCGGTATCCGACGGATGGCGGTTGTCGATTGATCCAATAAAAGTGATAAATATGGAAGCAAAGTGGTTGGAAGACTTTCTTTCTCTTTCTGACACGAAGAGTTTTTCCCGTTCGGCGCGCAGCCGCCATCTCACCCAGTCAGCATTCAGTAGACGAATCGTGGCGCTCGAAACCTGGATGGGCACGCGCCTGTTCGACCGTAGCGTCAATCCGATCACCCTCACCCCGGCAGGCAGGATGTTTCGCAGCCTGGCCGCGGACATCCTGCGCAGCATGCACGCGGCCCGCAATCTGGTGGGCGGCTATGAGCAGTTTGCGGAGAACGATCACGTGGTGCACTTCGCGGTGGCCCACACGCTTGTGTTCACGCTCTTCCCCGACTGGCTCAAACGCCTGACCAACGAGTTCGGCAACATCATGGCGCGGGTCCAGGCGGTCAATGTGCCGGAGGGCGTGCAGCATCTGGTGGCGGGCGACTGCGATCTGCTGATCGGCTATCACCACCCGCAATTGCCGATTGCGCTCGACCCCAATCACTTTCCGTTTCTGACGCTCGGAGTCGAACGGATCGTGCCGGTGTCGGCCGCCGGTCCCGACGGCAAACCGCTGTTCGAGCTGCCCGGCAAGACCGGGCGGCCGCTGCCGCTGCTCGCCTATTCGTCGGGTGCGTTCCTCGGCAACGTCGTGGAAATGCTGTTGATGAATGCCACCGAGCCCTATTCGCTGTACCGCTGCTTTGAAACCCACATGTCCGAGGCCTTGAAAGGCATGGTGGTAGCGGGTCATGGCATCGGCTGGCTGCCCGAAAGCTGTATCACCAAAGAGTTGCACGAAGGCACGCTGGTGCGAGCCGGCTCCAACGCCTGGGCGACCGAACTTGAAATCCGCCTGTACCGGCCGGTCAAGCAACGCGGCCAGGCAGCCGAGCAGTTGTGGGCCTATATCAGCAACCAGTCGATCGAGCCAAGAACCGAGGTTTTGCCGGAGATGCTCACGCCGGGCTAGGCTGTATCATTCCTGTGCGCTAACCATCGCGCACGACAAAAGGAAGCCAATGGTACAGAAGACACGCCGGCGCGTGCTCGTAGCCGGCGCGCTCGCAGCCGCCGGCCTGACAGTTGCGAAAATTGCCGAGGCCATACCGACTGGCAAGTTGACGATCGCCCTCGTTCTGAAGTCGCTCGCGGACCCGTTCACGGTCGCCATGGCGAGCGCCGCGCAGAACTACCAGAAGCACTTTGCCTCGCAGTTCGACCTGAACGTGCTCGGCACGTCCACGGAACTCGACACCGCTACCCAGATTCGCATGGTCGACGATCTGATCGGCGCGCACACCAGCGCCATCGTGCTCGCTCCGACCGATTCGAAGGCGCTGGTGCCGGTGGTAGCGCGCGCCATCAACGCGGGCGTCATCGTGATCGCCATCGACAATCCGCTCGACGAAGCGGCCCTCGATGCGCTCCACCTCTCGGTGCCGTTCGTCGGTCCGGACAACCGCAAGGGTGCGGAGACGATAGGCGATTACGTGGCCACCAAGCTCGCTCGCGGCGACGAAGTGGGAATCATCGAAGGTGTCACGACCGACCGCAACGCACAGCAACGCACCGAGGGCTTCAAGGCTGCCGTGGACGCGGCCGGCATGAAAGTCGTGGCGGTTGCGCCGGGCGACTATACCTATGCCAAAGGCAAAGCGGCCGCTGCGACGATGCTGGCGCAGCATCCGCGACTTCGCGCATTGCTGTGCGCCAACGACAATATGGCCACGGGCGCGGTCGACGCGGTTCGCCTTGCGCATCGCACCGGCAGCGTGTACATCACTGGCTATAACAACAACCCGGACATCAGGCCGCTGCTCAATAGCGGCAAGATTCTCGCCACGGTGGATCAGTTCGCGGCACGCCAGGCCGTGTTCGGCATCGACGTGGCGCTCAAGGCGCTTACGGAGATGACCCGCCAGGAGGACCTGACGCCTCTTGTTGAAACGCCTTTGCAGCTGGTGAAGAGCGGGGATCGTTGAGCGTATGGGCAGGCGCGCGCTGCGGGGCTACCGCGTGCGACTCAGAGGCCAATCCGGCACAGCCTATCCCTCGCGCACCGTTTGCATCGGCGTGCGTCCCGCGCAAACGCTCAGGACAGCACCGGTTTGCCTGCTACCTCTTCCACGACGCCCGTGTTCTCCACCAGCAGTCGGCGCAGATGCGAGACCTGATTCACCGCGTCCGCTTCGACCAGCGACAGGTGCCGGCGCGGAAACGCTTCGAACTCCGAGCGCGGCTCGACCTGCGCCCGGTCGAGCAAATACGTGTCGAGCTCCTTGCTTACCGCCGAAATCCACGCGATCAACGCACCATCCGCCTGGGTCTTGTTGGCGGCAAGCCGCATCCGCGTCGCCGTCCCCGCAACGCGCCGCAACAGCGCGAGCGCCGTGATCGCAGCGCGGTCGGCCAGCGAGCTTTCCAGCTTCTCGAGCCGCAGGCGGTTGAACGCCTCTTCCGCGTTGTTGCTCGCGAGGCCCGCTGCACGACGCATTTTCTCCACTTCGGTATCTTCGCCGCCCGCATGCTCGAGCGCGCTCACCAGATAGTTCAGGTTTGCCCCGACCGCGTCGGCGAGGCGAACGCGAAAATCCACCGGCTCGCGGCTCGGCCATAACAGAAACGTCGCGACGAGTGCGATCAGGCAGCCAAGCACGTTATTGCCGAGCCGGGTCACCGCATACATCCACTCGTGGCCCGCTGGCGCGGCGAAGTCCGCCACCAGCACGAAGGTCGGTGTGAGGAACAGCACGAACAGGCTGTAGCTGACGGTACGCAGCGCCATGGTCGCGCAGACGAGCGGAAACACCACCAGCGAGATGCCGATCGGTGCATGAATCGCGAGGCCGATCGCCGCTGCCAGCAGACCACCGGCGATGCTGCCCGCCGCCCGCTCGATGCTGCGCGGCCAGGTGCCGGCAATCGACGGCTGCAGGATCAGCAGGATCGCCATGGTCGCCCAGTAGCCGAACGGCACGTGCAGGATCCGCACGATCACGAAGCCTGCCGTGGCGGCCACGCCGACGCGCGCGCCGTGCCGCAGTCCGATCGATTCGAACGATGCGTTGGCCTTGAGCGTCATCCAGGCGCGCGACAGGTTGCCGACGGCAGCCTCGAACCAGCCGGTCTCGCGCCGCGGCGGCGGTTCGAATTCCAGCGAGCCCGAGCGCAGCTTGAGCGCCAGCGGCTCGCCGAGCGCCACTTCGAGCGCGCGGGCCAACTTGTGCAGACGGCGTTGCAGTGCGGCCGGCGTGGACCTCGCGTCACTGCCGGCCTGATCGTCCGCGCGGCTGCTTCGAGCCGCCTGGGTGCTGGCGTCTTCGCTCACCGCGCGGCCAATGCGCAGCAGCACCTCGGCCACTGCCGACAGCGTGCGCGCTGCGCGCTGCGGTTCGCGCAGATTGTGGTGGCCGCGCTCGCACGCGTCGGTGACGGCGATCAGGTAGGCGAACACGCGCTCGGTATCCGCGAGCGCGAGCAGCAGGTGCTCGTAGGTTTCGCGCTTGTCGACGCGCAGGTTCGGCACCTTGGCCAGCACCTTGCGGGCTCTTTCGAGCGCCGCGCGTGCCTGGCCGCGATAGGTGGCGGCATGGCGCGCCCATTGCCCGAAGTCGGCGGTGTCGCGTCGGAGCAGACGCGCGCTATCGAGCGCGATATCGGCGAGCCTGCCGTAGACGGCGCGCAACGCCATGCGGCTGGGTCCAAACGGATGAATACGCCACACGGTCAGGCTCAGCACCACCGCGAACAGGCATCCGAACAGATAGATAGAGAGAAACAGCAGACCGTGCTGCAGGTTGTGCATCGGCCTGTCGACCATCACCACGCAGGCGGTCGCCGCCAGAATGCCCACTTGCGAGGCCGCCGCGCCCCACACCCGGGCAAGCGCGCCGGCCGTCGCGAATAGCAGGATCGCCGCCGTCGCGGCCAATGTGCCGGCGCCGGAGGCGAATGCCGTGAGGCCGCCGCACAGTGTGGAGAGCAGCGCGAAGCTCATCATCGAGGCGAAGCGCATGCGGTTGGTCCCCGCCGCGTCGGCGAGGCAGGTCCAGAAGGCGCCGATGGCCGCCCATGCAAACAACGGGTCATGCAGCAGATTGCCGAGCACCAGCATCGCAGTCGATGCGCACGCGGCGCGCAGGCCCTCGGACAGGTTCGCCTCGTCCACCGCGAACGACACCATCCACACTGGGCGCCGCCGCGACGCGTAGTCAGCGACCGCATGCAAGGTATTCAACCGGCGGTTAGCCGCGTGCTTTGCCCTGCGCTGAAAATGACCAAACATTGCGCCCTGGAATCGAAGAACTGGGTTGGAGCGGCACATCAATCGCGGGCGTGGTCACAATTCCACGGGCGATCGTTGCAGAAAACAACATAATAAGGGTTAACCCTAGAAACAATTATGAGTTCGCTGCATGCCAAGGATGCCTTTTGCCCATCCGCCCGGCAATCCCGATTCCGTCGTCCACGATTCCAGTTTTCAGACGCCGGGGTTTGTTATGGACTGGCTATTCCTTTGTTCCTTGCTATTCGTCAGGCGTTCACCAGCCGCCATTGCGCGAGCAAGGCCGGCAACTGCTCCATGTCCTCGAACACCAGCGCGACGCCGACTTCGCGCAACGCGTCCGGCGTGCTGTGGCCAACGTTGGAGGGTGCGTAGCCGAACACCGTCGCGCCCGCTGCCAGGCCGGCCGTTGCACCGGTCACCGTGTCTTCCACCACCGCGCAGCGTTTGGGGTCCACCCCCAGGCTGCGTGCCGCCGCCAGATACACATCGGGATGAGGCTTGGTGTGCGGCATTTCGTGTCCGCTGAAGACGCGGCCTTCGAAGTAATCGAGCATGCCGGTCTTCTGCAATTGCATCTCGACCTTGTGCCGGTCGGCGCCGGACGCAACTGCGATGCAGCCATCCAACGCTGTGTGGAGGGCCTTTACCGCCGCTGCCGCGCCATTGATCGCCACGAGCTCCAGCTCAAGCGCCGCGTTGCGGCGCTCCCTGAACTGCGTCAGCCACGCCTCCGAGATGGCGACGCCCGTGTTGGCCTCGATAAGCGACGCCTCGTCGCGCACCGCCTTGCCCATGAACACGCGCATCGTTTCTGCGACGCTGATGGGCCAGCCAAGCTCGCCGAGCATCTGCGAGAGCACGCGGTTAGTGATGAGTTCTGAGTCGACGAGCACGCCGTCGCAATCGAAAAGTACCGCGTCGAAGGGGAAAGAAGGCATTCTGACTATCGCTGGAAAAGGTCTCGAAGCGATAGAGGATACTTTAGGTTGAGGTTCGGCGTGAGTGGGGCGGGTCGCTGCGTCGACGGCCTTTCGGAAGACCGTCGACCGCGTTAGTCCTCTCTCGATGGGTCGATCGACAGAATGTCGCGGTAGCTGCCGTGCATGGATAGCAGGATTAACGCGCTGATCAGCGGTGTCAGCACGAGCGCGCGGATCGGCATCGGCGCAACCGGCACGAGCATCGCGTCGGCAGCCAGTACTGCGGCGTACACCAGGGCGACCGGCCCGTTATGGAACATGGCGCGCAAGCTCGTCAGCATCGCCTCGAACGGCGGACGTTGCTGCAGAACGATCAGCGCCGGCGCAAACCACACTGCCGCAATGGCGACTGCAAAAGCGACCGCGTGCAGAACCGGGCAGAGCGCAGCCGTCCGATCGTTAGCATGGCCAAAGATGATCGACAGGCTGTGCGCGCCGCCTGGCATCATCGACGCCGTCAGCTTCACATGAAGCAGTGCGAAGGAAAGCACATATCCCACTGCCACAATCGCCGTGGCAGCCAGCACCACGGTCAGCAGCGCATCGCGATGACGTATGAGCGCCGCCAGAGTCGAGCCAAAGCGCTGCCGTTGCACACCACCGATGCCTGCCGGCGTGAGCAGGATTGCTCCGCCAAGCACCGCCAGCAGCAGCACGGCTAGCCGTTGAAACGGCACGGCAAGTTCAAGCGCCGTTGCGAGATCGGCGCTGGCGAGAATCGTTGCAAGCCACATCAAGGGTTGCGCACAGGCGAGGCTAAAACCATAGGTCAGCCACACTCCGATGCGGGTAACGCTCGCGCTGCGAATCTCGTGACCTAGGGGGCCTCGCGCGCTCCGGGCGAGGCCGCTCTTGTCGTCAATGTAGAGTTCTTGCCGATTCATGATCGTGTCCTTTCCTTTTTCCACCGCGCGAAGACCCACATCGCAGTTGGCCACGCGTCGCTTTGCGGCACGCTCGCCGCCTTCGAACCCACCGCCTGTTGACGGTATCGACATCATGGTCGACAAAGAGGAAAATAAAAACGGACGACTTCAGGAAATTAATTTCCTCTTTTATGCGCCTTATCGACCAGTTCCAGAGACTGCACACGTTGCTGGCAAAAACGCCGGAGCAGCCCGGCTTACCCGCGCTCGCAGAGACCTTGAACTGCAGCGAGCGCAACGCGCGGTTGTTGCTGCGCAAGATGGAGGAGAAGGGTTGGTTGCACTGGGAAGCGGCGCGTGGCCGGGGCCATTTTTCGCGCCTGACGATGCTCGCCTCGCCCCAACAGGTGGCTTTGGATCATTTATCGGGCTTGCTGGCCGACGGTGAACTGGAAGAGGCATTCGCAAGCCTCGATGGCGATCAGCGCAAGCTGCTAATGGCACGACTTCCGGACTTCCTGCATGTACCGCAGGCCAGCGGCTCGCGTAACCGGCTTCGGATACCCCTGGGTCACCCCATCGAGGCGCTTGATCCAACCGGCATTACCACCAGCACGGAAGGTCATCTGGTCGGCCAGATATTCTCGCGACTCACCGAATTCGATCGGACTACGCAGCAACTGATGCCCGGGCTTGCCCATTACTGGGAACCCGAAGACGACGCGAAAACCTGGCACTTCTGGCTAAGACCGGGCCTCAGCTTCCACGACGGCAGCGAAGTGGAAACGGAAGACGTACGGCAGACCCTATTGCGCGTACGCGACAAAGCGGGAGATGCCGCCTACCTCTACGAGCATCTCGACGCGATAGAGATTGGCGACGGCCGAAGGGTCACGTGCCATCTGAAATTCACCGACTATCTGTGGCCCCACTCGCTCGCTGCCCCCTCGGCATCGATCATCCCGAGAAACCGGAACAGCGACTTCTCGCTCATGCCGGTGGGCAGTGGCCCCTTCAAAGTGACGCGCCGTAGCGAGTACCGGCTAACGCTAACGGTGTTCGAAGACTACTATCGCGAGCGTGCGCTACTCGATGAGATCGACCTTTGGGTCATTGCGCCATCGGAAGAAAGATCGGCATTCGATCTCCATTTCGGCTACACCGGCTCCAGCTCGAAGACAGAGCACCAGGTTGCACAAGTTCTGCCCGGGTGTACCAGTGTGAGTTGCAATTCCAGCCGCCCGCTTCTGGCATCCGCCGAGCATCGATTGGCGCTGGCTGACTGGCTCGCCCCGAGCGTTCTGATCGCGGCCGACGACGAGTCACGACAGCCTGCGTCAGGTTTGCTTCCAGACTGGCAACATCGGGTAGCTGCTCCGCGCGGCCGGCCACCCATCCCCGAACACACCAGGTTGACCATGGTGACGATAGGAATTATCGGCCGTCTGGCGGCGTTGACCGAGTCAATAAAGGAAAGGCTTAAGGAAGCAAAGATTGAACTGGACGTGGTCGCGTTGAGCGTTCCGGAATATCTGCGGTATGAATGGCTTGACTCCGCCGACCTGGTATTGCAAATCGAACCGTTCAACAATTACGCCGATCTGGACTGCTATGGGTGGTTCTCGTCGAACCCTATTCTCCAGAAATGGAGCCCGCCAGCGCGCCGTCTGCTCATGGATAAACAGTTGCGGGCGATCCGCGCAACCGCCGACGGCGAAGCGCGCATGCAAGCGTATGCCGGGATCGGTAAGCAGTTGGTGATGGAAGGACTGCTGATACCGATCTCACATGAAATCCTGCGTGTTCAGGCCGCAGCGCACGTGGGCGGGGTCAAGAACCTGGCGTTCGGGCTCGCGCCGTTTGCCGATCTTTGGTTGCGGTAGGGAATATACTCAGGATGCCCGATCAACGGTCATCGTCGCGAACCGATGACGGATGGCGGCATAGCGCCCGCACTTCGACATCCATATACGGAAAGAGCGGCAACTGGCTAAGTACGTCGTTCAGATGCGCGGGACTCTCCACGTCGAAGATGCTGATATTCGCGTAGTGGCCGGCGATCCGCCACAGATGCCGCCACGCCCCCTCTTCCTGCAGCTTTTGCGACATCGCCTTCTCGTCGGCCTTCAACCGCGCCGCGCGCTCGGCGTCCATGTCATGCGGCAGATTGACGGTCATCTCTACGTGGAACAGCATCGTTAGCTCCTTGATGTGCAGACGGCCCCGATTGCGCGGCGAAGCATGCGGCGGGGCCGATAAAAATCAACGCGGTGGTTGTGCGCCTCAAGCCTCGGCGCGCAAGCGCTCGACTTCGGCGCCCGGCAGGTTATCGCGGTCCTTGAAGAGCGTGAAGTCGAAATCGATCAGCGCAAAGTTGCCGTCCACGCCATACGGTTTGCCTTGCACACCTTCGGCCTGTTTGACGGCCGGCACCAGACCATCGCGCGTGGCGAACGCAAAGTCGTCCCACAGATACGGATCGCCGTCGATGTTGATCTGCGTGGTCAGCTTGCGAAATCCCGGCGCGGAGACAAAGAAGTGGATATGCGCCGGACGATGCCCGTGACGGCCAAGCTGATCGAGCAGCAGTTGAGTCTGGCCTTGCGGCGGTACGCTGTAACCGACCGGCACCACGCTGCGGAAGCTGTAGTTGCCGCTCGCGTCCGTGCGGATCGAGCGGCGCAGATTGAAGGCCGGTTGCGATTTATCGAAGTACGAGTAGTTGCCGAGATGGTTCGCGTGCCACACTTCAACCAGCGCATTCGCGAGCGGCTTGCCGTCTTCGCCCAGCACCCGGCCGCGCATCACCAGCGTCTGACCGGGATCGGTGCCGTCGTCGAGCCGTGCATGGCCATCGGACACCGGCGCGCCGGCCACATAGAGCGGGCCTTCGATCGTCCGCGGCGTGCCGCCTTCGATACCGGCTTTCGCTTCTGCTTCGTCGAGACGCAGATCGAGAAAATGCTCGAAACCAAGGCCCGCGGCCAGCAAACCCAACTCGCCGCTCTTGCCCGCATCGCCCAGATAGTTCAGCGCGGTCCAGAATTCGTCGGGCTGCACGTCGAGCTCTTCGATCGTGTAAAACAGATCGCGCACGATACGGTTGACGATCTCCTTGGTGCGCGGATTTCCTTCGCTGGTGGCGCTGTCGTTGATCTTGTTCAGCAGCGCGTCGATGGCTTGCCTGTTCATGGGGTATCTCCTGGTTAAATGTTATGGATGACTAATGTGTTTCAAAAACACTAGCTCATGGCGACGCTGGCGCCCCTGGACGTATCGCGCCGCAGTCGCTCGATCTTGCTCCAGTCGAGCACGATGCCGAGACCTGGCCCTTCTGGAAGTTGCAGCGAAAAATTCTCGTAGCGCAACGGTTCGGTGAGAATCTCTTCGGTCAGCAGCAAAGGGCCGAACAGTTCGGTGCCCCACTTCAGTTCACCGAACGTACTGAAGAGTTGCGCGGATGCGATCGTGCCCACTGCGCCTTCGAGCATCGTGCCGCCATACAGGTCGATGTCCGCAGCGGCCGCGATCGCCGCTACGTGCGCCGCGCCGGTGAGGCCGCCTGATTGGGCGATCTTCACCGCGAACACATTGGCGCCCCGCTCGCTGGCGATAGCAAACGCATCGACGGGACCGTGCAGCGCTTCATCAGCCATGATCGGCACATGAGCCAGATCGGTCAGACGTTTGAGACCGGCGCGATTCTCCGCGGCGACCGGCTGTTCGATCAGGGCCACACCGGCATCCGCGAAACGTCGGGCAGCCCAGATCGTTTCGGTTTCGGTCCATGCCTGATTCACGTCGACCCGCACTTCACCACGTCCTTCCAGCGCGCTCCTTATCGCAACGACGTGCGCCACGTCGTCGGCGAGCGCACGCGCGCCGATCTTCAGCTTGAATACACGATGACGCTTCGCTTCGAAGACACGCTCGGCCTCTTCGATATCGCGCTGCGTGTCGCCGCTTGCGAGCGTCCATGCGACGTCTACCGCATCGCGTACACGGCCGCCGAACAGTTCGGACAGGGGCACGCCGAGGCGCTGCGCCTGGGCGTCGAACAACGCGGTTTCAACGGCGGATTTGGCAAACCGGTTGCCCTGATACAGCGTACGCAGCTTCGCCATGGCAACGCCCGGCCGGGTCGCATCCATACCTTTTAGCAATGGTGCGAAGTAAGTATCGATATTGACCTTGATGCTTTCCGGGCTCTCTTCGCCATACGCGAGGCCACCGATGGTGGTGCCCTCGCCTACCCCTGACACGCCGTCGGCGCAGCGAATCCGAACCAGCACCAATGTCTGGTGATTCATCGTTGCAACCGAGAGCCGGTGGGGCCGAATCGTCGGTACATCGACGAGAATCGTCTCGACGCTCTCGATCATCACGGGTGTTGCTATCATTCGTTGCACTCCTGCACTGCTTTGCTGAGGTCTCCATCTTAGGAACAAAGCCATGTAGCAGTCCAACACCGATTCCGACTACTTTCATACCTTAGGGGTATGCATGGAAATTCGCCAACTCCGCTACTTCGTTGCGGTCGCGGAAGAAATGAACATTACGCGGGCCGCGAATCGCCTCCATATGACGCAGCCGCCGTTGAGCCGGCAGATCCAGCAGATCGAGGAAAGCGTGGGGCTCGCGCTGTTCGAGCGTGGCGCGCGGCCGTTGCGGCTGACCGAAGCCGGGCGCATTTTCTATACGCAGGCGAAGCGGCTGATCGGCGAGGCTGACGAGCTTGCACCGCTGACGCGGCGGCTCGCGCAACTGGCCGAGCGGATCGTGATCGGCTTCGTGCCGTCGACGCTATACGGGGCGTTGCCCGCGGTGATTCGCGCGTTTCGCGAAGCGGCGCCGCTGATCGAACTGTCGCTGATCGAAATGTTCACCATCGAGCAACTCGGTGCGCTCAAGGGCGGACGTATCGATGTGGGCTTTGGCCGCCTGCGTTTCGATGACGCGCAGCTTGCGCGCGAAGTCCTCGTCGAAGAACGGATGATCGCCGCGCTGCCGCAAGATCATCCGCTCGCGCGACAGAAGAAAGCCTTGACGCTCGCCGCGCTTGCGCAGGAGACCTTGATTGTCTATCCGAGCACGCCGCGGCCGAGTTACGCGGATCAGCAACTATCGGCAATGCATGATCACGCGCTGGAGCCGAAAGCGGTTCATGAAGTGAGGGAATTGCAAACCGCACTGGGCTTGGTCGCAGCCCAGGTTGGGGTGTGTCTCGTACCGGAGAGCGTAGAAGGGTTGCGCGCACATGGGGTGGTGTACCGGGCGATTCCGGCAGCGCATGCTGTGTCGCCGATCATCATGAGCCGGCGACTGCAAGATGAATCGCCGGCGACTACGTTGCTCTGTTCGCTGGCGCGGGAGTTGTTTCGCGCAGGATGAGGTGTCGCAATGGCATCGATTCAATCGCTTACAAATTAATAACATGAAAGCAAAAAGTCAGACGCAATCGTTTGCCAGAAACAATTCCTCTGAAGAATCCATTTCTGTTGCCGTTAACCCTAGTATGAAGCACCCGTCACCCCACCAAGTCCGATCCGGATTGAGCGGGGCAACGGCATTGCCGACTATCCGGCGACGCGCGAGCGCCGTTGGATCTGTTTCTTTGTTCGTTTTTTCCACTCGACACAGCGACTATGAATTTCGGCAAGATGAAACTCGGCGCCAAACTGATCAGCGCCTTTATTCTGGTATCCGCCCTTAGCGCCATCGTCAGCGTGATCGGCGTCCGCAATATGGGGCAAATCAGCGCTAACGCAGACACGACCTATCGGCTGGATCTCGTTGGCCTTAACCTGATCCAGCAGGCGAATGCCGATGTGCTGCGGGTCGGCACCTATCTGCGCAATGCCATTCTGGCCTCCACGGCCGACCAGCGGACAGCCTCTCTGGCTCAGGCCGAAAAGGCTCTGGCTTCGGCGCGCGGGCACCTCGATCAGGCCGAGCCCCTCGTCTACACGGAGAAAGGGAAAGCGACCTTCGCCGATCTCGATCAGAGCTGGCACGACTACATTCAGGCCTTCGATGAAATGAAAGGCCGGATCAACGCCGCGGGACTGCAAGATCAGGCCGGTCTGACTGGATATTTATTGGGCGAATATCACGAGAAGGGTTTCAAGACCCTGGTCCTGATGGGCAACCTGGTTGACGTAAAGCAGGCCGACGCACAGGCAACGGCTGGATCTAATGACGCCGTGTACGCCCAGGGCCGCAATCTGATGCTTGTTCTGGTGGCCCTGTCTGTGTTGATCGGCGTGGGAGTCGGTGTCTGGGAGGCGCGCAGTCTCACCCGGCAACTGGGATCCGAGCCGGCCACGGCTGCCGATCTGGCCAGAAGCGTGGCAGCCGGCGATCTCAGCGTCAGCATCGAGCTGCGGCCTGGCGACACCGACAGCCTCATGGCATCGCTGAAGGCGATGCGCGATGCCCTCTCGCAGGTCGTGGCGGAAGTTCGCGAAAACGCCGAGGGCGTGGCCACCGCGAGTGCGCAAATCGCGCAAGGGAATCTGGATCTGTCGAGCCGCACTGAGGAGCAGGCGGCGTCGCTGGAAGAAACCGCCTCGAGCATCGAAGAACTGACTGCCGGGGTCCGTCACAACACGGACAACGCCAGGCAGGCAGCAACGCTTGCCGGGACAGCCTCCGGCATCGCCCAACAAGGCGGCGAGGTCGTCGGGCAGGTGGTTGAGACGATGCGCGAGATCGCCATCAGCTCGACCAAAATGACCGAGATCATCAGTGTGATCGAGGGGATCGCCTTCCAGACCAACATCCTCGCGCTCAATGCAGCGGTCGAGGCGGCTCGCGCCGGCGAACAGGGACGGGGCTTCGCTGTAGTGGCCGGTGAAGTCCGCGCGCTCGCGCAACGCAGTGCGAGTGCGGCAAAAGAGATCAAGGACCTGATTGCCGACTCGGTCAACCGGGTGGAAACGGGCTCGTCACTTGTCGAGCGGGCGGGCGATACGATCAAGCAGATCGTCGACTCGGTCAGGCGTGTCACCGACATCGTGGGTGAGATCTCATCGGCGTCGCAAGAACAGAGCACCGGCATCGAGCAGGTCAACCAGGCCGTCAACCAGATGGATCAGGTCACCCAGCAGAATGCGGCGCTGGTGGAAGAGGCTTCGGCGGCGGCTCAGTCGATGGCCCAACAGGCCCAGGGGCTGCGTAACGCGGTCGCCTTCTTCAAGCTCGACGGCCGTCAAATCGCTTTGCCGCGCGCGAGCGTGCCGCGGAAAGAACCGCGTCGGGCGGAGCCGCAGATTCGCGCGTCTGCCCCTGCGATGTTGCCAAAGCCGACCACGCCCCCCGTTCAGACAGCCAGCAGCAAAACCGGAATCGCGACGAGCGCCGGTGAGTCTTCCGGCTGGCAGACCTTCTGAACGGTCTGAATGCCCAATAACACCTCGCGGTTCTCGCCCCAGCCATTGGGGCAGTCAATGCGAGCGACGTCATAGCCAGCGAAGAGTACTCACGGATGGAGACACGGGTCCGCTGCAAACGGGCCCGACGAAGCAGCACGAGACGCGGTTGCAGCCGACCTGCAGCGCGTTCAGGGCCGTCTCGCCGTCTCCACATGCCGGTTGCCACCGGCTTCGTCACGTTGCTGTCCGATGACCAGACGTGACGACCGGATGAGGGATAGTGAGATCCGATTAACGGTTTCTGCTCGGATCGTACTCGAAAAATATGGAATCACACTCGCTATCAAACGTATCGAAAACGGTTGTGAAGTCGTTGGAGTCGGCAAACATCGACTACGTCTTCATCGTCCCGGGAAAGATGATCTATCCGCTGCTGGACGCCATTGGCAACTCGCCGTCCATTCGCGGAATCATTTGTGCTCATGAGACTGGGAGTGCCTTCATGGCCGACGGTTATGCGCGCGCCAGCCGGAAATTCGGCGTGTGCGTGGCGATTTCCGGGCCCGGCACCATGAATTTCGTGCCCGGTATGGCGGCAGCTCAGGCAGACCGGATTCCCATGCTCTATCTCGCCGGAGGTGTCTCGTCGCGCGCAGAAGGCAAAGGTGCGTTCCAGGACGCTACGCTGAGCGGCATTTTCGAAAGCGGCGTGGTGAGAAGCCTGGTGGGAGATGTCGTCGAACTCAAGAACAGGGAAAATCTGCAGGCCGAAATGCGCCGTGCAACTGACGGATTGAACTGGATGCGTCGGGCGCGATCTTTCGTCAGCATTCCTGTCGATGTTCAGCAGCAGGAAGTTCTGCCGGGCCAGGACGTAACACGGCAACCGTACGATCACGGTGACTTCAATGCATGCGAGGTGCCTGCGAACCGCGCCGCGCTGGATGCCTTGTGCAACCAGTATCTGCTCAGATCGAAGCGAGTCGCTTTCCTGATAGGCAGCCGCGGCAATGACGCGGAAACCGCCAAAGTTCTCCTCGAGGTGGCGGAGAAATTTTGCATCCCCGTTGCAACCACCCTCGCGGGAAAAGGCGCGTTTCCCGAGGACCATGTGCTTTCGCTCGGCATCTACGGATTTTCAAGCCATTCACGGGCCGTTCGCGTGATCAACTCGGACGAACTCGATGCGCTGGTCGTCTTTGGCAGCGACCTGAATCAGCGCGACAGCATGAACTGGACTGAGAAGCTGGCTGCCCACAAGGAGCTGATCATCTTCGACGACAGCTTCGAGGCGCCTGCGACGGGGCACCTCGCGCGCGGCAGAATCTTCTCCGGGATTCGCGCTACATTCCGCTTGCTGGGCCAGATGGACACGGACCGGAGCAGCGACTTTCACACCGTGCTGGAAAGAAGAAAAGCGTGGGTCGCCGAGGTCAACCAAACCCCGTTGTACGACCATCAGCTCGAGAGAATCGGTGTTGCGGGTTCAAGCGGCGATCGATCGCTTTATCCTGGCGACGTGGTCAAACGTTTGTGTCAACTGCTGCCAAAGGATACCAACGTCGTCGTGGATTCCGGCGCCCACCGGATATACATGGCCCATTATTGGCTCTCGTCGGGTATGGGCAACTATTTTTCCTCCAGCACCCTCGCCCCAATGGGTTGGGCAATCGCCGCCGGCATCGGAGTCAAGCTCGCTGCCCCCGAGCGCCCGTGTGCGGTCGTGACCGGAGACGGATGCATGCTGATGCACGGAATGGAGATCCAGACCGCCGCCCGCTACGGGGTAAAGATACTTTACGTCGTGCTGAATAATTCCGCGCATGGCGCGATCCATATCGACGCGATCAGCAACGGCTCCATTTCGGAGCAATTCACCCGGCTCCCGCGTCACGACTGGACCGCTTTCGCCTCTTCACTCGGGGTTGCGGCGCGTACGGTCGAGCACCTCGACGACCTGGAGCATGCGCTGAACGAGGCCGCGCAATCCGACGGTCCATTCCTGATCGAAGTGGTGACCGGTGTCTTTCCAGCACCCAACCGGTACTACGCGGAATGCGCGGCTTGAATCTGAAAACGTCTGCTGGATAACCATGCGCGCCGGCAATCCGCAGTGCGGCTACGGTCGCGCGGCGGCGGCATGCCGGCTCACAACGTCAGGCTATCCGCAGCGACGCCAAGGCGGCGATGCAAACGCTGGACCACGGCCGACATCACCGTGCATGCAACGAAATAGCATGCACCAGCGAACAGGATCAATTCGACCGTCGTCCCATCCCGTGCGCCGACGTTCGATGCGATCGTGAAGAAGTCACCGAGTCCGATCACATAGACCAGCGAGGTGTCCTGAAAGAGGATGATGGCTTGCGTGAGCAGCAGCGGCACCACCGCCCGCAACGCCTGCGGCAGCACGATCAGCAACATGCCCTGCAACGGCGTCATGCCGAGCGCCAGTGCGGCCTGATTCTGTCCCGCTGGGATGCTATTGATTCCCGCGCGAATAATCTCCGCGTAGTAGGCGGCCTCGAACAGCGAGAACGCGATCAGCGCCGACACGCGGCGAATGTCGGTGCTCGCGGGAAGATGCAGCAACGCCTGCAGCAGTTGCGGCGCAACCAGAAAAAAGCCGAGCAGCACGACCAATAGCGGCACCGCGCGAAAAGCCGTCACGTAGGCCCGCGCAAACGCCGCAAGCGGCCGCGAACGCGACAGACGGCACAACGTCAGCAGCACCCCAAGACAAAACCCCGCGATCAGGGCGACCACCGTGATTTCCAGCGTGATATGCAACCCGCGGCTCAGTTCGGGCAAATCCTTCGGGATGACTGACCAGTGGAAGCGATAAGCCATCATCGACCATCCGAACCAAAAGAGAGCCGGACCGACCGCTCGATGCGCCGCCCCGCGAACATGATAATGCCGGTCAGCAGCGCATAGCCCACGACGATGGCGAGGAACGACTCGTACGACTGCGACGTGTAATCGACCATGCGCTGCGCCTGCGCGGTGAGTTCGAGCACACCGATCGTGGAAGCAACGGAGGAGTTCTTGACGATGTTGAGAAATTCGGACGTCAGCGGCGGCACGAGGTTACGCGCTGCCACCGGCAACAGCACATAGCGGTAGGTCTGGAACCGGCTGAGCCCGAGCGACAGCCCTGCCGCCCACTGCCCGGCCGGCAGCGCCTGCAGACCCGCGCGCACCTGTTCGCATACGCGCGCCGAGGTGAACAGGCCGAGGCAGACAACCGACGCCAGCGCGGCGGATTCCGTGGGCGGCATATGCTTGATCGCGGTGCCAAGGTGTCCCGGCAGCAGTTCGGGAACCGCCCAGAACCAGATGAAGAACTGCACGATCAGCGGGATGTTGCGGAACACCGCCACATAGGTGGCCGAGAACCCGTACAGCCATCTGCCGGGCAGCGTCCGCACGATGCCCATCGCCGTGCCGATCGCCAGCGCGATGATCCAGCCCGCCAGCGCGATACCGACGGTCGCTTCCAGCCCGGCGGCAATCCAGCCGAGGTACGTGGTCGGCTCGCCGGTTGCGACAGGCTGCACGAACACCGCCCAATCCCAACGATAGCTCATGCCCGCTCCACGTCATGACGGCCGGGACGACCGGCGAATCGCGCACGCACTCTGGTTAGCTCAGCGGCTTGTCGTTCGGAGCCTTGAAGAGCGTCTTCAGATCGTCGCTCTCCGGCAGATGCAGGTTGAGCCCATTCGGCGGAATCGGCCCGTCGAACCACTTTTTGTACAGCACATCGGCCTGACCCGAGGTCTGCAGGCGTGTGACGGCATCGTCGACCACCTGCTTGAAGTCCGGATCGTCCTTGCGGAACATGCAGCCGTAGGCCTCTCTCGATTGCGGCTTGCCGACGATCACATAGTCGTTTGCATCGGGCGACTTCGCCCGTTCGCCCGCGAGCATCGCATCGTCGAGCATGAAGGCGTCGGCGCGTCCCGTCGACAGCGAGAGGAACGATTCCGCCACATCCTTCTGCGTCGTGATCGTCATGCCCAGGTTCTGCTCGGTGTTGAGCTTATGCAGAATCGGCTCCGAGGTCGAGCCGGCGTTGGTGACGACCGTGCGCCCCTTGAGGTCGGCGAAGTCCTTGATGCCCGAGTCTTTCTTCGTCAACAGGCGCGTGCCGATGACGAAAATCGTATTGGAAAAAGCCACCTGCTTTTCCCGCTCCACGTTGTTCGTCGTGGTCGTGCATTCGATATCGATCGTGCCGTTCTGCAGCAGCGGAATACGGTTCTGCGGCGTGATCGCAACCGTGCGCACCGTGAGGTTCGGCAGATTCAGTTTCTTCCTGATGCCGTCGACGATCGCCAATGCGACGTCCTGCGAATAGCCGAGGGGCTTCTGCTGATCGTCGAAATACGAGAACGGCACCACGGCGGGGCGCACGCCGAGGACGACCGTCCCGCTCTCCCTGATTTTCTGTAGCGTGCCAGTGCTTTGCGCGTGGGCGGATCCGGCTGCTAGCAGCGAAGCGGCAAGCAGCAATCGAAGCGTCTTCTTTCCAGTCGTCATGATGGTCTCTAGTGGTCTGGTTGGGTGCTGGATGGTCTTGAGTAGTATTGACTGAGGTTGATTCACGATGCTGTATTCGCCGCGAGCGGACCGCCAAGATAGGCGTCGCGAATCCGCTCGTCGCCAAGCAACGACTGCGCGTCGCCGGACAGGACCACGCGCCCTGTCTGCAGCACATAGCCGCGATGCGCGATCTGCAGCGCGAGGCTCGCGTTCTGCTCCACCATGAAGAACGTCACGCCTTGCGCGTTGATGGTACGGATCAGCTCCAGCACGCGGTCGACGTAAAGCGGCGACAAGCCCATCGTCGGCTCGTCCATGCAGACGAGCGAGGGGCGGCTCATCAGCGCGCGCGCCATTGCCAGCATCTGCTGCTCGCCTCCGGACAGCGTACCCGCGCGCTGTGACAGACGCTCTTTCACGCGCGGAAACAGCTCGAGCATGCGCTCGTAATCTTCGTCGATCGCCTTGCGGTCGCGGCGTGTAAACGCGCCCATCAAAAGGTTCTCGCGTACTGTCATGTCGCCGAACAGGCGCCGCGCCTCCGGCACCGAAGCAATGCC
This sequence comes from Paraburkholderia sp. GAS33, assembly GCF_050436645.1. Lineage (NCBI taxonomy): Bacteria > Pseudomonadati > Pseudomonadota > Betaproteobacteria > Burkholderiales > Burkholderiaceae > Paraburkholderia > Paraburkholderia sp. GAS33. The sequence continues at coordinate 809,131 of NZ_JBNDMP010000002.1, forward strand.
GCGCCGCACGATCTGTGCGGTCGATAGACCGTCGAGTGGCTGCGATTCGAATCGTATCGTACCGGCGCGCGGTTTGTGCAAGCCGAGGATCACCTTCATCGCGGTCGACTTGCCGCTCGCGTTGCCACCGAGCAGACAGACGATCTCGTGCCGCGGCACCTCCAGCGTGACACCGAAGTGCACCTGGCTCTGTCCGTAGAACGTATCGATGCCGTCAAGCTTCAGTAAGGGTTCTGCCATGGTACGGTTTATACGGTTCGCGTGGTTTGGATGATTTGCATGCTTCGGTCTGCGAGACACTCGCTCGACATTCACGCCACCACCGCGCGCTGCGATGCATCGCGGCCGACCTGCCGGTGCCCGAGATAAGCCTCGATCACCGCTGGATCGTTGCGCACTGCATCCGGCGCACCCGATGCAATCTTGCGGCCGTCATCCAGCACGATCACACGGTCGGACAACGTCATCACGAGTTCGAGCTTGTGTTCGATCAGCAGGATCGTCGTGCCCTCGCCCTTCAGTTCCAGCAATAGCGCGAGCATTTCTGCGGTTTCGGACTCGTTCATGCCGGCGGTCGGCTCGTCGAGCAGCAGAATGCGCGGTTGCAGCATCAACGCCCGGGCAATCTCCACGCGTCGCCGGTTTGCGTACGACAGGCTGTGCGCCGGCGAATCGATACGCGGCATCAGGCGGCTGCCGAAACGCGCGAGGATGGCACGCGCTTCGCCATCGAGCCGCTCCTGTTCGCGGCGCACGCCCGGCGGCGCAAACAGCGCGCGCAGCAGCTCCGCCACCGCCCCCACGCCTGGCAGTCCGCGCCGCGCCAGTTCGAGCCGCGCGTGCGCACCGATCAGCACGTTGTCGAGCACGCTAAGGTTGCCGAAAACGCGGCCGTGCTGAAACGTGCGGGCGACGCCGCGCGCCGCGAAGCGCTCCGGCGCGAAGCCGGTCACATCTTCGCCGTCGAAGCGGATCACGCCTTCGTCGGGGACGTCCGCGCCGCTCAGCAGATTGAAGAGCGTCGATTTGCCGGCGCCATTCGGACCGATCACGCTAACGCATTCGCCACGCGCGACAGAGAAACTCACATCCGCCACAGCCGTGACGCCATCGAAACGGCGCGTCACGCGCCGCACGTCGAAGAGAATGTCGGGGGATGTCCCGGCCGGATGATCCATCGCCGCCTCCATCACACGGTGCCGAACAGGCCCTGCGGCCTGAAGCGGACGAGCAACAGCAGAACGATGCCGTAGACAAGCATCCGGTACTCGGCGGCAAAGCGGAACAGTTCGGGTAGCCCGATGAGCGCCGCTGCACCGGCAATCGCGCCGATCACGTTGCCCAGGCCGCCGAGCATCACCATCGTCAGCGCGAGGATCGACACCTGCGAATCGAAGGTCTGATAGTTGATGTAGCTGTACTGATGCGCGGCGATCGCACCCGCGACACCCGCAGCGAGACCGCCAAAGGCGAACGCCATCGCCTTATAGCGATTCGGCCTGATGCCGTAGGCGCGCGCCGCGACGTCATCCTCGCGGATGGCTCGCCACGTGCGCCCCAGATGCGAATGCAGCAGACGGACCTGAACCAGTGCAAAGCCGACCAGAACCGTCAGCGTGAACCAGTAAGCGGAGCGGGCGTCGTCGAGCGTCCAGCCGAATAGCGACAGCGGCGGGATGCCGGAGATGCCGATCGGTCCGCGCGTCAGGCCATCCCAGTTCAGCACCACGAGACCGACGATCTCGCCGATGCCGAGCGTCGCGATCGATACGTAATGGCCGCGCAGGCGGAACGACGGGTACACGAGCAACGTACCCAGCACCGCGGTCAAGGCGCCCGCGAGCGGAATCGTCACCGCCGGCGACCAGCCGAGATCGACCGACAGCAAGCCCGACGCATAGGCGCCGATCAGTAGCAGCGCCGCGTGTCCGAGCGAGATCTGCCCGACCGTGCCCGCCACCAGCGTCAGGCTCAGCGCGAGCAGGCCGTAGATCCAGCCGTTGGTAAGCGTCTGCAGCACATAGGCCGACGGCGCCACGAACGGCAGCGCAAACGCCGCCAGCACCAGCACGATGATCACTGATCGCGGCAGCTTCAGCGCCAGCCGGTTCGACAGGAAGGTGCCCGTAAGCGGCTCGGGCGGCAGCCGGCGGTTCGAGCTGAACAGACCATTCGGGCGCCAGACCAGAAACGCGAGCAGCAGGACGAAGGCGAACAGATCGCGGTAGCTCGTGCCGAACATGGCGACACCATAACTCTCGACGAGGCCCAGCAGCAGGCTGCCCGCGATCGCGCCGGGCACATTGCCGAGGCCGCCGATCAGCAGGGCGACGACACCCTTGAGCGTCGCCTGGAAACCCATCGAAGGGTCGATGCTGTTGTAGTACATACCGACGAGCAGGCCGCTCAGGCCGCCGAGCGCACAGGCGATGGCAAACACCGTGCGATTCACCGCGTTCACGTCGACGCCCATCTGCTGCGCCGCGTCGCGATCCTGCGCGGTGGCACGCACCGCCCAGCCGAGCCGCGTGTAGCGCAGAAACGCGTAGAGTATGCATGCCGCGCCGCCGCCGATCAGCGCAATCAGCGCGTCCAGTGAGCCGATCGTCGCGCCGCCTATCACAACCGTCCAGTTCGGCAACGCAGCCGGTACAGGGCGGGGATCGGGGCCGAACACCAGTTGCGCGAGCTGGTCGAGCACGAAACTGATGCCGATCGTAGCGAGCAGCGGCGCAATGCGCGCCGCGCCCTGCAGCGGCCGCAGGCCGATGCGCTCGATCGCAATGCCGAGCAGCGCGCAGGCCGCGATCGTCGCCGCGAACGCAACCGGTAACGGCAACGCCAGCTTCGTCAGGCAGAACCAGCCGACGAACGCCCCGATCATGTACACCGAGCCGTGGGCGAAGTTGATCAGATGGGAGACACCGAAGATCAGCGCGAGCCCCACCGCCAGCAACGCATAGATGTTGCCGACGATCAGTCCGTTGATGGTGTATTCGAGCCACGCGCCCATAGCGATTTCATTCCCCTTTCGTGACGCAGCGGGCCGCAAACCGTCCATCTAAACACGAGGAAAAAAACCCGCCAACCAAGATTCGCGCGAATGCTTATTCTTTTTGGTCTGAAATACTTATGCGCCTACGCTGCGGCGCGAATATCGATATCTGAATCGATTCGTTGAGTACACGCCGCCCGCATCGCAGACTCGTTGTTTTGCCTCGAACTTGCGGAGAGATGTTCTCATGAACCTGTTGCGTACGAGCGGCTCGCGCCGACAACTGCTGCGCTGGCTTGCAGTTTCCACCCTCGCCATTGGCGTTCTGCACGCGCCGTTCGCGTCAGCGGGCAGCGCAACCGGTACGCCGGTGTACTTCGGCGTGAGCGGCCCGCTGACGGGGCCCAATGCCCAGTACGGCGCCCAATGGAAAGCCGGCTTCGACCTCGCGCTGGACGAAATCAACGCGGATGGCGGCATCAACGGTCATCCGCTGCAATACGTCTTCGAAGACAGCCAAAGCGACCCACGGCAAGCCGTTACGATCGCGCAAAAGTTCGTCTCCGATCCACGGATCCTGATCGAACTCGGTGACTTCTCCAGCCCCGCTTCGATGGCGGCATCGCCGATCTATCAGCGCGCCGGTCTCGTCCAGCTCGGTTTCACGAATTCGCATCCGGACTTTACCAAGGGCGGAGACTTCATCTGGAGTCCATCGGTCAGCCAGGCCGACGCGCAGCCGTTGATCGCGGATCTCGCCGCGAAAGAAGGCCTCCATCACGTCGCGGTGCTGTACCAGAACACCGATTGGGGCCGTGCAAGCAAGGATGTGTTCGTCAAGGCTGCAGCCTCGCGTGGCGTTCAGGTGGTCGCGGCAGAAGGCTATCAGACGACCGACAAGGACTTCCGCGCCACGCTCGTACGCGTGAACGGCGCGCATCCGGACGGGCTCGTGCTGATCTCCTATTACGCCGACGGCGCGCAGATCGTGCGGCAGGCGCGCGAGAGCGGCATCCACCTGCCGGTGGTGGCTGCGGGTTCGGTGTACTCGCCGAAATTCCTCGAACTGGGCGGCGACGCGGTGAACGGAGTAGCGACCAATACCAACTTTTTCCCCGGCGATCCGCGCCCTGAGGTGCAGCGCTTTGTGCACGGCTTCGAGGCGAAATATCATCGCGAACCGGATGCGTTCAATGCATTCGCGTATGACGCCACCATCATTGCGGCCTACGCGCTGCGCACGGGGGGCCTCGATCGTAAAGGCGTGAGGGATGCGCTGCCGAAACTGCACGACGTGCCGAGCGTCGTGTTCGGCAAGGCGAACTTCGATCCGAATACGCGTCGGATTGCCGGCGTGAAGAGCATTGACCTCGTGGTGCGTAATGGGCAGTGGGCTGAACTCGGCAACTCGACCGTCGCGGCGAAGTAATTATTCGCCGGAAGCTGCGGTTGAAGCGCTAACTATCCTGGACGCGGGTGATACAGCGTTATCCGTGAAGCACATGTCGAAAGATGGATTGCGCAAGCTCCCGCGGCTCGTCGAACGTGGTCGCAAGCTCAAACAAGATGACAAACAAGCCCGCATACGAAAAGTTTGGATACCTATCGATGAGTCGAACGATGGCCGGCGCAAATCGCTCCATGATCGGTTTTCGCGTTACAACACACGTAACGCTAACGCCAAGGAGAATTCCGGCCAGAACATCGCTCGGATAATGCAGGCCCAGATAAACGCGCGGAAGACAGATAAGAAAGACACATTGCAGAAGCGCAAGCACGCCCATCCATCTGGAGACGAGAAAGATGCCGATCGCGACGGCAGACCACAGCATCGCATGGTCGCTCGGAAACGAACTCCAGGTCCGAAGAACTGCCTCCGGAGTGGCGGCTATTGGAAACGTCAGGAGCAGGCTGCTGTCGTAGAGCGGTCTCTGGCGGAAGGGCAAATAGTGCGCCAGAACTCTGCCAATGAAAAGTGCCAGCACACCGCTCAGGACGGTGGCGATGACCATTTCCCGTTGCCACTGCCGGCGCTCGCTTGTGTCGAACCAGATGGCGCACAGCATGGCTAATGGCAGCACGCCTTTGAACAGATAGAAGTCCGCAACGTGACTGACCGCATGACCGTAAGTCGCTGAGTGCATCGCACCGTGCGTCAGGAAGGTCAGTATCGCCGAGTCAAAGCCGTTTATGAATTGACGGAGCATATTGGTTTACGAATCGCCTGCTTGTTGGAATTATGGTGTACGGGAATGGAGCGCACGGCAGGCACCCGCCCCCGAGGTGAGCCGCTTTTTCCGGACCAGTCGGAACCTGCCGCAATTAATGCACTTTGCAATCCGTTACTACGTTTGCGAGCGCACACACGTTCACAAAATGATCACAGGTACCCGCGAAGTCTGCGGCCGGCAGCACAATACTTGGTTCTGCGACATAGTTTGTAAACAGGTTGGGCAACGCCGATTGGCGCTTTGCGCTGATTACATGACGCAAGCAATATGTAATAGACGCAGCAGTCGCGCGAACGTCGATTCGTTCGGCCAGTCTGAACTATCGTGCACTGCCAGGTTTCTCGCTGATCCTTGAAGGATTTCCTGACACCCCAATCGACCTCTTGCAGACGCTCCTCAGTCAGCAATCGAACGAATGACCCTCGCCGGATTTCCACCTACGAGCGTATTCGGGGGGACGTCCCTCGTAACGACCGACCCTGCAGCAACCACCGAGTTCTCGCCTACCGTTACGCCACCGATGATGGTCGCGCCGGCGGCGATCCAGACGTTTTTCTCAATCACGATGGGCTTTGCGATTACGCCGGCGCGCCGCTGGGAAGGTTCAATGGGATGGCCAGACGTGACGATGCTCACATTCGGCCCAATCATCACATCGTCGGCGATGTCGAGTCCGCCAAGGTCATAGAAAGTGCAATTCTGATTGATGAAGACGTTGCGCCCGACATTGATATCGACCCCGCCGGTTGCGTAGAACGGAGGGATCAATATGAAACTTTCGTCCACCTTCTTGCCGATGAGATCGCTGAACAAGGCCCGGACTTCGTCGGCATCGTTGAACGTCAAACGGTTGAGCGTCGCGGTGATCGCCATCGCTCGTTTGACGTTTGCTGACATGGCCGCTGATTCTGGAGTTCTTCTGGGAATCAGTTTGGTGCGGTCGTCATTTGGCATTGGTGAGTTTCCTTCTTTGCTGTCGAGCTGGCGGTCGGCGGAGGACGGTTGCTGTGCGGTCACATTGCTCAGCCGAATGTTACGAATCAAGCGTTTCGCCTGAAGCTCCGCGAGCGCCGTCAAAGGCTCTTCGATTCTCCGATGTCACCCTCAGTCGGCGCTGGTGACTTGACTGCCCGGTGTCAGGCCGCCGCCTGTAACGGTTGAACCTCAACAGTGACGTGAGACAGCCCCTTGAAGCGCCTGAGCACCGCATGATAGAAACGCGAGTCTCGCTGGGTTTCATCTGTTGCGACTGACACCACGGCGCTCATGTGACCAGGGCCGACCCGCCATACATGCAGGTCGATCACCTTGTCGCCGCGGTCCTCGATCGCGTGACGCACGTTCTCCGCCATGCGTCGGTCGGGGTTCATGTCGAGCAGGATCGCACCCGTGTCGCGCATCAGGCCGTACGACCAGTTTGCAATCACCAGCGCGCCGATGACACCGGCGAGTGGGTCCATCCAGAGCCAGCCAAATGCGCGTGCCAGTACGAGACCGATGATAGCTAGCACTGAGACCGCCGCATCCGCCATCACATGGATATAGGCGGACCTGATGTTATGGTCGCGCGTCGCTGCTTCATGCTCGTCGTCGTGGGATTCATGTTCTTCGAATTCGACTTCGTGCTCGCTGTCCGGCATTCTCACGATGACCCTGAAGGCGTGCGGCTCAGGAATATCTTCCATCGACTCCAGATAGCCGCCACGGTCCGCCATCGCGAATACCTGCTCTGTCCCATCGGGCCGCACCGTCGTAACTGAAACGGCAGCGGCATGCAGCCGCGAACCGTCCGTCGCTGGCGCAATGCGGAAAACGGGTGGCACGCCGTCCTCAAAGATGGAAACGGCAAACACGCCGGATGAGGCGAAAATCGTCTTCACTTCCGTTTCGTGGGCGTGGTCATCATGACCATGCCCATGGCCGTGTCCGTGGCTATGAGCGTGGCTATGTCCGTGATCGCCGCCGCTCAGCAGCCACACGCTCGCCAGATTGACAAGCAGGCCGACCACCGCGATGGGAATGGCTTCACCGAAATGAATGGATACCGGTGACAGAAAGCGCGAGACCGCCTCGTAGCCAATCAGCACCGCGATCATCGCGAGCACGATGGCACTCGTGAACCCTGCGAGGTCACCAAGTTTGCCGGTGCCGAACACGAAGCGGGTGTCGCTGGCATGCTTACGCGCGTAGGTGTACGCAAGCGCTGCAATCAACATCGCGCCGGCATGCGTCGACATATGCAGACCGTCGGCGACGAGCGCCAACGACCCAAACATACTGCCGCCGACAATTTCAATCAGCATCATCGCGCTGCATAGTGCAATCACGGCCCACGTCTTGCGCTCGTTCTTTTCGTGACCGGCGCCCAGAAAGATGTGGTCATGTCCTGCGCCGAATGCAGCGTCTTTGAAATCGCTCATCTTTAACTCTACTTGAAATAGCTATGAACAACTTCGATGAGTTGTTCCGTTGCGCTGGCGCCACCCTCCTCGCCGTTTTCGGCGTCGACAAGGTGGTTCCTGATGTGGTCTTCCAGCACAACCGCCAGCAGACCGTTCATCGCTCCTCGACAACTCGTGATCCGTTGCAGCACGTCGGAGCAGCCGTGCTCTCCCTCGAGCGCCCGCTCGATGGCTTCAACCTGTCCCTTGATGCGGCGGACCCTATTAAGAAGCTTCTGTTTTTCCTGGATTGTGTGACTCACCGTGCGCCCTCCGAATACCCCAGTGGGGTATGTAATAGCCGCAAGTGTAGCATAGGGGGTAGGGGTATCTGTAAGATTGGCGCGCCGCAAGCCGCCATGAAGTGCTAATGGAAAAACAAAAGGCCGCTGTCCTTGAGGGCAGCGGCCTTTCTTACTACTGTGGCAAATAAAGAAGTCGCACTTCAGATCTACGGATCTTGTGCAGTTAGTTTGCCATCCTTAATTTTTATTGTTGTCCAGCAGCCGGCGACACTACGCTCGGGGTCGCCAGCGTGTTATTGGTCTTGGGAGCGCTGATGCCAGACGTCGAGTTGCCATTTGTACCATTCGGCAGGCCTGAGTTCGGCGCACCGGCGGCCATGCCGCTGTCCGAGTTGTTGACGCCCGGCGTGCCGTAGCCGCTGGTTGAATTGTTCATCTGGTTCACCTGATTCGCAGGGCTAGCGGTGCTGCCCGACGTACCGCCACCGCTCGAGCCTCCGGCCGCCTGTGCATAAGCGCCACCCGACAGCGTGAGTGCGGCCACGGCCGCGATTAATGTGCTGGTTGCCTTTTTCATGATCCGTCCCTCCTTGATTGGGCTGGAATATAGACGCAGACGGTCGCCGCCTGCTTGACTATGAATGCAGCAAGCACCGTGCCGCGCGACCGGAATCCACGCGAACGCGCTCACGCGGCCAGCATGCGCAATTGAATGTCAGGAGACCGTGATAACTGGCGGCCAAGGCGACATGACCGCTAGATACCAGGGACGATGTAAAACTTCTACTACGCACTCTGCAGGACACGGGAGTGAGAAAAGCACATCGCGATACCGTGCGCGACATCAGTCAGGAAAATCCGCGCCGACAGTCGTGGCCTCCCAGTTATTCAAATCGTTCTGCAGCCTGCCCAGTTTCGTTCGGACTGCTTCCAACCCGGGTTTGCCCAAAACGAGATTCGATGGCGGCACCTTTGCTTCGACGGCGGCGATGATCGCCTGTGCGGCACGTGCCGGATCTCCCGGTTGCCGCCCGCTATCCGCCGCCACTTGCGCGCGGCGCTTCCCGGCGATAGATGCGTACGCGTCGATCGACCGGCGCGTCTGCTTGAGCGACCGCCCCGCCCAGTCGGTCCGGAACGGCCCCGGCTCGACTGTTGTCACTTTGATGCCCAGCTCGGCAGTCTCACGCGCGAGGGCTTCTCCAAGCCCCTCCAGCGCGAACTTGGTAGCGGCGTAATAACCGCTGCCCGGATTACCGACCAGTCCTCCAACCGAGGTGATATTGACGATGTGTCCCGCTCGCTGCTCCCGCATCAAAGGCAATACGGCTTTGATCGTAGTGACTGCGCCAAAAAAATTCACCTCGAACATGGCGCGTACTTCGTCATCTTCACCTTCTTCAACCGCTGACAGATAACCATAGCCTGCATTGTTCACGAGCACATCGATGCGGCCAAATGCAGCCTTCGCCTGCGCAACGGCTGCGGTCACGCCCTCGGGCGAGGTCACATCAAGTTTGAGTGACAGGGCGTGTTCGGGGTGTGCGCTCGCCAGATCGGCGACCGTATCAGGAGCGCGCGCAGTGACGACAGCACGCCAGCCACGCGCGAGTACAGCCTGTGCAATTTCCCGACCGAAGCCGGTCGAACAGCCAGTAATGAACCAGACGGGAGAAGTGGAAGAGTCGATCGCCATGGTAGTCCTCGGTGAGGGCTGGCGCGACGGGCCACACCGCGATTCGGGGCGCGCGTCGGCCAGCGGAGAATGAGCTTGGAGAATATCGCAACATGGGAAAGTCCGCGCTCCGCTGGGGATTTCCGCGCGCGGCCGATACAGTCGCACCGTGTCATTCCATCCGGCGACAGCACGCCGCGCCCCGCACCGACTACTCCAGTTTGACGAGATTGTGCACCGGCAACGGGCCGCCCGGGATTTGAACCAACTGGCCTCCCGCCACGAGCGAGCCCAGATCGATACTGAAGAAACCCAGCCGCTCGATCAGCCGGCTCACCGCCGCTTTCGCCTGTGCGTCGTCTCCCGCGACGAACAGTACCCGGCGTCCGCCTTCGGCCTGTGGATCGTCGGAGATGAGGTGCGCCGGCAGATGACTGAACGCCTTCACGACGCGCGCGCCCGGCACGTGTTCCGAAAAGATTTCGCTCGACGTCCGGCCATTCAGTTCGGCCGGCTTGAACAGCGGCGCCTCGATCGGGTTGTTCGCGTCGATCACGATGCGTCCGCCGAAATCCGGCAGGCCAGCCAGCGCGGCCGGCAGCTTCGACCAGTTGACTGCGACAAGGACGACGTCCTGCGCGGCCGCCTGTTCGCGCGTTCCCGGCGTGATCGTGGGACCGAGCCCGCGCGCGAGGTCCGCGAGCGAAGCCGGGCCCCGGCTGTTCGCGATGATGGCTTCCAGACCTTTGCCCGCCAGCGCTTTCGCGAACGCGGACCCAATGGCGCCTGCTCCGATGATACCGATGGTGCTCATAACAATGCTCCTGGTGAAGAGTGATGAATCAGGTGGTAAAGCCGCCGCCGGTGCCGGCAAGGGGAAAGAGATGCGAGGCTCGCTCCCGGCGCTATGTGAACGAATCTTGCCGCCTTTATTGCCTGATGATTAGCTTGGAATCGCTTGAATTATTTTCAATCAATGCTTTAAGATTCCCGTATGGAAACCCTCGCCAACCTCGAGTCGTTTGTCCGCAGCGCCGAAACGGGAAGCTTCTCCGCAGCTGCGCGGCGCCTCTCGCTGACACCCGCTGCGGTCAGCCGGAACGTTGCGTTGCTCGAACGCAATCTGGGCGTGCGCCTGTTCCAGCGCTCGACACGCAAGCTCACGTTGAGCGAGGCGGGCGAGCGCTTTCTCATGGAAATCGGCGGCAACCTGGAGGCGCTGCAGGCGGCCATCGCGTCCGTCTCGAACGATCGCAGCGAGCCCGCCGGCGTGCTGAGGGTCAGCATGGCGCCAACGTTCGGTATCACGTACGTCATGCCGCTGCTGCCGGCATTCCTCGTACGCTATCCAATGATTCGGCCGGATTGGCAGTTCGAGAACCGGCCGGTTGACCTGATTGAAGAGGGATATGACGCAGCGTTGGGTGGCGGCTTCGACCTCGCACCGGGCGTCGTGTCGCGCCCGTTGGCGCCTGCGCATCTTGTGGCGGTTGCGTCTCCGGCTTACATGGCTGGCCGCAAAAAACCGGGCGATCCCCGCGATCTCGAGGGCCTCGACGGCATCGTGATGCGCTCGGGCCGCACGGGCCGCGTGCGCCATCGCAACATGCGTGACGCGGCGGGCAATGAGATGCCCGCGCGGCTTGGCGAGACCATTATGGTCAACGACCCGGCGGCGATGCGCGAAGCGGCGATTCTCGGACTGGGTGTGACGCTGCTGGCCGTGTCAGACGTGCTGGCCTCGATTGAGCGGGGAGAACTCGTGCGCTTGCTACCGCGCTGGTACGCGGACGCCGGGGCAATCTCGATCTACTACGCGACGCGAGCGCTGCTGCCGGCGAAGACACGGGTTTTTGTCGACTTCATCGTCGAGGCGTTCGAGCGGGAGCGGTTAGCCGAGAGGTTTGCGGGCAGCCTCAAATGAGTCGCGCCGGGTAGGTTGCTAGCTGACGGAACGGCCCGGAAGCGGACGTCGTCGGTCACACCGTGCAGCTAAGCCCCATGCCCAGTCGCAACTTCCTTCACCGCCTGTACCCGAAAGTCCTTCGGCGAGCGTCCGACGACACGCCTGAAGGCATTGCTGAACGCGCTCTCGGAGCCATAGCCGAGCGAGCGTGCCAGCACATTGATGTGCATGCGGCTCTCGAGAAGAGCGCGCTGTGCAAGGTGCATCCGCCATTTCGTCAGATACGAAAGCGGTGACATTCCCGCGACCGTCTTGAAGTAAGCGGCAAACGTCGCGCGAGACATCGACGCGGCTTGTGCCAGCTCCTGAAGTTGCCACACACGACCAGGGTCCCCATGCATCAGCTGGAGCACCGGCACGAGACGCTTGTCGCTCAGGACGCGCAGCCAGCCGGCAGGCTGGAATCCGCCTGCCTCGAAGTGCGCCCGCAGTATCTGGATGAACATCAGATGCGCAAGTTCATTCGACGCAACGTGCGCTCCGGGAAGCGCGTCTTGCCGCTCCCGCACGAGTTGATCGAGCAGCCAGCGAAGAGCCTGCGCCTGGCTCGATGTCCCGCGCACGTGAATCAGCGGCGGCAACGCGTCTAGCAGAAGCTGGCTGGACGCGATGTTCAGTTCGACCTTGCCGCCGATCATGAAAAACTCGTCGCCGTCTCCGTGATGAACCATGTTGCCGACACGGCCTTCGAGGACTTCGTCGAGATCGACGCGCTCCGCTTCCAGGTCGCTGCCGAGGACATGTGAGCGCGGCTCGCAGAGCAGAAACACGTCGCCGCTTTCGATACGAATGGGAGCCGTGTCGCCTTCAAACAGCATCCAGCAACTGCCCCGTGCCACGCCCCAGAACTTGACCGTATTCGCTCGCGGGAAATTGATTGCCCAGGCGCCGCCGGCAACCAGTCCGCCCGAAATGACGGACCGCGCGCCCATCAGGCTCAGAAAATCGGAGAAGGGATCGATCATGATCGTCAGATTTTGGCGCAAGAAATGCCGACTTTCAAGTATTCAAAATCTGAGATGCGAGTCTTAAGCTTCGTTGACTGCCTGGCCCGTTGCCAGACGGAACCGTAACCCGATCAGATCGGAGAGGATCTCAACATCATGAAGCGCAGCTGGTTTATCACTGGAGTCAACAGCGGTTTCGGCCGTCTTATGACAGAGCAACTGCTTGCTCGAGGGGACCGCGTCGCCGGTACGGTACGTGACCTGGATTCGATGGCCGATCTCAAGGCACGCCATGGCGATGCGCTCTGGCTTGCCAGGCTCGATTTGACAGACACCCCCGCGATTCGTGAGGTCGTCGACCGTGCGTTCCGCGAACTTGGACGCATCGATGTCGTGGTGAGCAACGCGGGATATGGGTTATTCGGCGCGGCCGAGGAAATGACAGACGAACAGATCGCCCACCAGATCGACACGAACCTGCTTGGCTCGATTCAAACGGTTCGCGCCGCGCTTCCTCATCTGCGACACCAAGGCGGTGGACGGATTATCCAGCTGTCCACGATAGGCGGGCAGGCGGTGTTTCCCGGTGGATCGCTCTACCATGCGGGCAAATGGGGGATCGAGGGATTCATTGACGCAGTCGGGCTGGAGGTGGCCGTGTTCAACATTGGTTGCACGCTGGTCGAACCGGGCGGCGCGCGCACGAACTTTCGCTATCACAGCGCCAGGCTCTCGCCAAAGCTCGAGGCCTACGATGTGTCACCGGCACGCATGGCGCATCGGACCATCGAGGAAGGAACCAGCCAGCCGATCGGCGATCCGGTGAAGATGGTCGAAATCATGATTGCCAGCGTCGATCAGAACCCTGCTCCCAAACGTCTGGCGCTGGGGAGTGATGCGTATAACGTCATGCACAAGCAACTGAGCGACCGTCTCGCTGCGCTGGAAGCACAGAAAGACCTCGCGTTTTCGACCGATTATCCGGCAGGCTCGTAGCATTGCCGCGAGGGGGGGAATCCGCGACAGCGCTCAATCACGCCCTCTCGCACCACCTCGGCCGCATTGCACTTTTCGCTTAACACGAATTGACTGGCGGCCTCTTTTCGCCGAGACTTTTCGCCACGTTGGCCCACATCACTCTCCTCACGCGATGACTCTTTCCCTTGACCATGTTGTAATTCGTGTGCGCGATCTCGAGCAGACCATCGCCGACTACAGCGAACTGGGTTTTACCGTTCAGCGCGGCGGCACACACGCCGACGGAGAAACGCACAACGCGCTGATCGGTTTCGAGGACGGCAGCTACTTCGAGTTGATTGCGTTTCTGCGCAACGCGCCCGAGCATCGCTGGTGGGATGAGGGCAATCGGGCCGGCGACGGACTCGTCGATTTTGCGCTGCTGCCGGAATCGGTGCAGGCCGTCGTCGATGGTGCGCGGCAGCGCGGGCTTAGCTATGAAGGACCCATCGACGGTGGGCGGGTGCGGCCAGACGGCGAACGCCTCGTGTGGCAACTGGGCAAACCGGCGACGCCCGATCTGCCGTTTCTTTGCGGAGACATCACGCCTCGCCATTTGCGCGTAGCCGAAGGCGAAGTGCGCAACCATCCCAATGGCGCGCGCGGCATATCGGCCCTCAAGATCGCCGTTCGCGATCTCGACACCAGCATCGGCCGGTACCGCGCACTGCTGGGCGAACCGCTTCAGATACAGCGGTCGGCATTTCCCGATCACGGCGTTTCGTTCGCAAGCTTTTCGATCGGCGCGACAACGCTTACGCTACTGACGCCCTCGGGTGGCGCAAACGGAGCGGCTCTGGCGGCTCAGGTCGAGAACCGTCTGGCATTGCGTGGCGAAGGCGTGTTCGGGATTGTGCTGCACGGTGCGGGAAGTGCGGCTCCGCGTCTGCTGCCGCTCGACCTGACTCACGGCGTCGATCTCGAACTGCTGTCCGCGAGCGACGCCTTGGCATAAGGTTCGACGTGGGCGGCGTTTAAGCACGCGGTGTCAGAAAACGCCTTCGTGCTTCACGCGTGATGCCGGAGGCGAATCCTTATCCGCCAACCTGTTGCAATTGCCTGATGCTTTCTCGCAGTTCGCTCTCCAACTGGGCGAACAACTCTGCCGCGGGTAACGATCTGGCGAGCGCCGCCGCCTGCCCCGCCCACTGCGCACCATAGCCGAATTCTCCCTTCGCTTTGGCTGCCGCGTGAAGTGCTTTTCCTGCATCGTAGGCAATCGGATACGCCGGCGGCTGCGGGGCGCCTACGTGGTCTTCCAGTTCCGTGAAGCGGTTCACCATGCTTCGCGCCACGCGTCCGGAGATGGCTTTCGTGAACGTCGTATGGCGCGCCGACTCGCCAAGCATCGCACGCCGGTAACCATCGTCGATCGATGTTTCCGGGCAGGCCACAAAAGCCGTTCCGAGTTGAGCCGCCTGAGCGCCCAATGCAAGCGCAGCGGCAATACCCGCACCGTCCATGATGCCGCCTGCGGCGATCACCGGCAGAGGGAATTCCTTGACCAATAGACGCGTCAATGCAAACGTGCCCAAGCGGTCGTCGCGCGCTTCCGGATCGAAGACGCCGCGGTGGCCGCCGGCTTCGATGCCTTGCGCGACGATTGCGTCCACGCCCGCCGCTGCGACCTGCGCAGCTTCCTGCAGATTCGTCACCGCAGCGAGCAGCCTGATCCCCGCGTTTTTAAGTGCGCCGATCACTTCCGCGGACGGCAGGCCAAAGTGAAAACTGACGACCGCCGGTTTGTCCTCGAGGAACACGTCCAGCATGGCCTCGTCTGCGACAAAGCTCGTGTAGATCTCCGACAGCGACGCAGGCGGCTTCGCTCCGTATTGCTCGAAACGCGGCGCGAGCCAGCTCAACCATTGTTGCTCCACCGCTGCGTTTGACGTCGCAGGGCTGTGGCAGAACACGTTGATATTGAACGGCTTGGCGGTCAGTGCGCGGGTTTCCGCGATCACCTTGCGCGCACCCGCTGCGTTCATTGCGCCAACGCCGAGCGAGCCAAGGCCACCGGCATTCGAAACGGCAGCTGCCAGCGCCGGTGTGCTCACACCGGCCATCGGCGCCTGAATGATGGGCTTTTCGATGCCCAGCAGGCGCAGCAGCGATTGCTTGTCCGTCTGGTTAGTCATCTCACATCCTCGTTGAAATCTGGGTTGGTAATGCGCAGGCTCGTCGCGTTATTTCTCGCTCCGATGTGCTCTCACGCCATCTGCTGAACCCATTGGCTGCGCCAGTCCGGCGCGTCAAACGGATCCGAAAAATACTGGGTCTCGTGGACGACCTTGCCGTCGCGGAACTCCATGATGCTGACTGTGTAGGCCGCTCGCCCTTCATACATGATGGTGTATTCCGTGACCCAGAGATTGCCTTCTCCCTGAATACGCCTGACGTTAAAACCTGCTGGCTTTCCCGGATGATGACCCCGCAGTGCTTGCAGATTTTTCCGGCCGACAATTCGTTCGCCGGATTGAGGATAGTCACAGATGGCGTCGTCATCGTAAATATCGTGCTCTGCGTCGAGATTGCCGCTCGCCGACGCCTGCCAGTGGGCAGTCAGGGCTTCACGTATTTTCTCTTCATGCATGGAGTGCCTCCGGATGCTGTTCACATCAATCTGGTGCGGACGCGGCGGAATGAAAATAGCCCGTGCGTGGCACGGCTTAGCGACTTAAGACTAGTCCAAAAAAACTTGTAGTCGAGTCGCTTCGCGCCTTTTTTGGTTATTGACCACGCTGACGGTAAGCGGATAGTAAAGTCGATTTCCCGGAAAGACGGTGACGTGAGGAACTGAAGAAACTGCAGACCAATGTGCGCTTCGGTTATATAACTTGCTACGGGGATTAGGCTGGTGGACCCGTGGCATCGTGCAAACGATGCATGCGCGATTCTCTTGTTCTGGATCTGTTTCGAGGCTCTGGGGATCGAATGTCAGATGCTTAGTATAGCCAAGTATTTTTTTGAACATTGACTACGTTGCGATTGGGACACGAATCGACATCTGATATCCGGCCAACGGCGCGTAAAACGTCGGCGCCAAAGAAAAACCCGCACAGCCTTGCGACTGTGCGGGTTTTGATCTTTGGTCGGGGCGAGAGGATTTGAACCTCCGACCACCTGCACCCCATGCAGGTACGCTACCAGGCTGCGCTACGCCCCGAACAGCTAAAAATTATAACAGACACTTCAATCGATTAGAACCTGCAGCCACCAACAAAACTGCGAAGCGCGGTCGCTATTCGTACTTCAAAAGATTACCGGCCCAGCAGATCGATCACATGCAGCAATTCCTTGCGCAACTGATCGACATCCACCGTGGCTGTTTTCGCGGGCGGCGCCTCGACCACCTCGCCCTCTTCCACCACATCATCCGCCGGCCCACCATGCACTGCACCATGCGAATCGAGCCGGTTTCGCGCACCGTTGATCGTGAAGCCCTGCTCGTACAACAGCTCGCGAATCCGCCTGATCAACAGCACCTCATGATGCTGGTAATAACGGCGGTTACCGCGCCGCTTCACCGGCCTCAACTGCGTGAACTCCTGCTCCCAATACCGCAGCACATGCGGCTTTACACCGCACAGCTCGCTCACTTCACCAATGGTGAAGTAGCGCTTCGCCGGAATCGGAGGCAAGACGACTTTTTCGATCGTCGCTGTCATCGTCAGTTAGCCGTCGTGGTGGGTTGCGCAGGAACGCGCCAGTCGATCAGCGCGCGAAGCTCGCCTCGGCGCCGGTCTCGACCAGCGCCTTCAGCTTTTGACTTGCATGGAACGTCACAACGCGGCGAGCAGCAATCGGAATCGCCTCGCCGGTCTTCGGATTGCGGCCAGGACGCTGGGGCTTGTCGCGTAACTGAAAGTTACCGAAGCCCGACAGCTTCACGCTATCTCCGCTCTCCAGCGCATCGCGAATCACCTCGAAGAACGCCTCCACCATGTCCTTCGCTTCCCGCTTGTTGAGTCCGACATTGTCGAACAGCAACTCGGCAAGCTCGGCCTTGGTGAGCGTGGGCGTTTCCGCCGAAGTGTTAGCGGGTGATGTCGGAATATCGCGAATCATGGCGCTACGCTGCGCCGTAAGAAGGGCTTCGAAATCACTCGAGTTCATTTCATTCATATCTATCAAATGGCGCGCCAACCAGAAACGAAGAATTGCGGAAATCGCCGCTTTAAGAGTCTCCGCGGGTTATCCGCGCAACCGTGCGCCATATACTCGAGCCAGACGATCCACCAGGGTTTGAATGGCCAGATCGACCGTCTCGTCCTGAAGGGTCCCGCCAGTATCTTGCAAGGTCACACGGAACGCAAGGCTTTTCTCATGGGCTGCTAACCCGCCGGAAGTAGTTGATTTTGGACGGAATTCGTCGAAAAGCGCAACCCTTCTGACAGTCTTGCAGGCGTCTTCCGAAAGCGCCTTTTGCATCTCGTCAAGCAGTGCCTGGACTTCGATTTTTTGATCGACGACCACGGCGATATCGCGACGCACCGGCGGAAACTTCGACACTTCCGACGGTACCGGCAATGCACGCTGAATTAATGCATCTGCTTCGATTTCAAACAGAATCGGCGCATGCGGCAAATCATATTGCTGCATCCAGCGCGGATGCAATTCGCCAATCCAGCCCACTGCGCGGCCATTCAATTCAACGCGCGCGCTGCGTCCCGGATGCAGCGCCGGATGCTCCGCTTTCACAAAGCGTGCCACAGCTGGCGACAGCAAGGCTTCCAGATCGCCCTTGACGTCGAAGTAGTCGACGGTGCGCGTCGCCGCGCCCCATTGTTCGTCCTGCGCCGGACCATAGGCGAGCGCGCCGAACATCTTCGGCTGCGAGAAGCCTTCGACCTGCAACTCGCCGGCCTTGATGGCGGGATCGTGCAAGAACACGCGGCCCACCTCGAACACGCGCACGCGGTCCGCGGCACGGCGGCTCAGATTCGTACGCAGCACTTCGATCAGGCTGCCGATCAGCGTCGTGCGCATCACCGAAAGCTGGCTCGCGATCGGATTCAGCAGGCGCACGGGCTTGTCGTTGCCGGCGAAATCCAGCTCCCATTGCGCGTCGACGAAGCTGAAGTTCACTGTCTCAGCGTAGTCGCGGGCGGCGAGCGCGTGCCGGATATCGTGGAGCGAGCGCTGCGTTTCGTTGGTCGCGCGCATCTCGCTGGTGGCCACAGGCGGACGCGCCGGAATTTTTTCGAAGCCGTAGATACGTGCGACTTCTTCGATCAGGTCTTCTTCGATCTCGATGTCGAAGCGGTACGACGGCGGCGTCACGGAGAACACGTCGCCTTCGCGCTCGAACGTGAGGCCAAGACGCGTGAAGATCTGCGCGATCTCATCTGCACTGATCGCAACGCCGATGATGCGGTTCGCACGCGTGACGCGCATCTTCACCGGCGCGCGCAGCGGCACGTTGACGATCTGATCGTCGACGGGACCGGCCTCGCCGCCGCAGATATCGAGGATCAGTTGCGTGATGCGCTCGATATGCTCGACGGTTGTCGCGTAGTCGACGCCACGCTCGAAGCGATGGCCCGCGTCAGTCGAGAAGTTGTACTTGCGCGAGCGGCCGCGAATGCTATCGGGCCACCAGAACGCGGCTTCGAGATAGATGTTGGTGGTGTCGAGCGTCACGGCCGTGCTGTCGCCACCCATGATGCCCGCGAGACTTTCGATGTGCTGATCGTCTGCAATCACGCCGACCGTCTCATCGAGCTCGACGGTGTTGCCGTTCAACAGCTTGAGCGTCTCGCCCTTTCGGCCCCAGCGTACATCCATGCTGCCGTGGATCTTGTCCAGATCGAACACGTGCGACGGACGGCCCAGCTCGAGCATCACGTAGTTCGAGATGTCGACCAGCGCAGAAATACTGCGCTGGCCCGAGCGCTCCAGACGCTCGACCATCCACTGCGGCGACTTCGCGCGCGCATTCACGCCACGAATCACACGGCCCGAAAAACGGCCGCACAGGTCCGGCGCCGAAATCTTCACCGGCAATGTTTCGTTCAACTTGACGATGGCCGGCTTGATGTCGAGCGCATGCAGTGGCGCGCCGGTGATGGCCGACGTTTCACGCGCCACGCCGAACACCGACAGGCAGTCTGCCTTGTTCGGCGTCAGCTTGATCTCGAAGATCGTATCGTCGAGGTTCAGCGTCTCGCGGATGTCCTGGCCAATCGGCGTATCTTCCGGCAGGATCAATAGGCCGCTATGATCTTCCGAAAGCTTCAGTTCGCGTGCCGAGCACAGCATGCCCTGGCTTTCCACGCCACGCAGCTTCGAGAGCTTGATCGCAAATGGCGCGCCGCCCTCTTCGGCCGGCGGCAGCTCTGCGCCCACCAGCGCAACCGGCACCTTGATGCCCGGCTTCACATTCGGTGCGCCGCAGACGATGTTCAGCGTCGCGCCCGTGCCGGCGTCGACCTGACACACGTTGAGCTTGTCCGCGTCCGGGTGCTTGACCACCTCGAGAACCCGGCCGACCACGATCTTCTTGGTCGCCGGCGCAGCGGGCGACAGGCCTTCGACTTCGAGGCCGGCCATCGTCAGGGCGTGCGACAGCTCGTCCGTCGTCATCTGCGGGTCGACAAAGCTTCTTAACCAGGATTCCGGGAATTGCATGGTTCTGTGTACGTTCTGATCAGGTTAGTCCACATCCGGCTGGGGCCTTCGTTGGTTGCCGTGTTCCGGTAACCAGGCGCCCTTGCCGATGGCACTGCTCGCGGCGCGCACTTGCCTTCGTCTATGCATCTGGCGACGTGCGCGGCTCGAAGCGTTAAGCGAATTGCCGCAGGAAACGCAGGTCGTTCTCGAAGAACAGGCGCAAGTCCTGCACGCCGTAGCGCAACATCGTCAGCCGTTCGAGGCCGCTGCCAAAGGCAAAGCCGATGTAACGCTCCGGATCGAGGCCCATGTTGCGGATCACCGTGGGGTGAACCTGGCCGGAACCCGAGATCTCGAGCCACTTGCCGGCGTTCTTGCCCGTTTCGAACAACATGTCGATCTCAGCCGACGGTTCGGTAAACGGAAAGTACGACGGACGGAAGCGTACGAGGATGTCGTCACGCTCAAAGAATTTCTTGAGGAAGTCGGTGTAGACGCCCTTCAGGTCGGCGAAGCTGATGTTCTCGTCGATCCACAGGCCTTCGACCTGATTGAACATCGGCGAGTGCGTCGCGTCGCTGTCCACACGGTACGTGCGGCCAGGCACGATCACCTTGATCGGCGGCGTGTTGGTGCGCGCGTAGCGCACCTGCATCGGGCTCGTGTGCGTGCGCAACAGCAACTGGCGGCCGTCGGCATCCTTGCCGTCTACGTAGAAGGTGTCTTGCATCGAACGCGCCGGATGGTTTTCCGGGCTGTTCAAGGCGGTGAAGTTGTACCAGTCGGTTTCGATTTCGGGGCCGTCGGCCACATCGAATCCGATGGAACGGAAAATCTGTTCGACGCGTTCCCAAGTGCGCATGACCGGATGCAGACTGCCTGCTCCAAGGCCGCGGCCGGGCAACGTGACGTCAATGGCTTCAGCGGCGAGGCGCTGGTTCAAGAGCGCGTCGGCAAGCGCCTGACGGCGGCCCGTCAGCGCGGCTTCCACCTGCTGCTTGACGACGTTGATCCGCGCGCCTTCGGTCTTGCGCGTCTCGGGATCGAGTTTGCCAAGGCCCTTCAACAGTTCGGTCAGCGCACCCGACTTGCCGAGAAAGCGGGCTTTCTCGTTCTCGAGCGTAGTGACGTCGTTGGCTTCCCCGAAGGCTTTTTGCGCGTCAGCGACAATCTGGTCCAGATCCATTGATCCCATCATTTCAACGTCAGTGTTCAATCGATGCAAAACTGGTTCGACCAACAAAAAAGGGGCTCGGTGAGGAGCCCCGTTTTTGTTGCAGCGTCACCGAGACTACCGGATGTTCGCTGCAACGAACCACGCAGTTTAATTGCCCAAAGCGCAATCAGGCTGCAACGGCGGCTTTCACCTGCTGAACGATCGCAGCAAAAGCAGCCTTGTCGAACACAGCCATGTCGGCCAGCACCTTGCGGTCGAGTTCGATCGAAGCCTTCTTCAGGCCGTTGATGAACACGCTGTACGTCATGTCGTGCTGACGCACCGCCGCGTTGATACGCGTGATCCACAATGCACGGAACACACGCTTCTTGTTGCGGCGATCGCGGTAGGCGTATTGGCCTGCGCGCATGACCGCCTGCTTGGCGATGCGATAGACGTTATTGCGACGGCCGCGGTAACCCTTGGCCAGCTTGATGATCTTCTTGTGACGGGCCCGTGCGGTAACCCCACGTTTGACTCTAGGCATAGTTAGCTCCTGTGAGTTTTAGTTAAGGGTTAGGCGAACGGCATCATTGCGCGCACGGAGTTCATATCTGACTCATGAACTGCCGTGGAACCGCGCAGATGGCGTTTGTTCTTGGTGGTCTTCTTGGTAAGAATGTGGCGCTTGAAGGCTTGACCGCGCTTGACGGTACCGCCCGGACGCACCACGAAGCGCTTTGCAGCACTCTTCTTGGTCTTCATCTTCGGCATGACAACTCCATTATTAGATGGATATGGGTGTGCGGTCGGCCTGATGGCCATTACCCGCCCTTCGAAACCCAGTCCACTTGGTATGCAGCCGGCCGATACTGCTGGCCGCTGCTTTTCAGGAACTGCGCCCATTTATCTGGGCGCTGCTCTGAAACCTGCTGGTCTTCGCCACACATGCGGCGAAGTACAACTCAATCTTTTCACAGTAACAGCTGCGCGCCTCACGGCGCACAACCCGGCAACGCACTTGCAACCACGCGCGTTGCTTACTTCTTTTTCTTCGGAGCGAGCACCATGATCATCTGGCGCCCTTCCATTTTCGGCATTTGCTCGACTTGACCGACTTCGTCAAGGTCAGTGCGCAGGCGTTCCAGCATGCGCATACCGATTTCCTGGTGGGCCATTTCGCGGCCGCGGAAACGCAACGTGATTTTCGTCTTGTCACCGTCGTCGAGGAAGCGAATGAGGTTGCGCAGTTTGACGTTGTAATCGCCGTCATCGGTGCCGGGGCGGAATTTGACTTCCTTCACCTGGACAATCTTCTGCTTGAGCTTGGCCTCGTGCTGCTTCTTCGCTTCCGAGTACTTGAACTTGCCGTAGTCCATCAAGCGGCAAACCGGAGGCACCGCCTGAGGGGCGATTTCAACCAGATCTACATCTTGCTGTTCCGACATGCGGAAAGCATCGGCAAGTTTCACGATGCCGAGGGGTTCGTTCTCGACTCCGACCAGACGCACCTCGGGTGCAGTGATTTCACCGTTGATGCGGTGCGCAGACTTATCAGTAGCGATGTTACGTTTCCTCTAAAAATTAAAAAAACGAGCCGGGCTGCCAAGTGGTTTACCTGAACGACTGCACGTCCTGACGCAGACGCTCAATGAAGGCGCTGACGGGCATGACACCCAGATCAACACCGCCACGGGCACGCACGGCTACCGTTTGAGCATCACGCTCTTTGTCGCCGACCACAAGGAGGTACGGCACCTTTTCTAGCGTGTGCTCCCGTATTTTATAGCTAATCTTCTCGTTGCGCAAATCGGCCTGTACTCTAACCCCTTGTTTTTGCAACGATTGAGTCAAAGACTGCGCATATTCGGTCTGACTTTCCGCGATATTCATTACAACCGCCTGCATCGGCGCCAGCCAGGACGGCATTGCACCAGCATGGTGCTCAATCAGAATACCGATGAAGCGCTCCATTGATCCGACGATTGCCCGGTGCAACATGATCGGGCGGCGACGGCTATTGTCCTCGGCGACGTATTCGGCGCCCAGACGCTCCGGCAGCACCATGTCGAGCTGCAGCGTACCGCATTGCCACGAGCGGCCCAGCGCGTCCTTGATGTGGTATTCGACCTTCGGACCGTAGAAAGCGCCCTCGCCCGGCAACTCTTCCCACGTCACGCCGCAGGCCGTCAGCGCGTCGCGCAGACCCTGCTCGGCGCGATCCCACGTTTCGTCAGTGCCGGCACGGGCGTCCGGACGCAAGGACAGTTTGATATCGACGTTGTCGAAGCCAAAATCCTTGTACACGCTCATCGCCAGCGTGTTGAACGCGATCGATTCGCTGATGAACTGGTCTTCGGTACAGAAAATGTGTGCGTCGTCCTGCACGAAGCCTCGCACGCGCATCAGACCGTGCAACGAGCCCGACGATTCATTGCGGTGGCACGAGCCGAACTCCGCATAGCGCAGCGGCAGATCGCGGTACGAGCGCAGACCGTGGTTGAACACCTGCACGTGACCGGGGCAATTCATCGGCTTGATCGCGTAGTCGCGCTTTTCCGATTCGGTCGTGAACATGTTTTCACGATAGTTCTGCCAATGGCCCGACGCTTCCCAGAGCGAACGGTCCATGATCATCGGCGTCTTGATTTCGAGGTAGCCCGCATCGTTTACGCGGCGGCGCATGTATTGCTCGACCTGCTGCCACAACGTCCAGCCACGCGGATGCCAGAACACCATGCCCGGCGACTCGTCCTGCATGTGGAACAGGTCGAGCTGCTTGCCGAGCTTGCGGTGATCGCGCTTCTCCGCCTCTTCGAGCATGTGCAGATACGCTTCCTGGTCTTCCTTCTTCGTCCAGGCCGTGCCGTAGATACGCTGCAGCTGCTCGTTCTTCGAATCGCCGCGCCAATACGCGCCCGCGACCTTCATCAGTTTGAAAACCTTCAGCTTGCCGGTGGACGGCACGTGCGGGCCGCGGCACAGATCCGTGAAGCCGCCGTGCGAGTAAAGCTTGATCTCGTCGGTTGACGGAATCGACTCGATGATCTCGGCCTTGTACTTTTCACCGATGCTCTTGAAGTAGTCCACCGCTTCGTCGCGCGACACCACGCGGCGTGACACCGGTTCGTCTTTCTTCGCGAGATCCTGCATGCGCTTTTCAATCTTCTCGAGATCTTCCGGCGTGAAGGGACGGTTGTACGCGAAATCGTAGTAGAAACCGTTGTCGATCACAGGGCCAATCGTCACCTGCGCTTCCGGGTACAGGTCTTTCACCGCGTACGCGAGCAAGTGCGCCGTGGAGTGGCGAATGATGTCGAGGCCGTCGGCGTCTTTTTCCGTGACGATTGCGAGCGACACATCGTGATCGATCAACGCGGACGTATCGACCAGCTCACCGTCGATCTTGCCGCCGAGCGCGGCTTTCGCGAGGCCAGGGCCGATCGACGCGGCCACTTCCGCGACCGTCACCGGGTGCTCGTATTGACGAACAGAACCGTCAGGCAGACGTATCGAAACCATTGCGTTCTCCGAAATGCCGACCGGCGGCGGCATATACAACCATCAAATACGACAAAAAAAATGCGGCCCCGCTTTCGAGGGGCCGCATTCACATTTCCTGCAAACTACATTGGCGAAAGTGGTCCTCGACTAGCGTCGCTCCGAAGTGGTTTCGGTCAACGTTCGCGGTGTCATAACCGTATTCGCCTTTTGCGCCAAGGCGCTTACTGCAGCTTGCGAAACCCCGGCAAACCGGAATTTCTCTTTCGTTGGTAGGCTCGATTGGACTCGAACCAACGACCCCCACCATGTCAAGGTGGTGCTCTAACCAGCTGAGCTACGAGCCTGAAGAAACGAGATTATATGGAGCGCCACATCGCTTGGCAAGTACTTTTGTACACCGGCACTGAAAAATCCGCGCTGCCGTTTCCGCGCATGTGAATGACGGCACGCGGCCCCGCGTGCATCACACCTTGCGTTAACTTTTACGCCCCGCCCGCAACACGCCCGTGACTTCTCCAAGCAGCGAACAGGCGCGCTGAATCTGCGCCGCGCTCGACACTTCCACCGTGAATTGCATGAAGGCTGCATTACGGCGCGTTTGCGTCTTCACACCGATCACGTTCATCTTCTCGCGCGCAAACACTTCCGAGATATCGCGCAGCAAGCCTTGACGATCCGTTGCATCGATTGTCAGGTCCACTGGGTACACCGACTGCCCGCGACCATTCATCACGTCTGCAGACCATGCGGTTTCCAATACGCGCTCGGACGCACGCTCGGCCATTCGCATGAACGTCGGGCAATCGCTGCGGTGAATCGACATGCCCTTGCCCCGCGTAACGAAACCACTAATACCATCAGGCGGCGCCGGACGGCAGCAACGCGCGAGCTGCGTGAGCAACGCGTCGACACCCACCACCAGCACACCGGTCGATGCGCCATGCGCGACACTCGAGCCGCTGCTGCGCTTTTCGAACTGCTCGGGTACTTCGACCTCCGGTTCGGGTGGCGGCGCATCCTGCAGTGCCTGCTCGACCTGACGCAAGCTGAACTCTTCCTTGCCGACCACCGAGAACAGGTCTTCCGTAGACTTGAAGCCGAGCTTCGTCGCAAGCTGGTCGAGATTGACCGAGGTCTTGCCTTCGCGCTGCAAAGTCTTTTCGACCATCGCCCGGCCCGTCGCGATGGTCTCCTGATACTCGACTGCGTTGAACCACGCGCGCACTTTCTGCCGTGCACGTGGACTATGCAGATAGCCAAGCTGCGGGTTGAGCCAGTCGCGCGACGGACCACCCTCTTTCACCGCGACGACCTCGACCGTCTGACCGTTCTGCAATGGCGTGTTGAGCGGCACCATCGCACCATCGACACGCGCACCGCGGCAACGGTGTCCTAACTCGCTATGCAGGTGATAGGCAAAGTCGAGCGGCGTCGCGCCTTGCGGCAACGGAATCACGCGCGCCTGCGGTGTCAACACATAGATGTGGTCGTCGTCGAACGTAGCCTGACGCAATTGCTCCCACGGCTGCGCCGCGCGCTTTTCGCCATGCTCGCCCTCGGACACTTCGTCCTTCCACGCCAGCAACTGGCGCAGCCACGCAATCTTCTCGTCGTACTTCTCGTTCGCCGTGACCTGGCCGCCGTAGCCGCGCGTGCCGGCCTCCTTGTAGCGCCAGTGCGCCGCTACGCCGTACTCGGCAAACTGATGCATCTCCTGGGTACGGATCTGCACTTCGAACGCGCGCCCGTCATCGCCGATCACCACCGTATGCAGCGACTTGTAGCCGTTCGGCTTCGGCCGCGAAATGTAGTCGTCGAATTCCTTCGGCACCGGTTGCCACAGGTTGTGCACGATACCGAGCACGGTATAGCAGTCCTTGATGTCCGGCACGATCACGCGAAACGCGCGCACGTCGTACAGCTCGGAGAAATCGAGGTCCTTGCCGCGCATCTTGCGCCAGATGCTATAGATGTGCTTTGGCCGCCCGCTCACTTCGGCACGAATATGCGCGGCGGCCAACTCATGCTGCAGACGCGCGATAGCCGCGGCCACATAACTCTCACGCTCCACGCGCTTCTCGTCGAGCAGCTTCGCGATGCGCTTATACGTGGCAGGCTCTTCGAAGCGCAACGCGAGGTCTTCGAGTTCCCACTTCACCTGCCAGATACCGAGACGGTTTGCGAGCGGCGCGTAAATATCGAGCGTCTCGCGCGCCACGTCCGGGGACGGCGTCATCTTGGCCGCCGCGTAGTAACGCATCGATTGCAGCCGCGATGCGAGCCGGATCAGCACAACGCGAATGTCCTGCGCAAAGGCAAGTAGCATCTTGCGCAACGCCTCGACCTGCGCACGCCGCGCCGCCTGGGCGTCGCGTCCCGCTTCGGGAATGGCGTTCTGCGCCGCGCGCAAACTGACGGTACCCAAACGCAGCAACTTGCGCACATCGCCCACGAGTTGCGCGACCTCTTCGCCAAAGTTATCGGCGATCACCCGTTCCGGGTCCTGCAGATGCGGCGTCAGCGCGAACAATGCCGCCGCCAGCACCGCCGGCGGGTCGACATTGAGCGTGCGCATGATCGCCGCAGTGCCCGCCGCATGATCGGCCAACAGTTCGCCCGATGACAGCCGCACCTCACCCGCATGCTCCCGCACGAATGCCATCGCCTCTTCGAAGGAAGGCAGCGGAATCGGGACGGTCGTAACGGTATCGGTATTCATGGTGCGACGGCCCAACGGGCCAGACGGATCAACAGGGATTCAACAACAGTTTCAGATGCGGACCTAGCTGCGCTGTGCGGCCACGACGACCACTTCAACCAGGCACTTCGGGTTCGCAAGCTTCGCTTCGACCGTCGCGCGCGGCGGGGTTTCGCCCTGCGCGACCCACTCATCCCACACAGCGTTCATGCCGGCGAAGTGAACCATGTCGGCGATGTAAATCTGCACCGACAACAGATGCGACTTGTCGCTGTTCACTTCAGCGAGCAGACGGTCGATATGACCAAGCACTTCACGGGTCTGACCGGTGATGTCCTGATCTGCGTCCTCGGCGATCTGGCCGGCGAGGTACACGGTGCCGTTATGCACAGCGATTTCGGAGAGTCGCTTGCCGACGTGATGACGAATGACTGCCATGGCAATTCCTGATGATGGTTAAGATTGAACAATGCGGTTGAACGATCCTGCGCTCCGCGGCGGGTCGCTCGAAAAAGGCGCGCCGCACAACCCCATATTATGACGCGTCAGCGCCAGGTCCGATGAAGAAGCGGCGCGCAATCCCGATCTGCTCGGCGCTGAGAAACGCGGGCGCATGACCCACACCGGGGATTTCCACGCTCGACACCTTGTTGCCCTCGGCAATCATCTTCTCGACCGTTTCACGCGACAGCAGGTCGGACTTTTCTCCGCGCACTACCAGCACCGGTCCCTGAATCGCCTTTAGCGCCCCCCACAATGCAGCCTCTCCAGCCGCCGCCACTTCGTCCGTAATAGCAGCGAACGGTTGGCCGATGCGGGGGTCGTAGCGGAAATACCAGGCACCGTCGCGCTCCTGCAGCAGCGGCGTGTTGATTTCGCGCCATTCTTCCGGGGTCAACGGGCCGAACGATTGCGCCAGCAAGGCGGCGTAATCGATGCCCTGCTGCAGCGTTTCGAACTGCATGGGCTTGCCGAGATAATCGCCGATTCGCTTCACCGCGGCCGGTTCGAGATGTGGACCGACGTCGTTCAGCAGCAGCTTCCCGATCGGAGAGCCCGGCAGGCCCGCGAGACCCAGCCCGATCAGACCGCCCATCGAGGTGCCGAACCAGTCCACCTTTTCCACGTCGAGCCGCGCGATCAGCGTGACCATGTCCGCGACGTAGTGCGGCACAGCGTAGTAGTTGGGGACGTTCAGCCACGATGAAAGACCGCGGCCGACCACATCCGGACAAATCACGCGATATCTGTCCGAAAACGACGCTGCCAACCGGTCGAAGTCACGCCCTGAGCGCGTGAGGCCATGCACGCACACCAGCACACGCGGATTCGCCGGGTCGCCCCATTCCGTGTAGGCAACACGATGCAAGCCACCGGGGCTCGCACACTGCACGAAACGTTGACGGGGCGTGGCCGTGCCGGCGGCAGTATGCAGAGCTGGGGACGTGACGGTCATCAGATTTCCTTGGCGAGCACGAATAGTGAAGACGATTGTAAACCGCTTTGCCGCGTGCCAAGGATCGTCCGGATGACATAGGCAGATGCGCAAAGCCAACGCCCAAAACAAAGCGGGCGAAGACCCAACCCGTCTCGCCCGCTTTACTGCATCCTTCGCAGCATTCTTCACATCGGCCGTGCTTCAGCAGGACTCAACTGCAACCCTGCATCCACTCAACCGTGCCGCACACCCGCCCAATCAGCCCACAGCACTCACATCGAGCGGCGCACCGGTCTTGGCCTTGATCTCATCCACCGTCACGCCCGGCGCCAGCTCCGTCAGCTTCAGACCGTCCGCGGTCACTTCGATCACGCCGAGGTCAGTAATGATCTGATCGACCACGCCCACACCCGTCAGCGGCAGCGTACATTCCTCGAGGATCTTATGCTGGTCGCCCTTCGCGACGTGCTCCATCAGCACGACGACGCGCTTGACGCCCGCCACCAGATCCATCGCACCGCCCATGCCCTTGATCATCTTGCCCGGAATCATCCAGTTCGCCAGATCGCCCTTCTTGCTGATCTGCATGGCGCCCAGAATGGCGAGGTTGATGTGGCCGCCCCGAATCATCGCGAACGAGTCCGCCGACGAGAAGATCGACGAACCCGGCAGCGTCGTCACAGTCTGCTTGCCGGCGTTGATGAGGTCAGCATCCACTTCCTCTTCAGTCGGCGACGGGCCGATGCCAAGCAGGCCGTTTTCCGACTGCAGCCACACTTCGACACCCGCCGGCACGTGGTTCGCCACCAGCGTCGGCAAGCCGATGCCGAGGTTCACGTAGAAGCCGTCCTGCAATTCCTTCGCCGCGCGCGCGGCCATTTCGTCACGAGTCCATGCCATGATTACGCTCCTTTCGCGCGGACGATGCGTTGTTCGATGCGTTTCTCCGGATGCGCATTGAGCACAATGCGCTGCACGAAGATGCCCGGCGTATGGATGGCGTCCGGATCGAGCTCGCCCACTTCCACGATTTCCTCGACTTCCGCCACGGTGATCTTGCCTGCCATCGCGCACATCGGGTTGAAGTTGCGCGCCGTGCGGCGATAGATCAGGTTGCCCGATTTGTCGGCCTTCCACGCCTTGACGAGCGCGACGTCGGCCGTCAGCGAATGCTCCAGCACGTAATGGTTTTCGCCGAACTGGCGGGTTTCCTTGCCCTCGGCAATCAACGTGCCGTAGCCGGTGTTGGTGAAGAACGCTGGAATGCCCGAGCCGCCCGCGCGCAGCTTCTCGGCAAGCGTGCCTTGCGGCGTGAATTCGAGCTCGAGTTCGCCGGCCAGGTATTGGCGCTCGAACTCCTTGTTTTCGCCCACATACGACGAGATCATCTTCTTGACCTGGCGTGTTTCGAGCAGCAGGCCAAGGCCGAAACCGTCCACACCCGCGTTATTGCTGATGCAGGTGATGCCTTTGACGCCCGAATCGCGCAGCGCCGAGATAAGCGCCTCAGGGATGCCGCACAGGCCAAAGCCGCCGACGGCGAATGTCTGGCCGTCCTTGACGATGTCCTTGAGCGCGGTAGCCGCGTCTGGATAGACCTTGTTCATCAGTGTGTCCCTTCCTTTATGGAAACCCGAAAATCCGGTACGCCGGCCGCCGGATCGGTGCGATGCGTGGTGATGCGTGGTGATGCGGGTTGAGCCCAGAACGTCATTCTAGTCATCCGCAGCCAGCCTTGCGTCGACATCGCACAGCCGGCCCGGCAGACCCTTCACCCGCGGCCTCGCTGCAGCCGTATGATTTGCCCGAAAGGGTACGATGCACGGGCCATACGGCACAATACGCAAAAATACATAAGTGATTTTCCGCTTCCGCACCTGCTTTCGCACCTTTCATGCCCGCACTGGATTACCAAACCGCCTTCCACCTTGCGCCGATCGGCCTCGTGCTGTCGCGCGAGCGCTTCATTGAAGACTGCAACGACCAGTTGGCGTCGATCTTCGGCTGTCCGCGCGAGTCGCTGCTGGGGCAGTCGTTTCAGGTACTGTATCCGTCGGCGGACGAGTTCGAGCGGATCGGCGAACGCATTCCGCCCATCATGACCGCGCACGGCAGCTACGCCGACGACCGGATCATGAGACGCGCCAACGGGGAATTGTTCTGGTGTCACGTGACGGGCCGCTCGCTCGAGCGCGCTAACCCGCATGCCGCGGGCGTGTGGACTTTCGAGGATCTGAGCGCGACGCGGCGCGTCGCTATCGAGCTGACTCCGCGCGAACGGGAAATCGCCGCGCAACTCGTGACGGGCAAGACCAGCAAGCAGATTGGGCGCGTGCTGGACATCAGCTCACGCACGGTGGACGTCTACCGGGCGCGGCTGATGCGTAAATACGATACGGGCAATGCGACGGAACTGCTGCAGAGGCTGCTCGGGCATTGACCGTTGCGAAAGAGCTTGCAGCGGGCTCGCTACATGGAGCCGCTCTGCACGAAACCGGACGAATGCGCTAAAACGCGAACTCTGGTCGACAGCGGAGCCGCCTCAAACCGGCTTGACGAGCACCGCGCTTTCGATAGTCGAGCGCAGCAGATCGGGAATCGGCGCCGACTTGCCCGCCGCGTAGTCGATCCACACGCAACGCGCGGCGCCCCGTGCATAGACGGTCGACGGATCGTCGGCGCGCCTCAGTTCGAAGCCGGTGTCGAAACTGCTGCGGCCGGGCGTGCCGACCGACATCCGGCCAATCACGTCGCCAGGATAATGGAGCTGCTTGAGGAACTCCATCGATGCGTTGACGATCACCGGCCCCTGCCCTTCCTCATTGCCGCCGAGAATACCCAGTTGCTCGAACCAGGAAATCCGCACCTGCTCCATGTAGCGGAAATAGACCGTGTTGTTCACATGGCCGAATGCGTCCATGTCGCCCCAGCGGATCGGCATGGACATTTCAAAAACGGGGTGTTGTTCGCTCATCGTACTTCTTCTACAGGTTGAAACGGGGCGCGGTTCTTAGCCCCAACTGAGGCTCAAACCCACGCCCAATCAGGAAAGCCCAAAGCCATCGTCGGCGGAAATGATCGAGCCATTGATGAATTGCGATTCATCAGCGGCCAGCAAAAGCAGCAAGCCGTCGAGATCTTCAGGTTGGCCGACACGGTGACGCGGCAGCATCGAAACCAGCTTCTGCCCCTGGTCGGTGGACCAGTGATGATGATTGATTTCGGTGTCGATATAGCCCGGGCAGATCGCGTTCACGTTGATGCCGTGTCGCCCCCATTCCTGCGCCATCGCCTTGGTCATATGAACGACCGCGGCCTTGCTCATCGAGTAGAGGCCAATCTGCGGCAACACACGCAGACCCGCCACCGAGGCAATATTGATAATTCGATACGACGGCTTCTGCCCGCCGTTGCCGCGCATGATCATGCGCTTGGCGACTTCCTGGGCCACGAAGAACGCGCCGCGCGTGTTCGTGTCGAACACGTATTCGAAATCGGCGGGCGTAACTTCCGCTAGCTTCTGCGTGGTCGAGACGCCCGAGTTATTCACCAGAATGTCGATGGTGCCCGCCTCCGTCTCGGCATGCGCCACGGCCGACTTGATGCTCTGGTAATCGGTGACGTCGAGCGACACCACGTGCGCAGCGCCGCCGGAGGCTTCGATTTCGGCGCGCAATTCTTTCAGGCGTTCGGTGCGGCGGCTGGCCAGCACGACCTTCGCGCCAGCCTGCGACAGCACCTGAGCGAAGCGTTTGCCCAGCCCGCTCGAGGCGCCCGTAATCAGCGCAACCTTGCCTTCCAGATTGATCGAACGGCCCATTGTGTTTACCTTGTTCGGTTGGGGTTACACGCGCGGCGAGGCCGCGGAACTTCGTGAATACCTGGGGCATACCCGGTGAAACGCCGGGCCGCTACCGTATCACATAAATAGAACGATCGTGCTAATCTTTATTCATTGGGTTGCGGCGCCGGAACCGTTCGCCCACAATACGATCCCGAAAAAAGCATTCTAACGGTAAGAGGAGCATCAATGACCCCCGCAAGTCTCATTGAGCAGTACGGCCCGCGCGAGTCGATGGAATACGACGTGGTGATTGTCGGCGGCGGCCCCGCTGGCCTGTCCGCAGCGATCCGTCTGAAGCAGCTGGCAGCGGAAAAAGGCGTCGAAATCGGCGTCTGCGTACTGGAAAAGGGCTCGGAGATCGGGGCGCACATCCTCTCCGGCGCGGTCATGGACCCTCGCGCGCTGAACGAACTGATCCCCGACTGGAAGGAAAAAGGCGCGCCTTTGGACGTTGAAGTGACCGAAGACCGCTTCCTGTTTCTCTCCGAAAGCGGTTCGAAGAGCGTGCCGAACTGGGCGCTGCCGGACAACTTCAAGAATCACGGCAACTACGTCATCAGCCTCGCGAACGTCACGCGGTGGCTCGGCCAGCAGGCCGAGGCGCTGGGTGTGGAGATTTTCCCGGGCTTTCCGGCGGCCGAAGTTCTGTACAACGAGGACGGCTCGGTCAAAGGTGTCGCCACCGGCAACCTGGGCATCGGCAAGGACGGCCAGCCGACCGAGAACTTCCAGCTCGGCATGGAACTGCACGCGAAGTACACGCTGTTCTGCGAAGGCGCGCGCGGCCATCTGGGGCGGCAGTTGCAGGATAAATTCAAACTGCGCGACGGCGCCGATCCGCAGGTCTACGGTATCGGCATCAAGGAACTGTGGGAAATCGATCCGGCCAAGCACAAGCCAGGTCTGGTGATCCACACGGCAGGCTGGCCGCTGGAGTCGGACACCTACGGTGGCTCGTTCCTCTATCACCTGGATAACAACCAGGTGATGGTCGGCTTCGTGGTGGGCCTCGGCTATACCAACCCGTACCTGTCGCCGTTCGAGGAATTCCAGCGCTACAAGACGCATCCGTCGATCCGCGCGTTCCTCGATGGCGGCAAGCGCGTCTCCTACGGTGCACGCGCGATCACCGCCGGCGGCCTGCTGTCGCTGCCGAAGCTGGTGTTTCCGGGTGGGGCCCTGGTGGGCGACGACGCGGGCTTCCTGAACGCCTCGCGCATCAAGGGTTCGCACGCCGCGATCAAGACCGGCATGCTGGCCGCCGATGCCGCGTTCGATGGCGTGCAGGCCGGCCGCACGAGCGATGAACTCACCGCCTATCCGGAGGCGTTCAAAACCTCCTGGCTGCACACGGAGTTGTACCGCGCACGCAACTTCAAACAGTGGATGAGCAAAGGCCTGTACCTGGGCACGCTGATGGTGGGCATTGAGCAGAAGCTGCTGAGCGGCAATGTGCCGTGGACTCTGCACCACCAGCATTGGGACCACGAGATGCTAAAACCGGCGTCGCAGTGCAAGCCGATCGTGTATCCGAAGCCGGATGGCAAGCTGACGTTCGACCGGCTGTCCTCGGTGTTCATCTCGAACACCAATCACGAGGAGAACCAGCCGGCCCACCTGACGCTGAAAGATCCAAGCGTGCCGGTGAACGTGAACCTGAGCACGTATGCGGGGCCGGAATCACGGTATTGCCCGGCCGCGGTGTATGAGTTCGTGAAGAACGACGATGGCAGCGAGCGTCTGGTGATCAATGCGCAGAACTGCGTGCACTGCAAAACCTGCGACATCAAGGACCCGACACAGAATATCGTGTGGGTCACGCCGGAAGGCGGTGGTGGGCCGAACTATCCGAATATGTGACGCGACGGGTGGCGCTGGGGTGTTAGCACATTAGCGCGAAGTCACAGGACGCAAAAGCGCCGCTCTCCATGACGGATGAGCGGCGCTTTTTTTCGTCTGCGGGGTTGGGGCTTGCTGAAACGCTGTAACGTTGTCGGCCTGGTTCAATGCCCTGCCAACCCTGCCAGCGCTTCCAGTCTCTCGCGCACGCTCGCCAGCACAGGCGCCCACGCACCGATCGCCGGCTGACGAAACAGCTCGACCGAGTCATACCACGGCGTGCGTTGCGTCGTTTGATCGCCCCAAAACCACGCCGACACATGATCGATCATCAGACACGTCGGCACACCAAGCGCGCCGGCCAGATGAGCAGGACCGCTGTCGATGGTCACGACAAGGTCCAGATTGGCGAGCAGTGCCGCGACGTCATCGAAACCGGCGTCGAAATGCGGCGTGGGATCGACAATCTGGATGCCGTGCTCGCGCCATTGCCCGATCGTCGCAGAACGCCCTGGCGACAGCGCGAACCAGGTGATGCCTGGCACCATCAGGAGCGGCTCCAGCTGGTCGACTGGCACCGAGCGCCGCGCATCACGAATGTGCTGCGGATTGCCGTTCCACACCAGCCCGACTTTGGGCCCACTACTCACTGCCGTCTGCGCGACACGCTCGCGCCACAGCCCGGCGCGAGCCGAGTCGGCACTCAGATAGTAGCGTCCCCAGCCTGCCGAATCGAAGATGCCGAGCCGCAACGGCAAACTCATCAGCCCACAGTGGAAATCCGGCTGGGTGATGAGGCTGGTTTCAAGCGCCACGTCAGAGGGCAACATGCGCTCGAACAGGTGCCGCAGCGGCCCGTCGTGGCCAAAGATCACCCGGCCGCCCTCGCGCCGTGCCCGCTCAGCGAGCAGCGGCAAAAAGCGCACGGCCCACAGGCAATCGCCGTTGCCTTGCTCGCCGTACACGATCAGCGTCTTGCCGGCCAACGACTCACCCTGCCAGTAGCTGCTGATCTCGGCGAGCGCACGATGTGCGTCGTTCAGGTCGTCGCCAAATGCGATGCGTGATTCGTAGTTTGCCCAGCCGTCGTCATAGCGGCCGGAGCGTATTTCCAGCTCCGACAGATCGAACGTCGCGTGCGCGTTGTTCGGCGACAGTTCGAGCACACGCCGCAACAGTGCTTCGGCTTCCGCAAAGCGAGCCTGTTCCTTGATGCACAACGCGAGCTTGTGCAGCGCGACCGGATTACCCGGCACCACCCGCACGGCCTCGCGCAACAGACGCTCGGCTTCGTCGAAATCGTCGCGTTGCTGGATGGCGGCGGCGCGCCAGACGAGCGCGTTAGCATCTTCCGCGTTGCGCGCAAGCAGCAACGACGTCGCCGAGTCGACCAAAGGCCAGTCGCGCAGCATAAATCCGGTTTGAGCAATGGTGTGAAGCAGCGTCGGATCGCAAGCGGAATCGAGCTGATAGGCCTGCACCAGTGCGACAAGCGCTTCGCGCTGCTGGTCCCGGTTACGCCCCGCCGCTTGCAGCAGGGCTTGGCCGAACGCCAGCCAGTCCATGGCGCTCGCTTGCGGCGTGGTGACTCGCGCACGCAACCGCGACAGCGCGTCCGCGCCGTCGGCTGCACGGGGATTCGGGTCGATCATTGGGGAATTCCGACACAGACGATAAGTCGCGCGGAACGCGACTTACGGCGCGCTCGCCGCGATCTTCGGCGTAGTAACGACCACATCGCCGCACTGCGCGCGATGGCGCAGCGCATGGTCGATCAGCACCAGCGCCAGCATCGACTCGGCGATAGGCGTAGCACGAATGCCGACGCACGGATCATGACGCCCAAAGGTCTCGACGATGGCCGGTTGCCCGGCCTTGTCGATGGAGCGCCGCGGCGTACGGATACTCGAGGTCGGCTTGATGGCGATCGATACCGTGATGTCCTGCCCCGTCGAAATCCCGCCGAGCACGCCGCCCGCGTGATTGCCGACAAAGCCTTCCGGAGTCAGTTCGTCGCCATGCACCGAGCCGCGCTGGGCGACGCTGGCAAAGCCCGCACCGATCTCGACGCCCTTCACCGCATTGATGCCCATCATGGCATGCGCGATATCGGCGTCGAGGCGGTCGAACAGCGGCTCGCCGAGCCCGACCGGCACGCCCGAGGCAACCACGTTGATGCGCGCGCCGATCGAATCGCCATCCTTGCGCAGCGCGTCCATGTACTCTTCGAGCTGCGGCACCACCTCGGCGTTCGCCGCAAAGAACGGGTTTTCGCGCACGTGCGACCAGTCGACGAACGGCACTTCGATCTCACCAAGCGTCGCCATGTAGCCGCGAATCTCGGTGCCGAAGTGCTCGCGCAGCCACTTCTTGGCCACGGCGCCAGCCGCAACAGTAGGCGCCGTCAGACGCGCCGACGAACGGCCGCCGCCGCGATAGTCGCGAATGCCGAATTTCTGCCAGTAGGTGTAATCGGCATGGCCCGGACGGAACGTATCCGCGATGTTGCCGTAGTCCTTGCTGCGCTGGTCCGTGTTGCGAATCAGGAGCGCAATCGGCGCACCGGTCGTGACGCCTTCGAACACGCCCGACAGGATCTCGACCTTGTCCTCTTCCTTGCGCTGCGTGACGTGACGCGACGTGCCCGGCTTGCGACGGTCCAGTTCGACCTGGATATCTTCTTCGACCAACGTCATTCCCGGCGGGCAACCGTCGATCACACAGCCGATAGCGGGACCATGGGATTCGCCAAAGGTCGTGACAGTGAAAAGCGTACCAAGCGTATTGCCGGACATGAGCGTCGTCCAAAGAGATGCGGGGAAACCGCTATTATGCCAGCCTCGTCTAAGGCGAGGGCCGCTCCAGACGGGCGTTGGCCGAACGGACAAGTGACGGCGGCCCACGCAAGTCGCCGCCCGCCACGCGGGTCGCCGCGCTAGCGAGGCACAGCACAGCACAGCACAGCACAGCAACTCAGGGTAGCAGAGCGGCAGTCCCTACTTCCGCGCCCCGCGCAACTCCGTCACGATCTGCTGCAGCCCTTCCGGCGTCACCTGCGCCGGATCGAGCGGCTCGCCGACCGCCAGCGTCAGCCGGCTCATCACACCTTTTTGCACCGGTCGCGGCCAGCGCGTCTCGGCGCCACGTGAAAACACGCTGCCCCACAGCCCGCGCAGGGCCATCGGCACCACCGGCGCCGGCGTGCGACGGATGATCTCGGTCACGCCATGGCGGAACGGGTTCAGATCACCGGTCCTGGTCAGCTTGCCTTCCGGGAAAATGCACACCAGGTCACCCTCAGCGAGCGCCCGCGCGCAGGCTTCATAGGCCCGCGTCAGCATTTCCGGGTCCTCGTGCGACGGCGCGATCGGAATAGCCTTCGCGTGACGAAACACCCAGCCGGCAAACGGCGACCTGAAAATGTGGTGATCCATCACGAAGCGGATCGGCCGCGGGCTTTCGGCCATGATGACGATCGCGTCCACATAGCTCACGTGATTGCACACCAGCACCGCCGCGCCCTCCTCCGGAATGCGCTCGGCATGCACGAGCCGGATCCGGTAGAACGTATGCACCAGCACCCATGTGATAAAGCGCAGCAGGAATTCCGGCACCAGCGAGTAGATGTAGGTGGCCACCACGATGTTCAGCAAAGCAGTCACCAGGAAAAGACCCGGAATACTGACGCCCGCGGTGGTTAGCGCCATCGCCATCAGCGCCGAGACGATCATGAACAGCGAGTTGAGAATATTGTTGGCTGCGATGATGCGTGCACGATGGCTCGGCTGGCTGCGGCTCTGGATCAGCGCATACAGCGGCACGCTATAAAGGCCGCCGAACACGGCGAGCAGGAACAGATCGGCGAGCACGCGCCAGTTGGCGGGCATCGTGAGGAATTCGCCGACGCTCAGCAAATGCGCGGCCGGCGGTAACGCGTGACTCGCAAAGAACAGATCAATGGCGAACACGCTCATACCGATCGAGCCGAGCGGCACCAGCCCGATTTCAATACGTCGCTTCGAGAGCCGTTCACACATTAGCGAACCGAGCCCGATGCCGATGGAAAACGTGCCGAGCAGCACGGTGACGACATCGGGATTGGCCGACAGCACGTCCTTGGCAAAATTGAAAAACGACGACAGAAACGTCGCGCCGACAAACCACAGCCACGAAATACCCAGCAGGCTCAGAAACACCGTGCGGTTTTCGTGGGCGATCTTCAGATTGCGCCACGTTTCGCTGACCGGATTCCAGTTGATCTGCAGATCGGGCTGCGGCGCCGGCGTAGCGGGCACAAACATGGACACGACGCGCCCCACCAGCGCAATCCCGACGCAGGCGCAGGCCAGCACCAGGGCGCCATGTTCGACGAATCCCGCCGCTTCCCCGCCGATAATCGTGCCGATCAGGATCGCGACGAAGGTACCCATTTCGACCATGCCGTTGCCGCCGACCAGTTCCGTTTTCGCCAGATGCTGGGGCAGGTACGAATACTTGACCGGGCCGAACACCGTGGAATGGACACCCATCAGAAACGTGCACAGATATAGCAGCGGCGCGCTATGCAGCCAGAAACCCGTGCCGCCGATCAGCATCACAGCGATCTCGAACGTCTTCACAAAGCGCGTCAGCATCGCCTTGTCGTACTTGTCCGCGATCTGGCCGGAGGTGGCCGACAACAGCACGAACGGAAGGATGAAGATCGCCGAGATCAGGAACGCCGCGGTCTTCGCATCGACCCCGGAAAAGCGCGCCGTCTGATACGTTACGAGCGACGTAAAGCCGATCTTGAACACGTTGTCGTTCATGGCGCCCAGGAACTGGGTCCAGAAAAACGGCGCAAAGCGTCGCTCGCTGAGCAGGCGGAACTGGGATTCGTGTGCGTCGCTAGTTCGGGTTGCGCGGCGGGCGGCGGGTATCGGACGATCGCTCATGTAGTTGGGAAATAGGAGAAAGGACCGCGCGGATGCAAAAAAGGCGCGCGCTTTCGCGCACGCCCCTGGACCTATACCTCAGGCTTGTGGCAACTTGATGGCCGCTGCGACCGCACCCGGCCAACACGGTCATCGCCGGGCATTTAGCCCGTCTGTTGCTCCCGCTCTTCCGGCCAGTCGCGGATATAGGCCTTGAGCATGCGGTTTTCGAAGCCCTGCTCCTCGACCACGGCCTTTGCCACGTCGTAGAACGAGATCACGCCCATCAGCGTGCGGCTCTCCATGACCGGCAAATAGCGCACATGGTGCTCGAGCATCATGCGGCGCACTTCGTTCACATCCGTTTCCGGCGTGCACGTGAGCGGATGGTCGTCCATGACCTTACGGATAGTCGCGGTGCCGACGCTGCCGTGATGTTTGCTGAGCGTCAGGATGATTTCCCGGAACGTCAGCATGCCGACCAGATCGCCATATTCCATGACTACCAGCGAGCCGATGTCGTGCTCGGCCATCGCATTGACTGCGTCGAGCAGCGGCGTATCCGGCGTGACGGTAAACAGGGTATTGCCCTTGACCTTGAGAATGTCGCTGACTCGCATGATTGTCTCCTTTGTCGACCGGGGTTAGCGCTTTGGCGCCTACTCGCGGTCCCATGCACGGGTGATTGCAGAATCTGGTGAAGCCGTTAATGCATGACTGATTTCGATCCTAGCGGAAAGGCCTGTAAAAGGAAAGCGGGCCGCCCACCAAGGCGGGACGGGCGTGGCAGCGCCCCATACAGGGAAAATCGGACTTGAAGCCGTCAACCCCGATGATACGATGCCTCCACTTTGACCCTTCGCGGAGCTGCCCGTGGCTCCGCCGCCCAGGATGTCCGCCAACCGTTTCGATACGCTTGCGCTGCATGCCGGCGCAGCCCCCGATCCCACGACCGGTGCGCGCGCCACGCCGATCTACCAGACCACCTCGTTCTCGTTCCGCGACACCGACCACGCCGCCGCGCTGTTCAACATGGAACGCGCCGGCCACGTGTATTCGCGGATTTCGAACCCGACCGTGGCCGTCTTCGAAGAGCGCGTCGCCGCGCTGGAAAACGGCGCCGGCGCAATCGGCACGGCCAGCGGCCAGGCCGCGCTGCATCTGGCGATCGCCACGCTAATGGGCGCGGGCTCCCATATCGTCGCGTCTGGCGCCCTGTATGGCGGCTCGCACAATCTGCTGAACTACACGCTGCGCCGCTTCGGCATCGAAACGACTTTCGTCAAACCCGGCGATCTGGACGGCTGGCGCGCCGCGCTACGCCCGAACACCCGCCTGCTGTTCGGCGAAACCCTCGGCAATCCCGGGCTCGACGTGCTGGATATTGCCGCGGTAGCCGGGATCGCGCATGAACACCGCGTACCGCTGCTGGTCGATTCGACCTTTACGACGCCGTACCTGCTCAAGCCCTTCGAGCATGGCGCGGATTTCGTCTACCACTCGGCGACCAAGTTCCTCGGCGGTCACGGCACCACCATCGGCGGTGTGCTGGTCGACGGCGGGACCTTCGACTTCGACGCGTCAGGACGCTTTCCCGAGTTCACCGAACCGTATGAGGGTTTCCACGGCATGGTGTTCGCCGAGGAAAGCACCGTTGCCCCCTTCCTGCTGCGCGCCCGTCGCGAAGGGCTACGTGACTTCGGCGCGTGTCTTCATCCGCAAGCCGCCTGGCAACTGCTGCAGGGGATCGAAACGCTGCCGCTGCGTATGGACCGGCACGTTTCGAACACCCGCAAAGTGGTCGAATTTCTCGTTACCCACGCCGCGGTCGAATCCGTCGCGTATCCCGAACTGGACTCGCACCCGGATCACGCACTCGCCATGCGCCTGCTGCCACGCGGCGCCGGCGCCGTGTTCAGCTTCAACCTGCGTGGCGACCGTGCCGCCGGACGGCGCTTCATCGAAGCGCTCTCGCTGTTCTCGCATCTGGCGAACGTCGGCGACGCCCGTTCGCTGGTGATCCATCCCGCCTCTACCACCCATTTCCGCATGGACGCCGCTGCACTCGCCGCGGCGGGCATCGCCGAGGGCACCATCCGCCTGTCGATCGGCCTCGAGGATCCGGACGATCTGATCGACGACCTCAAGCGCGCGCTCAAGGCCGCGCAGAAGCCCGCCAGCGGCAGCGCCGCCAAACCGAAGAACAGTCCCCAAGGCGCCGGCAACCCCAGCGGCGGCGCAGCCAAGGAGTCCGCATGATCCTCGAGGTCCAGAACAAGACAGCCTACGTCTACACCGGAGGCAAACCGTTCGACTCCGACCTGCCTTGCGCGGTGTTCATCCATGGCGCCGAGCACGACCACAGCGTGTGGGCGCTGCAAACCCGTTACTTCGCGCATCACGGCTTCAGTGTGCTGGCCGTCGACCTGCCGGGCCATCATCGCAGCGCTGGCCCCGCGCTCACCGATATCGCCTCCATGGCCGACTGGCTCGCCGCGCTGCTGGACGCAGCCGGCGTGGCACGCGCTTGCGCGATTGGCCACAGCATGGGCTCGCTCGTCGCGCTCGAGTTTGCCGCGCGATATCCGGAACGTGCGAGCGGTCTCGCGCTGGTCGCCACTGCCGTACCGATGGCCGTCTCCGACGCCCTGCTCGACGCCGCCCTCAACCGCGAGCCGGAGGCGATCGGCATGGTCAATCAATGGTCGCATTCGACGCTGGCCGCGAAACCATCCTGCCCCGGTCCGGGCTTCTGGCTGCACGGCACGAACCAGCGGCTGATGGAGCGGCTCTCGGCCAAAGGCGAACCCGGCTTGTTCCACACCGACTTCACGGCCTGCAATGCCTACGCCGATGGCCTTGCACGCGCAGCCCAGGTGCGCTGCCCGGTACAGCTGATCGTGGGACGGCGCGACGCCATGACGCCGCCGCGCGCCACGAAAGCGCTCGCTCAGGCTTTTGCAGAAGCCGGTGCAACGGTCGCCACGGTGGTGCTCGATGCCGGCCACGCGCTGATGACCGAGCAACCGGACGCAACGCTGGACGCGCTGTTCAGTTTTGCGTCGGGCCTCGACACCCAATCCGCATAAAGCTATGCAGTTCCGCTCAATCGCTTCTGTAAGCTCGACAATAGCGCCGCCCGGCGGCGCGCACCATCGGCCGAATGGCCAGGTTGCGCGCATCCGCCGATAGCCGCACAATGATTCAGGCCCATCCGGTTTCAGGCGCACAAACGATGCACTTGTCGCTGGCCGGGTTCGCCATGCCGCATAAACGGGCATGGCGGGGGATGGACCACAAGAGAGCAGCGAAACGGAGGCCAAGATGTCTCAAACCGCTCATACCGAACGCTTCGCGAATTTCGCGGAGTTTTATCCGTTTTACCTCGAGGAGCATCGCAACGTTGTTTCGCGGCGGCTGCACTTTGTCGGCTCGCTGGGCGTGATCGGCTGTCTGGCCATGGCGCTAGCCACCGGCGATTGGCTGTGGTTGCCGGCTGCGCTCGTCAGTGGCTATGGGTGTGCATGGATCGGGCATTTCTTCTTCGAGAAGAACCGCCCGGCCACATTCCGGCACCCCGTCTACAGCCTGATGGGCGACTGGGTGATGTTCAAGGATATCTGCGTCGGGAAGATTTCCCTTTAGCGCAAAGGCATGCCGTTCACGCCGTCTGATGGGGCATTGACGAATTCCGTCCCTCGGCTTCGGCCGCTGCCCGCACGGCACGCGCCGAGGCCCGCAGGGCGAGCAGCGACGCGAGCGAAACACTCAGCTTGTCGTTCTCCAGCGCCGCCAGCAACGTCGCGCCGTCCACCCGCGTGGACTCCAGATTGAGCTGATATTCGAGTTCCGCGCGATCGATCACGAACAGGTCGAAGAGCCGTTCCACTGTCACCTGGGC
This sequence comes from Paraburkholderia sp. GAS33, assembly GCF_050436645.1. Lineage (NCBI taxonomy): Bacteria > Pseudomonadati > Pseudomonadota > Betaproteobacteria > Burkholderiales > Burkholderiaceae > Paraburkholderia > Paraburkholderia sp. GAS33. The sequence goes on from NZ_JBNDMP010000002.1 coordinate 852,550, forward strand.
GGGATTGGCCAGCAGCAGGAAACGCGGGCGCGAGCCGTCTTCCTGCAGACGCGCGATCCACTCGATCTCCTCGAGCGTATCAATCAAATGGGTGGTCGTATCCATATCCCGGCGCAGCATGCGCGCGAGATCCTGCAACGTGTACCCAGGCTTGCCCGCTTCGCGCGCCTCGGAAAGCCGCGCGAGCATCTCGAGCGCATCGAACAGATTGCTGCCCGCGAAACGCGGCCGGTGAAACTGCCCTATGCGGATCGCCGGTAGCGCCGACGCCACCATCGCCCCCGCCAGCGTGATGAACCAGCTCAGGTACATCCACAGCAGGAACATCGGCACCGCCGCAAACGCGCCATACACCGCCGTATAGGTCGGAATGCGCCGGATGTAATAGCCGAAGCCACGTTTCGCCAGTTCGAATGCGATGGCTGCGCCGAGGCCGCCCACCACTGCATCGCGCCACTCCACCCGGCAATTCGGCAGATACACGTAGAGCATGGTGAAAGCGAGCACCGTAAGCGGCAGCGCTGCTCCGGTCAGCGCCCAATCGATCAGCGGCGTGATGTGCTGCGCGGCGCTGAACGCCATCGAGCGTGTGAACAGATACGAAGAAATCGACAGGCTGACACCGATCAGGATCGGCCCCAGCGTGATGACCGCCCAATAGACCAGCACGCGCTGCGCAAAGGGCCGCGGCTTGCGCACCCGCCAGATCACATTGAACGCGGATTCGACGGTCATCATCGTCATCACCGAAGTGACGAACAGGACGATCATGCCCATCGTCGTCAGGCCCTTCGCCTTGGCCGCGAATTCGTTGAGGTACCTGAAAATCTGATCGTTGATCTGCGACGGCATCAGATGATCGGCCAGAAAACCCTGCAGCGACATCTGGAACGAACCGAAGATCGGGAACGCGGTGAACAAGGCGAACGCTACCGTCGCAAGCGGCACGAGCGAGAGCATGGTGGTGAACGTCAGACTGCCGGCCACCTGGGGAATGCGATCTTCGCTGCTGCGCTTCGCGGCGAATTGCGCGAGACGTTTAAGCGTATCGAGGTCGAAACGCACCCTGGACAACAAACCCTGCCTCCTTGCTTCGTGAACCGTGTAGGGCTCGCGCCAGTTGCCCGCGAGCCGCCTGTGCTGCGGACCCACCCCCTATAATACCTGCTCACTCGATCAGGCCTATGAAAGACATTCTCGTGCTCTATTACAGCCGTTACGGCGCCACGCGCGAGCTCGCGCTGGCGATCGCGCACGGCGTCGACAGCGTCCCCGGCATGCAGGCGCGCGTGCGCACCGTGCCGCCCGTCTCGACCGTCTGCGAGGCGACCCAGCCCGATATTCCGGCAGAAGGCCCGCCCTACGTCGAGCTGCGCGATCTGGAAGAATGCGCGGGCCTCGCGCTCGGATCGCCGACCCGCTTCGGCAATATGGCCGCTGCGCTCAAATACTTTCTCGACGGCACCACGCCGCAGTGGCTGTCCGGCGCCTTGGCCGGCAAGCCGGCCTGCGTGTTCACGTCCACGGGCAGTTTGCACGGCGGCCAGGAATCCACGCTGCTTTCGATGATGTTGCCGCTTTTGCATCACGGCATGCTGATCGTCGGCATCCCGTATACCGAGAGCACGCTGACCACCACGCTGACGGGCGGCACGCCCTACGGCGCATCGCATTTCGCGCGGGCCGATTCTGCGGAACACGGTATTTCCGCAGATGAGAAAACGCTTGCCGTCGCGCTTGGGGCACGCGTCGCACGCACCGCCGCCGCCATGAGCGAACGCCCGTGAGCACACCCGATTCAGTTTCGACGCCCGCGCGGCGGCGCGGTGCGGCGCTCGGCGCAGCAGCGGCCCTGATTGCGCTGATCGTGCTTTCGGTCGCCTGGGAGTGGTGGCTTGCGCCGCTGCGTCCGGGCGGCACCGCGCTCGTTCTCAAAGCCGCACCGCTGCTGCTCGCCTTGCCCGGCGTGCTGCGCCAACGGCTTTACACCCTGCAATGGACGTCGATGCTGATCCTGCTGTATTTCGCCGAAGGCATTGTGCGCGGCTGGAGCGAGCGCGGCCTGTCCGCCCAGCTCGGCTGGCTCGAAACGCTGCTCGCTGTTGTTTTCTTCGTTTGCGCGCTGGCGTATGTTGGCCCGTTTAAACGGGCGGCAAGGCGTGCGAAGCGGGCCGCATAAAGCTATGCGCGTATGCCGCCTGTCCGATTGCGGCCCGCAACGCGCAGCTCCCAAAGATCAACCGTAGACGAGGCGACGTCGCGTGTTCGCCTCTCTCTTCTGACCGACCATCATGACCCATTCCGCTTCTCAAACGGCACCGAACATGGCCTCAGGCGCCGCCTTCATCGCGGCCTGCCGCGACGCTATCGGTGTAGCACACGTCCTGACAGAATCCCACGACACCGCCTCTTACCTCACCGACTGGCGTCGCCGCTACACCGGTGCGGCCTGCGCGGTACTGTGTCCGGCGACACCCGCCGAAGTTGCCGCTCTGGTGAAGCTGGCAGTGGAATATGGCGTCGCACTGGTGCCGCAAGGCGGCAACACGGGCCTGGTCGGCGGAGCCACGCCAGATGCCGGCGGCGCACAAGCGGTGCTCAGCCTGCGCCGTCTGAACCGCGTCCGCGATATCGACCCGCACAACAACACAATCACAGTCGAAGCTGGCGTGATCCTCGCCGACGTGCAGGCCCGCGCGGAAGAAGCCGGCCGCCTGTTCCCGCTGAGTCTGGCGGCCGAAGGCAGTTGCACGATAGGCGGCAATCTCGCCACCAACGCGGGCGGCACCGGCGTGCTGCGCTATGGCAACACGCGCGAACTCTGCCTCGGCCTCGAAGTGGTCACGCCACAAGGCGAGTTGTGGGACGGCCTGCGTGGCCTGCGCAAGGACAACACCGGCTACGATCTGCGCGACCTGTTCATCGGCGCGGAAGGCACGCTCGGCATCATCACCGCGGCCGTGCTGAAGCTGCATCCGCAGCCGGCGGCGCGCGTCACAGCGCTTGCCGCGCTCGCCTCGCCGCACGCGGCGCTCGATTTTCTCGCGCTCACGCAACGCTTTGCCGGTCCGCTTCTGACCGGCTTCGAGTTGATGTCCGATTTCTGCCTGCGACTCGTTAACCGGCATTTCGCTCAGATGCGCTATCCGTTCGCCGAGCCGCACGCGCAAGTCGTGCTGCTCGAACTATCGGACAGCGAAAGCGAAGAACACGCACGCGCCCTCTTCGAACGGCTGATGGAAACGGCGCTCGAGGAAGGACTGGTGCAGGACGCAGTGGTAGCGGAAAACCTCGCGCAATCGCGGGCTTTCTGGAATCTGCGCGAACACATTCCGCTCGCGCAGGCCGAAGAAGGTCTCAACATCAAGCACGATATCGCCGTGCCGATCTCACGCATCGGGCACTTCATCACCGAAACCGACGCCGCGATAGCGCAAGCCGTACCGGGCGTACGCATGGTCACGTTCGGCCACCTCGGCGACGGCAATCTGCACTACAACGTGCAGGCACCCGAAGGCGTCGATGCGAAAGCGTTTCTCGCGGAGTACCAGAGCCCGATCAACCAGATCGTCTACGACAGCGTGCATCGCCATCGCGGCAGCATCAGCGCGGAACACGGGCTCGGCCAGTTGAAGATCGACGAGGCGATGCACTACAAGCAGGACGTGGAAGTGCAGTTGATGCGAGCCGTCAAACGCGCGCTAGATCCACTCAACCTGATGAATCCCGGCAAGGTGCTACGCTAGGAGTACAGGCTTTCCATCCACAAAGGAGTGCCGTTCGTGAAGATCCGTGTGCTGTCCGACCTGCATCTGGAGTGCGACGAGCCGGAAGTGATCCCGCATGCGCAGGCGGATCTGATCGTGCTTGCCGGCGATATTCACAATCACGCAGCGGGTGCGCGCTGGGCCGCCGAGACGTTCGACGGGGCTGCGCCCGTCGTCTACGTGCCAGGCAATCACGAGTACTACGACGGAGAATTCGGCGCGCTGGAAGCGGCCATGTGCGATGCCGCAGCATCGGTCGAGAACGTGCACTTTCTGAATAACGCTGCGCTGGTGGATCCCGCTGGCGAATGGCGCGTGCTTGGGACCACCTTGTGGACCGACTTCACGCTCTATGGCGCTGACGAGGAGGCGCTAACGATTTCGACGGCAGCGGCCCAGCGCGTCATGCTCGACTTCAAAGGTTTGATCCAGCTCACGTGGCCGCACGACGGCTCGGCCGCGGCGAACACCACTGCCACACGCGATTTCACCCCTGCCGACTCTCTCGCGCTGCATGCACAGGCGCGGGCGTGGCTAGAGCGGGAATTGAGCAAGCCATTCGGGGGGAAAACCATCGTGGTCACGCATCACGCGCCGCATCGGTTGAGTCTCGCCGAGCGTTACGCGGATGACCGCGTGTCGGCCGGCTTCGTCAGCCATCTGCCGACGCTGGTGCGCTCACCGGTTGCGCTGTGGATTCACGGTCACACTCACACGGCGTTCGACTACACCGTTGAGGGCACGCGGGTCATGTGCAATCCGCGTGGCTACCTCGACCGCCGCACCGGGCAGCCGGAAAATCCGCAGTTTGCGTGGGACAGGGTGGTCGAAATATAAGATGCTTGAGCCGACACGGGCAGCGTCATCGACGCTACCCCACACGCTCAGCGGCGGCGCTGATATCCCGCTGCGTCGCGACGTTCGGCGCGGATCGGCACCAGTTGCGGTTGCGCACGCAAGTTGCGCAACAGATCGCGCGAGGCGGCAATTCCAATCAGTCCCAGCATGACGGCCACGCCGATCAGCAGATGCGTATCCATGAGTCCCTCTTCGTTCCAGTAAATTCAGATTCCTGACTGCAACCCACTCGGTCCGGCCAGCGCGTTGACCCAACGTTATCAAATCAAATCGGCGGGAGAAGTAAGGAAATGTTGCGATGCCGAAGATCTGTAACAGCCTGTGATGCACGGCGAGAACGGTCAGTCAACGCGAACCGGCGGACGGCGTGCGCCAGGACCCGCCGTCACGTGCGGATGAATTTACGCAGTTCGGCCTGATCGGTGGCGAGCGTCGAGGGTAGTTCGTCACGCAGAAATTCGACCCAGGTGCGGATCTTCGCGTCGAGATACTGGCGCGACGGGTACAGCGCATACACGTTCATCTCCTGGGACGTGTACTCCGGCAACACCCACATCAACTGGCCGCTACGCAGGCCACTGATCGCCGAATAGATCGGGATGAGGCCAATGCCCATGCCCTCGCGCACCGCCACCGCCAGCGCCTCGGCGACATTCACCTGAAACGTCGCCGCGCCAAGCGCCAGGGTCTCCTGACCATTCGGGCCGTCGAAGGTCCATTCGTTTGTCGGAAATACCGGCGTGACCATCTGCAGACAGGTGTGGCGGCTGAGATCCGAAGGCGTCTGCGGCACGCCATTGCGTTCAAGGTAAGCAGGCGACGCACAGGCAACGCTAAATGCGCTGCCCAGGCGCTGCGAAACGAGGCCCGAGTCCGGCAGATCGTGCGCCAGCACGAGCGCAACGTCATAGCCCTCGTCGAGCAGGTCGGGCATGCGTTGCGCCAGCGTCAATTCAACCTGTACTTCCGGATAGCGTTGCTGATAACGCCCAACGGCCGGCACCACATAGTGCTGGCCGAAACTCGTCATGGCGTGGACTTTCAGCTTGCCGGACGGCTTTGCGTGAGCGTCGCCCGCTTCGGCTTCGGCCTGATCGACGTAGGCCAGAATCTGTTCGCAGCGCTGCAGATAACGCTCGCCGGCTTCGGTCAGCGCAATGCGGCGCGTGGTGCGATTGAGCAACCGGGTGCGCAGATGCGCCTCGAGATCGGAGACCGCGCGCGACGCATACGCCGTGGTCGTATTGAGGTGCTGCGCGGCACCGGTGAAGCTGCCCGCCTCGACGACGCGGGTGAAAACACGCATGTTTTGAAGCGTATCCATACCTATCCTCACTGAGACGAAGCGATTGTTACACGCTTCGCAAGAGCGATTATCTCAATTTCCGTAAAAATGCCTTACATCTTTGCGGGTTATTCGTAAATACAGCGAAAAATATAATGGCGCACAAGGTACTTTAGTCAATAAAGGAGTAAATCGTGCAGCCTCCGGTACAAAAAGGGATCACCGCGATCGCGGTTCTTACGATCTCCATGATAATCGCCGGCTGCGCCAGTACCGGAGGCATCGCGCCTCAGGCACGCGGAATGAATCCGTCCTCGCTCGATGCCGGCGCAGCGATTCGTGCCGCCGATGCCGAGGCGCAGTGGCCCGCTGCGGACTGGTGGCGCGTCTATAACGATCCGCAGCTCAATGCGTGGATCGACGCGGCTCAGGCCGGCAATCCGACGCTCGCCGTTGCGCAGGCACGGGTGCGCGAAGCGCAATCGCTGGCTGGTGTGGCGCACGCGGCGCTCTCGCCGCAGGTCAACGGCAATCTGTCGCTCGAGCGTCAGCACTGGCCAGACAATATCTATTACGGTCCGGGTTCGCTCTCGAACACCAACTCCTACGACAACACCGGCACGCTCGGCCTGTCCTATCATCTCGACCTGTGGGGCAAGGACAAGAACGCCGCCGAGCAGGCGCTTGACGCCGCTCACGCCAGCGCAGCCGACGAACGCGCCGCGCAACTCGAACTCGAAGCGAACGTGGTGCGTGCGTATATCGGTATGTCGATGAATTACGCGCTGCTCGACATCGCCCAGGCGACGCTGCAACAGCAACAGCAGATCGTCGATCTCGCCACGCGCCGTCTCAAAGGTGGTCTCGGCACGCAGCTCGAAGTGAGCCAGGCCGAAACGCCTGTGCCCGAATACGAACGCCAGATCGACGCACTCGAAGAGCAGATCGCGCTGGGCCGCAATCAGCTTGCGGCGCTGGCAGGCAAAGGTCCCGGCGCGGGCGATTCGATCACGCGCCCAACGCTTTCTCTCGACGCGCCCGCAGGCTTGCCTTCGACGCTGCCTGCCGAGCTGCTCGGCCATCGTCCCGACATCGTCGCGGCGCGCTGGACGGTGGCGGCACAGGCGCGCGGTATCGACGTCGCCAAGGCCAACTTCTATCCGGACATCAACCTGCTGGCATCGATGGGCGGCTATGCTGCGGCCGGTCCGCTGTTCCAGTTCCTGAAGGCGACCAACGGCGGCTGGACCGCGGGACCGGCGATGTCGTTGCCGATCTTCGACGGCGGCCGGCTGCGCTCGCAACTGGGCGCCGCGGATGCCGGTTATGACACGGCAGTCGAGCAGTACAACCAGACCATCGTCAGCGCGCTGAAGGACGTGGCGGACCAGGTGGTGCGGATCCGTTCTCTCGAGACGCAAGCCAACGATGCCGATCGCTCGGTCGCCGCCGCACACAAGAACTATGACCTCGCGAAGGAAGGCTACCGGCGTGGTCTGACGGACTATCTGAATGTGCTGGTGGCGCAGAACCAGTTGCTGCGGGCGCAGGAAGGCGTCGCACGCGTGCAGGCCGAGCGGCTGGGTGCGCATGCTTCTCTGATGACGGCGCTCGGTGGCGGCCTCGCCGATCCGGCTGACGGCCCGAAGACGGATGAAACGCTGCCGGCGCATGGAAAAGGCAAAACGGCGACGACGGCGCCACCGACCGCCAACGCAATGACTGGCGGTCAGGCCTCGGCCTACGCGCCCACTGTGCAGTAAGGGCCGCGAATCATGTCCACCTCCCCCTCCTCAGTCCCACGCCAGCCGCTCGCTTTGACGGCCTTCTACGCGGCCGCCGCCGATTGGGCCCGCACCGACGGCCTGACCTGGATCTATATCTTCAAGGCGCTGGCTGCGGCGTTTCTTTCGCTGTACGTAGCGATGAAACTCGACCTGCCGCAACCGCGTACCGCGATGACGACCGTCTTCATCGTGATGCAGCCGCAAAGCGGCATGGTGTTCGCGAAGAGCTTCTACCGGATCTGCGGCACGGTGGTCGGGCTCGTCGTCATGCTGGCGCTGATCGGCCTGTTTGCGCAGCAGCCGGAACTCTTCATCGCGTCGACGGCGATCTGGGTCGGCATCTGTACCGCAGGTGCCGCGCGCAACCGAAATTTCCGCACGTATGGCTTCGTGCTGGCCGGCTACACCGCCGCGTTGATCGGCTTTCCTGCGGCACAACATCCAGACGGCGCGTTCATTTCCGCAACGACGCGCGTCGCGGAAATCGTGGTCGGCATTGTCTGTTCCGGCGCAGTCAGCGGGTTGGTGTTCCCGCAGTTCACCGGCGAACAGATGCGCACCACCATACGCGGCCGTTTTAGTGCGTTCGTCGAATACGTTTCGGCATCGCTGTCGGGCCAGGTCGATCGCGCGCAGATCGAAACCACCAATGCACGCTTTGTCGCCGACATCGTGGGCTTCGAAGCGATCCGCAGCGTCGCCGTGTTTGAAACCCCGGCCTCGCGGATGAGAGGCGGCCGCCTGTCGCGCCTGAACAGCGAGTTCATGACTGCATCGACGCGCTTTCACGCCTTGCATCAGTTGATGAACCGGCTGCATGAGGCCGGCGCGTCTGCCGCTATCGAAGCCATCGAACCGTACTTCAAGGAGATCGCGCCGCTCCTCGACAAATCCGGCGAACCGGTTCTGACCGCCGCCGATGCCGTGCGCGTGACCGAACAACTGGAAACCTACAAGACCGAGTTGCCCAACCGGCTGCGGGCAACGCGCGAAGCGCTGGAAGCCCGCCCCGACGTGCCGCTGCTCGATTTCGACACCGCCGCCGAACTGCTCTACCGCTTCATCGACGATCTGCACGCGTATGCGGCCACGTATGCCTCGCTGGCTAGCGATACGCACGAGCGCGAGCGCTGGATCGACCGCTATGAGCCGCGGACCAACGCATTGTTTGCAGGGGTCGCCGGCATGCGCGCGACGATCGTGATCGCGCTGCTGGGCGTGTTCTGGATCGCGAGCGCGTGGCCGAGCGGCGTCACGCTGCTGCCGGTCGGCTCGGCGACCTGTGCTCTGGCGTCCACATCGCCGAACCCTACCCGCATGGCATTCCAGATGGCGGGCGGCACGCTCCTGTCGTCGCTGATGGGGATGATTGTCGTATTCGGGCTGTATCCACGCGTCGACGGTTTTCCGCTGCTTTGCGTTGCGCTCGCGCCGTTCCTGCTGCTCGGCGTATTCATGACGACGCGCCCGAAGCTGGCCGGCTACGGCGTGGGTTACTGCATTTTCTTTTGCTTCCTCGCAGGTCCGGACAACGTGATCCACTACGATCCGACCGGCGTGATCAACGATGGGCTGGCGCTGTTTCTGTCGATGCTCGTGTGTTCGATCGCATTCGCGCTGCTCCTGCCGCCGTCGCTGCCGTGGATGCGCAACCGTCTGTTGATCGACCTGCGCCGCCATGTCGTCACGGCCTGCAACTCACGTCTGACACGCCTGCGCTCCCGCTTCGAAAGCGGCGCACGCGACCTGATGTTCCAGATCAACGCGCTCGCCGAGACAGAACCCGAGGTCAAGCGCGACAGCCTGCGCTGGCTGTTCGCCGTGCTCGAAGTGGGCAACGCGATCATCGATATGCGGCGCGAGATCGGCGCGCTGCCGCCTGAAGCTCGCTACGCTAAAACGATGCCGTGGCGCATTGCCGAACGCAAGATGCGCGACGCAATCGCAGCGCTCTTCGACCGGCCGGGCGCTCAACGGATGGACGCCGCGCTCGCAGCGACGATCGACGCTACTGCGGCCGTCCAGCAAGTGCTGTCGACGTTCACACCACCGCGTGAGGAGCATCATCGACTGCAACGCATCCTGAGTCATCTGCATTTCATTCGTACCGCGCTGCTCGATCCACAATCGCCACTAGAGACGCTGGTGGGCTCGCGGACCGGGAAACAAGAAGGAGTTCGCCATGCCACGTGAAGTTGCTGTGCTTGACGCTTACGTGCCGGCCATTGTGTTGATGTTTATTGCCGGCGCTGTGCTTACCTGGGTGTTGGATCGCGCGATTGCCTATACGGGACTGTATCGCGTGGTGTGGCATCCGAACCTGTTCCGGGCCAGCTTGCTCGTATGTGTATGCGGCGCGCTGGGCCTCGCCGTTTATCGTTGATCAGAGTCGAATCATGACCATCCGAAATATTCTGGGTTTTGTGGCAACAGCCGTCGTATTCATTGTTGCGCTGCTGATAGGCCGCGCCTTATGGGTCCACTACATGGACGAGCCGTGGACACGCGACGGGCGGGTGCGCGCGGACGTCGTGAACATTGCGCCGGACGTCTCGGGCGCGGTGGTGGCGCTGCCGGTACACGACAACGAGCTGGTAAAGAAAGGCGATTTGCTGATGCAGATCGACCCCTCGCATTACCAGATCGCGGTCGAGCAGGCACAGGCTGCCGTGGCGGCACGCAAGGCCGAGTTGCAGATGCGCCGCGACGACGCGCAACGGCGCGCGGACATGGACAGCCAAGTGGTGTCGAAGGAAAGTCAGGAAAACGCGACGCATACGGCGTCTGCTGCGGAAGCAGCTTATGAGCAGGCGCTGGCGGCACTGGATGCGGCGAAGTTGAATCTGGAGCGCACGCGCGTGGTGTCACCGGTGGATGGATATGTGACGAATCTGAGCGTGTTCCAGGGGGACTATGCCATCGCGGGCGCGGCGAAGCTCGCTATTGTGGATAGTCATTCATTCTGGGTGTATGGTTACTTTGAAGAAACGAAGCTGCCGCACGTGAATGTCGGCGATAAGGCTGAGATGCGGTTGATGAGTGGTGGTGTGTTGCAGGGGCACGTGGAGAGCATTTCGCGGGGGATTTACGACCGCGATAATCCGCAGAGCCGCGAGCTGCTGGCTGATGTGAATCCGACTTTTAACTGGGTGAGGTTGGCGCAGCGGGTGCCCGTCCGGATTCAGATTGATCATGTCCCTGATGGGGTTGTTTTGTCGGCGGGGACTACTTGTACTGTTGTTGTTAAGGCTGGGTGAGGTTTTTGCCTGCGGCGCCTTGGTTTGGTGGTTGTTCTTGCGGTGTTGGCCTTTCCTTGCATTCTTAGTGGTCTATTAGCGATGCCCCTGTGCGGGGCGGCACTTACTTTCTTTGCCGCCGCAAAGAAAGTAAGCAAAGAAAGCGGGCTTGCAACCGCTAGCCTGTAGGTGTCCACCACTGACATGAAGTCGGAGTGGTCCGCGCACGAGAGCTGCCTACGCACCACACCCGGTAGTGACAAGGTAATCATCAGCTCCAGCGTCGCGCTACGCGCCCCGCCGTCGGGCATAACCCATCCCGCTGGCTATTTAGGTATGCTAGCGATATTGATGAGTCTTCGTTCATCAGGATGAGGCGTTTTATCCGTCCTGCTGCCCGGGGCGCTGCAATCAACCGGTTACCTCCTTTGCAAGTGGTCCGGGGCCTCTTCCCGTGACCGTTTCCCATGCGGACGCGAACAAGCGCGAAGTGGCCGTAGCCAGGGCCGCAACGTTGTCCGCAATTCGCACCTCGGACCGGCGAAGTCCGTCAGATGGGTTCCAGGGTCGCGGCATCCGAACAGAAATACGGACATTACGGATATTTTTGCAGATACCGTCTGCACGGGCGGCCAGGATTGCTCGCCCGCCGGATTGCGCCTCGACTTTCAACGATCAATTTGCAGAATTTTCCGCACGAATTGGGATGGCACGCAGGGTAAAAACCCTTGGGAGCCAAATAAGCTCCGCATCGCGGCCTCCCAATCTTTGTAGTCCTGCTGAATCAGGCCGCGCCTCTCAAACAATCGCAAGGAGGCCAGGCCAATGACAGACCTGCAGGGCGCACTTCAGGTCCTACCGGGACGACAGGCGTACCACCTCGACGTACCCGGCACGGACAGCGCGGCGGCGCTCTCTGTGGTGTCGTTCGAGGCCACCGAGAAGATGGGTGCACCGACTGAGGTGCGTATCGTATTGACCCACCCGCAACAGCTTGCGCGCTCCGAATACCTGAGCCGTGACGCGTCGTTTGTCATCGTGCCGGACGATGGACCACCCCGGAAATTCTCCGGCTTCATCGTGCGCTTCTCAACGATCCAGAACACGAAGGATTACGTCAAGTATGAAGTCGTGTTGAAGTCGCATTTCGGGCGGCTGGCAGCAGTGACCCGAAACAGGATCTTCCAGCATGGTTCAACGCCCGAGATTCTGGCGGAGATGTTGCGCGGTCACGGAATGCTTGAGCACCAGTTCAGTTTCCGGCTACGCCGCCAGTATCCGAAGCATGCTTTTCGCATGCAGCACGGCATGAGCGACCAGAATTATGCGCATATGCTGCAGGAGAAATCGGGCATCTACAGCTATATCCAGGAGACGGAATACGGCGACCAGGTGGTGTTCGGGGACGACGTAGATCATTACATTTACGACGAATCGCAACGCGTCGTGCCGTACCGCGAAGCAGCGGGACTTGAGGCGGGCGACGTCGAGGCGGTGACGGCGATAAAGACCCACACCGTGACGGTGCCGCAGTCGTTCATGGTCGCGGATTACAACCCGGAGCAAGCCTGGGAGCGTTTGCGCGACACGTCCAACGTTGCGCCCAGCGATCCCACCACTTACGGCCAGTCCTATATTTATGGCACTCACCACCTGGACCAGGCGGGGGCGAAGTGGGAAGCGCAGCTTCGCCACGAAGCGGCCATCGCCTGGCAGGTAGTCTTTGAAGGCGACAGCAGCGTGCTGAACCTGCAGCCGGGGCGCGTGCTGGAAACAGATCTTGTTCTGCCCGATGCACCCAAAGGCCAGTTGATTGTCGAGGTCACGCACAGCGGCGCGCGCGATACGCCCTACTCGAACAGCTACAAGGCAATACCCGCTGACCGGCGCTTCCGTCTCAGGCTTGAGACGCAAACCTGGGCCAAAGTGACCGGCACGCTCAGCGCACGCGTCACCAGCCCGGACTCCTACAAATACGCATACGTAACCGCAAACGGCCACTATACGGTGCGTTTTGATGCGGACTTCGAAACGTGGCCCAACGGCGGAGAAAGTGTTCCGCTGCGCCTCGCGAAGCCGTTCGCGGGCAAGCTGCAAACCGGCATGCACTTTCCGGCGCTGGACGATGCCGAAGCCGTGATTACCTGCCGCGACGGCGACCCGGACAAGCCCGAAATCGTTGCGTTCCACCATCACAGCCAGGCACGCGACCTGGTGACAAATGACCGGCGCTGGCTCTCACGGAATGTGATCCGCACCCAGGCGAACAACAAGATCCGCTTTGAGGACTGGGCGGGCCAGGAAGGCGTCAAGCTCAGCACGGAGCACTCGGGCAAATCGCAACTGAATCTCGGCTACCTGGTTGACAACAAACTGGAAAAGCGCGGCGAAGGCTATGAGCTTCGCACATCCGGTTACGGAGTGAGCCGTGCAGGTAAGGGAATGATGGTCACGGCATATGACCGTCCAGGCGCGAGCGGGAAGCAGCTCGACATGCAGGAAACCATCGCACAACTGGAAAGCGCGCTGGCGACTGCGAAGGCGCTGGCAGCATCGGCACAAAGCGCCAAGGCAGAGCCTGCCGACACCGATGTACAGCAGCAGATGAAGGAAGATTTCGACGGGCTGAAGAAGCCGGGTCTGCTGATGAGCACCCCGGCATCGGCGGCTGTTGTCGCGGCCGGCGGCGTGCAGTTCGCGGCGCAGGACAGCATCAACGCTGTAGCCGGGAAGAACGCCGACTGGAGCGTGCTGAAACGCTTCACGGTCGCAGCAGGCGAAAAGATTTCCCTGTTCGCGCAGAAGCTCGGTGCCAGGATTTTTGCGGCAAAGGGTCCGGTCGAAGTGCAGGCACAGAATGATGCCATGTCGCTGCTGGCCTCCCAGGATCTGACGATGGAGAGCGTCAGCGGCACGGTACGCATCAGCGCGAAGAAGGAACTCACCCTCGAATCGGGCGGTGCCTTTATCCACATGAAGGACGGCAGCATTACGTTAGGTGGCCCGTTCGACCTCTTCCTGAAGGTCATTACGATTCAGAAGAAAGGCGCGCAGAGACTGTCAACCGCGGTTCCGCCATTGCCGGAATCGACGGGGGCGTTTGATGAGGCTTTCGTCGCGCATTGGGCCGGGTCCGAAGTTCCTGTCGCCAATACGCGTTATCAGATGTTCTCTGAGGGCAAGCTGATTGCCGAAGGTACAACCAATGAACATGGCGAAACGTCGCTGGCGCAGAGCCATGTCCCCCGCGGCGTTTCGATTCGGTTGAAGGGCAATTAAAAATGGCAGATGAAGACAAGGATGTGGGTTACGCGGAATCGTACATGACGCTGAAGTCATACACGAAGCGTGCCCGCGTGGAGCGTACCGCCTGTGACGATCATGTCCCACCTGCTGCGGATTCGATAATCGGACATTGCGAGTACTACTACAGGCCGTTGCAGTGCGAATACACGGAAACAGTCGAAAAGGTCACGGCGGGCAGCGCATGGGCCACCGTGAAAGCCTTCGCCACGTCCTGGGACCCGTGGACCGACAAGGAAGTCTCTGCCCGTCTGCTGCACCAGCGGCAGACGCTAATCCAGCCCGAATGTACCTCTTCCGACTGGTCCCGGCATAGCAACTTCATGATGCGGCACATCGGCTGCGGGCATAAGCCGCCCAGCTATTACGTCAGCTACGGTTACTTCTACTGTTCGAACTATGGTGCGAAATTGTTTCCGACGCTTAGCCCTGCTGGGCAAGCATGGCTTCGTAGCGCGCGGTGGTATCTACAAAAGAACATGGAAAGAGGACTTCAGCAGAACATGCAAGGAAATGTAATCCAGATGCGCAGCGTCAAGCCGGGAAACGGCAGCTTCACAATGACGGTTCCTCGATACAAGCTTGAACTGGACAGCGCCACGTTCAAGAGCTTTGCGTTCAAGACGCATCCGCTCGCCTACCTTGATGGCGGGCTGGCCGGTTTGCAGCTTCCGGACATGATGAAAATCATGGGCGGCCCCGCACTGGAAGAATGGGGCGACTGGCGAACTTACGAGCAGGTATGGGACAGCGGCAAGGTGGTTGCAGGCGATACCGTCCGCGATGCGTGGGATGCGACGAAGACCGATATCGACGACCCAGTGAGTAAGGCGCTCGGGCGGCTGATGGACGCGAAGTGACATGCGGATGCCCAGGCGCAGGACATTCATTTTCGGCAGCCTTTTCCTGGCCGCTTTTGCAACTTACGGATATCACAGCATGATTACCCCAGGCTGGCAAACTATTTCAACGACGTTCATGAAGAATGACAAACCGTATGGGGGCGGCGACTCCCGGATCAACGGAAACGAGGTTATCAGTCTCAAGATTGCTGACCCAGTAATCACTTTCAAGCCGGCTGCACAATTGAAGGACCCGCAGGTTGCGGAGCCCACCGAGGCGTGGATGAGCAATACAGCGGAAACCTTAAACCGCAACACCGTTAGCTTTTTTCGCGGCACCATCGACGGAGGGTTGACACGCCACTTCCAGCAGCCGGGACAGGATGCGGCCTGGTGGTATTCGAAAGACTGGGCCACGCAGTATGTCAGCACGGACTGGATGGACTACAAGCGGGCCGAACAAGACAAAACTCCCGCGCCGCATATCACGAAGCTCTGGCGTTCGCGCGATGGCGGCAAGAACTGGACGCAACTCGACTGGCCGGAAAGCCGGAATATCGGCCAGCTGCTTTTCCTTGATCCTGACCGGGGATACGCGGTTGGCTGGGGACCGCACGTCTGGCGCACAGCGGATGGCGGCCGCACGTGGAAAGAGATCACGGTTCCGCTCCAAGCAACTGAGGACGACGAACCGCGAAAGACCTTCGACGGCGTAGACCTTGGTCCGGACGGCACGCTGCGTGTGGCCTACTACGTGCCGGAAGAAATAGCGGACATGCAACCTGAAAGCATCGTGGAGCGGCTGAAATGGGATAGCGACGCGTTCGAGCCTGACGTGAAGCTTCCTGATCAGGTAGTCGTTTCGCTCCAGTCCGAGCAGGTACCGCCCGATTACGCCTATTCGGTTTATGCGCTATCCCGGCTCGGGCCGCCGCGCAACTGGAAGGACTTGAGTGACAACGGGCACCGGACCGGTGCGCTATCGACATGGGGAAACCGTGGCAATCAGACGGTCAAGCAGCCCCATACCTTCGATGCACGTCTGATGCTGGACGGACTCAGCGTGGGCAAGCGTGGCGTACTACTCGTGTATGCAACGGATGCCTCCGGGGAAGGTGCGCCACGCGACATGACGTTTGCCAGCAAGGACTACGGCAAATCGTGGACCGAAACCGATGACGGTATCACGCAAGGTGTTTATTTCGACTCCGCCACCAATACACAGTACGGCCTGTATGGCTATACGCTGAAAAAGCGAACCTGGTAGGCGTTCGCGTATAACGTCGGCGTTCGTAGATCCTGCCCCGTCTTTCAGGCCGACGTTGCCTTTACGGCGGTGGCAAGGAAAGGCAAACGCCGCCAGAAAAACAACCAAGGCGCCCCAGGCACCCCAACCTCACCCATTCAACCTAAACCTCCCCACCATCCCCTTCAAAGCCTTAGCCTGATCATCCAGAGCCCGCGCAGCAGCAGTAGCCTGCTCAACCAGAGCCGCATTCTGCTGGGTCCCGGCATCCATCTGCGTAACCGCGAGGTTAATCTCCTCGATACCAGAACTCTGCTCGGCAGAAGCAGCCGAGATCTCCCCCATGATATCGGTCACCCGCTTGACCGCCTTCACCACCTCGTCCATCGTATTCCCAGCATCCTGCGCGAGCGCCGACCCATTCCCCACCCGCTCTACCGACGTGCTGATCAACCCCTTGATCTCTTTGGCCGCGCCAGCACTGCGCTGCGCCAGATTCCGCACCTCAGCCGCCACCACCGAAAATCCGCGCCCCTCTTCCCCCGCGCGCGCGGCCTCGACAGCCGCGTTCAAAGCGAGAATGTTCGTCTGGAACGCAATCCCCTCAATCACCCCAATGATGTCGCCAATGCTCTTCGCGCTGTCGTTGATCTCGATCATCGTCGACACCACGCGGCTCACTACCTCGCCGCCCTTCTCCGCAATCTCCGAAGCATTATTCGCCAGCGTGCTCGCCTGCCTGGCGTTGTCGGCGTTCTGCCGTACCGTCGAGGTCAACTGCTCCATGCTGCTCGCCGTGCGCTCCAGCGCCATCGCCTGCTGCTCGGTGCGCTGCGACAGGTCCAGATTACCCATCGAAATCTCGCCCGATGCCGTCGCAATCGCGTCAGCACTCGCCGCGATATCCGACACCGTCGTCGACAGTCCGCTCTGCATGTCATGCAGCGCCGATAGCATGCTCGAATGATCGTTGCGTGCCAGCGCAATCTGGTTCGACAGATCACCCGCCGCAATCCGGCTCGCAATCTCCTTCGCGTACACCGGCTCGCCACCCAGTTGACGCGCCAGCCGTCGCACCACCCATTCGCTGATCACAAACGCCAGCACGATCAGGCCGATTGTCATCGCCGCCATCGTCACGTACGACGAGTGGTAGATGAACGCCGAGGCGTCGATGGTCGCCTTCGCGGCCACGCTGCGCTGCTCGACCAGCGCGTCCACCATCTTCTCTAGCTTTTCGGTCTCCACCAGCAAGGACACATCCTGCATGCCCACCTGCCAGTTCATCTGCGACAGATCGAGCGGCTGTGCCTTCACCAGCTTCACGAAATCGCGCAGGTGGCCGCTCCACGTCCCGACCGCCGCGGCGAATTTCTTCTGTTGCGACACCTGATCCGCATCGGCAGGATCGACATACTGCTGCAGCGTGTTGATCTGCGTCGACAGGCCGGCGAGACCCTTGTCGATGTCCGAGCCGAGTTCGTCGCGCTCCTTGGCCGTCGTCGCGGTCAGCAGCATCTTCTGCGCACGGCTCGCGCGCAGCACATAACCTCGCGCTTCTTCGGCCGCGCGGCTCGCTACGTGGCCCTGGTCGTAGATCGATTGCGCCGATCCGTTGAGCCGGCTGATCTGCGCCAGCGAAAACACCCCGATCACCAGCGTACCGATCAGCACCGCGGCGAAAGCCAGTCGGAGCGTCGCCTTCACGGACAAACCCTTGAGCCGCCCAACCGGCGCGCGCGAACCGGACGGACCGCCCGCCGGTTCGTCACTCGCTACGAAACCGACACCCGGCTGGCTGCCCAGCGAAACTGCTTTCATATTGGGTCCTCACGTATGACCAGCCGGAAAGGTCGGTTCCGGCATTCCTTGTTATCTCTTCGGGTCTACGGCACCAGCGGCAGCAATCTTTAGAGCCGCCGTCGTGCAGTGTTCCGCCCCCAATGCGCGTCCACTATGTGAACAGCGTGCCAGCGACGGCTTTATACACAGCCAAAATTCCCCCTGACAGAACGCACCGAAACATTGCAAAT
Organism: Paraburkholderia sp. GAS33; assembly: GCF_050436645.1. Lineage (NCBI taxonomy): Bacteria > Pseudomonadati > Pseudomonadota > Betaproteobacteria > Burkholderiales > Burkholderiaceae > Paraburkholderia > Paraburkholderia sp. GAS33. The sequence goes on from NZ_JBNDMP010000002.1 coordinate 870,907, forward strand.
GGTCGGTCTTTGTGACCGACGCACGGCAGATCGCCCCACCGTGGTGCCAGCATTACGTCGTTCGATGTCTGATTCGCGACAAAACTTGTCCGAACATTTCATGCAAGCCACATTACACTTCATGAAACGTCAGATAGTTCCCCGTAGTGTGACGATATGGCGCAGACGGTATCGTCACCCAGCGGATCCGGCCCGCTCACTTTCTCCCCTCTCTCACGCGCATGGAAACGAGCCTCGATAAAAACGCCCTCGCTGGCGGTTCAAGCATCCCCGCCGCTGTCCCTCTGGCCGTCAAGGCCCAACGCACCGTGTACTCGGTGCTCGGCGCAATCAGCTTCTCGCATCTGATCAACGACATGATCCAGTCGCTGATCCTCGCGATCTATCCGATGCTGAAGGACAACTTTTCGCTGTCGTTTGGGCAGATCGGCCTGATCACGCTGACCTACCAGATCACGGCGTCGCTGCTGCAGCCGCTGATCGGCATCTACACCGACAAACATCCGAAGCCGTATTCCCTGCCTGTCGGCATGGGCTTTACGCTGGCCGGCCTGCTGCTGATGTCGGTAGCGCCGAATTTCGGCATTCTGCTGGTGGCCGCGGCACTCGTCGGCTGCGGTTCGTCGGTGTTCCATCCGGAGTCGTCGCGAGTCGCGCGGATGGCCTCGGGTGGCCAGCACGGTCTCGCGCAGTCGCTGTTCCAGGTGGGCGGCAACGCCGGCTCGTCGCTCGGACCGCTGCTCGCCGCACTGATCATCATTCCGCACGGCCAGCGCAGCATTGCATGGGTCTCGGTGGCGGCACTGGTCGCGATCGTCGTGCTTACGCAGATCGGCCGCTGGTACAAGCGTCATCCGGCCACCAAAAAGGCCAAGGGCGCGCAGGCCGGCCATGCGACGCTGTCGCGCAACAAGGTGCTGTTCGCCATGAGCGTGCTGATGCTGCTGGTGTTCTCGAAGTACTTCTATCTCGCCAGCATCAACAGCTACTTCACGTTCTATCTGATCGACAAGTTCCATCTGCCGGTCCAGGCCGCGCAGATCCACCTGTTTGTGTTCCTCGCGGCGGTCGCGGCGGGCACGATCATCGGCGGTCCGGTGGGTGACCGGATTGGCCGCAAGTACGTGATCTGGGTGTCGATCCTCGGCGTCGCGCCGTTCACGCTGCTGATGCCGTATGCCAACCTGTTCTGGACCGGCGTCCTCACGGTCGTGATCGGCGTGGTGCTGGCGTCGGCGTTCTCGGCGATCCTCGTCTACGCGCAGGAACTGATTCCAGGCAAGGTCGGGATGGTCGCGGGGCTGTTCTTCGGCTTTGCGTTCGGCATGGGCGGGATCGGCGCGGCAGTGCTCGGCCAACTGGCCGACGCGACCAGCATCGCTTATGTGTACAAGGTCTGCTCGTTCCTGCCGCTGATCGGCGTGCTGACGGTGTTCCTGCCCGATGTCGAGGGAAAACGCGCGAAGGCGTGAGTTTCGTGCGACGTGAGGATGGACGGAGAAAGGCGCTGCGGCGCCTTTTTTCGTTTTGCGGGCCGAGCCGGCTAAAACACCATTGCGATCGAGGCATCGGGTTTGCTAACACCGTGCCTATGGTGAACCCGCGTTGTCCGCGCCTGCACGCCTGCTCTATGCTGTGCGGACACGCACCGTCACGCTCGCTCACAACATATCGCAGGAAGGATCGCCGCCGATGACCCGTTACCGCGAGTTCCACCGCCGTTCCATCGAAGCCCCTGAAGACTTCTGGCGCGATGAAGCGCGGCGCATCCATTGGGAGACGCCGTTCGAGATGGTGCTCGACCGCTCGAATCCGCCGTTTGCGCGCTGGTTCGTCGGCGGCCGGACCAACCTGTGCCATAACGCGGTGGACCGGCATCTCGCCGAACGCGCCCAGCAGAATGCGCTCGTCTATGTCTCGACGGAAACCGGCATCGAGCGGCGCTACACGTACGCGGAGCTATACGCCGAAATCAACCGCATGGCCGCGGTGATGCGCTCGCTCGGCGTCAAGCGTGGCGATCGCGTGCTGATCTATCTGCCGATGATCCCCGAAGCGGTGTTCGCGATGCTCGCCTGCGCCCGGCTCGGCGCGATTCACTCTGTCGTGTTTGGCGGTTTTGCGGCGCCGAGTCTCGCAGCGCGCATCGACGATGCAACCCCGGCGCTGATCGTGACCGCCGACGCCGGCGCGCGCGGCGGCAAGGTGATCGACTACACGCCGCTCGTCGACGAAGCGCTCGCCCGCGCGCAGCACAAGCCGCCGCATGTGCTGCGGATCGACCGGCAGCTTGCACCGGAGCGTCTGAACGCCAGCTACCTCGTCGACTACGAGCCGCTGCGCGAGCAGTTTTTCGACGCGCATGTGCCATGCGAGTGGCTGGAGTCGAACGAGCCCTCGTACGTGCTGTACACGTCGGGCACCACCGGCCGTCCGAAAGGCGTCGTGCGCGACGTGGGCGGCTATGCGGTGGCGCTGGCGGCATCCATGGAATACATCTACGAGGGGCGCGCGGGCGACACGATGTTCACCGCTTCGGACATTGGCTGGGTGGTCGGCCACAGCTACATCATTTATGCACCGTTGATCGCGGGCCTGACTACGGTCATGTACGAAGGCACGCCGATCCGCCCGGACGGTGGCATCTGGTGGCGGCTTGTCGAACAGCATCGGATCAACCTGATGTTCACCGCGCCGACCGGCTTGCGCGTGCTCAAGAAGCAGGACCCGGCACTGCTGAAGAAGTACGACCTGTCGAGCCTGCGCACGCTGTTTCTGGCCGGCGAGCCGCTCGACGAACCCACGGCCTCGTGGATCTCCGACGCGCTCGGCAAACCAGTGGTCGACAACTATTGGCAAACCGAGACCGGCTGGCCGATGCTCGCCATCCAGCGCGGCGTCGAGGCGTTACCGCCGAAGCTCGGTTCGCCCGGCGTGCCGGTGTACGGCTACAACCTGACGCTGCGCAACGAGCAGACCGGCGACGTCTGCGCAACAGGCGAGAAAGGCGTCATCACGCTCGGCTATCCGCTGCCACCAGGTTGCATGTCGACGGTGTGGGGAGACGACCGGCGTTTCGTCAGTACGTACTGGTCGAGCGTGCCGGACCAGCAGCTCTATTCGACCTTCGACTGGGGCATTCAGGATGACGATGGCTACGTGACGATCCTCGGGCGCACCGACGACGTGATCAACGTCGCGGGTCACCGGCTCGGCACGCGGGAGATCGAGGAAGCGATCTCGAGCCATAAGGCCGTGGCCGAGGTCGCGGTGGTGGGTGTTGCGGATCCGCTGAAGGGCCAGGTGGCGCTGGCGTTCGTCGTGTTGCGCGATGCGGACCGCTATGCGGCGGACAAAGCGCGCCTGAAACTCGAGGCCGAGCTGGTTTCGACGGTCGACCGCCAACTCGGCGCCATTGCGCGGCCGGCGCGGGTGCATTTCGTAGCGATGCTGCCGAAGACGCGTTCAGGCAAGCTGCTGCGCCGCGCGATCTCGGCGCTGGCGGAAGGCCGCGATCCGGGCGACCTGCCGACTATCGAGGATGCGAGCGCATTGCAGCAGGTGCGCGACGCGCTGGCGGCGGGCGCGGGTGGGAAGGCCTAAACGCGCGCCTGCAAGAACCGCTTGAGAATACCGTTCGAGTAGGTCCCGGCGATCTCCGTCAAAAACGTAGCAAACGACGCGGGTGCATGGGCGTCCGCCGTATCGGACACCGTGCGCACGATCGCACACGGCACGCCGTACTCGTGACAGACCTGCGCGATCGCTGCGCCTTCCATCTCGACCGCGAGCGCATCCGGCAATGCCTCGCGCAGCGCCTCGACGGCCGCCGCGCTGGCGACGAACTGATCGCCGCTGATGATGAGGCCCCGGTGCACCTGCGGCAGTTGCGTGCCGAAGCGTGTCGCGACCGCCTCGCCCTCTTCCGCGACAAAACGTTCAGTCGCCGCCGCGAGTTGATCCGCCAGCACCTGATCCGCAGCGAACCGCGCGATGCCGAGCAATGGCACCTCGAAACGCGGAAACAACGGTGACGCATCCAGATCGTGTTGCACCAGAGTATCGGCGACAACCACATCGCCAATCCGCACTTCACGCCCCACGCCGCCAGCGACACCAGTAAACACCACCGCTTCGACATCGAACGCATGAATCAGTGCGCTGACCGTTGCTGCGGCGGCCACCTTGCCGATCCGCGCCAGCGTCACGACACAAGGCGCGCCATGCACAGTGCCGAGGTGATAGTCGCGGCGCCCGTGCGTGACCGTACGGACACCAGACTCCGCCCGCATCGCCTCGACCAGATCACCGAGTTCCTGCGGCAACGCCGCCATTACCCCGAGCGGACGACGACCGCCCGCCGCTCCGGTTTGCGCCGTGCTCATTCGACCGCCTGCAGTTTGGCGACGGCGAGTGCCAGCCACTTTTCGCCGTGCCGCTTGAACTTGACCTGCGCTTTCGCATCGGCACCACCGCCTTCGAGCGCGATGATCGTGCCTTCGCCAAACTTGGTGTGAAACACCTGCTGGCCGACCCGGAAACCGCTTTCGGCCGCGCGCGTTTCATTGGCGAAAGCCGGCAGCGGCGCCGAGGTCGAAGACGACGGGCCCGTGTAACCCGGCCGCGCAAACCAGTCGCGGCCATAGCCGGCGTTATCGGAGCGGCCACCCCAGCGCGAACCCGCCTCGACCTTGGGCGTGAGCCACTTGAGCGTTTCCTGCGGCAACTCGTCGAAGAAACGCGAGCGGATGTTGTAGCGCGTCTGGCCATGCAGCATCCGGCTCTGCGCGAACGACAGGTACAACCGCTCCTTCGCACGCGTAATCGCAACGTACATCAGACGGCGCTCCTCTTCGAGGCCGTCGGTTTCCATCGCGCTGTTCTCGTGCGGGAACAGGCCTTCTTCAAGGCCCGTGATGAACACCGCGGTAAACTCGAGGCCCTTGGCCGCGTGGACCGTCATCAACTGCACGGCTTCTTGGCCCGCCTGCGCCTGGTTGTCGCCCGCCTCCAGCGACGCGTGCGACAGGAAGCCGGCGAGCGGCGTCATCGTGTCGGGGTTTTGCGCGGGGTCGGTGACGTCCGGCGCATCGAGGACGACGATATTGGGGTCGTCCGTTTCCGCCACGAGCTCCGGCGCGGACGTCGCACCCGGACGCAACGGAATGGAGCGCGCCGGCGTATCGAGACCGTAGCCTTCTTCACTGACGAACGCTGCGGCCGCGTTGACCAGTTCCTGCAAGTTTTCGAGGCGGTCCTGACCTTCGCGCTCGGTCTGATAGAACTCCGACAGACCGCTCGCGCGCACGACATATTCGACCGTTTCCGGCAGGCTCATCTGCTGCGTTTCCGCGCGCATCTTGCCGACCAGATTGGCGAAGCTGGCGAGACTTGACCCTGCCTTGCCGGCGACGTACGGAACCGCCGCGGCCATCGAGCAGTTGTAGAGACGCGCGGCGTCCGCGAGCTGCTCGATCGAGCGCGCCCCGATGCCACGAGTCGGAAAGTTGACGACGCGGGAAAACGCGGTGTCGTCGTTGGGATTGTCGATCAGACGCAGATAGGCGAGCGCATGCTTGATTTCCTGACGTTCGAAGAAGCGCAGGCCGCCATACACCCGGTAGGCGATACCCGCGTTCACCAGCGTATGTTCGATGGTGCGCGACTGCGCGTTGCTCCGGTACAGCACGGCGACTTCGCTACGCGAGGTGCCGGTGCTGATGAGCGCCTTGATTTCCTCGACGATCCAGCCGGCTTCCTGGGTATCGGTGGCGGCCTCATAGACGCGCACCGGCTCGCCGTGGCCCGCATCGGTGCGCAGATTCTTGCCCAGACGCCGCGAGTTATTGGCGATCAACTGATTGGCCGCATCGAGGATGTGGCCGTGCGAGCGATAGTTCTGCTCGAGCTTGATCAGATGCTGGACATTGAACTCCTGTTCGAAGTCGCGCATGTTGCCGACATTTGCACCGCGAAACGCGTAGATAGACTGATCGTCGTCACCAACGGCGAAGATCGAATTGGTCTGCCCGGCGAGCAGCTTGAGCCACGCATACTGGAGCTTGTTGGTGTCCTGAAACTCGTCGACGAGGACGTGCCGGAAGCGCGCCTGATAGTGAGCACGCAGCGGCGGATTGTGGGCGAGCAGTTCGAAGCAGCGCAGCAACAGTTCGGGGAAATCGACGACACCTTCGCGCTGGCACTGCTGGTCGTAGGCCTCGTAGAGCTCGACGAATTTGCGGTTGAAGTTATCGGTAGCGTCGACGTCTTTGGGGCGCAGGCCCTGCTCTTTCGCGTTGTTGATGAAGTACTGGAGATTCTTCGCCGGGTACTTTTCATCGTCGATGTTCAGGCCCTTCATCAGACGCTTGATCGCGGAGAGCTGGTCGGCGGTATCGAGAATCTGGAAGGTAGCGGGCAACGCGGCATCGCGATGGTGAGCGCGCAGCATTCGGTTGCAGAGGCCGTGGAAGGTACCGATCCACATGCCTCTGGTGTCGATGGGCAGGAGCGCTTGCAGGCGCGCCATCATTTCGCGGGCGGCCTTGTTGGTGAACGTCACTGCGAGGATGGTTGCGGGCGACGCCAGGCCTTGCTGGATGAGCCACGCGATTCGCGTGATGAGGACGCGGGTTTTGCCGCTGCCCGCGCCGGCCAGAATCAGTGCCGGTTCGTTTGGCAGTGTTACCGCTGCGTGTTGTTCGGGGTTCAGGTTACTGAGGAGTTCGGGCATTTTCCAGGGGTCGGCGGCGGTTTGTCCGTCATTATAAGGTTCGGGGGTAGGTTTGGTTTTTGCCTTCGGCTGGTTGTTGTGCCTGCGGCGCCCTGGTTTGGGTTAACCGCCAAACCGGGGCGCCGCAGGCGGCGAGGGTGTAAATAGTTTTGTGTAAACGGTCATTTGGCAGGAGACTGCCAGTAACAGGAGCGACGATGACCGTAGCGAAACGCAATAAACGGGTAA